>NZ_QUEY01000002.1:0-647524 GCF_003478275.1 Roseburia sp. AM51-8 | reverse complement strand
AGAACCGCCGCCGGGTGGACGAGGAACGGCAGGAGTTACAGACCCTTGTATCGGATATTTCCCATCAGGTGAAAACGCCGGTAAGCAATCTGAAAATGGCGACGGACACGCTGCTGGAAAAGCCCATGACCGAGGCGGAGCGCACCGACTTTATCCGGGGAATCCGCAGCCAGACGGATAAGCTGGACTTTCTCTTTCAGGCCCTTGTGAAAACCTCCCGTCTGGAAACGGGCGTGATCCAGTTGGATAAGAAACCGGGCCGCCTCTTTGATACCGTGGCACAGGCCATGAGTGGAATTGTGTATGCAGCAGAGAAAAAGGAAATCGTCGTGTCCGTGGACTGCCCGGAGGATTTGACCGTTTTCCATGACAGCAAGTGGACATCCGAAGCCCTTTTTAACCTGCTGGACAATGCGGTGAAGTACACCCCGGCAGGCGGGAAAATCGCTGTGTCGGTGGTGCTGTGGGAAATGTATGTGGAAATCAAAGTAGCCGACACCGGCAAGGGCATTTCCGAAAGCAATCAGGCCGCCATCTTCCGGCGCTTCTATCGTGAGGAAGAAGTACACGAACAGCAGGGCGTGGGCATTGGCCTGTATCTGGCCCGCGAGATCGTAACACGGCAGGGCGGCTATATCAAAGTGGTTTCGGAGCCGGGCAAGGGTTCGGAATTTTCCATTATGTTGCCGACTAAATAAAGCACACTTATAACAGGAGAAAACACCATGAAAAAAATCAATTTTTGCAAAGCAACAACAATCATCTTAATAATCAATGTTATTTTATCTATTGTTTTATTTTTCGTTGTTCCTGATAAAATAGCAATTCAATGGGTAGGTACATCCCCCAGCAATGCAGTAGATTCTTACTATGTATTTTTGGTGCCGGTATTGTCAGTGCTTTTTGCTTTTACGGGAAAACCTATTTTTACAATGTTCCTGTTTAGATTGTGGAATAGAACTAACGAGCATTTAGTGACATACTTAAATTTGTGTCTGCAAGTTGTATTTCTTACTTGTGAAATCTATATCGGATTATATAACCTATGTAATTTTAATGTTGCCATTAGTATAATTCTCATTGTGGAACTTATGATAGATGTGGTGATTGGATTGAAATTATTTCACAATCAATCTATCTAAAAGATTGTGTAGTATGATTCGGCGGACGACCATTTCCGGCTGTCCGCCGTGAATTTTTTGAAATGTCCGAGCGTTGTAACATTTCACCCCGATTTTCAATGAAATTTTTTGGCCGCTGTAACATTTCGCGGACATTTGGGTTTTACAATACCCTTATCAACAAAAGTGAGGAGGCGACGCAATGGAACTGACCCCGACATTGATTTTGAATCTGGCGCTGCTGATCGTCCCGCCCGTTGCCCTTGTGCTGGTGTTCCGGCAATGGCTGGTCCGGCACATCCGCTGCACGGTTGCCTTGACTGCTCTCTGTGATGTTCTCCTATTTTGGGATGAACTGTTCTACTATGAGAGCTTCGGCCTGTTCGCTGTGCTGATTCTGGTGCAGTTGGCGGCCACCGGCGCAGCAGCGTTCCGCATTTACAACAAACAAAAAAAGGATTGAATTTTATGAGCATTTTACAGACTATCGACCTGAAAAAGTATTACGGCACAGAGCCGAACATCACCCGCGCCCTTGACGGCGTGAACTTCTCCGTAAATGACGGCGAATTTGTGGCCGTTGTGGGAACCTCCGGCAGCGGCAAGTCTACCCTGCTTCACATGATGGGCGGGCTGGACACCCCTACTTCCGGCAATGTGATTGTCCGGGACAAAGAACTGTCGAAGATGAACGACGAACAGCTCACCATCTTTCGCCGCCGCAACATCGGCTTTATCTTCCAGAACTATAACCTTGTTCCCATCCTGAATGTGTATGAGAACATCGTCCTGCCGGTGGAGCTGGACGGGGACACGGTGGATCAGAAGTTTTTGGACGAGATCGTTCACCTGCTGGGGCTGGAAGATAAACTGAAAAATATGCCGAACAATCTTTCCGGCGGACAGCAGCAGCGTGTGGCTATCGCCCGCGCCTTGATTACCAAACCGGCTATCGTGCTGGCCGACGAGCCGACCGGCAACCTTGACAGCAAGACCAGCGCCGAGGTGCTGGGCTTATCAAGCGCACCAGTGCGGAGTTCCGGCAAACTGTTGTGATGATTACGCACAATGACGACATTGCCCGCCTTGCAGATCGGATTGTCCGCATTGAGGACGGAAAGATTGTGGAGTAAGGAGGTGGCAGGCTATGACATGGCCTTTTGAAAATGATACCAACGGCATAGTAAAGCGCATATCAAACCGCAGTATATCGGCAAATCGAAAAAGAAATATCTTTATTATTTTGACGATTGCACTTGCCAGCGCATTGCTATCTGCTATTGTCCTCTATGGCTTTGGGGTTATGCAGGAAACGCAGAACCGCAACCAAAAAACAGCGCAGATTATGTATCATGCGATTTCTGAACAACAGGGACAGGAACTATACAAGCAAGAAGAAATTGCGTGGGTTGGGGAATTTTTTAACGCATTTTCTGAACAGGTAAACCATTCAACCGTGAATTTTACTTATGCAAATGCAGATATGCTAAAATCCCAAAGTATGCCCTATTCGGGAGATTTACCAGCTTCGGAGAATGAAATTGTAGTGCAAGAATCCTTTTTGGATAGTTTGGGCTATTCAAATGAATTGGGACAGACAATTCAAATCCCCTTTTCTGACGGCACTACCCATGATTTCAAATTGACGGGAATCTTAGATGTGAAAACCGGCGATATTGGGCGCTATACAGCCATTATATCGAAAGAATTAGTAAGACAGCAGTATGGCGACGAGGGCATGATTGATTATTACATTGGGCTGAAAGGCGCTCAAAATATGAGCGAGGAAGAAGCCACCAACTATGCAAACACTCTGGCGCAGCAATTAAAAATTTCCGATGATAATGTGATTGTCCGTTCCACATATTTTAACTTAAAGGACGAAAATCACGGAAGCGATATGCTGTTCTATTTCTTGATTGGTTTTGTAACTTTCATTGGTTCCGGCATTGTGATCTATTCGATTTTTTATATTTCAGTAGCAAGCAGTATCCGTAACTATGGACAGCTTCGCACAATCGGAACTACAAAACGACAGATCAAAAAGATGGTTTACCGCGAGGGGAAATTACTTGCTGCCATTGCTATCCCAATTGGTCTGGTTATTGGAAATGTGATTGGGTACTTTCTGGTTCCTGCCGGTTGGTACTGGCTGACCACTTTATGTGTGACGGCCGGGGTTGGCCTTTTTGCATTTATTATTGTGATGATTGCCATTCATACTCCTGTAAAAAGAGCTGCGGCAGTATCTCCGCTGGAAGCATTGCGATATTCCGATTATCAGGGGAAAATGAAAGAAAGTTCCGTGCTGCACCGTAAAATAACGCCTGCTTCACTTGCTAAAATGAATCTGTCCAGACAAAAGGCAAAGTCCACTTTAACAATACTTTCTCTTTCACTCGGCGGAGTATTGGTTGTATTGATTTCGACAATGTTAGTTTCCTATGATGGCGTTGCAGAGGCAAGAGGCAGGGCGTTCCCTGTCGGTGAATTTAACATTCAGCTCAACGCAAATCAATCGTGGGACACTGCTGGTATTTCTTTGTCTGGATTGCAGCAAAAGAATTCTCTAAATGCCGATTTTGTAAATGCAGTAGAATCTATTGATGGCGTTACAGGAATCAAGCACTGGTATTACACGGACGCAGAATATCGTGTAAATGGTAATTCTGGAAAATGGATTCAGGCTTTTGCCGAGATGAACAGCAGAATTTGGAGAAAGAGCGAATTGCGGGAACGACTGATTATGATGAACTGGTGGCAGGAAATGGAATTGTCTTGCTTCAAGAGCGTGCCGATCTCTATGATATTGAGGCTGCGTTGGGTGATACCGTCGAAGTGGACTATAAAACCGAATCCGGCCAAATTTGCACAAAGACCTATACCGTCATGGGCATTGTAAACGAATATTCTTACTCCGGCTTCTCAAAATGCTTTGCGCTTCCGGAGCAGTTTATGAATGAAGCGACCGGGATAGATTGCACAGGTACGATTTCTGTAATTACCGATATGGAAAAATTTGATACAGTTGAAGCTGCATTAAATCAACTGATAGACGGAAATAGCGATTTGGTTATGGAAACCATAAAAGAAAGTATCACTTATTATAGCGGACTTCAACAACTTTCCATCGGGGTATTGTTGATCGTGGCTGTTATTGTTGTGTGCTTTTCTTTAATCAACCTTGTCAATACGACAATCACAAACTTCTTATCCCGTAGGCAGGAAATTGGAATGTTACAGGCGATTGGTTTGAGTAAAAAGCAGCTTATCAAAATGCTGTGCTATGAGGGGTTGATGTATTCAGTTTTTGCTACGCTGGTAACATTGGTTTTGGGGACTGGACTGGGCTTCCTATCCGTACAGGTAGTTGTGAAAACGATGAATCCATACTTTTACTATTCATTTCCGTGGCTGATCGTATTGATATATTTAGCAATCCTGCTGATTGTGCAATTCACCTTGATTTCTTACACAACTGGAAATCTGAAAAAACAATCTCTTGTTGAGCAAATCAGGACGATGGAATAGCCGTATGGGATCGGCGGGGCGGCGTGTGCTGCCCCGCTTTTTTCGCCATTTCTCAAAAAAATTTTTGAAATGTCCGAGCGTTGTAACAATTCAGCCTGTTTTTCTGTCGAAATCAAAGGCACCTCGGACATTTGTGTAACATTTGTAGTTTATGCTTGTGGTAAATCAATATTGGGGGTGAGGACACATGAAAAAGATACTGCTGATCGACGACAGCGACACCTATACATGGTGTCTGAAAATATACTTACAGCACCGGGGCTACCCGGTGAAAACGGCTTGTACGCTGAAAGAAGCGCGGGCCGCCATCCAAGAGGAAATGCCGCTGGTGGTCTGCTGTGATCTCGACCTGCCGGATGGTTCTGGCATGGACTTTCTGGACGAGGTGCGGGCCGCAGACAAGGAGCTGCCTTTTGTTCTGGCGTCCTGCCATGACAAGGACGACTACGAACAGGAGGCTATGCGCCGGGGCGCGACGCTGTGCATGGACAAAATGAAAGGACTGCTACTACAAGATAAGCTGGTGGAATACGCCTACCGGCAGTTATCCGGCGAAAAGGCCCCGACTTTTCACAAGCTGCTCTTTGTCTATGCAGAAGATACCAGCGCCGAAGTGCTGCGGGCTGCTATGCTACAAAAGGGCTTTGACCTGATTCTGGTTTCCTCGATTTGGGAAGCCAAGCGCCGGATTTTTGAGGATAAGGAAATAGAACTGATCTTGTGCGATCTGGAACTGCCGGACGGCACAGCAATGGAGCTGTTTCATACGCTACGGCGGGTGGCGGGGATGTTCCAAATGAAGAATCCCCATGTCCGGCTTCTGCCGTTCTTTATCCTCACCGAGAACAACGACCCTGCCACGGAATATGAATACCGGCATGAGGGCGTGAACGACTATATCACCGCCCCGGTCAATATCCCGGAGCTGATCCGGCGGGTTCTGTTCTTTGTGGAATGAGATCGTTACACATATAAAAATATGTCTTTGTAGTGGACAGGATAGACGCTTTTTTATGAGAAATTGGTCAGGACAGTAAATTTATTGTCCCGACCAATTTTTGCTATTATGAACTTTTCTTAAACTATATTGCTTTTTGAAAAATTTCGTGTTATACTGTTATACATAACAGCACAACAGTTAAAACACACGGAGGATGCAGCAATGAAACTGATTATTTCAAATGTATCTGGCGTCCCCATATACGAGCAGATTAAACAGCAGATCAAGGCGGCTATTTTATCTGGCGAGCTTCAAGCCGAAGAAACTTTGCCCTCCCTTAGAACACTTGCCAAAGACTTAAAGATCAGCGTCTTAACAGTGACAAAGGCATACACAGAATTAGAGCAAGAGGGCTTTGTTAAAAATGTGCAGGGGCGTGGATGTTTCGTAATGGGGTCTGGTTCAGAACTGATTAAGGAGCAGCTTATTTGCAAAGTAGAAAACAATCTCACCGAAGCAATAAAAGCTGCAAGAATGGCAAATCTATCCACAGAGGAATTACATCGCCTTTTGGACATTTTAACGGAGGTAAAAACAGATGACTAATTATTTAGAGGTAACGAATCTTTCAAAATCTTTTGATTCTTTTCAACTTCACAATATCAGCTTTACTTTGCCAAAGGGATATATTATGGGCTTGATCGGCCCGAATGGTTCTGGCAAAACAACGACAATCAAACTGATTTTGAATATGCTCAAGCGCACCGGCGGCACAGTCAAAGTGATGGGGCTGGATAATATCGCAGAAGAACAAAAAGTAAAATCAGAGCTTGGCGTTGTTTTCGATACAAATTATTTCAGTGATGATTGGAAAGTGTCGCAGGTTGAAAAGTCTATTTCGGTATTTTATCCAAATTGGGACAGCCAGAAATTTGCGGATATGTTACGGAAATTTCACATTGCACCAACCAAAAAGGTAAAAGAACTTTCCAAAGGTATGCAGATGAAGTTAATGCTTGCCTGTGCGTTTTCATACGACGCAAAACTGCTGATCCTTGACGAACCGACCAGTGGACTTGACCCGGTTTCCAGAGATGAACTTTTGAAAATTCTTTCGGAGTATATTGAAGATGGCGAACATAGTGTTTTGTTCTCCACCCATATCACAGGCGATTTGGAGCGTGCAGCCGATTATATTACCTACATCAGTTATGGCGAGTTGTTCTTTACTGGCAGCAAAGATGATTTTGTAGATATGTTCCGCATTGTAAAAGGTGGAATTGAGGAACTGTCCGATGATCTGAAAAATAAGGCGGCTGGTATTCGTACATTCCCTACGGGATTTGAGGCGCTGATGAAAACCGAAAATATTAGCGGTTTCCCTAACCTGACCGTTGAGCCTGCCACTATTGATGAAATTGTAGTGTTTACAAGCAAGAAAGGTGACGATTATGAGTAATATTTTGAAATCCACAAAATTAGATATTGCATTGGTAAAACCATATTTTAAGACGATTTGCTTTACCCTGCTTCTGCCGATTGTGTTTGCCGCAATCAACCGTTCTTTGCTGACAGGGGTATCATTTGCCATGTGCTTTATTGCTATGACGACGGGATATACCTTTTCCATCACAGAAAAAAACAGCATGGATCGGCTGTTTGGTATTTTACCTGTTCGGAAAAGCGAGCTTGTGATCGGACGCTATGTTTTCGTCCTTGCAATGGGGCTTCTTTCCTTGATTATTTCTTTGATTGCACAGCCGCTTGTCTTGAAAGTGCTGGGTGAAACAGTTGGCGTATTTGACATTGTAACTGCCGCTATTGCAGGAGTATTCTTATTTGCACTCTATACCGTGTTCCAGATTCCGGGATATTACAAGTACGGTTCAATCAAAGGACGGGTATTTATGTATATTCCAGTGGCCGGTTTTTTGGTGACTTTACTTCTTCTCTCTAAAATGCCAGCCATCGGGAAATCAATTATTTCAGTCGTTGAATCTTCTCCGATACTTCTCGTTTTCCTTGCGGTTTTTGCTATTGTCGTGATGTATGCGGTTTCGATCTTCTTGTCCATTCGGATTATGAAGAACAAAGAAATGTGAGGTGATTGTATGGATTTCACAATTTTGGCAGTTGTGCTTTTGCTTGGTGTTGGCGTTCCTATCCGTAATAAACTCATACGGAAATATCGGGATAAGAAAAAGAATGATCGCAATTCGGAGTGAACAATATGGAGAAAACAGAGTTCATCCGCTGCCCAGTCTGCGGGAATAAAACACGCGACAAAATTCGGGAAGATACCGTACTTAAAAATTTTCCTCTCTTTTGTCCAAAATGTAAAAGTGAATGTCTAATCGACATTGAACAATTAGACTTACGATTAGCATTATGGGAATACCGTCGTTACTAATGACAGTATTCTGTTTGCTTTATGAGAAAATGCTCAATGCTGGAATGGGCAATAAATTTGAATTTGACAAGGAGATAATAATGATACCAATTTCTGATATTCTCATCCGCTCAATTAGTGGGTATGTGTTTATGGTTCCAGTCTTCGTACTGTATTTCTTGTGGCTCAAAAAATTGGGGAGAACACAAAGTTTTCTCCATACCGCTGCAGTGTTTGTTTTTGGTTATTATTTATTCGGACTTTTGACCGTCACAGGCATCGGCTTTACAAGCACAATGACCTTTCGCCCGAACATTTCTTGGACTCCATTTATCGGTATGATAACTGGGCCAATTGATACCATTCTGAATATTATTCTGTTTGTCCCGTTGGGATTTTTCCTGCCGCTGCTGTACAAGAAATATCATCACATGAAGACGGTTGCATTGACTGGCTTTCTGTTTTCTTTGGCTGTTGAAATTGTCCAGATGTTTGGCTGGGGTTCTTCCGACATCAATGACTTGATGACAAATACCGCTGGAGCCTGTATTGGATTTTTAGTTTATTGTCTGCTGTCAAGAATCTTGCCTGCCAATCTGAAAAAGCAACTTCAATCCAGCCGTGTCAATGCTGTGGCTGAAGTACTTCTCTTTGCTATTTGCACATTTGCCATTATGGTCACGGCTCAGACTTGGTTTGTCCATGATGTGCTGAATGTTCCATAAATTGTATCGGAAACAATCGGTCTCAGATATAAAAAAATAGTGTCTTCTGTTTGACACACCTGCAGACCGATTTTTCCGTATTGAACTTAGTCGCGTCAACGAAGCCACTACCTATGGAATTTCAATCTTTTCCTTCCTGTTATGCTTGGACAGATTGAATAATTCTCTTTGTGTTATATCTATTATTTTTAGGTAATAGTCCACAACGGCTTCTAACATGAAGGTACAAAAAATAAAAGTTGATCCTCAATCAACCCTATTATTGTACTCTTCAATTCATACTTTTCGATCTCAATGGTAGTATGGTTAGATAGACATCTGTTGCCGCTATCCCTTGGTAAGTTACCCGTTCAGCTTACCTACAAATTTAGAATACAATAAATGGCATCATTTGAACAGACTATATTTTTGGGATGAACTGTTCTACTATGAGAGCTTCGGTCTGTTTGCTGTGCTGATTCTGGTACAGTTGGCGGCCACCGGCGCAGCAGCGTTCCGCTTTTACTACAAACAAAGAAAAGGCTGAATAGAAAATAGGTATCATCAATCAAAAATATCATTGGAGGTATAACTTATGGAAAAAGAAACAATGGGAACTGTAATTTCAGTTATAAAACAATGGTGGTTAAAAGTGAATCGTAAACCTGCCCGCGTTCATGCGATGGATGGCGCAGCCTTTCCGCATACTATCAAGGTCAAATATACGATAGACGGCAAAGATTACATCTGCCGAAAATGGATTGGCGCAGGAAACAAAGTCCTGACAAGGGAACAACGATTAAAGTTATCTATTGTGAAGATAAGCCATCGAAAGCAAGAATTGAACTCTAATCAATAAATTTATTAAAATACGGAGGTGATGATGTGATGGGACATTAGCTGTTTTTGATATAGAAGAATCCGGCAAGCAGATCGGAGAAAAGTTATTTCTGCTTCTTAACGAGGAACAAAAGAATGCTCTAATGCAATATATTTTGGAACAAGGAGCCTGTCATGGAACGGTATTCAATTCCTGTCACACTTCCTTCGCAGCAAAGAAAAATCCTCTAACAGAAATACAGGAAGGCGAGCTTTATCTATGCCTGGAACACCGCACTGTCAGGGTTAGGGAACGGATGATCAACCTGACAAGTAAGGAGTTTGATATACTGGCATTGCTCATTGCCAATCCCAAACGTGTTTTTACTTACGAACTGATTACCGATTTGGTTTGGAAAGAGGATTGTGATTTCTATTCGAGAAAAGCGATTCATAATCATATAAGTAGCTGCGTAAGAAGTTGCGCTTTGAACCGGATCTTCCAAACTATATTGAGAGTGTCGCCGGGATCGGCTATAAATTTGAACATCTATAACATGAGCCCACAAGGTGTTGTTTCCCCTTGTGGGCTTGCTTTTTGCAGCATATATTCTAAGAGCGGAATATGTAGAAAATTGCGAATATAAAGAGTAAAAAGCGAATATCTGCGGACTGATAAAGGAAACATAACCGATATAATTTTCTCCCAAGGAGGTATCAAGCAGCCGATTCAGGTTCCTCCTTGATGGGAGGAAATGCCTATGCGTCTATGCAACACAGATCTGCAGATAAACTGCTTTACATTCAGTCACCTATACGTCGTAGTCCAGCTCGTATGGATTGCGGCGTTTTTGGTTTCGACAAAGTTTGAGCATTTTCGCTGTCAACCTCCCGGAAAAATTTCATACTGCTGCTTTGGCGCGCCTGTTCTTTGTACGGGCGCGCTTTTTTGTACCCTTTTTTTAATCAGAAAGAGACTTAGACCTTATCGCTGCCGCAGCCCACCCTCTGATTTCGATTTTTGCCATCAACTCAAACATCGAAATTGGAGGAAATTACTATGAAGAAAATCAATCTTCGGGATTATTACCCGTATTATACACAGGACATGATCGTTGAGGTGCCGGATGAAGTTGCTTTGTTGCTTCGGGAATATATGTTGTTGGAAGAAGCCTATCGGATTCGTACATACCGCTATAAAGCATTTTACTCTCTGGATCGAGACGAAGGTATTGAGCGTGAGATATTGCAAAAGCCTCTTAACCCGGCAGAAATTTGGGAACAGCGCCAAATGACGGAGTTGATTTATAAAGGTCTTTCCAAACTTCCGGTAAAGCAGCGCCAACGAATCTATGCACACTTTTTTCTTGGCATGAGCAAAGCAGATATTGCCAAAGCGGAAGGAACACACAAAAGCCGGATCACCCGTTCTATCGAAGCCGGATTGCGTAGTCTGGAAAAATATTTCAAAGAAATTTTATAACAGACGGCAACTTTGCCCCTAAAAATGTACTGAATAGTAGAGGGACATATTCGGCGGGACAAGCTGGACGGGTGTGGTAAGGAAGCATATACATCCTCCCACCCCAACTGCAATATCAATTTGTCTGCCATGCCCCTTGCTTGTTCCTTGACAACCGAATATACGCTGTTACAGGTACTTCATTCTGTGTTCCGAGCGGCAGATGGGGCGGCGCGGTGACAGGCGGCCTAAGGAGGTGATGGATCCAGGCTGTCCGAGCGATAAACGCAACCTACGAAACCGGCTGTGGCAGGCCGGACGCGATAACGACGCAGATCATAATGGTACTTCTTCACAGCTTCCTAAAGACTTGGGGAGAGTTCCTGCGGCGTTTGCTTGCTCTGGCAAAGCGGCGGCGTATGCGGGACTATGATGCGGTGACGCTACCCGCAGCCTGTAACAGCCCCGTCCTTATTACAGAAGGACTTGCCGGGGTGCGTGGCAAATACGGCAGTAAAATCGAAATCAGATATAATGGGCCGGATTTATGTGTGTAATAACCATAGATCCGACCTATTCATGTGGTTTTGATAACACAGTTTTCAGAAGGGAGTTGATACTATGGAATTGAATACCATTGTCAGTGAAGTGGGTACACTGGTAGACATTCGGGATGTCTCTGTCAACAAAGAACTTTCCCGTGATGAACGGATTGCAGAATTCGTTCAGCAAATCAAAAATCCATACCATTTTAAGTGTGGGCGTTTTACTGTACAGGCCAGCTTTTCTGCTGAAGGTGCTACCCTGGAAGAATGTATCAAGGGTATTTTGCGATAGGTGCAATTTTAAGAAAGGGGCTGACTTTTCCGTAAAAGCATGGTAGAATAAGAATCGGAAAAGGAATTGAATATGGCATAACCACACTTCTTGAATTGCGGGGATTTTTCTGTGCAACGAAAGGAGTGTTTTTTTATGCAGGTTTACAAAGCGATTAAGTACATCCGTCTTTCTTATACGGATGATAAAACAGTAGAAAGTGACAGCGTTGCTAACCAGCGGCGCCTGATCGATGACTACATAGCCCGACACCCGGAAATTGAGGTTGTGGCAGAAAAAATTGACGATGGTTATAGTGGTGTTTTGTTTGATCGCCCGGCATTTCAGGAAATGATGCGGATGATCGAACAAGGCGAAGCTAACTGCGTGATTGTCAAAGACCTCTCCCGCTTAGGTCGTGAGTACATAGAAACAGGCCGTTATATGCGCAGGGTATTTCCAGCCTATGGAGTGCGTTTTATCGCAATTAACGATAATGTGGACACGGAAAATGACGCTGCCGATGATCTCACGGTTTCTGTCAAAAACATTATGAATGAGGCTTACTGTCGGGATATTTCCGTTAAGACACGGAGCGCCCTGGAAGTAAAACGGCGCAGCGGGGATTTTGTAGGTGCTTTTACCATTTATGGTTATGTGAAAGTCGGCGATAAACACAAGAGCTTGGAAGTAGACGAATATGCTGCTAATGTTGTGAGGGATATTTTCAGAAAACGGCTGGAGGGATTCAGCGCTTCCCATATAGCGGATGAACTGAACCGATTAGGAATTCTTTCGCCTTTAGCGTATAAGCGCAATCACGGAATGCCTCATGCAAAAGGTGGCTATACAGACCGAAAGGATTGCAAATGGTCTGCAACTACAATCATCCGCATTTTGCAGGATGAAACTTACACCGGAACACTGGTCCAGGGCAAACAGACAACGCCCCATTTCAAATTAAAAGAGCGTGAGGACAAACCTTCTTCGGAATGGATTCGTGTGGAGGGAACCCATGAAGCGATCATACAAAAGCACGATTTTGATCTGGTGCAACGGCTCCGCAGGATTGACACAAGGACTTCTCCCAAATCGGATAAGGTTTACCTGTTTTCCGGTATTTTGATCTGCGGATGCTGTGGCTGCCGTATGACCCGCAAGACGAACCGCTATAAAGACAAAGAGTATCACTATTATTACTGCCCGACCGGCAAAAAGAATGGCTGCACATCGTCGGTCATGCTGAAAGAGTCGGATCTGATTGAATGTGTGCAGGACAGTTTGAAAGGACATATTGAAAATGTTGCTTCTCTGGATGCCCTGCTGTCCAGTATCAGTCAGGAACGGATCAACCGGGAATTGGCGCAGGAATATGCCGCACAGATCAGAGTAAATGAAAAGCGTGTGGCACAGACCGAGGGCTTTAAGGCAAAACTCTATGAAAATCTGGTGAGTGGAATTCTGACAAAGGAAGAATTTCTCTCTTATAAGCGAAAATACAATGCAGATATTGAACTGTTCCAAAAGGCAATCGCTGAATGGAACGATAAACTTACAGATGTATTGGAAAACCGAAGCGAACGAAACCGTTGGATCAACCATTTTATGAAATTTTCTACTATGGAGGATATTGACCGCCGGGCAGTCATGCAGCTTATCCGAAGCATACGGGTAATGGGTAAAGATGAACTGCATATTGAATTTAATTACCAGGATGAATATCAGAAAGCAATCTCTTTGGCTGAACAGATTGCTACAAAAATGAAGAAAGGATGGTGAGCTAAATGGCAAGAAAAAGCAGAAAACAGACGGCAGCTCCTATGCCGGCACCATCTTTGTATGTACATGTGGCTCTGTATATCCGTCTTTCTGTGGAGGATAACAAAAAGCGGGGTTGCTCAGTAGAAAACCAAAAACTGGTACTGAATGACTTTCTTTCGGATAAACCGGACTTCGTTGTGTATGATACTTATATCGACAACGGAGCGACAGGGACAAATTTTCACCGCCCTGGATTTCAGCAAATGCTATCTGATATTGAAGCAGGCCACATTAACTGTGTGATTGTTAAGGATCTTTCCCGATTAGGGCGAAATTCTATTGACACAGGTTATTATATCGAACAGTATTTCCATGCTCATAATGTTCGCTTCATTGCTGTTACGGATCAGTTTGACACAGCGGATTCCGGAAATCTTCATGGTGGTATCATGCTGCCTTTGAAAAATATGATCAATGAAGCCTATGCTCTGGACATTGGACGAAAAATCAAAGCACAGGCGCGGCAGGCTATGAAAGATGGCGACTATATTGGTGCACGGGCGCCTTACGGTTACAGGAAAGACCCGGATAATTGCCATAAACTTCTGATTGATGAAAATACTGCCCCTGTGGTAAAACAGATTTTTGAATGGGCACATGAGCATGTGGCACTGAACCGGATTGTCCGCAATCTAAATGAGATGGGAATTCCGGCACCGAGCCATTATAAAAAGACCACTGGCGAGATTACCAGTCCGGGACTGATCGGAAGTGGCAAATGGCAGACCCGCACAGTGATGAAAATCTTAGAAAGCGAAGTTTATACAGGCGATCTGGTGCAAGGAAAAACAAAGATTGTAGATCATCAGCAGGTCAAGGCTGGAGAAGATAATCTGATTATTGCAAAATGCACCCATGAACCGATCATCAGCCATGAGTTGTTTAATGCAGTTCAGGAATACAGAAAACAGATCTGTGAAGAAAGCAAAGCAACTCCAAAACGTCCCTACACACCAAACATTTTCAAAGGTAAAGTGTTCTGTGCTGATTGTGGCAGAAGCCTTCACAGGCAACGCGCCGAGCGCCGGAAAGGACCCGACACTTACTGGTTCCACTGCCTTACAAACAGCCGGGTAGAAAAAGATAGCTGCAAAGGTGCGATGATACAAGAGAAAGAACTGATTTCTACTGTTACGGCTATTCTTGAAAAAGAGCTGACAGTTGCGCTGGGAATGTCGCTGCCACTCTTTCAGTTGGAGACAAGACAAAAACAGGAAAAAGATAAGCTGAAAATTCAGATGTCGGCCAAACGGCAGGAAATTGAAAAAACACGCCGGCTGATCCGTGGCCTATATGAAAATTTTGTGCAGGGTATTTTGACAAATGACGAATACTTTGAATTGAAAGCGGATTATGAACATGCTATCAATGCTCTGTCTGGTGAGATTGAAGTATTTGAAAAATCTATGGACTCTCTGGACAACCAGCTTGCCAGATACCGTGCAATGGAAAAGGATGCAAAAACACTGGCACAGGATCACGTACTGACTGTAGAACTGATCGAACGGCTCATTGAACGAATTGAGATAGACCACGAGCGGAATATTCATGTGACCTTCCGTTTCAAAAATGAATTTCAGGGAAAGGCGGTGGAACCGTGCGCAACTATGTGATTGCCCTTTATATCCGTCTTTCTGTGGAAGATTTCAAAACTGAAAGTTTGAGCATACCAAATCAAAAACTGATTCTTCGTGAAAAAGCTATGTCTCTGCCGGAATGGGATGACAGCGAGATTTTGGAATTTATTGACAACGGTCATACGGGGACAAACTTTGAGCGTCCGGCGGTGCAGGAACTTTTAACAATGGTTCAGGCCGGAAAAATCAACTGTATTATTGTAAAAGACCTTTCCCGATTTGGACGTAACAGCATTGAAACCGGCTATTTTATTGAGCGGGTATTTCCTCTTTATCACACCCGTTTTATTTCCGTCAGTGATGATTTTGACACAGCTAATTTCAAAGGTGATACCGGAGGGATTGATATTGCTTTCAAGTATCTTATCAGCGAGTGGTATAGCCGGGATATGTCCATGAAAATCCAAAGTGCAAAATACGCAAAGATGCGTCGTGGGGAATATCAGAGTGTCATCTGTCCTTACGGCTATCGCAAGAGTGCAGACGGACGTATGGAACCGGACGAGGATGTTGCCCCGAATGTGCAGATGATATTTCAATGGGCGTCTGAAGGCAACACCGCAGCCGAGATCACAAGAAAATTGTATGCCATGAATATCCCCACCCCTGGGGAATATCGCAAACTTAAAGGCAAGGCCTATTACAATGTTTCCCGAACAAACGGCGTTTGGAGTACATCAACGGTTCTGCGTATTTTAGAAGATCAAAGATATATCGGTACCTATGTAATTGGCAAGAGAAAGGTAAAAGAGATTGGCAGCCGACATACACAGTTAAAGGATGAAAGTGAGTGGTTCAAAATCCCGAACCATCATCCGGCTATTGTAAGTGTGGATCTATTTGAGAGAGCCAATGCTTCAATTAAGCGTTTCTCTCTGTCAAATAAAAAGCCGCGTGATTATCTGCTCCGTGGTAAGGTATTCTGCGGATGCTGCGATCATGCAATGTCTCTACGAAATGGTGCGTGGTTTTATTGCCGTCATTCCGAGGTGGCTGAAACGCTTCCTTGTCATGGTGTGCGCATAAAGATGGCAGATCTGGAGCAGGTTGTATTTGAAACAATTCGGGCTCAAATGTGTCCGGCATTGGGAATTGATAGCAATAAGGATAAATTGGATTTGCAGACAGTCCAGCAGGCCGAACATGAAGAAAAACTCCGTTCTATTCAAGATAGCAAGCGGTATCTTTATGAGCAGTATGCACTCGGAGAGATTGATTTGGAAACCTATCGGACACGAAAAGCGGTTTATGACACGGAACTGGTACAAGCCAAAAATGTTCATGCTGTCATCACTGCACAGACAAAGCAGATAAAAAGTGATTATGAGATTAAGCTGAAACAACAGGAAATTGTGCAGAAAGTCGGAAACGCCAACATGCTGACAAAAGCTCTGATTGACCGGCTTATCAATAAAGTTTACGTCTTTCCAGGAGATCGGATTGAGATTGAATATGCAACACAGGATTTCTTAGAAACTAAGGAATCCGAAAAGGAAGTATAACCGTGAACACCCATTTGAAACAGCTATGGGCAGCTATGAAGCTGCCCGAAAAACTGCAAAAAAAGTTATAAATTTTTTGTCGTGGGCTTGACATACGGGTGACGGAGATCGTGAATGCGGATACGCTTCACGCCTGCCGCCTTTGCCCCTCTGTCCATCTCGTGATGAAGATAGCTTTTCGTCACCGTAAAGATACGGTCTTTCTTCTTCAATCCGTAAAGCATACCGAGATATTCTTTCATTTCCTCACACAGAAACTTCGGCATTTTAATCGTGCGGTTGCTCTTTTTCGTTTTCGGAGAAGTAATCACATCCTGCCCTTTCAAACGCTGATAGGATTTATTGATTGTGACTGTTTCCTTATCAAAGTTGAAATCTGCCGGAGTCAAAGCTAACAGCTCGCCCTCTCGGATACCGCACCAGTAAAGCATTTCAAACGCATAAAAGGAAACAGGCTTGTCCATCATCTCAAAAGAGAATTTCTTGTATTCTTCCTTTGTCCAGAACAGCATTTCCTTGTGTTCCTCACGTCCCATATTTCCCACCTTTGCCGCAGGATTGGAACGCAGTTCATAGTAGCGGACAGCGTGATTGAAAATGGCGGACAACTGATTGTGCAGCGTTTTCAGATACGTCTGTGAATAAGGCTTTTTCTTCTCATCACGATAGGCAAGCATTTCATTCTGCCAAGTAATAATCTCCTTTGTGGAAATCTCGCTGATTTTCAGTTTCCCGAAATACGGAAGTATCTTTGTGCGTATGATATGCTCTTTGGTAAGCCACGTGTTTTCCTTCAAACGGTTCTTCACATCATTGATATAAAGCTCCGTAAAGGCTTCAAAACTCATATCAAGGTCTGAAGAAGTCTGCAATTTGAACATTCTTTCCCATTCCTGTGCTTCTCGTTTGGTAGCAAAGCCACGCTTGCATTTCTGCTTGCGTTCCCCTTTCCAGTTCACATACCTTGCCATCACATACCAAGTACCGTTATCTTCATTCTTAAATACCGGCATTTACATTTCCCCCTTTCCTGCTCCGTAGAGCCTTTCGTAAAAATACTGGCGATTTACACGCCCTGCAATCGTAATAAAGCCCTTTGCTTTCAATTCCTCATTTAATTGTCTGATGAGTTTATATGCATAAGGTTTTGATACGTTTAGTTCCTGAGCCACATCTTCGGCTCGGATAAATCTGTTTTCCATATCCTTTTTCTTCCTTTCTTAAAATAATTTTTTGCTTGCCGCTTTCTCCGTGTTAAAGTTCCAACAGGCACTCCTGCTTGTCGGCAGGCGCTGTGCTGTCCCAATGCACCGCAGTACATCAGGCGCTCGCTCGTATAGGGGTTCCCGAAAAGTCGGAGACTTTTGGGGAAGAGGAGGAGCAGTGCAGCGAATGAGCTTTTGTGCTTGCACACAAGCGAACGATACGGAACTTGCTCCGACGAGGTCTTGGCGGTTTGGCTTTTCGGACGGTCATTCAGTTGTCGCATTAAGCATATTTGTTTAATTCGTAATTTATTTTACTAAACATATTTGCTATTGTCAAGTGGTTGCAAAGAAAATATTAAACATTTTTGTTTCGGTTTTTCTTGACTTCCACTAAACATTTCTGCTATACTTATTTCACTAAATATAAAAGGAGCGTATCATTATGGCTATCAGCGAAAGAATACATTTTTTCAGACTAATGCGTGGTATGACACAAAAGTATCTCGGTACAGCAATCGGTTTTCCAGAAAAGAGTGCTGATGTGCGTTTGGCACAGTACGAAACTGGTACACGCAAACCGAAAGCAGACCTTACAAATGCATTGGCACAGGTGCTTGATGTTTCTCCACAGGCTCTTGATGTTCCTGACATAGACAGCTATATCGGTCTTATGCACACTCTGTTTACCCTTGAAGATATTTACGGTCTTACTGTCAGTGAAGCAGACGGAGAGGTATGCTTAAAGGTCAACAAGGACAAAGGCAGAGAAGCATATGAACTCCTCAAAATGCTGTATGCTTGGAAAGAACAGGCAGACAAGCTATCTTCCGAAGAAATCAACAGAGAAGAATACGATAACTGGCGTTACCATTATCCAGAGTTCGACACCACACAGCGTTGGGCAAAAGTTCCATCACAGGAATTAAGTGACGCTCTCGTGGAAGCATTCAAAGACCACTTGAAAGATAAATAAGCACCTACAGGACCTGCCACTGGCAGCTCCCTACAGATGCTTTGGCAACGACAAAAAAGCCCTTAACTATGGTTATTAACCACAGCTAAGGGCTTAGTTTATAATATGGAATTTGTTCAGAGCCAAGCTCCGAACTTTAGTCTGCAAGCCACCTGTTAATTGTTCCGTTACCCATAAACCACTGGATAACAAGAATAATGGCACTTGCTATGACTGTTATCAATTTGTTATCAAAAGACTAATCGAAATCGCTGAAACCCGCATAAACACTGGCTTTTTTAAGCAACTCGATTTATTCAAACTCAATCGTTCCCGGTGGCTTACTGGTCAGATCGTAAAATACTCGATTGACTCCCTTCACCTCATTTATAATTCTGCTCATGACGGTCTGCAAGACATCAAACGGAATGTCTGCCGCCTCCGCTGTCATGAAGTCTACCGTGTTGACTGCACGCAGTGCTACGGCGTAGTCATAGGTTCTCTCATCGCCCATGACACCAACCGAACGCATATTGGTCAGTGCTGCAAAATACTGTCCGATGCTTCGATCCAGTCCCGCCTTAGCGATCTCTTCACGATAAATATAATCAGCATCCTGCACGATTCGCACCTTTTCTGCGGTCACTTCGCCGATGATGCGAATGCCAAGTCCCGGTCCCGGGAATGGCTGACGATATACCAGATAATCCGGCAGACCAAGTTCCAGTCCTGCCTTACGCACTTCATCCTTAAACAGGTTGCGCAGTGGCTCGATGATATCTTTGAAATCTACATAATCCGGCAGACCGCCGACATTATGATGAGACTTGATCACTGCAGATTCTCCGCCAAGTCCTGACTCTACCACATCTGGTAGATCGTTCCCTGTGCCAGGAAATCTACGGCACCGATCTTCTTTGCTTCTTCTTCAAAAACACGGATAAATTCTTCGCCGATGATCTTACGCTTCTGCTCCGGCTCGGTCACTCCTGCAAGTTTTGCATAATAACGCTCCTGTGCATTGACACGGATAAAGTTGATATCAAAGGCTCCGCCCTTGCCAAATACACTCTCGACTTCGTCTCCCTCGTTCTTACGAAGAAGTCCATGATCTACAAACACGCAGGTAAGCTGTGGTCCAATTGCTTTTGCAAGAAGTGCTGCAAGCACAGAAGAATCCACACCACCGGACAGTGCCAAAAGCACCTTGCCGTCTCCTACCTTTTCTCTTACATCCTTAATGGCATTTTCTACAAAGGAATCCATGCGCCATGTTCCGGCACATCCGCAGACACCGCGTACAAAGTTGTGCAGCATCTTGGTTCCCTCAACCGTATGCAGTACTTCCGGATGGAACTGGATCGCGTATAAATTCTTTTCCTGATTCTCTGCCGCTGCCACCGGGCAATCCGCCGTATGTGCGCAAATGCGGAATCCCTCTGCCGGCTTTGAAATGTAATCAAAGTGGCTCATCCAGCAGATCGTTGTTGCAGATACGCCTGCAAACAATGGGGAATCCTGCTTTACAAATACCTCGGTCTTACCGTATTCTCTGACCGGTGCCTTCTCGACCTTACCGCCTAATACATGCATCATCAACTGTGCCCCATAGCAAAGTCCCAATACCGGAATTCCCAATTCAAACAATTCCTTGGTATAAGTCGGTGAATCCGGCTCATAACAACTGTTTGGACCTCCTGTCAAAATGATCCCTTTCGGATTCATTTCTTTAATCTTTTCAATATCTGTTTTATAAGAATAGATCTCACAATAAACATTGCATTCTCTGACTCTGCGGGCAACCAACTGGTTGTACTGTCCGCCAAAGTCAATGACTATGACCTTTTCCTGCTCCATGCTTGTCCTCCGTTTCTTTTTGTACCAGGTACAAATCTATCTCGTTTCATTATATTAGAGCCTATAAAAAATAACAAGTTCAAAGGTCAATTTTCCGACAGAATTTCCGATATAAAATATATAACAATCGGTAATTGGCAAAATTTTACCGCTTTCCCTACTATAACTTTTAAAGAAAGGAGCCGTCATGAGTGGATTTTCTGTAGCAAACAACATCACCCTGCGCAGTTATTACGCGACCTACCGCGCTTTTACGACCAAAAGTACACGTTCTTCTGCTACGACCAATCAGTTAAATTATGCAGATGCACAGGCGCTTCGCCGCGCGGTTCGGAAACTGGATCATTTTGACTTTGAAAATGCCGATAAGGACGATATTTCTTCTCATGTACGCGCCTTTATCGATACATACAATTACACCATGGATTCCGCCAAATCCTCGACCAATTCCTATGCGACCTCCACTTACAAGAATCTGAAAAATCTTGCCAGCAAGTATTCCAAGGATTTGGAAAACATCGGCATCAAGGAAAACTCCTCTGGTTATCTGACCCTCAGTTCTTCCGCCGTTGAAAACATCAGGGGCAGCCGTTTCAAGAGTCTTTTAAACAAAGACTCCAAATTCATGAAACAGTTGACGACCTATGCCAAGCGCATGGCAAACAACATCGATTATTACGCTTAATACTCCTATAATAACTACAAAAAGAGCATGTGTCTGATCCCTTCGATCGTCCACATGCTCTTTGTCTATCTGCTCATAACTTTTTCGTATCCCGCTTCCCCCGAAACAGAATCCGTCTTTTTACGCTTCTTCTTTTTTTGCGCTTGTCTCAAATTCATAATCCTTGCCCGGCAGGATAGCATTCAGGAAAATTCCCAAAATGGCTGCGATAGCAAGAGAAGTCAGTGTAACGCTTGTTCCTGCGATCGTGAATGTAAAACCATCTGTAAATCCAAGTGCGCTGACAAGGATAACGGCTGCAATGATCAGGTTTCTTGACTTTGTGAAGTCTACCTTGTTCTCAACCACATTACGGACACCGATAGCAGAGATCATACCATAAAGGATGAAACTTACACCACCGATGATGGAAGATGGCATAGAACCGATCACTGCTGCAAATTTCGGTGAAAAACTAAGGATGATCGCATATACGGCTGCGATGCGGATAACCTTAGGATCATGTACCTTTGACAGTTCCAATACACCTGTATTTTCGCCATATGTTGTATTTGCAGGGCCACCGATGGCTCCGGCAAATGCGGTTGCAAGTCCGTCACCGATCAAGGTTCTGTGAAGTCCCGGATCTTCTACGAAATTCTCATCTACCGTTGCGGAGATTGCTGTAATATCACCGATATGCTCCATCATGGTCGCAAGTGCGATCGGTGCCATAACAAGGATGGCTGTAATATCAAACTTGCACCATACAAATGGCTGCCACTGTACCCAGTGTGCGCTTGCTACAGAAGTGAAATCTAAGATCGCGCTTCCGTCAGCATTTGTCATACCGACACCATTTAATACCAAAGCAAAGATATAAGAGATCACGATACCCATGAGGATCGGAATGATCTTGAACATGCCCTTGCCCCAGATATTGAAGATCACAATAACCGCAAATGCGACGATCGCGATGATCCAGTTTGTCTGTGCATTATTGACAGCAGAAGATGCAAGGGAAAGTCCGATACTGATAATGATCGGTCCGGTTACTACCGGCGGTAACAAACGCATAACTTTTCTTACACCTACCAGTTTTACGATCAGGGCAAATACCAGATATAAAAGACCTGCTACCACGATACCGCCACAAGCGTATGGCAACTTTTCGCCCATAGTCATATTGGCATAAATCCCACTATCCAATTGTGCTACCATGGAAAATCCACCCAGAAATGCGAAGGAAGATCCTAAGAAAGCAGGCACCTTACGCTTGGTGATCAAATGAAATAAGAGTGTACCGACACCGGCACAAAATAGTGTTACCTGAACAGAAAGTCCTTCTCCCTCGAAATAATCATTCACGAGAATTGGAACTAAGATTGTTGCGCCAAACATGGCGAACATGTGCTGCAAACCCAACAGTAGCATCTTTGGTGTTCCAAGACTGCGGGCATCTTTGATTGCTCCTTTTTGATTCATCACATAACTCCTTTGTACTGATTTGTTGTTCCTCTGCGAAAAGATCCCTTTCCGCAAAAATCTGCGAGATGACATATGCACCCTCGCAGATATCCTTAACTAAAGAAAGTATAGCGGAATTATCTTCACTCTACAATCTTTTTTTTCGCATTCTTTGTATTTTTTTACACACTTAAAATCATATGGTCAAAACCATACTCCAGATTGGAATACTGATCATGGAAAGGATGGTAGATGCCACTACTAGTTTTGTTGCAAAGATCTCATCACAGCCATACTTGGATGCCAGAATACTGGTCGTTGCCCCCGCCGGCATGGCAGTCAAGAGTACACAGACCCCTGTCACCAGAGACGGCAGTTTTATGAGCAGGCAGACGACATACAAAGCCAGTGGCATCAGTACCAGACGAAGGATAGAATACCGAAGCACTTCCCAGTCGAAAATAGATTTCCAGTCCGCTTCTGCCAAGATCATACCGATGACCATCATGGAAAGTGCCGTATTGCAATTTCCAATCGTTCCGATCGTATTTGTGATAACGGCTGGTGGTCTATATTGTGTCAGAATCAGGATCAAACCGATAAAACAGGCAATAATACAAGGATGGGTCACAACCTTTTTCAAAGTCGCTTTCCAATCCTTTGACTGCGTAAAGATCGCAATACCGGACGACCACATCATAATGCGCATGGGAATCAGGAATATGGATGCCATAGCAAGCCCGATCGATCCAAAAACGCCCTCTGCGACCGGATTTCCCAGAAATCCCGCATTAGAACAGATCACGCCATATTGCAGGCTCATACGATGTCCCACTTCTCTTTTACCATATAAAATCTTTCCCAGGATCACACTGACGATCTGTATCCCTATGGAAATCACAAGAACCTCTGCAAACTGCACAAACGTATTGCTATCGCAGTCAATCATAAAGGACTTTACAATATTGCAGGGAAGCACCAGATAAATGACCAGATCGTTGATATTCTTCTGCCCTTCTTTGCTTATAATTCCTATTCTTTTTATAAGTGCTCCTACTAAAATCAGCAAAAGCATGGTTATCTGTAAAACCAATAGTTTACTCATCTTATGTTTATTTTCTTTCTAACTGCGCCACTACTGCATCCACCGTGCCAGCCACATCCTTGCCGTCCAGATCCACGGTAATATCCGCGTATTTTTCATAAAGTGCCGTGCGCTCATTATAAATATCCCGCAAGGTCTGTCCCTCTTTATGTACGACACCTCGCTCATCCAGATCCCCCAGACGCTCGTCCAAGAGATCATAACTGATCCTCAGATAAACGACAATCCCGCTCTCTTTAAAGTGTGCCATAGCATCTGCGCCAAAGATAACACTTCCTCCGGTCGCGATCACGGTATTTTCCACATCAATTTGGCTGTTGATCTCGTTTTCTACTGCGTTGAAGCCATCAATGCCTTTTTCTGCAATGATTTCTTTTAAAAGTTTTCCGGTCTGATGCTGAATGACCAGATCGGAATCCAAAAAATCATAATTTAATACTTTTGCAAGAATAACGCCGGAAGTACTTTTTCCCACACCCGGCATACCGATCAAAACAATATTTTTTCCCATATTTTTTCCTTTACTCATTGCTATAAGATAAGAGGATGCCCTATAAAAGAGCATCCCCCTTGACATCTGATCCTTGATTACTTTGTTCCAAAAATACGATCCCCGGCATCTCCAAGTCCCGGACAGATATAAGCATTCTCATTCAACTGACGATCCAAGGCGCCAACATAGATCTGCACATCCGGATGTTCCTTGTGCAGTCTCTCCAGACCTTCCGGTGCGGCAATGATGCACATGAACTTGATATTCTTGCCGCCATGCTGCTTGATCATGGTGATGGCATCTGCACCGGATCCACCGGTTGCAAGCATTGGATCTACTACCAAAATAGTTCTCTGGTCGATCGGTTCCGGCAACTTGCAGTAATACTCATGTGGCTCATGAGTCTCCGGGTCACGATACAAACCGATATGTCCGATCTTTGCAGATGGAACCAGATTCAGCACACCGTCTACCATCCCAAGTCCAGCACGCAGAATCGGCACGATCGCCATCTTCTTACCGGCAATCATTGGCTGTTTGGTCGTCTCGATCGGTGTCTCGATCTCTACCAGTTCGGTCGGAAGATCGCGCAGTGCCTCAAACCCCATCAACATAGCGATCTCACTGACCAAGGTACGGAACTCATTTGTTCCTGTTGTCTTGTCACGAAGTCTTGAAATTTTATGCTGGATCAGTGGATGATCCATAATAGTAACGTTCTCCATTTGTTCCTCCTCAAATACCGTTTATCGGTTCGTTTACTCTTCTAAAAATCTTAGTTTATCCTGCGTGGAAAGTCAATGGATATGTGCATACTTTTTTCTGGTAGCCATGCCACCACGGATATGTCGTTCTGATTTATTGACATCTAAGACGCTTCTTGCCTCTTTTGCAAGTTCGACATCGATCTGCGGCAAACGTTCCGCAACGTCCTTATGTACCGTAGATTTGCTCACGCCAAAATTCTTTGCCGCCTGCCTTACGGTCGCACTCTTTTCCACAATGTATGTACCAATTTCAACTGCCCGTTTTTCAATATATGGTTTCAAAAAAATCCCCTGCAACACTTGTTTTTACATTGTATGCAAGGGATTTTTCTTTATTCAACTCATTTTGTCACAGTAGAAAAGTTATATTCTCCACATTCACAGGCAAATGTGCTTCCATCTGGCAGGATGACATCAGCCACACAGTTCGATGGTATGGAAATCCTAAAGTTCACCTTTCCATCTGTTCTAAACCAGGCACTCGAAACCTTGCCATATGCAAAATCATATTCCATAGAAATAGAATCTATCTGTGAAACCGGATGGGGTGCAATCACAAAATGATTCTCCCTGCCATCCATTTTGATTCCACATAAGGTATCAAAGATCCACTGACAACATGCTCCTTTAGAATAATGATTTAAAGATGCATCATCTGTCCAGTTTTCCCACACTGTTGTTGCGCCTTGTTTTATTTGCTGGATCCAGCCAATCTCCGGATTCATAAGCATGCGGAAAGCCTCATCGCTTGCACCTGCTTCCGTAAGAAGCGGAAATACAAATGGGGTAGACAAAAAACCGGTTCCCACACGATACTCTCTCTCCTGATTCAGTTTCACAATTTTTTGCAAAAGTCTCTGGCGGGCCTGTCCCTCAGCCAATTCCAATCCACAAGGTCTTACATACTTGCACATTCTCTTGCTTGTAATGTCGCCATTCTGTACAAAATAATAATTGTATGCCTCTTTCGTCCGATCTGCGATCTGCTTATAATGTTTTGCTTGGGATTCTTTTCCCAGATAGTCAGCCATTTCCTCCATTAACCTCGCAGCATAGGATAAATATGCGGTCGCCTCCTCTACCATTGGCAGCAATAACATTTTTTGTGATGGCGCACAGTCGTCCGGCTCCGTCCATTCACCAAAATGTCTCCCACTGGCCACAAGATATTTGTCATATTTGCTTCGCCTTGGTGAAAAAAGGGAAAAGAGGTTTCTTTTACCCATTCTGCTGCTAAAATATGCAATGCACTTTTCCATTGCCTGCCAATTCTCCCGAATCAGGCAATCATCTCCATACCGTTTCCAGAAATAGTACGGGATAGTCACCATGGCGTCTCCCCAGCCGGCACTTCCCTCCATGGATATCCACTCAATCAATCCACTCTTCTTACCCCCCGTTGGATTCACATTATAGACAAGACCATTTCCTTTTTGACAATCTGCTACATCTCTCATCCATTTACGAAAAAATGCTCTCTGATCCATCATATAATTGCCTGTATTAAAAAAGAGTTGTGCATCACCAGTCCAGCCGGCACGCTCACGTGTCGGACAATCGGTCGGGACATCCATAAAATTTCCTTTTACACTCCAGAATGTATTTTTCACAATCCGATTGAGCATAGCATCCGAAGAAGTAAAGGAAAACGTTGTGTCCATGTCCGTATAAACTGCAATTGCACTAAATCTGCCGGCATCCACATCCTCCGGCCAGTCCAAAAGCAGGACATAACGGAATCCCATAATCGTAAATTTGGGTTTGTAGTCGTGACGTACCCCATCGCAGACAAAATCCACGGATTGAAAACGGCAGGTATCATAATTCGCCTTCCATGCAATATTTTCTACAGTAAAATTACCATTTGTATCCAATTTTTCTCCACACACCATGCGGCATTTTGCTCCCTTTTCTCCTTTTACGGAAAGTTTGACATAGCCTGCAATATTCTGTCCAAAATCCAGCACTGTATGTCCGTCCGGACAATGCACAATTGTTGGATTCGAAAATTTCTCATGTTCTTTTGCCGCGTCATTATTGGAAGCACAGACCATACCTTCATACGACGTCACTCTTGCCCTTCCACTATAAGATGGACTACGCCCCAGATCTATCCTCTCTCCGTTTTTCATATCCGCATAACGGATACTGCCATCATTAGACCATTGCATAGAAGCATCACTCACGAAAACCTCATGTTCTCCACTCTGATAAAAGACTTCCATTTGCGCCATAAGTTTTGGCTCATATCCATAAACTTTCGTGCTGTCAAAGACCCCTGTGGCACTGGCGTAAAAACCATCTGCCAGTTCCATGGTCCACACATTTTCATCTTTCAGCAAGTCTGTCACATCATACGTCTGATAATGTACTCTTTTTTGAAACGCAGTGGATCCCGGTGTCAGAACCGCATCCCCCACTTTTGTTCCATTAATTTTTGTCTCATACAGGCCACAGGCTGTAATGTAGAGTCTCGCACGCACAAGATTTTCTTTTTTTATTCGAAAAGTCTTTTTAAAACAGTCCACCGGATATCGCACTTTGGGACTTTTACTATGTTCATAGTTTCCCATGATAAACGATGCTTTCCACTCCTTTTTTTCCAACAATCCCATTTCAAAGAAAGCAGGCTGGCTCCAACTGTCATATACTCCATTCTCATCTGCCACCGCTACACGCCACAGAATCCGGTCTCGACTCTCTAAAGGAAGACTGTAACTCGTCTTCATGGAATCACTTCTTCTTTCCTCCATAAGTTTCCATGGTTTATCATTTACGGACACCTCTATCTTAAACGACGTCTGTTTTTTACCATCTTTGGTTTTCCATGATAATTGCGGATGCAGATCATCCAATCCCATGGGATTTCTCATATATGCTGTTTTCAGATCATATGTCTTCATAACTAATCTCCTTTACTATTTCCTGATGATGTAACAGTGCGTGTCATTTACCTGCAGCCTGCCGGATACGATCAATTCTCCGTTTTCATATGTATAAGTCACTTTTTCTGCCACAAGGGATGATTTTTCAATCACTTCATGGATTTCCTGCGGATTCATATTTTCAGGTGATCCCATTTCCTTCCATATACGATACGGATTGCAATGCTCATCATCAATCCGGTACAATCGAACATTCTGACATCCCGGCACCTCTATCTGTACCCGATATTTTTCTGCTTCCCGCATCACTTAATAATTTCAATGCATAAAACTGCGGTTTGGGGATACCATGGATGGTAAGCAAACCAAACCCTCCCGAAAATTCTTCCGGCACTATCATGAATTCATCAAAAATATCACTAAATGCCCAAATAGATGATCCTGTCACATTTTCTTCCATCTCATCTATGCTTTTTACCTGGAAACATGCCACCTTTTTACTATCATTACTCGGTGATGTCAGGATGGCATTACAATTCCACTCAGTATAATAAATGGGGTATCTGCCCGCCACAATCTGACTGACTTTCTTTGTATTATCATACATCTGCCCCTTTGCCAGAACCGTGGTTTCCGTCTTATCCTCCATGATCAGACGAATCCCATCCAGAGCAGTCCCCGCTTTCTTACTTCTCAATTGCTTCATTCCCCCCACAACATTGGAGAAAAGATCTTTCATGGCAAAGGCTTCTCCTATACCATCTCCCGGATAATTATATGTTGAAATAAAATCAAGTGGCAATTTCCTTTGCTCACAAAAGTCAATAAACTCAGCAATCCAATCTCCGGTTGCACTTGCAGGTCCCCCCACCAACAGAGCCGGCTCTACCTCCTTCACGGCTTTGGCTGTAATCTCATAGAGATGGAAATAGTCCTCCATCGTTCCGGCAAAAAAAGTGAACATATTAGGTTCATTCCAAACCTCAAAATTCCATGTAATAACCTCATTCCTGCCATACCGGTGTATCGCAGCCCGGATGAACGCCTGTACCAACTTTACCCAATCATCGTCTTTCGCCGGCATGGTCTTCATGCCCTCCGCGTTGACTGTGACTTTTTTCTTCCTTTTTGCAATAGTTGATGGCATGAAAGATAGTTCCACCCATGGCTTCATTCCTGCTGCAAGTACATTATCATATGCCGCAAAAATATTAAAAAAATTATAATTTTGAAACTTTTCTGCGCCCGGCATCGGCATCATATCCGCCATGGACATAATTGCCTGCATATCATCATCAAAAATGCCGTGAAACCGGACTCTCTCTATGCCAAGTTCATCATGAATAAATTTTAATTGTCTGGCATAATCTGAACGCATAGCAAGTTTTGCCTGACCAGAGCCAACACAATATTTCCAGTGATTGGATACTTCCACCCGCCTAGTGTTTTTTTTTACCGAAAAAACAAATGTCTCTTTCATGTCTGTCACCTTCTTTTTGTCTGCAGGATAATTTGCTCTGCTTCGGTTCCCTTTGCACTCACATCAATCACGATTGTTCCCTCTTCTTCTGTGCTTTGTACATAAAATCCCATCTGCCCCATCCAGGAGTGGTAGGAATCGCCATCAAACGCTTCTTCGGTCACAGGATTTCCGTTGCCAATAGCGCGCAGGATTCCGTTCCCCAAAACACTGACCCTGATTTGCCTATCAGAAAGCATCTTTACAATACCAGCTGCATCAGTCAGAGAGACCAGCACAAACGTCATATCTTCTCCATCAGCTGTCAGAACTTCTTTTTCCGCTTTCACACAAAGCCTTGTTTCATCGCCTGCAGAAATAAGTTCATCCTCATCAATTTTATTTCCTTTTTCATCATAACTGACCGCCTTAAGTCTTCCCATTTGATAGATTGTCTCATAGGACGCCTTACAAAATTCTAATTTTTTTCGACCAAGAGACTCTCCGTTCTGAAACAATTCTACCTCGGTTCCTATACTATAGATTTCAATCTGCGCATTTTTCCCTTGACAGCCCGGCCAACTCCAACTATGTACAGCATCTGTATCGCGCCACATACCAAGGAAATACTTTTCACCGGAATGATTAACCGGTCTTACAGCGATATATGGTTGTTTATACTTCTTCCAAGCAATGGCTGCAGCATACATCTCCGTTTCTTTCTGTCCCAAAAGATTGATTGCTCCACACCCTCCACTGACACACGGATATGGTCGATTAAAACCACCTTTTGCCTTTCCATAAATCGGAACGCCGACACCGGCTTCCCCCAAATAATCCATTGCTGTCCACATAAAATCACCAATCACATATGGGTGAGCCTCAACCAACTTCCATCGTTCTGCCATGGAATGCGGATAAGTCTCGGAACCTAACATGATACGTTTGGGATCATATGCATGATGTGGCTCATAACAATTTTCTGCATAATTCAGCCCTACAATATCCAGTTCATCAAAACAGGCTTTCAGTTTTTTCTCTACCTTTTTCGGTTTTCCCATCATTTTTTGGACAAAAGGTACTACCGTGACAATAATATTAGCCAGTAGACTTGCTGTCGCCTGGGCGTTCTTTGTCTCCTCGTAAGGATTCACACTGTCCTGAGGACTGCACTTAGATTTTCTTCCTCCCATCATGGACACCACTGGATTGATACAATTGATAACTGGTCTGGAAGCATCCAGTTTATGGCAGATATCAACCAAAATACGGTTCCACACAGCCCCTCGTCACTACCTGTGTCCCCTATTTCGTTACCAATAGAATACATAATCACAGATGGATGACTGATATCCTTGCGGATCATGGCACTTACATCTTCTTCATAATACTTTTCAAAGTAAATAGAATAATCATAATCTACTTTCATGAATCTCCACTGATCAAATGCTTCATCCATCACATACATTCCATATTTATCACAGGCCGTCAGGAGTGCTTTACTTGCCGGATTATGTGCCGAACGAATAGCGTTAAATCCAGCCTCTTTTAAAAGTTTGATTTTTCGTTCTTCTATCCCATCATAAGCACAACTTCCCAAAATTCCATTGTCGTGATGAATACATCCGCCACGCAGTTTCACACTTTCGTTGTTAACCAGAAGTCCTCGTTCTGCCGACCAGCGAAGTTCTCGGATTCCAAAAAGAATGGCCTCCTGATCGACTACCTTCCCATTTCTCCGCAGTTCCGCCTTTAACGTATAAAGATATGGATGCTCGTCACTCCACAGTTTTACATGCGGCACGATCATTTCTGTATGGATACCGGATGCTTCTGACACCTTATTTTTATTATCATCCCAAAGTGTTATTTGCAATTCACAGCCAGTCACATCGTTTACTTTTGTAGTAACAGAGACATAGGCACACTGATTTTTATAATCAACCCGCTTTGTCACTGCTTCGATGCCATCTACACTTATATGGGAAGGAGCTCCTATATATAAATTCACATTGCGATAAATGCCGCTTCCTGTATACCATCGACTATTTGGTGTCCTGCTGTTATCTGCAATTACCGTAAGTTCATTTTCCGCATCCAAAATCAGATTTCTGCTAATATCCAGTACAAATCCGGAATAACCATAGACCCAGCCGCCAATTTTTTTCCCATTTAATATCACTGTAGAATTCTGATATATCCCTTCAAACTCGATTAACACAGACTTATCTTTCCATGCGCTATCTGCCCCAAAATGCTTGGTATATTGATATTTACCCCCGGGGAAAAAGCCTGCTGCTGCGCCATTTTTCATATTTACCAGTCTTTTTTCCGTCTGCATGGCATCATGAGGAAGTCTTACTTCCACTGGTTCGCTATGCTTCAACAGGTTCTGAAATGTCCATCCATCGTTAAATTTAATTTTTTTCATACTCTATCTGTCCTACCTATAATAATTGCGGCAGGAACTTCTTCCTGCCGTAACTCATCTTATTTACTTTCTCTTAAGGTTCCATCTTCATTAAAGCCGTTCTCAACTCGAAGTTGTTTTAAATCTCGTTCCAAGTGGAAAAATGCGAATAAGACAATGCTGATTGCAAGGAAAATAAGAGGCATTCCATTATAAGCAAAACTGATTCCTTTTAAGGCTTTATCAACCGTCGCTGCACCGCCCTCTACATAAGTGTCAAATCCTTTGGTTCCTAAAGCAGCAAGTGCTGCCCAATCTTCAAAACCATTTTTTGTAACTGCCTTAGTCAAGGTGTCAAATCCGGTTCCAGAAAGAATCAGACCGACGATCACGGAATTCAGACTCGTTGCCATCTTTGCGCAAAACTAATAAATGCAGAATACATACCTTCCGCAACGACACCTGTTTTGTAACGTCCATACTCCATCAATTCATAGTTTACCTGAGACAAAACACAGGCATTGATGATGTTTGGCAGGCTGACCGCAAGATAACCAACCATCTGTGCCGCAATTGATTGTGGTAAGAACATTCGAATGATAATACCAATAATAGAAATCATCATGGAACCACTAATCAATTTTGCTGAGCCCATCTTTTTGGAAAGTTTTGGGATCGCAGCAAATACTGGAAACAATGCCACAGAAGCAGCCATAACAATGGAGAATGTTCCCAAATTACCGTAAACATATTGGAAATAATACTGTCCTACACCAAACGAACTCATCATAACAATCATATACATGAAGTTGATCAGGGTAAACATAACCAGATATTTGTTCTTTGCCACGCTCTTTAGAAATACAGAAATCGGAACATTTTCTTTTTGTTTTTCCGGTTCATATCCTTCAAATGCAGCCAATTCCTCCTCGGAATATTCCTCACAGAGGAAAAATGCCATCAAACAAGCAACAATACCAATAATTGCTGTGATTGCCGCAATAATAATAAATCCTCTTTGTGAAGCATGGAAAATATTGATAACAGCCGGCAAGGCAATCTGCAGCCCCAATGACCCTATCGCATAAATTAAACCAATCACCGTCAAAGTCCGTACACGATTATCGTTATTTACAATGCTTCGCTTGATATGTGTTTCGTATGCAATATTTGCCATAGTTCCAAATATAGCACTGACCAGCGTGGATAAGATTGTAATATAGACCACAATTCCCATGTCACTCATCAGGCTTCTTGGCACCGCAAATACAAGTAAAGTCAGTATCCACATCGGAATGCCTGCAAGAACCCAAGGTCTCGCCTTGCCCCACTTTGTATGTGTTCTATCAACAATAGCCCCCATCAAAAGATCGGTAACAGCATCAATTGCCGTCTTGATTGCCATGCCAATGGAAATAGCGGCTGCTGCAATTCCAAGACTATTGGTAGCAAAATATGTTACCTCACCTATCATAAGTCCCTGTAAAATATTTCCCATCCTTACCATGGAAAAGCCAAGCAACTTTTTCTTAGAAAACTTTTCGTCTGCAATATTGAGACGTTTAATTTGATCTGCCATAGTATATCCTCCCTCGCATCCCAACTTGATAAACTTATTCTATCGTGAAAACTGGGAGATTTGAATTTCTCTACTATCCATTTTCTTATCATATATTCTTCAAATCCCCTTTTTCTTATCTGTGATAAACCAAATCACTTTTATTTTTCATGTGATTCCGTTATAATAAAAAAGAGTATTTGTATCATAGGGGCTTTCCTATGATATAAACAGATTGTGCTAAGAGGTATATAAAAGTGGAAATAAAAAACAGAGATCAGATTTATCATATTCTGCAAAATTTAAGTAATCTTGAAATTTCCTATGTGGATTACTCCCGACAGGAAATCAACTACAACGAATATCATACATATTTTGATTATTTCAACAACTATGTGATTCAAAATCACAATTTAACACGCTTCTACTTTCCAATTCCTAAAGATATGGAACATTTAGAATACCCAAATGACATCTCTAATTTTGATGTTATTTCAGATTCCTTGACATTTTTGCCTGGATTTGATATCTCCGTCAGCAAACTTTTTAATTTTCCCAAGTCTGCCACGCACCAGTGCAATTATTACAGTATGCTCTATCTTATGGAAGGAAATGCCCATCTGCAAATTCAAGATGTCAGTGTTCATGTTTTGCCAGGGGACTTTTACCTGATTCCTCCCAATACCCCTTACGCTGCTACGGCAGCCCCGGAGTCTATCGGTATTTTCCTCGATATGCGAAAAAGTTTTCTCAATTCTAACTACAAGTCCTTGTTTCAGGACGATGCCCGGTTGGAAAGATTTTTTATAAATTCTCTGAACCAGGATAGTTCTTCCACACATCTTGCCATCCATACGAACGCATCATCTATGCATCGCAACCGTATACTTGATATTTTTGCCGAATATATCAATCAGGAAAGTTTTAGCAATGCTGCTATGAAAAATCTCTTTTCACTTCTCATGATAGATCTCTTGCGGGATTCCAACACCAGAATTGAATCTCCAACACCTATCAGTGGCAGCGATACATTGTATCAGACTATCCTTGATGAGATACGCCGTAATTACCAAACGCTCTCTCTTAGTGAACTGGCAGAAAAAACGCATTTTTCCAAGCAGTATATCTGTAAAATCATAAAAGAAAAATCAGGGAATACATTTCAGAACCTTTTGCTCCATACAAAACTAAAAATGGTTGCGCAGTATCTGAATGACACTGCGCTCTCCATTGAAGAAATTGCTTTTTTATGTGGATTTTCCACACCGGCACATCTCAGCCGCTGTTTCAAACAAAATTTCGGCATCACGCCGAGTGCTTATCGCAAATCCGGCAATGTCAATGACACTGCACGCACTAAAAACTAGGAAAACAATAACATCTTGGTACAGATAGCTGCTGCACCGATATAGTGTTCCTTCTGCGCCAATTCAGAATAAATGATTCTATCCTGTCCCAAACTGGCGTCATAAGATGCACATGCCTGGATCAGTGCCTTTCGCACCTCCGGACTTTCAAAAAGGCTTCCGGTCAAAATGATACGATTTGGAGCCATGATGGTCGCTGAATTGACAATACTTCTGGCGAAGAGATCTAGGGCATCTGCCAACTGTCGTCCTATCTCGTCATCCGAATGACCACAATACAGACTGCCAAAGGCATCCTCAGAAAAAGGCGCGATCTTGCAAAGCGCCGCATAGGAAACTTTCGTTTCCAGACATCCCCGTCTGCCGCATTTACAGAGTTGCCCGTTTTTTTCAACGATAAAATGTCCCAACTCTGCCGCCTTAGCATGGCGACCTTCGTAGATCTCCTGATCGATGATAATGGCACAGCCAACACCGGGACCCCATTTGATGACCATAAGGTTATCGTGCTCTTTTCCTGTGCCATATAAAAGTTCTGCCACTGCAAAGGCATTGACGTTATTTTCCACATATATAGGAACTGTAAAGTGCTGTCCCAAAATCTTTGCTATCGGCACCGGCTCATCCCAGATGCCATATGCCTTAATACTGCTTCCGGTCGCCTTGTCCACAAGACCTGTGATACCAACGCCGATCGCAGCCAGCCTGCGGTCACCTGTCCCACACTCCTGCAAGAGTTTCTCGGCGGTCTGGCTCAACTTGTCCAAATAGGCTTGCGGTGTGATCGAAGTATTAGTCTTACAGCGTTTCTTTGCAGCAACCTGCCCGCGCAGATCCGTGATCGCCACGGTCGTATATTCCGGTTCGATCGTCATAGCACAAATATAAGACGCTTCATAGTTAATATCCAGAAGCACCTTCTTACGTCCTGCCCCACTGCTTTTCACATTGACTCCGGTCTCCACAAGAATTCCTTCTGCAAAAAGATCGGTACAGATCTGCGTTACTGCCGCTGGAGTCAGCCCAAGCGCATCTGCCAAATCCTTTCTGGATGCCGGGCCGTGGTCGTTTATAAATTTTAAGATTGCCGCACGGTTTCTTTTGCGTACCGTTTCCATATTTGCACCGGTATGTCGAATCATGATCCCGCCTTTCTCCTTAAATAAAATCTAGCCTGACACACGATTGCGCCAGACACGATCGCCTGTGACGCATTTAATATCTCTGTACTTCCATATTAAGCATTCCTGCCAAAATTTCAAGTTCTGCCGCTACATTTCCATAGGCAACCACAAAATGCGGCTCCCATCCAGCCTCAACACTTTCATAGACAATGGTCTTTGCATCTGCGTTCGTCTTTACTACCAGAGATGTACCATTAAACTGCTTTGGTTTGTCCAGGGCTTCCCCGCCGGCAATAAAGAATCGGAAGTCTCCGTCACTATCCTTACCGATACGGAAAATGGTAACTTCCTTGCATGGCTTACATCCAAAATCAAGGGTTGGACCAATCTTTCGATTGCAGTGTACATCGACCTTTGCCCCGGTATCCTCTCTTGCCAAAGAGCAGGCTGCCGTTCCACAATGCCAGAAAGTGATGGTATTTTCTTTTTCATCCATGGAAACCGGATCGCCAAAGAAAGTTGCCTGCTGTGTCAGCTGCATACCCAGATACATGGAAAGTGCTCCATAAGTATCTGCCTCACAACTTGCTGCCACACCAAGGTCATTTAACATGGCAAGCACGGCGCAGACCGGTGTCCCAAATGCGGTAAAGAAGTCCGGCCAGCAGCGGGATGCCAATGCCCCTACATGATGGTCTGTCACATATTCCTTGTAAGCACGATAGAGTCTGGCAAAATCCTTGCGGTTTTGCTCCGGTGTATTTTCCAGACCGCACATACGCTCTCCTGCATCTGCCAGATAGTCTTTTACATCCTCATCACTGTATCCCTTAGCGATGTCGATCAATTCCCTTGCTTCAATGGATTCTAAACTTGCTCCAAAGTTTTCCAGCATTTCCAGATCCAGCGCGCGTCCAAACCCAAAGCCCTGCGGTGTATGTCCTACCGCTACTACCGTCAGATGACGCATATCGTATTTTAATTTTGCAGCGCGTATGGTTGCGCCAACTTTCGCCCTGACTTCTTCCTCCTCCGGTGAGCCAAAGATATAGTTGAGCGGCTCCTTACGGAACGCCTTAATGGCATTTGCTGCAGAGTAGGCACCAGTCAGCGAATTCAAGCGGAGTCTGCCGCCATCAATGGCCGGCTCACGCAGGGTCCAAAGAAGGATCGGGCAATCCAGTTTCTTTAATACCTCGCTTGCATAGGCTGCATTGGCAAAGGTAATGTTCTGTAAAATCACGAGATCCGGTTGGCACTCTTCCAAAAATGCATCCAAAAGGTCAATGGATAAGAGCATCTCCTTTGGAAAGACACAGGCATCCGTCAGACTCTTGATCAAAGCCACCGATTTATCAAATTCCTTCTGTGCACTTTCCAAATGAAAGGTCGGTACACCGATCGGTACATATGCTATCTGAAATTCTTTTTTCATCTTTCTATAACTCCTTTTTGCACATCATCTATGTACATTTTTCTTCATATTATTTGCTCTGGTCAACCAAAAGCCTCAAAACATCATTTACACAAAAGACTGATTCCGGCAATGCAGAGCAGAATATAGGTCAGCACGGTAAAAACCGTCTGACTCATCCGTTTAAACAAAATACCGCCCAAAAACATGCCGCCAAACAAAAACGGCACAGAGATTGCCTGGATCCGTATGGTGTTCATAGTGTAGTAACCTGCCATGATGTCGCTGACAAGGATCATGCTGTTTAAGATGATCCAGATCGCAGATACCGTCCTGCGGAATTCCTCCTTGCTTTTGGTGTGATTGGACAAATAGGTGATGATCAGTGGTCCGCCGGAGACAAAGATACCATGCACGACACCGGAAAAAAGAAGCAAGGCTCTGGCACTCGCCGTCATGCCCTTTTCAATGTAATGCTCTCGTTCTTCGGTAGACCCTTTGGACTTTCTTGGACTTTTATCCATGATACCAAAGCCGTTTTCCCATGCGTACTTGCCAAAAGCGATCAGACCTCGTGCACCGATACCTATGACAAAGATGCCCAGCGCCGCATACAGCAGACGTTCGTGTCCGGTAAAGAAATGTTTTACCAGAATACCGACGATGATACCAATGCCCATATAGCAGGTCACACGCTTTAGTTCTCTGATATTTACATTCTTATAACCACCCACGACAACATATATGCCGGCGATGATCCCCAGCACATTTAATACCGGCTTTGCGACCAAATAGCCCACCAGATGGATAGAAAAAGGCATTGCCAGGATCGTTCCCGCAAACCCTGTGATACCCTGGATAATGTTTGCCAAAAAGATCACTATGTAAAACAGTATTTCGGACATAACTTACTCCTTTGGATAGAACAATTCCTTGTTCTCCCCGGTCACACCGCCATGGGCTCCCTGCTTCATCAGAGGCTCACGATCCGGGTGCGCAATGACCCATTTGTTCCTCTGTAACAAAAGAATGGCTTCCTCATCCCCGGTTTGCTGCTTTGCCTGCTTTTCTGCCTGGCTCAAAGGGGTATTGGTTCCCCGCGGCAAAATAACGATGTCCTTAAATCCCTCGTCCGTCACGCGCAGAGGAGACAGGTGAAGCGTGGTCTGGTACATCTCGATTGCCGTTCCCTTCGGTACAAAGAAAACCGTCGCCTGCGATACGTCATAAGTATTGTGACAGATATCATAATTATGTCCTAAGACCAGCATAAAATCCGTGATCGCGATATTGATCTCACTGCCTTTATGATATTCAAAGCCATTGTATGTCGTATTTCTGCCATTACAATAACCAATCTGGATCGGCATACCACCGTAAAAACTTGCAGCGATCTGTTCTGCTACCGGCTCGCTCTCCATCTCTTCCACCGAGGCCACATAGACATTTCCATCTTCCGGGATCTGTGACGTCAGATTCATATAGGTTTCCAGTTCTTCAAAATCATATCCCTTGATAATCCGTCCGAAGGAGGAAAACTCTGCATCCTCAACCGAATAGATCTTCACATCATTACATGCGTTTAACGCTTCCAATAACTCCATCTTTTTATCCCTTTACTGCTCTCTTACGACCTTGATCGTTGCGCAGAAATCTTCCTTTCCATAGCCTGCATCCATAGCCGCCTGATAAACGCGAAGTGCATTTTCCTCGCCCGGCATGGATACGCCACATTCTTTTGCAAGGTTCATACAGATATTGACATCCTTGTATTCATTTTCGATAGAAAATGCTGTGGTATAATCCTCTTTTGAGATCGGCTCCTTCTTAGAATCCAGGTAGAAGTTCTGACCTCCACCATAGGAGATTGCCTGTGCAAAAGTCATGATGTCGATGCCGTTGGCTGCCGCCAAAGTAGATGTCTCGTTGACACCGTTCTGGATCTGTGAAACCAAAGCGTTGTGACAGATCTTCATGACCAGCCCCTTGCCGTTGTCTCCCATACGGATCACATTTTCTCCCATATAAGAAAGGATTGGCCTCATAGCCTCAAAAGTAGCCTCGTCACCACCGACATAGATACCGAGTTTACCTGCAATAGCTGCAGGTTTACTCTTAACAACCGGGGCATCGATAAACTGTGCGCCTGTTGCCTTGACCATCTCTGAGATCTCAACAGAAACAGACGGATCGATCGTTGACATATCGATACAGGTCTTTGTAGCATCCAGTACCGGAAGGACTTCATTGTAGACACTTCTGGAATGCTCTGACTTTGGCACCATGGAAATGATGACATCTGCATGTTCCGCTACTTCCTTGGAACTGCTGCATGCTACGGCTCCCACTGCCTCCAACTGCTTTACCTTTGCTTCGACAAAGTCAAAAACATATACCTTGTCGTCATGCTTCTTTACAATATTTTCACACATGGACTCGCCCATGATGCCGAGTCCGATAAATCCGATCTTCATTACCTACCTCCTGATTTTCCTGCAAATTTACTCTGTGACTGTCTTATCCCATGCGCCCTGGAATTTTGCCATGCCGTAATCTGTAAATGGATGATACATGCTGTCCTTATATACCTGCAATCCTGCGGTCACGATATCAGCACCTGCTCTTGCGCAGTCAACAAACTGCTTACCGTTACGAACGGCTGCACAGATGATCTGGGTCTTGCCATAGAATCCATAATTCTTGTAAATATCAACGATATCCTGGATATATTCCTTGCAGTCTTCACCACTGTTTTCCTTCCATCCGATGAATGGAGAAACGAAAAGGGAACCATTCTTTGCAGGAACGATAGCCTGTGATGCTGAGAAAACTAAGGTCACATTGGTTCTGACACCCTTTTTCTCCAGAATTCTTGCGGCCGTGATACCGGACTGTGTACAAGGGATCTTGATGACAAAGTTGTCGCACATGGCAGCGATCTCCGAGCCCATAGCCACCATTTCATCTACATCATCCAGATGTGGATTAATCTCAACAGAGATTGGGAACTTTTCATAACCTACGATGTCCTTTTCCTCTACAAACTCTACCATGTCTTTTAAAACTTCCTTGAATGGCTTACCGGACAACATGATGTGGTTTGGGTTTGTTGTAACACCATCAATACCAAATGTGTCATATGCCTCACGGATCTCGTTAATTTTTGCACTGTCTAAAAAATACTTCATTTTCGTAATCTCCTTTTTATAAATTTTATGCTTGGGCTACTTGCATGAGTGCTTCGTAGTCTTTACTGTCTTTTCTAACAAATACCGGTGGTTTGCCGATCGGTGCTTCCACGATCATATGTCCGCCTGCATATTCCTTGCCGTCAAAAATGTTGACCCAGCCATCGCTTGGCAGATAGATCGTGCGGCTCTTTGCGCCTTCTTCATAAACCGGTGCTACCAGAAGGTCCCTGCCTAAAAGATACTCTGTCTTTTCGGTGTAGGCTTCTGCCTCATCATAATGATAAAAGAGTGGGCGCATGACCGGTGTGCCATCGCTGATCTCCTCAGCCACCAGACCCTTGAGATAATCTTTTAAAGCGACATGCATCCTGCCGCACTTGGCAAGTTGCGCCAACAGTTCCTCGTCATCATCAAACTGCACGTTGTTGACCGGCTGGTTGCCCTCATGGGTACGGAAGAGTGGTGAAAATACATTCATTTCCTCCCAACGCAAGAGCAATTCCTTGCTGCGTCGCATATGCATGATGGTGGTATAACCGCCGACATCCGAATGGGCGATACCGTAACCGCTCATAGCAAGAGATAAGGTCGCCGGGATCACTGCCGGCAGTCCGTCATCAATAGACCAATCAACATGCTGATCGCCCGTCCACATCATATGGGAATGTGCGATCGTTCCGGTATGTCCTGCTCTGGTAAAGAAGAATACCTGACCTTCCTTGCCGCATTCTGCAACGGCTTCCTGATTCATCTTTGCCCAGATCGCCGGCCACTGGTTATGGATGATCGCCGGATCCTCTCCACTGTAAAGCACAGCGTCGATCGGCAGATACTCACCAAAATCTGCCATCCAGCCACCCATGCCAAGTCCGATCATATTTTCCTTGATCAGTCCCTTGTACCACTCGTATGCCTCTGGGTTGGTAAAATCAACCATAGCTGCCGGGAAAGTCGTAATGGTCACCAGATAATCTTTGCCCTCGCGATCCTGGACACAATAACCGTGCTCAGATGCATATGCATATAAGTCCTTTTCAATGGCAATGAATGGATTGATGTAGCCTAAGAAACGGACACCTTCTTCTTTCCATTCTGCGATCTTTTTATCCAGTCCCGGATAAAGTTCCTGATCCCACTCCCAGTTCCACATGACCTGATAGCCGAAACCGGTTCTTCTGCAGCCTGACCAGTCCTGACACCAGACACCGACCACAGGAACGCCTGCTTCCTTTGCCTTTTTGATCTTGGCATCTACAACATCTGTTCCCTCCTGGATACCCAGGATCACGCCGTCATATAACCAATCCGGCAATGCCTTTTGTCTGCCAAGGAGTCCTGTCAGTTTGCGGGATACCTCTGCAAAATCCTGACCGCTGTCTGTGATGATGACCGGCGGCTCCTGGAAATATAAGGTGATCTTTCCGGCATCGGTAAAATCAAACTCGCTGTAGGCATTGATATCGCAATGCACATAATATTTGTCACTGGAAACAAAGGTCGGCTGTGCATAGTAGGATTCGTATTGGTCAAAGGAAAGTTTCTTGTCCGGGTGCTTACCCAGTAACTTTTCCTTAATGATCTTTTTGGAAATACGTCCGGTGTTCTGATGCTCTGCCACCCAGATACGTACATTTTGTCCTTTCAAATCTAGTTCCGAATAGGTCTCCCCACAACCGTAGATATGCTCCTTTGGATTGGTCACAAAGGTCAGCCAGTAACGATTGACCCCCGGCTTTTCCTCTCCCACATAAGCCAGACGGATCTGTGAACCCTGCTGGGTCACGGCAAACTGATGTACCTGCTCTTTGGCACTGCTTCCTTTCGGATCTACATAGGTCAAAAGATAGCCCTCCTCGGTCTTCTCCTGATTCTGTAAGGTCAGTTTTCTTTTCCCGGAAATCTTCTGTTTGTACTTGAAACTTCCTCTGGACATGGAAAACTGATTCTCCCCGGAACCAATGCTTACTTCCATTTTTAAAATCTCTTCAATTCTTATTGTAAAAACCCCCTCGCTTTAATTTTTTAATTCGTTTAACTAATTATAGAACCTAGATCAGTAAAATGCAAGTATATTTTTTAAACTTATTAAATAATTGATATCTGCATAAAAAAGAGAAAGCAGATATACCTGCTTTCCCAATTCTTTGACCTGTGTTGATAATATGACATTGTCCTTATTTTTTTCGATTTTATTCTACAGTTACAACTTTTGCCAAGTTTCTTGGCTTATCTACGTCCAGCCCCTTATCTGCTGACACATAGTAGGAGTAGAGTTGCAAAGCAACGATCTCCGGGAATGACATATATTCGTCGTCCAGATTTGGCAGACCGATCACATGATACTCATCGCTCTGGGCAAAGTCCGCTTTCAGTTCTTCCTTGGTCAGGAGCACGACATTGGCACCTCTCGCCTTGATTTCTTTTACATTGGAAAGTTCCTTGGAGATCAGTTTGGTCTGGGTCGCTGCTGCAATGACCGGTGTTCCGTCTGTGATCAGGGCGATCGGTCCATGCTTCAATTCTCCGGCAGCATATGCCTCGGAATGGATGTAAGAGATCTCCTTGAGTTTTAAGGCTCCCTCCAGCAGAACCAGATAATCCATGCCGCGACCGATCATAAAGAGGTCGCTTGCCATGATCACTTCCTTAGCCTGACGATGGATGTCGTCTTTGATGGCAATGACCTGGGTAATAGCATCCGGCACTCTTCTGAGATTTTCCAGTGCATGCTCCAGATCCGCCTCTGTCATCCTGCCCCGCAAAGATGCACAGCGCAATACCAGAAGATAAAAGATCATCAACTGGGTCGTATATGCCTTTGTGCTGGCAACCGCGATCTCAGGTCCCGCATCGGTATAAAGCGTATAATCTGCGATACGGGAAATGGATGAACCTCTGACATTTAAGACTGCCAGACAGGCAGCGCCTTCTTTTTTCGCTTTCTTTAATGCTTCCATGGTATCAATGGTCTCGCCGGACTGGGATACTGCGATAAAGAGTGTGCCCTTATCCAAGACGGTGTCCGAATAGATAAATTCCGATGCCATCTCTGTCTCGACCGGAATACCCAGCCATTTCCGAAACAGATGAGCTCCCATCATGCCTGCATGCAAAGCGGTTCCGCATGCTACGATGCAGACGCGGTTAAAAGAGGTCAGCATTTTATCAACAGCCCCTTCATAGCCAAGATCGATACTGCCATCCACCAGGTAGTTTGTCAGGATCCGCTTCAAAGCCTCCGGCTGCTCGTTGATCTCTTTTTCCATATAATAAGCATAGCCCTGCTTGCCGGTGTTTCCTGCATCCCAGTCAACGACCTGCATTTTCGGCTGCACTTCCTGTCCATTGAAATCAACAACAGAAACCTGCGCCTTGGTCGCCTTTAAGATGCACTTTTCATCCAAGACAAAAAACTCCTTGGAATACTCGTACAAGGCAGCCGGATCGGATGCCAGAATGGTCAGTTCCTCGTTCTTTGCCACAACGATCGGGCTTACGTTTCTGGTCGCATAAATGGTATCCGGGATATCATCAAACATGACCACTAAAGCATAGGTACCCTTTAATTTCTTGACCGTTCTGCGGATGGCTTCGTTCGGATCTCCCTTGTAAAACTTGTTCAAAAGAGCCGCTACCACCTCGGTATCCGTCTCTGATACCAACTGGTCTTCCACCTCATACTCTTCACTCAGTTCCTTGTAATTTTCCACGATCCCGTTGTGGACCAGAGTTACTTTTCCCACACGATGTGGATGCGCATTTGTATCAGACACGCCGCCATGGGTCGCCCACCTTGTATGACCGATGCCACAGGTATAGTCACCGGTTTTCGGAGAAATCTCCCGCAGGTCTTTGACACGTCCCTGGCATTTGTGAATCTCCGGCTGGCTCTCGCCGGCTCTTCGGATAGCAAATCCCGCACTGTCATAACCTCTGTATTCCAGCAGTTCCAGCCCGTTTAAAATGCCATTTAAAGCATCATTTCCAATAAATCCTATGATTCCACACATATTTTAAATCCTCATTCTTTCTATACGAAGCAGCCGGATGATCCACCGGACTGCAATTATTTTTTCTTACTCTCATTATATTGGATTTGTTTTGTAGTTACCCACATATTTGCCAATATATGTCGCATTGAGATCTACGGAAGGGCATCCGCCGAATTATCGATAACCCTTCTCCTCGTCGACCTTTTTCTAAGGTCCTGGCGCTAAAATGAGGACAATGTGTCACATATTATCAATTATTCACTTGTCAAAGTTCTCCGTGAGATTATATACTGCCTCCATAAAAATGTCAAACTGCGCCGCTTTTATATGCCTGCTATCAGCATATGAAAACTATAAATTTTATTTCTGAAATTCTTCATATTTCTTTAATAAAGGCAACACAGTTTCGTCACATCTGACCTGTAATATAAATAATGTCGAAAGACAAGAACATAACTTTTTCATAACTCCCCCTTACTTGAAAGTGATGTGTGCGTTGCATCACTTTCTTTTTTTGTGTAAGGCATGAACATGCATTTCGGCACATTCCTCTGTGTTCCTTGCTAGATAAAAGTGCTTATTCCAGCGTTTCCACAAGTCTCCGGTTGCACCGGTCATTGATCTGACAGGTGCCCGCCCCCTGTGTCTGCTTCCAGCGCGCATCCTCCCCGCAGATATCCATACCAAGAATTTTGTCTGCTCTTTCCCTGATCTCCTGCAATTTTTCCACTGCTTCATCCAGAGTCATATCTCCCTGATCCCAGTCGCAGACAGTATCTTCTTCACGCAAAACATCCTTGTCAAAAGAGACATAGATGGGATGCTTTTCCTGTAAAAAATCCGGCATGCCGATCCGGATCTTTTCCCACAATTTCTTTGCAGATATCGTATTTCCTGTCGCATCAGACATTTGCACGCCTGCTTTATTGCTTGCCTCATCTTCTGCGCGTACGTCCTCAATCAGATGCGCATCCACACCCACAAGATATACCCTTTGCAACTTTTCATTGGTCAGCAGTGCTTCCCTTACCCAACCGCCGCAGGAGGTGATACCGCCCCAGGACGGAGCCTGTAAGTCCGGGTGATGATCAAATAAGATCAAAGAAAAAGGTTCTTTTATCTTTTCCAGCCAGAACAGGGACAGATAGTGATAATTTCCGGAATCCAAAAAATGTATGCCCTCATAAGAATAAGGTCTTACCCTCTCACGCAGGCTTTCTTTTGCCGCATCATCGCAGTAGCAATTTGTCCCCTCGATATCCTGACAAGTGATCTGACATATTTGCCAGCCCTCTTTCTTTTCTTTATAAAATGTCTGCTCGGCATATGCCCCGGACATATGCATAACAACCATGAGTTTTTTCATATTTACCCTCTTATGCTTCTTTTTTCTTGCGGATCAAAAACATGACAATACCGGCGCCGCAGATGATCAGATAACCCAGAATACTGATAACATCCGGCACTTCCCCAAGGAAGATGATGCCAAGCAGGGCAGCAAAGACGATCTGCGTATAATCATAGACGGATAATTCGCTCGCCGGCGCATAGGTATAAGCCGCCGTGATGGAGAACTGTCCCAGCGTTGCGGAAAGTCCCGCCATCAAAAGGGATGCCAATTGCCACCAGGCAAGAGGCTGGTGATCGACGATGATAAAAGGAACGGCACACAGGCAGGAAAATACGGAAAAGCAAAAGACGATCAGCGGTCCCGGGGCTCCATGCTTGGACGCAATGCGCACATTAGTGTAGGCAAGCCCCGCTCCCATACCGCCGATCATACCAATAAATGCAGGCAAAGTTGCAACGCTGTCAAAGCCCGGGCGCAGGATAAAAAGTGCCCCGATAAATGCCGTGATCACACAGATCAACTGGTATGGCTGAATCTTCTCTTTTAATAGGAAATAAGAAAAGATAATGGCAAAGAAAGGGGATAACTTATTGAGCATGGATGCATCTGCAATATAGAGTTTCCCGATCGCATAAAAGTTTGCAAAAATACCGATGGTTCCAAAAAGGGAACGAAAGAAGATATACTTGCCGCTGCCTTTGGGAATAGAAAAGGCTATATGCTCCTTTTTCATGACAACAAAGGCAAAAAAGACGGCGACCAGATTCCGAAAGAAACTTTTTTCGATCGCCGGAAGATCTCCCGCCAGTTTGACAAATAAATTCATAAAGGCAAAACCAAATGCCGCCAGGATAATATAGAAAATCCCCTTATATTTTTCATTGATCTTCATGTGTGATTAACTCCTATCATAAAACATTTCATTTCATTATAGCACACCCGGACAAATAAGGTTACAAACAGGAAAAAAGGACAAAAAAAGAACCGGTGCCCGAAAGCACCGGCTCTGGATCGTCCGATTATCCTTCAATGGAAATGAAGTGTTTCTCAGGAACCGCCTTTGGCTGCTCCTTCGGAATAGATAATTTCAGGATACCATATTCATACTTCGCATGAATATCTTCCTCGGTGATACCTTCACCGATATAGAAACTCCTGCTCATGCTGCCGGCATAACGCTCACGACGCAGGTAGTGTTTCTTTTCGTCCTCCTCGTCTTTATCCAATCCTTTTTCTGCACTGATGGTCAGGTAACCATCATTTAATTCCAACTGGATCTCATCTTTCTTAAATCCCGGAAGGTCAATATCGACTTCGTATCCTTTCTCTGTCTCTTTGACATCTGTCTTCATCATGTTCTTCGCATGCTTACCATACAAAGCCTTGTCAACATCATGGAAGGAAGCGTCCATCCAGTTATCAAACTCATCAAATAAATTCTCTCCAAAAATACTAGGCATTAACATAAGTCATCTCTCCTTTTCTACCGTGCCGCCTCTGGCAACACCTCATGCTTGTTTACCTTGTTTCTTTGGAACGAAGTTGTTAAGGAAACTCGGGGAACATCTGGTTCTCTTTTTATTCCCTCTTCCTTTGTTCTGACTATGTTATAGCACCATTTATTAGCACTGTCAAGAGGTGAGTGCTAATTTCACATATTCTTCACACTTTTTATCTTATTGTCAGTCAATAGAACTTTCTATCCCTCCAACACATTATTCATGTATTCCATCTTCTCTTCTGCCTGATAGATGAGTTTGCTGCATTCCAATAACTCACCTGTAAAATCCACACCGATATCCTGATACAGGGACTTGTACTTGATATCATGTTCCAGACTTGCCCACATATCCATGGCCTCGGTACGGATCTGCACCTCGACCGGTACGAACTGCTTCTTATTCATAAAATAGACCGGCACACGGATGATCATGTGCAGACTGCGGTAGCCGTTCTTTTTCGGATTGGCAATGTAGTCCTTGATCTCCATGATATGTACATCATCCTGTGCCATCAAACGGTCACGGATCAGATATACATCCTTGATGTAAGGACATACGACACGAACTCCGGCAATATCATAGATATTGTTGCAGGCAACATTCAAAGAAAGATCCAGGTCCTTTTTCTCCAACTTGCCGACAATGCTCTTCATAGACTTTAATCGCGTATCAATATGATGGATTGGGCAGCGGAGTCCGCGATACTTGAACTCATCCTTGATGATGTTCATACGGGTTTCCGTAACGTTCATAGCCGCATTATACATGCGAAGGATCGGATCCATGGTGTGCATAAATTCATCATGGATATCCGCCATATGACGCATATCTTCCCCGGTCGTCGCCTGTGAGGTCATGAGTTCATAGACCTCGATCGTCTCTGCCCTACCATCGACGGTCTGGTATGCCGTTGAACCCCGTTCTTCTTCATAGGTCTCCTGCACTTCTATATCCTGTTCGATTGTTTCTTCTTGTCTTTCTTCCATATCCTGTTTCCCCTTTTTCATTTTCTTCCCCTTGTTCTTTGTCTTTGCATCTGTCCCCATATTTACAGATGCCACGGTCTGTTTTCGTACTGCTCTCGCTGCGCTTGACATACTATCAATCCCCCTAACTTACTTTCTTATTATATCCAATTTCCGGTAAAAGTGGGTGAACTGGATATTAACTTTTTATTAAATAAAGTTTATAATTGCAGGACAAATTTAACAAATCTTCCGAGATTTCGCATTGATTTTTCTGACAATTTTAAATATAATAAGGGTAAGAAAGAAGGGAGGTAATGCATATGTACCCAGTAATAACGATAAGTAGAGAGTTTGGTAGTGGCGGACACAGCATTGGCGAAAAGGTTGCAGCCAAACTCGGTATACCATTTTATGACGGGGAAATTGTGACACGCGTGGCAGAAGAAAGTGGCTATGCCAAAGAATTGATCGAAGAACAGGGCGAATACTCTACCTCTGCGAATAAATGGTTTGACATTTCAGCAGCCAGTGCCATGTATTTCCAAAGTCCACAGGACGAGATCTTCATCGCGCAAAAGCGCGTCATCCTTGACTGTGCAGCCAAAGGACCATGCGTCATTGTCGGACGCTGTGCGGATTATATCCTGCGCAAAGAGGACGTCAAATGTCTGAACGTCTTTATCCATTCTGACATGGAACATCGTACAGAGCGTGTTCTCAAACGCTATGGCGAGATTAAGAATGTCGGCATTGAAAAACGTCTTGCCAAAAAGGATAAGCAACGTAAGACCTACTACAAATACTACACCGATCAGCAGTGGGGCAACTACCACAATTACGATGTAGCCCTAGATAGTGGGGAACTCGGCGAAGAAACCTGTGTTCACATTATCTGCGAACTCTACAACAAAAAATAAGCATTTTAAAAGTGGGTACCTCGGATTTTCCATCCTTGGTACCCACTTTTTATATATGCACTTACCTCGTCTCAATTTTCTTTTTCTGCTACATTTTCCTGCCAGAAATCCACAGCCTCTTTCAACCATTTTTCTGCACTGGTTCCCAGCCCCAGACCGATGCCATGTGGCAGGGCGAAAAACCTGCGATAACGGTACTTGATATGATGGTCTTCGAGCGCATCTACCATGACCTCAGCATGATGGGACGCCGGAACGAGTACATCACGTCCACCGGAAAAAATATAGGTCGGCGGATAATCATCTCGCACCTGCTTTTGCACACATAAAGACTCTCTCTTTTCATGATTGCAGGAACGGCCGAACATATAGATAAAGCCACGCTCAGACAGCCAGACACCCATGATTCCTTTCCAGATATTCCAATATGGGTGATCCAGCCAGTGCTGCATATTGGTCCACGGATAACCCAGCATGATAGTTGCCGGACGGCGTGTGCCATACTCCTCATATCCATGATTATGGCTGGCATAGATGCCCGCAAGATTGCCTCCGGCTGAAAAACCACAGAGGGCATAGCCTTCCGGGTCGATGTTGTACTCAACCTGATGCTCCTCAATATGCTTGATTGCACGCGATACATCCTCCATCGGTGCATATGGGGTACAGTGAAAGCCGGTACGATATTCTAATACAAAAGCGGTATATCCCATCTCGTTAAACTTTGCCGCGATCGGATAGCCTTCTTCTCGTGTCACACAATGCGCGTAGCCACCGCCCGGTAAGATCAGCACATATTTTGTCTTTTCTCCGGAATCATTCGGAAATACACTCAAACGAACAGTTCCCAAGTCTTTATCCTCATAAATCTCGTCCAGAGAATAGACCGGCAACTGACGAAAACGTCCCTGGGCTGTCAATTGCTTGATACGCGCCTTGCCATATTTTACGCCATTGCAGAAATGCTTAACAATATACATACGGATGACCGAATAACAAGTCAGCACCAATGACAAAAACAAATAAATAACAAGCAGATTGTAAAAAATTTCTCCCCAGTTGTTGCCCGGCATAGCACTCATAGCACTTATCTCCCTTAAAAAACAAATTCTGTCAGAGCATTGTACCATATTCTGCCAGAGAAATAAAGATGCGCCCTGCAGGGATCTGCTTTATTTATGGGTTAGTACCTGTCCTTGATAGTATCCCGATAAAGTAAGGACAGTAATACTATCATAACCATCCGCAGAACAAAGGCGAGTGAACTATTCCAATACGTTCCTAACAAATAATTTGATACAAAGCACATAACGACAGAAATTAGCAGTCCCACAAATATAGTTGGTATCGTAAGTTTTCTATATTTCAAGGACAAGAGTGCCATAGCATTGAAACATAAATTACATCCACCATGAATCAGGGCATAATAAACCGCTGCCCTTGTCGTTGCAAGAACACCGCTGCTCATGTCCTCTGCCGCCTGCTGCATCATCCCCAAATTAACCAGCATGATAACAAAGATAACCGCATAGATAAGCAATAAAATGATGGACATCCACTGTATGATTTTTTTCTTTCTCAATTCTTTTCCCCCCTAAGTACCATAATCATTTATAGAAAAACTGATTTTCACTACTGCTTTGCCACATCATCTACCAGCCACTGACCATCTTTCTCTGTCAAAAGAAGACTTCCGCGATACTCCTTTTGTCATAGCACTTGTCAAACCATCATCTGTCATATAAGTTCCAAAGTATTGGTCTGCCTCTGACACACCTGTTGCCTTTCCACATCCAAGCAATCCGATTACAAGACATAGCAAAAATCTATTAAAATTTTTGTTGATTACAAAACTAGTTTCTGGTTTACTTTCGTCAAATACAAAAACACTCCCCCTGTCAGTATCACATACCAACAGGGAGAGTGTCTATTTTTTTATATCTTATTTTTCAACATACCAAGCAGTCTCTTTCGAAGTCTTTCTGATAAATGGACGCTTGATTGCCTGTGCAGCACCATTTGGCAGAATATACTTCAACTTATCCTCTGACTTACGCATAGTAGAAGCCTTTGGATTGTCTCTTGTAAGTTTGATCGCATCAAATTCACACTTGGTTGTACAAAGACCGCAACCTACGCACTTGTTCGGATCAACGATAGACGCACCACAGCCTAAGCAACGGCTTGTCTCTGCCTTCACCTGTTCTTCGGTAAAGGTTTCCTTCATATCACGGAAGGTCAACTTGCCATCTGCATTCTTCTTGATTACTGCTGTCTGACGACCGGTGTTGTCGTAGTTCTCAACCTTGATATCATCCTTATCCAACTCTAAGAAGTAGTTTGGATCACGACCGATCGTAAGTGATGAATGCGGCTGTACATATCTATGGATAGAGATTGCGCCTTCCTTACCACATGCGATAGCGTCGATAGCAAATCTTGGTCCGTAGAACATATCACCACCGACAAAGATATCCGGAACACTTGTCTGGAAGGTAACCTTGTCTGCAACCGGAGCCGGTCCTCTAAACTCGACATTTTCACCTTCTAAGAGGTCACCCCAGATGGTTGCCTGACCTACGGAAAGAATGACGTTGCTACATGCGATTGTCATAGTCTCGTTCTCATCGTACTTCGGATCAAAACGTCCTTCTGCATTCTTAACCTGTGTACACTTCTTGAATACGATACCGGTCACCTTACCGTTTTCTGTAAGGATCTCCTTTGGTCCCCATCCGCCTGCGAATGCGATACCTTCGGATTCAGCCAGTTCGATCTCTTCCGGAAGTGCCGGCATGATATCACGTGTCTCCAAAGAAACCTGTGTTACCTTAGGAGATCCACAACGAACTGCGGTACGGGATACGTCGATGGCTACGTTACCACCGCCGATAACAACGGTGTCACCGGAAAGTGTGTAAGACTCATCGTCAATAACGGTATGTAAAAGGTCAACACCCTTCATTACACCTTCTGCATCTTCACCAGGAACATTGACACCACGTCCACCCTGGCAGCCGATAGCGATATAGAATGCCTTATAGCCTTCCTCACGCAACTGCTTTAAGGTAATATCCTTACCTACTTCAACACCAAGACGAATGTCAACGCCCATCTCACGGAGTACGTCAACCTCTGCCTCAACAACATCCTTTTCCATAACGAAAGAAGGAATACCGTATGTAACCATTCCACCCGGCTTCTTGTTCTTATCAAACAAGGTTGGCTTGTAGCCTTTTTCTGCCAGATAATATGCACAGGAAATACCGGCAGGACCTGCACCAATGATGGCTACCTTTTCGTCGAAGCCACCCTGAATCTTTGGAATGACCTTCTTTGGTACATAATGCTTGTCTGCCTTGAGATCCTGCATTGCGATAAATTTCTTTACTTCATCGATAGCGATCGCCTCATCGATCGTTGCACGGGTACATGCATCCTCGCAACGTCTGTTACATACATGTCCGCAGACTGCCGGAAGTGGATTGTACTTCTTGATCAGAGCCAAGGCTTCTTCGTATCTGCTGTGCAGCCATCTTCAAATAACCCTGTACCGGAATGTGTGCAGGACATGCTGTCTTACATGGAGCAGTACCGGTCTTGTGTGTATTGATACGGTTGATATTGCGGTAATCCTCTGTCCACATATCCGGAGACCACTTCTGCTCGGTTGGGAGTGGCATCTTAGGATATACGACCTCAGATCCGTCCTTCTTGCAGAGCTTCTGTCCTAAGGTTGCGGCACCGGCAGGGCAAACCTCAACACAACGTCCGCAGGCAACACAGTTATCCTTTACAACATGTGCTACATAAGCAGAACGTGACATATTCGGTGTGTTAAATAACTGTGATGTACGCAGCGCATAACATACATTGACATTACAGTTACAGATAGCAAAGATCTTTTCCTCGCCGTCGATATTGGTGATCTGATGAACAAAACCATTGTCCTCAGCCTTCTTTAAGATCTCTAATACTTCTTCTTTGGTGATATAGCGGCCACCCTTGTTTGTCTCAACAACGTAGTCAGCCATATCGCCGATTGCGATACACCAGCCTTCCGGATCATCCGCACAGCCTTCTTCAAAAGTTTTGCGGGACTTTCTACAAGAACATGGGCTGGCTGCATATTTTCCTTCGTACTTGTCCAGCCAGTAGGAGATATGCTCCAATGAAGAAGAATTGTTCTCCATGCTGATAGCATCCTCTACCGGGATAACGTGCATACCAACGCCTGCGCCGCCTTGTGGTACCATCTGGGTCAGCCCCTCCAATGGGATACGGCTCATACGCTCGAAGAATGGTCCTACTTCCGGATGTCTCTCCAAAAGGTCTGCATTCATGTTGCCGAACTCAGCAGAACCCGGTACATACATAGGAAGTACCCACTGCTTCTCATGCTGTGGATTCTCATAATTCCACTCGATCACACCGTTATAAGACATTTCTTCCAACTGCTTCAAGAGTTCTTCCTCAGAATATTCCGGGCAAAGAGCCTTCATATCAGCAAGTGTTCTTGGATGACGCTTCTCCATCTTGATACCGATCTCGCACTGCTCATCTGTAACAAGATTGTAAAGTCCCCAGTACTCCGGGCTTTCTGCTGTGATATCTTCCTTGCCAAGTTGTACCTTTGCACGGTCGGTAACAGCCTTTGCAAACTTTGCAAGTGGCTCACGGAACGGCTTATTCTTTAACTCTTCGATACAATATCCCGCTCTCGGATCCTTTTTGTTACGATTCTCATCCAATGAATACGGTGTCATCAGATACTTTTCGTCCTTACTTCTTTCCATACTTTCCTCCACATTTCTCTTCTTATGCTTATTAATTATTTTGCCAGTCTGCTACTTCCTTGCGAAGCCAGTCGCACCAGGCATCAAATCCCTCTCCGGTCTTTGCGGAAACAAAGATCACCTGAGCATTTGGATTTAATTTCTTTATACGCTCCTCTACTGCTTCCTTTGAAAAATCATCAAATACGCTAAGTGTATCGCACTTGTTGATCAGTACCACATCACAGATAGAAAACATAAGCGGGTACTTCAAAGGCTTATCGTCCCCCTCAGGAACCGATAAGATCATAGCATTCTTGACACTACCGGTATCAAACTCTGCCGGGCAGACCAGATTGCCGACATTTTCCAGAACGACCAGATCCAGATCATCGGTACCAAATTCATGGATGCCCTGTCTGGTCATGTCTGCGTCCAGATGACACATACCACCGGTATGGATCTGGATGGCTCTTGCACCTGTCTCTGCGATGGTTGCTGCGTCAACATCAGAATCAATATCTGCTTCCATGACACCGATGCGCATCTCATCCTTCAAACGGGAAATAGTCTGACGAAGTGTGGTCGTCTTGCCTGCTCCCGGTGAAGACATCAGGTTCAAAAGAAAAGTCTTTTGCTCTTTCAATTCATCACGAAGTCTGGCAGCATCTGCATCATTGTCCTCAAAGATACTGCGCTTTACTTCGATGACCTTGTAATCTTGCATTTATTCTCCTCCTCATAAATTTATCACACACCCCACTCACCAAAGCCCCTGCTTCGTTAATTTTTTGACAAAGCAAAGTCCAAAAGAGACGTGTATATCTACATTTATGGTAACGTAAAAATCGGCACATTTCAACAGAATTTCTCCCATTCAAATGCACCGATTGTGTTCTTATTTGCGTACAAGTCCTCACTGTTTTTCGCCTTGAGGAATAATGCCCCAGCCCTGATTTTTTGGGGTCTCGCATTTTCCTATAAACCGATAGGAATTCTTGTCATCAGATGGCTTCCAGTGCCTGTGCCAGATCTGCGATCAGATCACGCTTGTCTTCGATACCGCAACTGATACGGATCAGTTCTGCAGGAACACCTGCCTCTTTCAACTGCTCATCATTCATCTGACGATGTGTGCTGGATGCAGGATTAAGGCAACAGGTTCTGGCATCTGCCACATGGGTCTCAATGGCTGCGATCTTTAAATGCTTCATAAAGGTGCTTGCCGCATCCCTTCCGCCGACCAGACCAAAGGAGACAACGCCACAGGAGCCGTTTGGCAGGTACTTTTCTGCCAGCGCATGATACTTATCCCCCGGAAGTCCGCAGTAATTGACATAGGCAACCTTTGGATGATTTTCCAAAAATTCTGCCACAGCCTGTCCATTTTCACAATGTTTTGCCATACGCACATGCAGACTCTCCAAGCCCAGATTTAAGATAAAGGCATTCTGCGGGCTCTGGATCGATCCCAGATCACGCATCAGTTGTGTCGTACACTTGGTGATAAATGCACCGCCATTACCAAAACGCTCCACATAGGTCACACCGTGATAACTCTCATCCGGCGTGCAAAGTCCCGGATACTTATCCGCATACTTCATCCAGTCAAAGTTGCCACTGTCAACAATGGCGCCACCAACACCGGCGCCATGTCCGTCCATATACTTGGTCGTAGAATGGGTCACAATGTCTGCACCCCATGCAAACGGACGGCAGTTGATCGGTGTTGCAAAAGTATTGTCCACGATCAGCGGTACCCCATTTGCATGAGCAACCCGCGCAAACTTCTCAATATCCAGAACCGTCAGTGCCGGGTTGGCGATCGTCTCACCAAACATTGCCTTGGTGTTTGGCTGAAAAGCTGCCATGAGTTCTTCTTCCGATGCATCCGGGTCTACAAAGGTCACGTCAATTCCCATGCGCTTCATCGTCACCGAGATCAGATTGTAAGTTCCGCCATAGATACTGGTCGAAGATACAATGTGATCCCCTGCTCCGCAGATATTAAAGAGGGCAAAGAAATTGGCTGCCTGTCCGCTGCTGGTAAGCATTGCCGCTGTACCGCCCTCCAACTGGGCAATCTTTGCTGCCACATAGTCATTGGTCGGATTCTGCAATCTCGTGTAAAAATAGCCTTCTGCCTCGAGGTCGAATAATTTTCCCATATCCTCACTCGTATCGTATTTAAAGGTTGTACTCTGAATGATCGGGATCTGACGTGGTTCGCCGTTGCCCGGTGTGTAACCTCCCTGCACACAAATCGTATTTTGTTCCATAGTCTCCTCCTTATCTGTGCTATCTTGATCACCGCAATGTTTGACGGTGTTTTTACCATCTTTTCCTATTTTATACTAGGATTTGGTTCATAGCAAGACAAGACTCCTGTTTTCCTTACAATTTTTGTTGCCCTACACCACGTAATTTTTCCAAACGACCTATAAACCCGAAGTTAGCGATTTTTTGCAGCAGCGGCATCGGGATATGCGTTACCCAATCCGTAAATGCTACGAATGGCCGTTGGCAAAGAAGCCAGATGGTTCCGATGGATGCCTCCACCAAAATAGCATCCTCCACAATCTCCCCCAAACTCTGATACCAGATTTCTCCGCGCCGGAAGACTGCAAAAATCAATCCATGAAACAGATAGATCGCCATGGTCTTTTGCCCCAGGGCAGAAAGACTGTTTTTCGCTCCCGGAATCATGATAGCAACAACATAGATCATAATATAGGAAATCAGATAGCAGGCTGCACGAAGTGCGATCCCCATGGGCACAGACAATCCCAGATATTCGTAGTCGTACCTGCCATAAAAAATTTTGATAGAAATACGATCACTTACTGCAACCCATGCCAAAAATGCATTGATGGCTAAAATATACCAAATGCCCACATACGACGGATGCGCGCACGAAGTAGGTCAATCCTGTTCCGATCTAAGTCCATCCCCAATAGGAAAAAGGGATAAAAGGTAAACATACGCGGCAAAGTCAGATAGTTATCATCCAAGGATGATGCCCCTACGAAAAGTCCCAGCACAAATGCAATCCAAAGATAACCCGGCAGTCGACGAAACAGCGGTGTAATCATCTTCCACATAAACATGGCAAGCAGATACCATAGAGAAAATTTTGGATATAAAAACGCCAGTTCCGTGTCCCTATTCAGAATGTAAGTATAAAGTATGTAGTAAAGAATCTCGAACACAAGATAAGGCACCACAAGTTGTTGTAACAACTTGTAGATGCCCTGTGTTTTTTTCGAGAAATACCCTGAGATAAATACAAAAGCAGGCATGTGAAAGGAAAAGATGATCCACTTTGTCGTTTCCATCACCACATTGTCATCCGATGCCACTTCAATAAAATGTCCGACAACCACCAGTACGATCAGAAATGCCTTGTAATTATCAAATAAATAATCTCTCTCTTTCATTTTCACCCAAAGTCTATGCCTCTGCGATTGCGGTCGCCAAAGCCTCCATGGTCTTACGATCAGAGTCCTTCATGGTAGAGCGGATCGTCACAAGCGGTTCTACCACAGTCACATCCTTGAAAGTATCCACGATCTCACGCATTGCCTTGGCTGCGCATGGCGCCCAGGAACCATTTTCTACCATGCCGATCGTGCGCTTCTGATATGCCTTGGACTGCAAATGATGTAAGAAGTCCTGCATGCATGGGAATACGCCGCCATCATAAGATGCTGCGCAAAGTACCATACGGTCATAGCGGAAAGCATCCTCGATGACTTCTGCCATATCCTCTCTGGCAAGATCACTGACAACCACCTTTTCTACGCCTTTTTCCCGAAGCATCTGCCCCAGTGCTTCTGCCGCCTTTTTCGTGTTTCCATGGATGGATGCATATGCCACCAAAACGCCCTTGCTTTCCGGTTCATACTTGCTCCAGGTATCATAAAGTCCGATGTAATAACCCAGATTTTCTTTTAAAACAGGACCATGCAAAGGACAGATCGTGGCAATATCAAGTCCTGCCGCCTTCTTTAAAAGTGCCTGCACCGGATTGCCGTATTTTCCTACGATATTAAAGTAATATCTGCGCGCTTCGCAAGCCCAGTCCGCATCTTCTGTCAAAGACAGGGCGCCAAACTTGCCAAAACCATCCGCAGAGAATAAGACTTTTTCACTGGACTCATAGGAAACCATAACTTCCGGCCAGTGTACCATGGGTGCCATGACAAAGGTCAGTGTATGGCTGCCCAAAGATAAGGTATCGCCCTCTTTGACCGTTAATTTTTCGCACTCCATCACACCATCCGGGAAGAACTGTGGCAGCATGGCAAAAGTCTTAGCATTGCCCACCAGCGTCACTTCCGGGAACAATTCCACCAGTCTGCCAATGCTTCCGGCATGATCCGGTTCCAAGTGGGAGATCACCAGATAATCTACCTTGCGTCCTGCCAAAGTATCCATGAGATTCTTTTCCCATGCCTCGGCACCTCTGGCATCCACTGTATCCATAAGCGCGACCTTCTCATCCAGAATCAGATAGGAATTGTAGGAAACGCCCTCCGGCACAACATACTGACTTTCAAACAGATCGATGGTGGTATCATCCACACCGATGTATCGAATAGCATCTGAAATTGTTACTTTCATATGAAAAACCTCCTGCTCTTTTCTATATCTCTATACTCTGTATCTTAGCCAAAAATACAAAAAAAGACAAGGGGGAACTCCCTGTCTTTTTCTTTCTTACTCACGGATCTCTTTTATTTTCTCATTCACGATCCGATCGTACTGTTTTTCCATTTGTGTATAGGACGCATAAGCCTCCTCTCCTCTGTGATCCGGCAGATCATAGTTTTCCTTGAGATAGGCAGCCAGATAGATGCTGACCCGCTCTGCGCCGGATGCATTCAGATGATCTCCCTTATCCAGACAGTCCTTTGACCAGTCAATCCCGACCGGATTTGCCGTATCATTGAGATTGAGATAGGCAATATCATTTTCCCTTGCATATGCCGCGATCGCATTACAGCGTGCCGTATTATAGTTGTGCGGTGATGGCGCGCTTACCAACAAAAGTTTGGCATCATTTTGCTCGCACAGTGCAATGATCTTTTGCATATACAGAACAATGCTTGGTTTGATCTCCTCCAGCGTCTTTGCCTTGCTCATATAAGTATCGCCATGGGTATAAGGGATCTTTGTCCCGCGCACCAGATAGCCCTCAAAATCCTGTTCTGCATACTTTTTGCCAAAGAGCAGGGTCTTCCAGACATCATGATAGCGAAAGATCGGAAAATAGCGGTTGCCCATCTCGGAAAGCGTTGACTTGATCTCCTCGCTCTTACCGCGCACACGAAAGAGAGGTCCTGTCTCCATGACTACTACCTTGGGATGCTGGGTCTTAAAGGCGATCTCCAGCATGGAATAGGTCTCCTGTAGCTTTTGCCCGGATTGTCCACAGACATAGGATGCAATGCCCTTCTCTTCCCACATTTTCATAGGAGAGATAGCACTGTAACTCAAACTGTCTCCGACCACGAGGGCATCCAGTGAGTCCTCCCTCTGTTTTTGAATACGGATCATGCTCTTATTGCGGCTCTGGAGCAGATGATCGTCCTGCATGGACAAATAGGACAACCCGGCAGAACTGCCGATGATCAGCAGTGCCAGTATGACAAAAAATAGGCTGTTTCTATATTTTTTTATTTTCATTTTTTCTTTAAAATCCAGCATAAATCAAATCCACCTGTTGATAACCCACGCCATATGCGCCGAATAGGATCACGGCAAAAATAAGCGCGTAATAAAGTCCCCAGCGAGCCGGCAGACGCATGCCAGCGATCTGATCCAGACTCAATTTTTTCTTTTCCCGCAAATGTCCCACAATACCGACTACGATACAGCCGGCAATGATAATGCTATAATCTGCCAGGTCCAGTCCCATGCGAAGCAGGGTTCCGTCCCAGAGCCTTTCCGGTGCAAATCCCCGGAAAATGCTTGCAAACATGGAAAAGCCCGCCGTCAGCGTATTGGCACGGAAGAAAAGTTCTCCGGTAAAAATAATGATCCAGGTCTTTGCAATCCGCAGGACATTCCACCAGCCGGTTGTCTCGCTTGTACCGGTCTTAGCATAAAACTTCTCCTTGAGCGGTTCACATGCCACTTCCAGCAAGAGGATGACAAAATAATACATACCATAAAAGATATAGTTCCATTGCGGTCCGTGCCAAAGTCCGTTAAAAAGCCAGACCGGGAAAAGAGCGATGGCAGACCCCACCAGTTTTGTCATATATTTTCCCACATGTTTTTTTCCAAATTTATTCCATTTTCGCATGAATGGTGAAACAGATACCGGATAAAAGACATAGGTCTTAAACCATACGCCCAGTGTCATATGCCACCTGCGCCAAAACTCTGCCGCGCTCTTGGAGGCAAAGGGCTGGTTGAAATTCTCCGGCAGTCTCACACCAAACATCTGTCCGCTTCCGATCACGATATCCATACAGCCGGAAAACTCCATATACAACTGCACGGCATAGGAAACGGCTGCCACGATCACGATGGCACCGCTGTAGTTCTCATAGTGGTCAAAGACCTCTGTTACCAGATAATAAAGGCGATCTGCAATGATCATCTTTTTAAAAAGTCCCCAGAGGATACGGATAGATCCCTGCGCCAGATTTTCGGATTTCAGGCTTTCTCCACTCCACAGTGCATCCGCTGTCTGGGAATACATGGCAATGGGTCCTTCCATGATCTGCGGAAAAAAGCCTAGGAAAAGTGCCACTTTCCCAAGATGTCGTTCTGCCGGGATCTTGCCCCAGTAGACATCCGCCATATAGCCGATCGCCTGCAAGGTGTAAAAAGAAATACCGATGGGAACGGCTATTTTTTTCGTCTCCAGTGCCATGCCTGACTTACCCACTGCCGTCAGCAGACCATTTACATTTTCTACAAAGAAATTTGCATACTTTAAATAGCCCAAGACAGCCAGCAGGACAAAGACACCGAAAAATAAAATCCACTTTTGTTTTTTCTTATCTCCGTCCTCTTTGACCCGTTCCAGCCAAAGTCCGATATAATGCGTAAACATGGACGTTGCCATCAACACCAATACCAGACTTTTGCTGAAAGACCAAAAGAATGCATATCCTGCCAGAAGCAGGACACACCAGCGCCTCTTTTGTGGCACGACCTGATAAGCGATCAGCACCAGTGGCAAAAAGAGAAAGAGATAGGTCACTTCATGGTAAGCCATCTTAGTTCTCCTGCAATCTCTTTACCATAGCATAAATGGCTTGCACAGAATTGAAATTCTGCGGGATGATCTCGGATGCTTCGATCTCAATATCAAAAGTCTCGTCCAATTCTGCCACAAGGGAGATCACGCCAAAGGAATCTAAGATGCGATTATCGATCAATCCCTCCTCATGTTCCCAATCAATGCTGTCATCCACGTCATTTAAGATAGTAAGTAATTCTTCCATTTTTATTTCTCCTCTTATTCTGTATTTTATGAGTTCCAAACATAAGTCTCGCGTCTTGCCCGGACTTGCGTAAAACCACCGACCGGATCGTAGAGAACGACCGCCGGAAGCACATGACTTAAGAAAAGTGCCATCCCTTCCATGACTGCATAGGCTCCGGTATTCTCAAAGATGATGGTCGAGCCGACCCGCAGATCATCAATCTTGATATTCTGCACCAGGATATCATTTCCCGTGCAGAGTTCGCCGCAGATCGTCCAGTTTTGATAGATTCCTCTGGCTCCCTGCGGACGGATGGTCAGTTTGGGCTGATACATGCCCCGAATCTGTCCGTCATAATTGACCTGATGCATACCGCCATCGATAATGCAGTAATTCTGGTCACCGCTTCGCTTGGTATCCTTGACCGTCGTAATATAATAGCCACAATCCGCCACAAAGGCACGTCCCATTTCTAAAGTAACCTTGCCCTGCCACTGCATTTTTGCCAAGGCATCCGCAATGGCTTCCAAAGTCTCAAAACGCTCATCCGCCTGTCTGGCAAAATAAGGTACTGCCAGCCCCGGTCCGTATTCAAGTTCCGTCACCTGATAGCCTGTTTTTTCCTTTAATCGGGCAAAGACTTCATCCAGATATGTCAATTCCTCCAAGGTCTTTTTCCGCTTCTTCTGTGTCCCGGAAAAATAGTGGATGCCACAGATCTCCAAAAGATCTTTATCCTGTTCCAGTTCCACAATATTGGTCAGCGTTTCCTCATCCATGCCAAACTGGTTACCGGAAGTCAGGCGCAAATATACCGGAACCTTTTTCCCGCTGCTTCGTGCCCATTCATTTAAAATGGCATATTGATTTAAGGACTCGATCGTATAATGGCAGCGGTTTCCATAAGTCTCCAAGATCTCCCACAGATCATCCCGGTCTTTCATCACGCCGGAGATCAAAAGTTTCTCCGCCGGAATCTCCTTCTGTTTACAGATGCGGAATTCGCCCATGGAACACACTTCAATACGATTGACTTCCTCTGCCATGGCTCTTACCAAAAAGGGATTGGCTTTCATGGCATAACAAAGATCCGCCGCCTGCCCTATGATCCCCCGGAATGTCCGGGCACGCTTTTTTGCCTGCTCTACATCAAAGACATAGGTCGGTGTACCAAAGCGCAGGATGGCTTCATCTAAAACGGTCTCGTCCAACCGGTCTATGTAAGGAAATTTTTCTTCTTGCATGTTTCCTGTCTCCTATCTTTTTCATTATGCCGATTCCAATATGCTCTTAAAATAAGCACGGTCAGTCTTTCCATTTTTATTGAGTGGAAAAGTCTCTGCCTGGATAAACTTACGCGGTACCATATAATCCGGCACATGTTCCTTCAGAGCCCTGCGGATCTCTGCACTTTTCACATTTCCCAGATAAAAGGCAACGATCCGATTGTGCGCTGTATCCATCAGACAGCAGGAACGTTTGAGATTTGGCACCATATCCAAAGCCTGCTCGATCTCCTCAAGTTCGATCCGATGCCCCATGTGTTTGATCTGAAAATCCTTACGCCCACAGAAATAGAGCAGTCCTTCCTCATCAAAATATCCCAAGTCTCCCGTGCGATAAAAACGCTGTCCCTCCGTCAGAACTTGTCCTGTTATGTCGGTTGGCAACTGCTCTTTTTCCAGATAACAGAATTGCTTTCTTGTCTCCAGTTCATTGTTATAATAACCGTTGGCAAGGGACTGCCCGCTTACACAGATCTCCCCCTGTCGCCCGGCTTCTGTGATGAGCCTATGATGCTCATCCAAAAGAAAGACGCTTCTTCCGGCAAATGCCTTTCCGATCGGCAGTTTTTCACCCTCGGTCACCGCATGGTCGATGATGTGATAGGTGCAGTTACAGGTGATCTCCGATGGTCCGTAGAGATTGACAAACATAGCGTCCGGCAAAGCTCCTGCCAGAGTTTTAACTGTTTGTTCGGCATAACCTCGCCACTGAACATGACACGCTTTATCTCTGTCGGCACCCGGTACTTCAAGCCTCCCAGAGAAGAAATAATGGTCAGTGCCGATACCGCCCAGGTCAGGCTGGTCACATGTCGGTCACACAAATAATCCAAAAGCAGTGGTGGTGCCGAAAAATAGGTGCGCGGAATCAGTACCAAGGTTGCTCCGGTCATCACACAGGAGTAGATATCCTTGACCGACACATCAAAGTCAAAGGGAGCCTGATTTCCCAGACGATCCTCTTTTGTGATGGAAAAGGTCTGTGTAAAATGTGAAATAAAATCAATGACAGCACCATGACTGACTACAATTCCTTTTGGCATGCCGGTGGAGCCGGAAGTGAAAATACCGTATAGAATATCGGTCGGCCGGCTCTTGGCTCGGATCTTCTGTAATTTGACTTCTGCGACCAGATCATTCCAAGGCTGGTCGGCTGTATTTTCCGCAGTGCCACTATCTTCTGTAACCTTATCCGTCACATCATAGGAAGGCAGCAGCGTTTGCATAGCCGTGAGCCTTGGTCTGTCTTCTGTCTCTTTCTTTTGCATAGTACTCAGGATCTGCTTTACATTTTCCATGTATTTTTCATCTGCGATCACAAGGCTTGGTCGTAAAACCGAAAAGATCCTCTGGATGCGGTCTTGGGGCTGCATAGGATCGACCATCACATAAAAGCCTCCTGCATACAAAACGCCAAACATATGTGCCAGGGTCTGTGTGCTCTTTTCCGCAACGATGACCACGGCATCCTGTCTTTTCATCTGATCACACAGGACACTGCCGATCCGCTTTGCCCGATAGACCAGTTCCGCCCACATCAAAGATGTATTTTCGTCCTCCACGGCAATCTGTGTCGGATACTTCTTTGCCGTTTTTTCCAAATAATCCAGTACATTTTCCATCTTTTCTGTCCTTTCTCTCTTGTCTTCTATCATTAGACGCAGACACCTATCATTTGTTACAATCTTTTTTCGTCCTATAGTATGGTGTTTATTTCTTAACAATCCCCTAAAAACACTTCTTAACTTTTCTAAATCTTTTCTTTGGAAACAGATGTACGATCCATATAAAAAAGCCACAAGAGATATGTTTTTCTTACATATCCATTGTGGCTTTTATAGCATTAAGATTCAATGAGGCAAGTCTTTAAGATTTGCTTAAGAATTTATTCATTGCCATAACAAAGTTTTAATCTGGCAAAAAAATCATCCAGAATCCGCGGTGCTTTTTCTATATGCCGCTTTTGTCCTGCGACATTTTCCAGCAGTGCAATATACAACGGCTCCTCACACTCCCGCATGGCTTCTTCAATAATGAAACGCGATCCCTCGGAAGTTGGAAGATCTGCCCTGTTTTCTATAAAATCTTTGGCTCCATGATAGATGGGAACATCATCAATATTCATAAGTTTTAAGAGTTTACAACCTTCTTCATAACTCTTTTCCATACTGTGTCCAGCCTGCGGCTTCAATGCCGGTATGGTACGAAAGCGCCACTCAAAATTAGCCGCAATAATACCCACCACATCTTCGGTCGGGCAGAGAAGATGATATCCTCCTGTATCAAAGTGTTGGTAATGTGCGGCATAGCACCATTGGTCAAGACACAGGAAATAATTGCCGGATAAGATCCCTTCGTTTCCAGTGCTCCCCTATGGAATCCCATAGAAGTACATTCTACCTGGACAATACTTCCATCCTCTGCGATCCTTACGGGTTCTGCGCATGCCTGTCGGCTGAAAGTACCACTGTGCGTCTGTCTGTGGTGGAAAATATACCACTGTCCTTTTATGCATGCCAGACTTCCATGATCGTTTGCCGTCTGATTGGTGCGATTTTCCCCACTTCTTCCGTGGTATCCCACATCTCCATTGGAAATAATGGTTCCGCCAAAATGGTAAGGTCCATTGTAGTTCTGACTTGTTGCATAGCAAAGTTCATTGCTGTTTTCTATCGGGGTGATTTTGAATGGATTTGCACAAAGTTTTACTGTCATGATGCTTGGCAGAATAATGCAGGCTGCCGGTATCATTGTCGATCACTGGGGCTGGCGCATGATCTTTTATAGTCTGGCAGTTTTGTGTATCATTGCTCTTGTGGTTGCTTTTTTCGCCATGGATAATGTTCTGGAAAATGAACATAGTAAACTGGATATTTTATCTGCCATTCTCGCAGTTACTGGATTTACCGGTATTTTGTATGGTATCAGCAACCTCGGTAAAGGTTCGATCTTTCAACTTTCAACCGGTTTTTCGGTCAGTCTTTGATCACATCCCTTCGCACAATTTCCGGTGCGCTCGGCAGCACCATCTTTATGTCTCTGGAAGCCATACTAGAAGATAGTATAGGTATTATGGCGGCAATGCAGATCTGCTATGTTGGTATGACATTTGTCGGTGTACTTGTACTTGTATCCGCAATTTCTGCAAGAAGATGCGATTAGAAGATGGATATTTTCTAACTAAAAAACACCCCAGGGCAAAAGTCCTGAGGTGTAATATACTCTTCTGAAACATCGTAGGATGTTCTGAATTGTGAAAATCCTATCTCTTTGAGAACTGCGGTGCTCTACGAGCTGCCTTCAAGCCGTACTTCTTACGTTCTTTCATTCTAGGATCTCTTGTAAGATATCCGTTAGACTTCAGAACCGGTCTGTAATCAGCGTCTACCTGAAGTAATGCTCTAGCAATACCGTGTCTGATGGCACCAGCCTGACCTGTGTAACCGCCACCCTTAACGTTTACTAAAACATCGAACTTGTCAAGATTGTCTGTAGCAACGAGTGGCTGACGAACAACAACCTTTAAAGTCTCAAGTCCAAGATACTCATCGATATCTCTTTTATTGATTGTGATCTTACCTGTTCCAGGTACTAAATATACTCTAGCAACAGATGATTTTCTTCTTCCTGTTCCGTAATACTTTGTATTAGCCAATGTGATTTACCTCCTTACCGAATTAAAATGTCAACTCTTCTGGTTTCTGAGCTGCATGCTTGTGATCTGGGCCAGCGTATACAAATAACTTTGTGTACATCTCTCTTCCTAAAGGTCCCTTTGGAAGCATTCCCTTAACTGCATGTTCGATAACTCTTTCAGGATGCTTAGCTAACATCTCCTTTAAAGTTGTCTCTTTCATTCCACCAACATAGTCTGAATGATGATAATAGATCTTCTGGTCTAACTTCTTACCAGTAACCTTGATCTTCTCTGCATTAACAACGATCACATAATCTCCGCAATCAGCATGAGGTGTGTAAATCGCTTTGTTCTTTCCTCTTAATACCTTAGCAACTTCAGAAGCAAGACGACCTAATGTCTGTCCTTCTGCATCTACTACATACCATTTTCTCTCAACCTGACTTGGGTTTGGCATATAAGTCTTCATTTGGTTTCCTCCTTAAATAACATAAAGCGTCAGTCTCGTACAATGTCCGAAATACGATCACTGACATGTCTATAGTCAAAACACGTTTCGGGGCTAATGAAACTGTGCTTCTAAACTACATCAGCCGTTACATTATATTACGCACACGGCTTTTTGTCAATTCTTTTCTATAAATATTCCAGCCCGATCATGGTAAGTCCATGCGCCGGTGCTGTCGGTCCTGCCAATTCTCTGTCCTTTCCCGCAAGGATGCTTTCCATATCCTCCGGCTTTTTGATCCCTGCGCCCACCTGGATCAGGGTTCCGGCTATGATGCGCACCATATTGTAAAGGAATCCATTCCCCTGCACGCGGATACGGATCATGTCTCCCTCACGCACCACATCCAGTGCATAGATCATGCGCACATAAGTATTGGTCTGCGCATGCACGGACGCAAAGGAAGTAAAATCATGTTCCCCCACCAGATAAGCCGCCGCCTTTTGCATGGCACTGACATCCAGCGGATAGTGATAAAAATAACTTGTCCTTCTCTCCAGCGGCTGGCGGAAACGACAATTTAAAATACGATATTCATATGTCTTCCTGCTTTTGGAAAAACGTGGGTGAAAATCCTCTGGCACCTGGCAGGACTCCTGCACCACGATATCTTCCGGCAGGCGCTGATTGAGTGCAAAAGAGATCTTCTCTGCCGGCATTTTGGTATGGGTTTCAAAAACAGCAACATTGCCCAGAGAATGCACACCGGCATCCGTCCGGCTGGCTCCCGTCACCGTGATTTCTTCCCCTAAAAGAGAACTCAGGGTCTCATTGAGCACCTGTTCGATCGTAATCCCGTTTGGCTGGATCTGCCATCCGCAGTAGTTGGTTCCCTCGTATGCCACAACCAGTTTTACCCGCATTAAAGCACCACCTTTATGACCATCAAGAGGACAAAGTAGGCGATCACGACCACATACGCCAGACGATCGACCTTATGATAGACCAGTGGCATCATCTTGGTCCTGCCCTCGCCACCAACATAACATCTTGCTTCCATCGCCAGTGCCAGATCATTGGCACGGCGGAACGCTGATACAAAAAGCGGTACTAAGAGCGGCACCATATTCTTTGCCTTTTTGACAAGTCCACCCGTTTCAAAATCCGCACCTCTTGCCATCTGCGCCTTCATGATCTTATCCGTCTCCTCGATCAGGATCGGGATAAAACGAAGGGCGATTGACATCATCATTGCGATCTCATGCACCGGTACATTGATCTTCTGCAAAGGCTTCAATGCCTTTTCCAAGCCGTCCGTCAACTGGTTCGGGGTTGTCGTCAGCGTCATCACGGACGATCCCATGATCAGATAGACCATGCGGATGGTCATCAGCACCGCATTGCGCAGTCCTTCCCGCGTGATGTGGATCTTCCAGATACTCCAGAGCACCTGTCCAGGTGTCAGAAAAAGGTTAAAAAGACCCGCGATAACAAGCAGGATCATAATAGCCTTGAGTCCGCGCAGCATAAAAGACAAAGGCACCTTGCTCAGGGCGATCACGCCAAATAAAAAGGCGGTCATGACGATAAATCCCACAATGCCGTCAAAAGAAAAAACACTGATGATAAACAGAAGTGTTGCAAATAACTTTGTCCGGGGATCCAGTTTATGAATGACAGAATCCGCCGGATAATATTGTCCTAATGTAATATCTCTTAACATAATTCTATCCTATCAGGCGTAGTATCGCCTCTTTTGCTTCGTCTACGGTCGTCGCCTCTGTTGACACATCCATGCCCTTTTCCTTCATCTCATGCATCAGGTATGTCACCTGCGGTGCCGCAAGTCCGATCTCCTCCAACTCCTTATAATGATGAAAGACCTGACGCGGCGCATCATCAAACTTGACATGTCCGTGATCCATGACAATGATACGGTCTACATACTTTGCCACATCTTCCATACTATGAGAGACCAATATAACCGTGTTGCCATATCTGGCATGCATATCTGCGATCATATCCAGGATCTCGTCACGTCCTTTCGGATCCAACCCCGCCGTCGGCTCATCTAAGATCAGCACCTGCGGTTTCATGGCGATCACACCGGCGATTGCAGCACGACGCTTTTGTCCTCCGGACAATTCAAAAGGAGAAACATCAAAATATTTTTCCGGCAAGCCACATTTTGCAATGCTTCATAGGCACGAAGCGTAACATCCTTTTCCGGCAAGCCCTGGTTCTTAGGACCGAAGCAGACATCCTTAAAGACTGTCTCCTCAAAAAGTTGATGTTCCGGATACTGAAAGACCATGCCCACCTGCATACGCAGATCACGAAGATCATAATCTTCCTCATAAATATCCTGTCCGTTAAAGTAGATCGTGCCTTCCGTCGCCTTCAGCAGCCCGTTCAGATGCTGGATCAGGGTCGACTTTCCGGACCCGGTATGCCCGATCACGCCGATAAATTCACCGTCATCGATCTGCAAATTCACATGATCCAGTGCTGTGATCTCATATGCTGTTTTTTCACTGTAACGATAAGATACATTATCTAATATAAATGACATAATTCACCTTATTTTCTCTTGTCTGCCACTTTTTGCAGGGCATCGATCAATTCTTCTCTTGTCAGAATACCATCCGGTATAGCAAGTCCCGCTTTTTGCAGTTCATGCGCCAAAAGCGTGATCTGCGGCACATCCAGCCTGTGTTCCTTGAGTGTCTCCACCTGTGAAAAGATACCACGCGGATTGCCCTCCAAAACGACTTTGCCCTGATCCATGACATATACATAGTCTGCGTCCACAACTTCTTCCATATAATGTGTGATCAAAATAATGGTCACACCTTTCTCACGGTTGAGCGCATGCACAGCCTCCAAAACTTCCTTTCGTCCATTCGGATCCAGCATAGCAGTAGGCTCGTCCAAAATGATACACTTTGGCTCCATCGCCATAACTCCGGCGATCGCCACACGCTGCTTTTGTCCACCGGATAATTTATTGGGAGAGTGTTCCCGATACTGCCACATACCGACAGCCTTCAGGCTCTTTTCCACCCGCTCCCAGATCTCCTCTGTCGGCACACCGATATTTTCCGGTCCAAAACCGACATCTTCCTGTACCACACTGGCAATGATCTGATTGTCCGGATTCTGAAAGACCATACCGGCTTCCTGTCGGATATCATAGGTCAGGCTCTCGTCCGATACATCCATGCCGTCTACGATCAGAGTTCCCTCGCTCGGTGTCAAAAGAGCATTCAGATGCTTGGCAAAGGTAGACTTGCCCGATCCATTATGTCCCAATACCGCGATAAACTGTCCCGCTTCCACGGAAAGATCCATATGATCGAGGGCTGTGCGGATGCTCTCCACATTGCCTTCTTCATCGCGGATGATATATTCATGTACTAAATCTTTTGCTTCAATGATTCCCATATCTGTTCCTTTTTACCAGTGCAGGCGATGCAACTCGCCCTCCAGTTTCATGTGGTCGAAATGATTCTGACGCAATGCCTCATAGAGGACGATCGCCACAGAATTTGACAGGTTGAGTGATCTTGTCTCACCGATCATCGGGATACGGATGCATTCCTCCGGGTGCTCGACTAAGATCTCCTCCGGGATACCTGCACTCTCCTTGCCAAACATGATAAAACAGTCCGGCTCAAAAGACACATCCGAATAGACATGTTTTCCCTTGGTCGTTGCATAATAAATCTTTGCTCCCGGGTTGCGTTCCAAAAAGTCATTCCAATCGTCATAACGCGTCACATCCAACTGATCCCAGTAGTCCATGCCCGCGCGTTTGACAGTCTTGTCATTCAACTGAAAGCCCAGCGGCTCAATCAAATGCAGTCTTGTCCCGGTAGCCACACAGGTACGACCGATATTTCCTGTATTTCCCGGAATTTCCGGTTCATGTAAAATAATATTCAGCGCTGCCATTTACGCACCTTTTCTTTCTTCTCTTAATTCTGTCACAAATTCTTCCAGACGATCCAATGCCACTTTCAGATTATCCAAAGAGTAGGCATAGGAAATTCGCAAAAATCCCTCTCCGCAAGCACCAAATGCCGTACCCGGCACAACAGCAACCTTTTTTCGATTCAAAAATTCTGTCGCAAATTCTTCCGATGTCATGCCAAATTCCTGAATAGATGGGAAAATGTAAAAAGCACCAAAAGGCTCAAAGCATTGCAGATGCATCTCCTCAAAACGATGGATCAGATAGCGTCTGCGCCCATTGTATTCTTCCCGCATGTGTGCCACGTCCTCGTCACAATGACGCAATGCCTCAACTGCCGCATACTGGCTGGTCGTCGGCGCACACATGATCGCATACTGATGGATCTTTAACATCTGCTTGATAATGATCTTTGGCGCACAGGCATAGCCCAGTCGCCATCCGGTCATGGCATGGGACTTGGAAAATCCGTTGATAAGGACAGTCCTCTCCTTCATGCCCGGCAAAGATGCGATGGACACATGCTTTTCCAAATAGGTAAGTTCTGCATAGATCTCATCACTTAAGACATAAAGATCATGTTTCTTTACCACATCCGCGATCGCTTCCAGATCCTTTCTTTCCATGACAGCCCCGGTCGGGTTGTTCGGAAACGGCATGATCAGGATCTTGGTCTTATCCGTGATGGCTGCTTCCAATTCCTCTGCCGTCAGACGGAACTGATTTTCCTCTTTCAGGTTGATCACTACCGGAACGCCTCCTGCCAAAACCGTACATGGCAGATAAGAGACATAACTCGGCTGTGGGATCAGGACCTCATCCCCGGGATCTAACATAGTACGCAGGGCAATATCGATTGCCTCACTACCGCCGACCGTCACCAGGATCTCATCCCGATAATCATATTCCAGATCAAATCTGCGATGCAGATAATTCGCGATCTCTACCTTTAATTCCTTGAGACCTGCATTGGAGGTATAAAACGTACGTCCGCGTTCCAGAGAATAGATTGCCTCGTCACGAACTCTCCATGGTGTATCAAAATCCGGCTCACCAACACCCAGTGAGATCGCATCCTGCATTTCACTGACAATATCAAAAAACTTTCGGATGCCGGATGGCTCAATTTCTACGATGGTCTTTGACAGTGGGTTTCTCATAGGCTCACCAACTCTCTCTCATCCTTGCGCTGTTCTGCCATGATCGTGCCATGATCCTTATATTTTTTCAAAATAAAGTTGGTCTTGGTACTGAGAACAGAATCCAGTGGGGATAACTTATCGGATACAAACTCGGAAACCTCGCGCAGGGTCTTTCCTTCCAGTGTCACCATAAAATCAAAGCCACCGGAGATCAGATAAACGGAATTGACTTCCGGATAGTTGTAGATACGCTCTGCCACCTTGTCAAATCCCATGCCACGCTGTGGTGTAACACGCACCTCGATCATGGCTGTCACCTTTTCGATCCCAGCCTTTTCCCAGTTGATCAGGGTATGATAGCCACAAATGATATGTGCCTGCTCCATCTCCTCCAACTCATTCATGATCGTTGCTTCGTCCGTTCCCATCATGATCGCCAGATCATGCATATCTATTCTGCTATTGGTTTCGATATAACTTAAAATCTTCTCTCTCATACTATCTCTCCTCATTTTCCCATCTTCCTATAAGACTTTATACAATTCATCCGTCTTTGGCGGTTCCAAAAATCTGCGTTCCTCATCCCGGATGATCACGCGGTCATTGCCCTCGGTCGCCTTGCCGATCACGGTCGCCGGGATCCCCGCCTCCTGTAATGCCAGTACCAGGGCATTTCCGTCTGCTGATGCCATCAGCATCATGCCGCTTGAGATCAAGCCATAAGGATTGACATCAAAGTATTCGCAGATCTCAACCGTTTCCTGACGTATTGGTATCTTCTTTAAATCGATTTCCAGTCCAACGCCGGATGCTTCTGCCATCTCCCAGAGAGCACCGAAAAGTCCTCCCTCCGTAACATCATGCATTGCCGCGACGCTGGACTGGGTGGCGACTGCAGCCTCCGGCACAACCGATAAGTAGCGGTCAAAGCCAATGGCAGTATCCACAAAGTCTGCCGGGAAATGTTCTTTTAACTCGGCTTCCTTTTCCTTGGCAAAGATCATCGTCCCCTCAATACCGACCCATTTACTGACGACAATATCCATGCCCGCCCTGGCTCCTGCGGTAGAGATCAGACTTCCTTTCTTCGCCTTGGCGACACCCGCGACATTGACCACCGGTTGGTTTACCACCGCGGTGACTTCCGTATGTCCGCCTAGAATCTGCATTTTGGCTTCCCTGCATGCACATTCCATCTGCTCCATGATGCGTTTGAGGGCAATCTCCCTCGTCCCATCCGGCAAGAGTATGGTCAGCATAACACCGATCGGCTCAGCTCCCGCACTTGCCAGATCATTTGCCGTGATCTGGATGGCAAGTTTACCGATATCCTTGGCTGTACCAGTGATCGGATCCGTCGACATGACAAGGATCTCATCCTCCGCGAGTGCCAATGCGGCGCAGTCCTCACCGATCCCCGGTCCCAAAATGACTTCGTCGCGCTTGTAATGCAGTTGTTTCATAACGGATCGTTTTAATACGTTCTCCGGAACTTTGCCAATCTTCATCTGTCCTCTTTGTCCTATCTACTATATATGTACCATAAGGCTGCTTGAACCCAAGCAGCCTTTTCTATGCTATCTCTTTTTGTGTAATTGCCCGCAATCCTACTGCGCCGTTGTTCCGGTCGCATCCGGTGTTGTCGTCTGTGCCTGCTGCTGGGCTGCTGCCGCCTGGGCTGCTGCTGCCTGTGCCGCTGCTGCATCGGCCGCTGCCTGGCTGCTGCCGCCTGGGCTGCTGCCGCCTGGGCTTCCGGTGTATAACTTGCGATCGTAGAACGGATCGTTGCATCATCCTTGGTTGCGATCGCCGCATTGATGGCTGCTGCCGCTTCCGGCGTAGCACCGCCAACGCCTACAGAGATCACTTCCTTGGAAGGATTATATTTGCTGTTGTTAAATACCTTGCGGCTGACTTCCACATCATTTTCATAAACGATCTTCCAAAGTCTTGCCGTATAGCCAATGTGCGGCTTGGTCGTTGTCTCGATGTAGCCTACCGGCTGATCGCCAACGGCAACATATTCCTTCTCCGGCTCTGTCTGGCTTGTCACTTCACTGACAAAATCCACACGACGGTTGGAAGGTCTGGTTTCTTTACCATAAATATTGAAGTAAATGATACCGCCACTGGTGTAACCCTCGATATAGATCGGAGTTTCCTGATTGTTCTTAAATTGCAGATCCTTGATGCCATCTGCGATCGCTGCATCCATGGACGGTTCTACATAGGAAACGATCATGGAGTGTGCGGCTCTGGTCACGATCTCAAGTTCTGCACGGATAACTGCATTGTAAAGCGTCGTCGATACCTGGCAGATACCACCGCCATAGGTCTCAACCGTCGTTCCGTTCTCATAAGAGCCAGCCGGATAATAGCCGTTCTCTGCGGTTGTCGGTCCGATGGCTTCGGAAACGGAGATAGTCTCTCCCGGATATACCACAAGACCATCCAACTTGCTTGCGCCGGTCTTGATATTGTTGGTACGTCCGTTTACCACCGTACCAAAGTCTGTATGATAAGATCCAAGTACATCCTGAATGCTTTCCAGTTCTTCCTTGGTGCCTCTCGGCTCATCTTTTTCTGTCAAAAGTTCGATGGAAGCATCTTTGCCATCCCAGTCTGTAGAAATGAAATCAGCGATCTTGACCGCAGATTTTCCGGTCATAAGGGTCACGCCCTCAGATCCTTCCACATACTCAAACTTGCCATCCACACGTTTTACCGTATTGTCCACTGCCTCTGTAACAAGGTCTGATTTGTTTTCATTTAAGAAAGCCTCAACCGTTGCCGTATCGGAAGTCAGGGAAATAGAAAAGTCCTTTTCCTTTCCAGCCTGCATATCCGCATTTGCCTTGAAGCGTTCGATCAGATTGCCTTCTTTTCCATAATTAAGGGCACGCTCTGTCACATCTGCATTCTTGGCACAAAGACCGATGTCATCGCCATCCGCCTCAATGCTCTTATCATCTGCGGTCAGTGTGAAAGTCACATCCTGATACTGGTCGACATACTGCTGCACAACCGCATTTGCCTCGTCCAGGCTCATACCGGACACATCCGTTCCGCCAATGGAAATATGCTCCGGGATAACTGCACTGTCCTGTGTTGTATCATCGGTATTCTCTTCTGCTGCAACCTGCTGCACCGGGAAAGCAAGACCTATACCGCATACGATCCCAAATGCCGCAACTAACATTCTCATTCTATTTTTCATAATAACCTCTCATCATTATTATCTCTATTCTATCGGTTCAGAGTTCATTTTATACTACCTTGCCCCCGCTTTTCAATATTCAAAGAGACGAATATCGTTGACGTGGTCCGGCAGTTTTAGTATATTTTTAAAGAAGACAGGCAAGAAGCATCGTAGCAAGCATACATCCGATGATCACCAAAATGATCACAGCAGATGCGATCCTTCTTTTTTTTGACTGCTTATAGTATGTCATTTCAAACACCTCGCTTAGTTTTCATTTATTTTAAGAAACATATCGTAAATACGACTTTGTTTCAGAAAGGACAGGGTATGCAGTTCCCTTTTTTAGCCATATTTCTCGGCATTGGCATCTTTCTTGCCATCCGTTATAAAAGCCTCAACAAGAAGCAGGATGAAGTCACACAATCTTTCTGGGAAAGAGAGGCGACTGCCAACGCGGCTCCCACTGCCAATCTTGACAATATTAAATATATTACCATCCTCTGGATAAATTTCCACTGGGTTTCTCAAAAGATCCCGCGATTTGTTCTCTGGAAAATAGCCTGAGAGATTTATCTAAAAAACGCCTCTTAAATCTGACCGGTAAGACTAACACCGAATTGAAGGAAGCCTACGGCGTTGCTAACTTGACGACCATGCAGTCCATCGGCGAGGATTTTGATCTTTTGACCATTACCCTCAAGGATTATGGTGCTGCCCTGATCGAACAGGGTCTTTTGGCAGATGCCATCAGCGTCTTAGAATTTGGCGTTGCCATCGGCACCGACATCAGCCAGAATTACAACATGCTGGGCGACTGTTATCTGGCACTCGGAAAGACAGACAAGATCTCTTATCTGATCGAGCAGGTCGAATCCAGGAACCTCATGCTGGCACCAAGTATCCTGCGGCATTTGCGGGGGCTTTTGTCCGAAGACAGCACAGACGGTCCCGTAAAAACCCCGGAAAATTTTGAGATAAACAAAAATTAAGACACAAAAAGCCTGTATATACCAAAGTTTTATTTGATATATACAGGCTTATTTTATTAGATCATATGCATCACATTGCGCAGTAAGATCTCGCCTCCTGCGACCCAGAGCAAAAGTGCTCCTGCAGCATAAGCACCGGTCTTGGACTCAAAACCGAAATGATATCCCGTGTAGATACCGGAAACAACGACTAAGATCGAACATACCAGAATAACAAGCCCCATCATTGCAATGGATGTACCGACAAAGCCGCAGGCACAACCGGCACACAGGGTATAAAAACTGGTAATGGCGATGATCTTGATATAGTCACGCACACGGATATCATCCCTGCGCTTTTCTTGGACAAATTCACGTTTGATCGCCTTGACGATCAGGCGGATTCCCAGAAGGGCAAACACAACGGTTGCCACGATATATCCGATTTCCTCTGCATTCTGAATGATCTGATGTTTTTCCAACTCATAGCAGACAAAATAGCCGCCAAAGAAAAAGATCAACTGTAATACGGTCACGATCGTACTTGCGATCATCAACGACTTACGCTTGACATCTGCAAGCATAGCCCCCTCGATCTCCATTGCGGCAAAAATATCAAGACTGATACCTGCAATGATCAATATATTTTCAATCCAACTCATGGAATCCTCCTACCGATAACTTAGAATCAAACTATGGTCTCTGCCGAAACCGCTATTTTAGTATAAGAGACTTGTTTGCTCCATTACATATGCAAACACAGACCACTGTAATAAAGCACTATACATTTTAACTGATATGTATATATCAACTGATGATTTCGATCATGGATTTCTGCGCCATAATCACATAAACTTCGACCAATTCTGCTATCGGCACCTGCATGCCGCCCTCGATCCACTGCACGGCAACATTGCATGCCATGTGGGCGTAATAAGCCGCGACTCTCTCCGGGCTCAGCCAGGATAGGTAATCTTTTCCCGCAGTTTATCCTTGTTCATCCGCTGTAAGATCAACTCCTGCACAGCATCTTCCATCATCCCCACGAAAGAATTCTGCCCCTCTAAGCGGACTGCCTTCTCATAGAAATCCCGCTCCTTTTCCATGGCAGTAAAGAGATAAGTAATCCCCTCCCGCAAAAGTCCGTTATCGAAAAGCGGCATTGCCGATTCCATCAGATCTTCGCGCACGATCCACTCCAACAATTCATACTTATCCTGAAAATGGTTATAAAAAGTCGGACGGATCACGCCCGCCTTATCCGTTATTTCCTTGATTGTAATTTTTTCGATGGGTCTTGTCTTACTTAATTCTTTCAGACTTTCCGCAAGAATCACATCGATCCCATTCTTGCCCTGATTTGCCATATGCTCTCCTAGATCATTAGTTTTACAATGGTAATGTTGTATGCGTTCCTATCTCCGCGCAGATTGATTTCCTTGCCATCCTCCAAGAGGCGGACGGTCGGTCTTTGCACAAATCCCGGATGATTTTCCACAACGATCGCATGCCTGCCATCCGACAGGACGACTTCACTCCCCACCGGATAGATACAAAAGCCTGCGTTCATAGTCTCCACGACCTTAGGATCAAACTCCATGCCGGTGCGCGACATGATATATTCGATCACCTCTGCCGGCTGGTAGGACTTACGTCCCGGCCGCTGTGAGGTCATGGTATCATAGACATCTGCCGCCTTTAATATCCTTGCATTGCGCAACAGTTCCCTGCCTTTTAAGTGGTTGGGATAGCCACCGCCATTGTACCACTCATGGTGCTGATAGACTGTCTCATTGACCTGGTCGCCAAAAGAATATTCTTTGCGCAGATACTCGTAGCCCGCCCAGGCGTGCTTCTTCATTTCTTCTTCCTCTGCCGGTGTCAGTTTGCGTGTCGCATTGACAAGATCCGGCAGGACTAAGACCTTTCCGACATCATGCAAAAACGCCGCCGTCACCAAGTCATTTAGATCATCTTCCGGCAGTTCCATCTTCACACCTAAAATACCAGCCATCACCCCGGTATTCATGGAGTGAAAATAGGTATAATCATTATAGGTCTTGATATCGACCATATTATACATGACGGCTTCGTTGGAAAGCACATCATTTACGACATTCTCAACCACCAGGCGTACCAGGCGCTCCTCTGCATCCAGTTCCACATTCTCTGCCGAACGGCAAAAAAACTGCTGGATCATGGATACCGCTTCGCTCTTGACCTCCGGACGCACCACGTCCGTTACCTGAATATCTCTTGTGATCTCATCATCGATATAGACCCCAGCGGTTCCCAAAAACTTTATGTATGTAATATTTTCATTTGTCAGTGATGTATTCGGAGCCAAAAGCATCCGCCCCGATGCATCATGAAGCCCCTGCCCCAGGACCATACCCGGCTGCAGCTGCCCCGCTGGAACATATCGCATTATCTTACCTCTTTATTCGTCAAATTCCATGGTTACAAAAAAACCTTTTGGCGTTTCCTTGATATCCACGACCTTGCCCTGACGCGATTTCAAACGTTCCAAGGTCGTATAGTTGCCGGACATGGCATAGGCATGCTCCAGCGTATAGTAGTAGGAATTCGGGAGTTTGCTTTCTGTTACCGAGAGAGTTTGTCCTACTTCAACCAGATTCTGTCTCTCCATCTTAAACTCCATCTGTCTCATAAATGCTTCGCCAACTTTCCTATCTTACATGTAGTCATCCAGATTTTCTTCGTGAAGGATGGTAGAGTCCACAAACTCCTTGGATGCCTTGTTGACCTTATGTACGATGAACATATCGGATAAGCCATCGTAGATCAGCATGATACCGATCAGGATCATGCCTAATTTTACCAGACCAAAAGCATTACAGATGCAAAGCACACCTAAGACGATATTTAAGATCGCCATCAAAGGAATACTCCACCAGTTGTGTGCCTTGGTCTTTTTGCCCTCAAGGGCGAGGGAAAGATCCTGCACACCATGTACCACCAAAAGGACACCGATCGCGATCGGGATGATGGATGCGACTGCCTGCGGGCTTAAGAACATCCAAAGACCGATTAGTGTAATAAGTAGAGAAACAATGATTGAGGTATAAGACTTGACCTCATCCATCAGGCGCGGTATCAGAGAAACGATCCCCGATACCATAAGGATAATAGCGATCACACGTGCCAAGACCGTGATCACGGTTGCCGGCCATATCACGAGCAGTACCCCCAGTACCACACTCAGCACTGCTGCTAAGGTCACATCAATCTTAATACTTTTTAATTTATCCATCATAAGGGTCATACCTCCTAGTTGTTTGCAATAAATGCCTTGATCTCATCCGCACTCTGGTAGCCTACAGTCTGTCCTGCCACCTGTCCATCCTTGAAAAGGAGCAAAGACGGAACGCTCATCACTCTATACTGCATAGCAAGATCCGAGTTGGCATCTACATCTACATTATAGACAGCCACCTGTCCTTCCAGTTCCTCTGCCAAAGCATCCACAACCGGTGCCAGCATCTGACACGGACCACACCATGTTGCCGAGAAGTCGACCAGTGCGACCTTTTCTGCTAAAACCTCTGTCATATCATTATTTGCAATCTTTTTCACCATAATAAATTCCTGCCTTTCCTGCCCTTGACGGGCACTTACATTTTATTATGTTCCATTGAATGAACATATATTATATAACACCTAAAATTTACAGTCAATTTTTTCAACCAAGAGGGACAGATAACGCAAAAGGGACTCTGCCGCAAAAGCAAAGACGACCATCAGAAGGACGCAGACTTTTGACATAGCGCTTAAGGCAAACAACTGATGGCAAAAGATCCCTGCAAAGATCAGTCCTGCGATATTGCCGATCACAATGGCATATTTGATGCCACTCATCGGTTTGGATATCTTGATCAGGATCATAAAGCCGACCACACACAAAAGCAGGGTCGCCGCTGTCGCAACATCTTCCGGCGGAAGGGAAAAGACCTGCCCGCAGATCACCAGCGCACCGACTGCCAGAACATCCGTCAGCCCTGCCGGAAGTGCCCGCACTAGGACCCCTCGCATAAAATGTCCCTTGATCCGCTCGCGGTTTGGCTCCAATGCCAGCAAAAATCCCGGAATACCGATCGTAAACATACTGATCAAGGAGATCTGGGACGGCTCCAGTGGATAAGTGATCATAAAAAGCGCCGAAAATACCGACATCAGAAGGGAGAATATATTCTTTACCAAAAAGAGGCTGGCAGAACGACCTACATTATTGACGACCTGTCTGCCCTCATATACAACCTCTGGCATTTTTGCAAAATCCGAATCGAGGAGGACGACCTGTGCCGCCTGCGCACACGCCTCGCTGCCGGATGCCATTGCCACACTGCAATCCGCATCCTTCATTGCCAGGATGTCGTTGACACCATCGCCTGTCATGGCAACGGTATGTCCTGCCTCCTGCAAGGCTTTGACGATCAACTGCTTCTGCTTTGGCGTCACCCTGCCAAAGACGGTGTAGCGTTCTACGGCATCCCTTATCTTTGCCTTACTATCCAGTGTCGTCGCATCGACGTGATTCTCTGCGCCCTCGATCCCGGCACGCTTTGCAACCTCAGATACCGTCTGGGGATTGTCTCCGGAGATCACTCGGATCGCCACATCCTGCTCTTTAAAATAAGAAAAAGTCTCCTTTGCATTGGCACGGATCGGATTGGATAAGGTCACATAGCCCAGTGGTAAAATGCCGTCCGCTTCCTGCTTGGCAAATAAAAGCAGACGGTAGCCCTTTTGCACATAAGACGCGATTTCCTCTGCGATCGCATCATAGGAATCCTTCATAATAAATTCCGGCGCGCCAAGAAAATAGGTGCCGTCCGAAAAGGTCATACTGCCGTATTTATTTGCAGACGAAAAGGCTTGGATATGAGACGGTCTACGCCTGCCCGCTTTGGCTTCCGGCATCTTATCTAAGGCTGCCCGCAGCGCATCCATCGTTGCATTGTTATCCGTGGAGGCATAGACATAATCCGCCAGCATCCCCTGTAGAGCCTCACGATCCCACAGCCCTTTTTCGTCTTCTGCCCCATTTTCTTCCATGACCTGTCTGCGCCATAAAATATGGGAAACCTGCATACCCGGCTCCGTGATCGTCCCTGTCTTATCTACGCAAAGAACATCGACCCGCGATAAGGTCTCAATGCTTTTCATATCATGCAAAAGCACCTTTTTCGTTGCCAGCCGGATGGTTCCCAGCGCCAGTGCGATCGTTGCCAGAAGGTAGAGTCCTTCCGGTATCATGCCAATGACGGCTGCCACGGTCGCCGTCACACTGCGGGCGATCGTTTCCCCATTGAAGAAATAACTCTGCGAGAATAAGACAATACCGATCGGTATGATGGCGATTCCAACCCACTTGACCAGTTGGTTGATCGACCGGATCATTTCGGATTGCTCTGTGCGTTCCATGGACTTGGCTTCCAGCGATAACTTGGATATATAAGAATCCATGCCCACATGGGTCAGTCGGGCATAGCACTGACCGGACACCACAAAACTGCCGGATAAAAGTTCGTCACCCTGCGTCTTGTTGATCTCATCGGATTCGCCTGTCAAAAGCGATTCATTGACCATGACCTCTCCGAATAGGACACTGGCATCCCCGCAGATCTGGTCGCCTGCCCGCAGCAGGATCACATCATCTTCGACCAGTTCTTCCGAGGCGACCTGCTTTTGACTGCCATCACGCACCACGATCGCATGCGGCGCATTTAAAATGCTCATCTTTTCCAGCGTTCGCTTGGCGCGGATCTCCTGTATGATCCCAATCAGGGTATTTGCAATGATGATCGGTAAAAATGTCAGATTGCGGAAAGATCCCACCAGACATAAGAGAATCGTGATAACGAGAAAGATAAAGTTAAAGTAAGTAAATGTGTTCGAGCGTATGATCTCTGCGGTCGTCAGACCCGTACCCACATCCGCACGATTGTCCTTTCCCTGTCGAATCCTTTCCTCTACTTCCGCCGCACAAAGACCTCTGATCTCGGTCTCTGTCTCTTTGTCCTCAGGGAATATTGTCATAAAGTGCCACGCTCCTTACTGCCATTTCTTACCATCAGAATAAAACATGACACCTGATTTCGCAATAAAAATTCTATAAAGATTTTCTTAAATTTTCTTTACTTTAGGAAGCCAAACAGTCCCTTCTTTTCGTATGGCTTGCTCTCGTAAGAAACCAGTTCATAACCAATGGCTTTGATCTCCTTTTTCAGCCATGGGATATCCAGTTCATTCTCGCTGATAACTACGGTCTCGCCATCTTTTGCAGAGGAGGTGACCTTTTTAATCTGGCAATTCTTGCGCACGACATCATTCATATGCGCCTCGCACATACCGCACATCATCCCATCGATCTTTAAAGTTGTCTGTATCATAATTTCTATGATCTCCTTTCTTTTATATACCCCCATCGTATCTACGTCTTATATATACTCCTGCTTTTTTCTACTGTCAAGCCTTTTTGTTAGTCTTTGCTAACTTCATACTTTTTCACTTTATCTCAAAATTGTATGCAAACTATTGAAATCCATAGGAAGAACCTATATAGTAGTGATTGGAGCAATTTTCGAGATGAAGTTTGCAGGAAAACGACGTTTTTGTCTACCGAAGGAGTAACACTCTCAGGTGCCGACCGTGCCGGTGCAACTGCAAATGGATCGACTCTCTGGAGACACCCGGACACGACGAGCCGGGGGCCGAAGGTGCAAGATGCGTGCATGCACGCAGGAATCTCTCAGGCAAATGGACAGAGAAGATATCTATCTTTCTATTTTCTTTCCAATCTCTCCACAAGAATTTTGCATCCCTTACTAAAACGAAAGAGGTATGAAAAACATGTGGAACTTTATCAATGATGTTTTAACAACAATCGATGACTTTGTGTGGGGTGTCCCACTCATGGTGCTGATCCTTGCCGGTGGTCTGCTTTTGACCGCAAGACTGGGCTTCTTGCAGATCCGAAAACTTCCTCTGGCACTCAAATGGATGGTCAAAAATGAGGACGAAGGTCATGGAGAAATTTCCAGTTTCTCTGCACTTTGCACTGCCTTAAGTGCTACGATCGGTACCGGAAATATCGTCGGTGTTGCTACGGCAGTCGGCACCGGTGGTCCCGGCGCCTTGTTCTGGATGGTCGTTACCGCCTTCTTTGGTATGGCGACCAAATATGCAGAGGGATTACTTGCCGTGAAATATCGTGTCGTTGCCCCGGACGGGCACAGCCTTGGCGGACCTTTTTATTATATCGAGCAGGGCATGGGAAAAAAATGGACCTGGCTCGCCAAGTTATTTGCCTTCTTTGGCGTGTGCGTAGGACTTTTTGGTATCGGAACCTTCAGTCAGGTCAACGGTATCTCCTCCGCTGTACATAATTTCTTTGATCCGGCAGATGCCCACACGGTAAAACTTTTACCTTTCTTAGGCGATTATTCCTGGGCGGTCGTTATCGCCTCTTTGGTACTTGCCTTTTGTGTGGCTGCCGTACTGATCGGTGGTGTCAAGAGAATCGCAAGTGTCAGCCAGATCATCGTTCCTTTTATGGCAGTTATTTATATCGTATTTGTTCTGAGCCTTGTGATCTGCAATATTACTGCCGTTCCGGCTGCTTTTAAGACGATCGTGGTTGCAGCCTTTACACCAAAAGCGATCACAGGTGGTGCCGTCGGTTCCATGTTAGTCGCTATGCAAAAGGGTGTTGCCCGCGGTATCTTTTCCAATGAAGCAGGACTTGGTAGCGCACCGATCGCCGCTGCTGCCGCAAAGACAAAAGAGCCGGTACGTCAGGGACTTGTCAGCATGACCGGAACCTTTATCGATACCATCGTGATCTGTACCCTGACCGGTCTTTCCATCGTACTGACCGGTGCCTGGCAGGTAGACGGTCTGGAAGGTGTTGCCGTGACGACCTATGCATTCCAACAGGGGCTGCCTTTCCCGGCAGAGGTATCTTCCTTTATCCTTATGCTCTGTCTGGTATTCTTTGCCTTTACGACCATTCTTGGCTGGGACTATTACAGTGAGCGTTGTCTGGAATATCTGACAAAGGGCAATCAGAAAGCCATCAAGATATTCCGCTGGCTTTATATCTTTGCCGTCTTTATCGGACCATACATGACCGTCAGCGCTGTCTGGACGATCGCAGATATCTTTAACGGTCTGATGGCACTGCCAAACATGATCGCACTCTTTGCCTTAAACGGTGTGGTTGTTGCCGAGACAAAGAAATTCTTTGAACGGCATAAAAATGGAGAGATCCAATAAAATGCATTTCATACAAAAAGGGAGCCTGTGACTGATTCTCCAGTCACAGGCTCCCTTCTATTTTTATGCTTATTTTTCTACTAATTTTCTTGCCATCTTAAGCACTCTGGTCGCATTGATCCGTACCTGTTCCTCGGATACGTCACCTTCCTGAATGCCCTTTTTCAGATCTTCGTAATCGCTCTTTCCGCCCGGCATAAAGAGGTCGCCACCGGCAGCGGCTACAAATCTTGCCAGAGAATTGCGGTTAGCAGAACGCTTGTCTGCGGTCATTGGTACAACCCAGTCTGTCATAACAATGCCTTCATAGCCATATTCACAGCGTAAGATGTCCTCGATTAAGCCGCGGTTTTCTGCGGTATGTACGCCATTTAAGAGGTTGTAGGAAGTCATCACGGCATGCGGCTGTGACTTCTTTACGCAGATACCAAAGCCCTTGGTATAGATCTCACGCATGGCACGCTCAGACACATGGCTGTTGTTGGCATAGCGGTTCAACTCCTTGTTATTGGCAGCATAATGCTTGATGGTCGTTCCGCATCCCGGATGCTTCTGCACGCCATTTGTGATCCCTGCCGCCATCAAACCGGAAACCAGCGGATCTTCTGAATAATACTCAAAGTTTCGTCCACAGCGGATAGATCTGTGGATGTTGAGTGCCGGAGCCAGCCACAGATGTACGCCGAACATTTCCATTTCATAGCCCACGATATCGCCATATTTTTCTGCCAGATCTGTATTGAAAGACTGGGCAATGGCTGTACCGATCGGGATGGCTGTGCAATACTGGGTCTTTACTTCCGTTCCAGCCTTCGGTCCCTTATTTCCGCCCATGATCAGTTTTGAGAAAAAGAGCATCGGCTTTGGCATGTAGTCCATAAAACTTTCCGGAATACCTGCCTGCCCTACTGCATGCAAGCCCTTCTCATCGCGATAGTATTCTCTCGCCAGACGAAGGCCCGCAGGACCGTCTGCCATAACAAGGGATGGGAAATCTTTGACATGAGTCGTTGTCTCACCTGCTGCACCGCAGACCTGTGATCCGGCGCTGCCGATGATGGATACCAGTCCACCCTTGTTTGGATCATGTCCGCCGATGTTCATCAGGCTGCCTCATCGATAGACAGCGCCTCCACTTCCGGCAAGATCTCATATTTTGGCTGGTAATCTACCTGCTCTGTCGTAAAATCATCTGCGCTTAAAGTGATGACACAGATATCTGCCGGAATATTTTCTGTCTGGCCAGCCTCTGCACGCAGGTCTGTAAATCCCGGATCTCCCAAGACATTCTTTGCCACCAGAGTCGTAACGTCTTCTTGCAGACGAAGCAGAGCGACCGGAGCCGTATCCTGGCTGCTTACGCCCATGCGCACGATATAGTTGCCGGCTTCCAGAATATAAGAAGCAGATGCCTCATCATAGGAAGCAAAATCAGAAAGGGCAAAGGTAATGGCTACTTCCTGGCTCTCTCCCGATGCCAGTTCCTTAGTCTTGGCAAATCCGCAGAGATCCTGATATGCCTTATCCAGTTTTACGCTTGGAGCCGATACATAGACCTGCACCACCTGCTTACCTGCCCGCTGACCTGTATTGGTCACCTGTGCGCGCACCGTGATCTTTTCGCCGTCTGCGCTGACACCGGACAGTTTGTGTGCAAATTCTGTATAGGACAAGCCATAACCAAATGGAAAGAGTGCCTTTTTGTGGAAGGAATCAAAATAGCGGTAGCCAACATAGATGCCTTCCTGATATCTGGTATCATTGATGTCCTCAAAGTCATCCATCGGCGCATACTGATCCCATGCCGCCCAGGTCGTTGCCAGTTTACCGGATGGATTCTGTCTGCCAAGCAGGATGTCTACCAGGGCTGTTCCGGTATCTACGCCAAGTTGTGAAAGGACTAAGATATTCTTGACCTCCGTCACATCGGACAGATCGACTACGCCACCGACATTGAGTACCAGCATGAATTTATCATACTTTTCATTGAGGGCTAAGATATCTCTCTTTTCCGTAGCGGATAATTTGATCTCTCCCTCTTCTACCGGACGGTCATTTCCCTCACCGGAAATACGGGACAATACATAGATTGCCACGTCGCCCTGCCCCTCCAAAGGGATCTGGTAATTTGGTTCCGGCATGGATTTTCCCATGGCATAGACCATGACATTCTGATGGTTCGCCTTGGCTTCTGCCTTCATACGCTTGATAAAATCCGTCTTTGCCTCTGCGCGCTTGGCATCATATGCGTCCAGCCACGCCTTGGTCGTGATCTCAAAGCCTGCCTGCTCTAAGCCCTCTTCGATATTCACAGAATAGTGTGAATTGACTTCGCCGGATCCGGTTCCACCCTTAACTGTCAGGCGCACACCACTACCAAAGGCTGCGATCTTGCCTGCCGCCTCCAGTGGAAATTTACCATCTTTTTTCAAGAGTACGGTACACTCGGCAAGTGAGCCTTTGACCGCCTCTGTATGTTTCTTTTCATATTCCATCAATTCCATAAAAAAGTCCTCCCTGTTTGTCTGAGCACATACTGACTTGTGCAATTTATACTCATTATAAACCAGAAGGACTCTCCTCACTATTAAATTTTTGATTTTTTTATCAAATATTTAGGCAATTATGCAAGTGCCTTACGATATTTTTCTACCATTTCGGTATATTCTGCATCGCTTAAAGTCTTGACCTGTGGATTCATGGCAAAAACGCCGCCCCACTCATATTCATTTTCATACTTTGGAACCAGATGAAAATGTAAATGGTGTCCGGTATCTCCGTAAGCGCCATAGTTGACCTTATTCGGATGGAAGATCTCATGCATGGCATTTGCCACCTTTGCAATATCCTCCATGTAAGCCGCTCTTTCTTCCGGGCTCAGTTCGATCAACTCGCTCACATGCTTCTTGTGTGCCACGATCACTCTGCCCGGATGGCTCTGCTCCTTAAATAAATATACCTTGGAAGTCGGCAGTTCGCAGATCTTGATACCAAAAGCATCAACCAGTTCTCCCTCTACGCAGTATGCACAATTTTGATCTATCATGTCCTGATTCTCCTCTCGTTTTCCTTTGTGACTGTCTTTATTATACGCAGACCCAGGGCAAATAGCAATGCATGACTTTAGGCTTTGATTCTCTTAGACTGTCCCTTTTGCCGGAGCAGTCCAATGACAAAGAGGACGATTGCCAGCCCAAGGGTGATCGCAAGGATCCAGCCTCTGAGATCCAGCGGTGTCTCTCCCGCCTTTGTCATCACAGAAACCGATACCCAGCCGAGAGCATTTCCAATGGTTCCCCAGATACCAACCAACAATGATAAAACTGCTGTCTTCATCCAACCATTCCCCGGTAAATAACGATAATCGCAAAAGATTGCCCAGCCAAGAGCAACAAAAAATGTACCCGGAAGGAAAAGATCCTGCGTATAAATTGGATTATCGATAGCAAACATAACCATCATCAGATAAAACCAAATCGTATCCCATGCCACCGTCAGAAGTGCTTTCTGGTTCACCAGCGTTTCCGGCAAGTCTAACTGTTTTACCACAAATGGCGCAAAAACCAAAGAAAGACCAAACATCGTTGAGCAGGCAATCTCGCCAAACGTAATCCAGTTGCCATGGTCAAAAAACATTTCCACAATAAAAATCAAAAGAATCAATGCAGCTGTCGATGCCACAATGGTCTTTGCCAGCTTCTTTCCTCGCGATAACAGTGGAACTACTGTAAAACCTGCCACTAATAGCATAGATGCCATAATTGCCGCATCCGTCTTTAAATCAGAATAGCCCGGAAGTGTCATGAGAAGCGCAATGACAATTGGTAACAATAAGAGTCCTGCAATAACTACTGCTGTCTTATATGCCAACGTACGCTCCCTTTTTGCATGGTGTTCCAGCACTTCTTTTGTCTCATCAGCAAGTGCCATATCCATTTCCGTCTCATCCATTTCCTGCAACAGTGTTTTACACGTACGGCATTCCTGCAAATGATTTTCCACCATTTTGCGACTTGCACCACTACACACACCATCATGATAGAGTGGCAAAATATCCTGCACTACCTCACACGGTAATTTCTGTTCTATATTACTCATTCTCTTCTAACCTCTCTTTTATTTTTATTCTTGCACGGTGATACGTCACACGCGCCCAACTATCTGTTTTTCGAAATATCGAAGCAATTTCCGCAAATGACAATTCTCCAAAAACACGAAGTTCAAACACTTCTTTATATGGTTCTTCCATATCATGCAAAATCCGATGAATAGACAACGAAGTTTCACGTACGACAAAATCCTCCGTCACATCCGAAGCACACACTGCCTCCCTCTCTGGTTCCACAGCATCTGCAATTCTGCCATTTTTACGGAAGTAATCATAACACTGATTTTTCGCAATCGCGCACAACCAGGTGTATGGGCTGGATGACCCTTCGTATTCACTTTTTGTAGTCATTGCTTTCACAAAGGTATTTTGCGTGATTTCTTCTGCTGCAGCAGGATTTTTTACGATATTCATCACGTACGAATATACCTTCATAAAATACGTTCGATATAGCTTCTCGGTATCCAGTCTTTCTCACCTTCCTTTCCTTTTTTCGTAGGTTAGACAATGTTTTCCCTATTTTGTTACAAAAAAATTTAAAAATTTAGGAAATTTTTCCACTTTTTCAAAATCCATTGAATTTCCGCCATTATTATACTATAATGAAGCAGATTTAGAAATGAATAGTACCCATAAAAGCAATGATGAAGAGAGTAATGCAATCAGGTTCTCACAGAGAGAGGAACATTTGCTGGAAGTTCCTTAGAAACGGATTACATGAAGACCACTTCGAAGCTGTACGTAGAAGGATGATTCCGAAGCGTTACCGGATAGCCCCGTTACAGGCTGCAAGAGTAAAAATTAAGGTGGAACCGTGTGCAAGCACCCTTAGATGATGTATCAGTCTATGGGTGCTTTTTTCATACTAAAAATGAAAAGGAGAATGAAAATGGTAAATTTCAAAGAAGACGAGCGTCTGAATACGCTGAACCACTCATGTGCCCATGTGATGGCACAGGCAATCAAGCATCTTTACCCACAGGCTAAATTCTGGGTTGGACCAGTTGTCGCAGAAGGTTTCTATTATGATATCGACCTGGGCGATGACGTTATCCGTGATGAAGACATCGAAGCAATCACAAAGGAAATGAAGAAAGTCATCAAATCCGGCAAAAAGATCATCCGCCGCGAAGTTTCCAAGGAAGAAGCCTTGGAAATGTTTAAGGATGACCCTTACAAGTTAGACCTGATCGAGGATCTTGAGGATGGCAATATCACGGTTTACGATCAGGGCGATTTTACTGATCTCTGCCGTGGACCTCACGTAGACAATGTAAAACTTTGCAAATATTTCAAATTAATCCGCCACTCCGGTGCATATTGGAAGGGCGACAGCAAAAACAAAATGCTGCAGCGTATCTACGGTGTTTGTTTCCCAACACCAGAAGAGTTAGATGCACATTTACAGTTATTGGAAGAGGCAAAAGAAAGAGATCACAGAAAGATCGGAAAAGATATGAATCTCTTTATGGTAGATGACCTGGTTGGTCGTGGTCTTCCAATGTTCCTGCCAAAGGGATACACCATCTGGCAGGAATTAGAAAACTATATCAAGCATAAAGAGAGAAAACTCGGTTATCTCCATGTTATGACTCCATGTGTCGGCACGGTCAATCTTTACAAGACATCCGGTCACTGGGATCATTACAAGGAAAACATGTTCCCACCAATGGAAATGGAAGGGGAATCCTTTGTACTTCGCCCTATGAACTGCCCACATCATATGATGATTTACGCAAACAGAAGACATTCTTACAAAGACCTGCCAATCCGTATCGGTGAGATTGCACACGACTTCCGTTATGAGTCCAGCGGAACCTTAAAGGGTATCGAGCGTGGCAGACATTTCTGTCAGAATGATGCCCACCTCTTCGTGACACCGGAACAGATCAAGGAAGAATTTACCAGCGTTGTAAATCTGATCTTTGATACCTATAAGGATTTTGGAATTACCAATTATCGTTGTGTACTTTCCCTTCGTGATCCGGCGAATAAAGAAAAGTATCATGATGATGATGAAATGTGGAATACAGCAGAAGATGCACTGCGTGATGTATTAAACAGTATCGGCATCGAATACACCGAGGAGATCGGCGAGGCTGCTTTCTATGGTCCGAAACTTGACGTAAACGTACAGCCGGCGATCGGTAATGAGATCACACTCTCTACCTGTCAGTTGGACTTCTGTCTGCCAGCCAAGTTCAACCTCTATTATATTGACAGCAACGGCGAAAAGCAGACACCGGTCGTATTGCACCGTGCCATCCTTGGATCTTTGGATCGCTTTATGGCTTATATCCTGGAAGAGACCAAGGGAAATCTTCCTACCTGGCTTGCTCCTGTTCAGGTTCGCGTTATGCCGGTCAAGACAGATGACGACGGTCTGAATGCTTATGCGCAGGAAATCGTAGATGCCCTGGAAGATGCAAATGTCCGCGTAGAACTTGACGACCGTGCCGAAAAACTCGGCTACCGCATGCGTGAAGGTCAGGTACAAAAAGTACCTTATCTGCTGGTTGTCGGATTTAATGAAAAGGATGACCGTACCGTTTCCTTCCGTCTTCATGGTGAAAAAGAAACGACAGTCCTTCCATTAGACGAATTCGTTGAAAAAATCAAGCTGAAATTGCTGAGAAATCAAAAGAACATATTCATGTAAACTAGAACAAACACAAAAGGTGATACCCTGATGCACTATAATGATCAGGGTATCCTTTTTTAATTGTCATCCGTAAAAGGAGCTTTTTATGAAAAACAAGCGCCAAATAGCAGAAATTGTTATGATTCTGTCCTTTATTTTTGATTCGTACCACCTAAGTGTTCTTTGCAAATATGGCGGTACCAGACGTCATCTATTATGGATGTTTTTCGGTTTGCTCGTCTTCAGTGGCGCACTCATTCTGCGACAAACAACAGAACCTGCGACTATGAAAAACAAAACTGCATTTATTGTTAAATTAACTTCTGTCATTGCAGCATGTGTTCTCTTTTCCAGCAGTATCATTTATTCTGCAATCCCTTATCATGGTGCTCTGTCGTGGAAAATTCAAGATTTGATACACACACGTGAAGTTGCTTTGACGCATACGAACATTTTTGACACGGGTATCGAAGGCATTCTGGATGACTTGAATGCCGCATTAAACCTTCCGGAAAAACTCTATATTGCAGAACAATTTACTGTAGATTTTGACGGTACTGGAAAAATAAGTGCAATCGAGGTTTCTTATATGGAAAAGATGAGAACAATCAGACGCGCACCTATTTAATCAGTTACAATGCCAAAAAAAGCAAAAAAATTTATGTTAATATGGATGGGTATGCATCGGCAGATTTTGATACAGACTCCTTACTGTCTCCTATGATTGATGTGCTTGCACTGGCCAACTGGAAAGAACAGGTGGCAGAGTGGGAACAAACTTATGATGGCTCCACCTACCAATTACTATATTTAGGAAATCGTTCTTTTGAAATAAAAGATGGTCTCGTTGCGGTTTCCGGAGATCGTTCCGAAATCCAAAAGCTAAATGCTGGTGGGTCTGTAAAAGGATATGAAGTATCCTTACACATGCCAGAGCTTGATACGGTTACACCAGTACGTTATATGGCTAACCCTAAATACACTTCTTTGCAGGAACAAAAAGAACAGGAGCAAACGGATGCTTCTACTAAAAACTCCTCAGAAATTGGCAAATGTTATACCGACGAAGATGGTATACAATATTTTTATCTCACAGAACAAATGGGTTGGAAATTTAAGATTTTAGATGCTGCTGCAGGAAGCCGTTTTTATGGCTTGCAGAAAACAACAGACGGCGGAAACACATGGGAGATGATCACCGAAGATCCCTTTGTCGGAAATATCGGTGTCAGCGAAGGTCTCGTATTCTATGATGAGAATAATGGCATCATTGGTCTGACATGTGCGGGGCAAGATTGGTCCAACCTTTATCGAACAACAGATGGAGGGAAAACTTTTACAAAAATAGAATTTCCAGGTGCTACAACCGGCGAATTCTACTTTGATATGCCAAGAAAAGATAAAGATCAGTTGGTCGTTTTAGCAAGACCGGAAGCTGGTGATACCACGGGTGTAAAATATATTTCTACTGATGGTGGCGCAACATGGGAAAACGCCGGAGACTTTTGATCTCCGGCGCTTTTCTTATGCTTTATATTGCTTTCTTTTCCTTCTTTTTCAGATGGTTGAGCCATGCCTGCGGAAGTCCCATCGCAAGGATGATACCGATAACAATCGCCCCTGCCGTCTCAACTGTCTCAGTTCCTTTGATCGAAAACATTTCCATATTACCGCTGATTAGATAAAAGGCTGCATAGTAAATCCCGGCTCCCGGCACCAGCGGGAATATCCCTGACAACAGATAGACCGTTGCCGGATGCTTGCGAAGTACCGCGAAAAAGCGTGAAAGCAAGGTCAAGGCCAGTGTTGCCACAATCGTTGCCAACATCAGATGCCAGCCCTGCTGTGAATGCAGATATTCATAGACAAACCAGCCCACACCACCTGTCAACCCACATAAACCCCATTCTGATTTAGGTGCTTGAAACAGAACAGCAAAGGCTAACGTCGCAATCATAGCAATGATAAAATGCAAAAAAATCGTCCCAATCATGACATAGCACCTCCCAAACTCTGAAAAATATAGATTGTCAGGCCAACGCCAACCGAAATAAAGAGTGCAGTCAAAAGCGCGTCCAAGAGATGGATCACACCTGACAGATAATCACTATTATAGAAATCACGGATGGAGGTCGTAAAGGCAATGCCCGGTACAAGTGGCATGATACAGCCGATCACTATCTTGTCCTGCGAAACCGGAAGTCCCATACACATAGGAAGCAGGCTCAGGGCTGTTACAAACATACTACAGATTAGCAGATTGGCAAAGCGCCCAACATGGTGTTTTTCAAACCATAACATCAAAAGTTGTAATAAAAGACCAATGCCAAATGCAATGGATCCATCCAAAAAATTCGCTCCGAACAAAATGGCAAAACCACCGGATCCGATACCGGTACATAGGACACGAATCCAGAGTGGATCCTTCTTGTGATGTATAATGGCATCCATACGATCCCAAGCCTCAGATATCGTACATTTCTTATCACAAATGTCTCTGGCTAACTGGTTGAGTTTTGATATCTTGAGCAGATTTACACTGCCTAGGGGCACATGCCGAATCATGCTACAGGCATCTTCCTTTCCCTCATTGGCACTGGCAAAAATACCATTAGATAGCACATATACATCATAATCCTCTAACTGATAAGCCGCCATGATCTTCATAACGGTATCTTCTACGCGGTAGATCTCACCACCATTTTGAAGCATGGCGTCACCGATTTCCACTGCCAGCGTTAATATGTCTCTGGTCTCATTCATGCTGTAAGTTCCTCACTTTGGTTATTTGTATCACTTGCGCACCAGCCCGCTTTCATCAAACAAATGATATTTTCTATTTTTATTTGCCCCTTCAGCCACAACATAGCACTCGTTTTTGACGAACCATTTTGTTGTAAATATTCTCTTATTGCATCCTGTTTTTCCAGTGTTTTTCTGGTCTTGTTTTTTTCGCTTGTTTTTTATCGCTTGTTTTTTTCACTTGTTTCTTTGCAAACGTAAGCGTCAAACACGTCCTATCTGGATTATATTTTTCCTCAACAACAGGCATCGCTCAGCCTTCATTTTTCCAAATCTGATAAATATCCGGAATACCACTGCCGGCTCTTTCGCCAATCCCAATCATATTAAACATCTTCATCAAAGTTTTATTTCTCTATAATCTAGGAAATACTCTGGGAACTCTCTGACAATATGATATTCTTCGCCGAACGAGATTCTCAGTTCCTTTTCCCCATATATAATCGAATTGTTAATACTTATCAATTCAATTTTTCAGTCCATTCTGCTTCCTTGAAACCAACAAGAACAGTATCTCCATTTACAACAAGTGGGCGCTTTACCAACATTCCATTTGTAGCAAGTAACTGTAATTGTTCCTCTTCACTCATTGTAGGAAGCTTGTCCTTAAGCTGCATTTCTTTATAAAGAAGTCCACTGGTATTAAAGAACTTCTTAAGTGGAAGTCCGCTCTTTCCATACCATTCTTTCAATTCGTCGTAGGTAGGATTCTTCTCCACTATATGACGTTCTGTATAAACAATATAATGCTCATCCAGCCACTTTTTAGCCTTCTGACAGGTTGAACATTTGGGGTAACATATAAATAACATTTGCCAACACCTCACTTACTAATATCAATTTTTTACATATCTATCAAAACGTGTCATACAATCATCTCCTTATCGCTTATAGTAAAAATCATTCTAAGCTAATATATTTGTAACAATCTTCACATTTCATCCCACACTCTTGCATTTCATATATATTGGAATTTTTTTTGACTCCAATATATGGGATGCTATTATTATTACAAAAATCAATGATTTCCTTTCGTTTTTCCTTTTGCATTCGATTACCTAAATACACTCTCGTTATCGGGAAAAATTCTACGTTGCAATTGTCACCATGTTTCTCACTTAACGGAAGCAATAATCTCCACTCATTTTGAAATGCCCAATCTATACTTTTCCTTAATACACCATAATAATATATATACCATACATACTCCTTTGTCATATCTCTATCTTGCCACCCAACCAGTTCTTTTGTAATGTTAGGACGTATTTTACAATATACTACCGGAAATAAATTATTGTACAACTCTTTATATTTTTCATCCTTTGGACATATAGAATATTCAACACAGAATCCTTTATGACCATCTGCATATGCACCTCCCCACATTAGTTGTGAGTATGGTGTCGTTGTAAAACATGAGATTCTAAATGTATTCTTCAATTCCTCACTATACTTTTGATATTCTTCTGTTATAATTTTCGAAACAATTTGTCCTAAATCTTGATTTGCTGCTAATCCTAGCCTAAGTTTATTTATAAAAATCTCATTAGACAATGATTCTATGTCAGAAGTCGGAGACACCATAAAAATATGATTGCAATTCTTGTTGTTTTCTATTGATTTTATGATTGCTGTTAATAATTCATTTCCTATTTCTTCTACTGTTTCACGCTCATCAACCATTACTCCACATCTTCTACAATATTCCATAAGACGATACTTTTGATATTCATAATAGTCAATATTAATTTCTGAATCATAAACATCATCAAAAAGACTTGGAGATTGCATATACACTGTATTATTCTTTAATGCGAGTAATGAATAATTTACGTTATTTCCATCTTTATCGATAATTTCTTTGTTTGGAAAATATTTATACAATTTCGCTGGCATGTTTATTTTAGATCTATACAAGAATTCATCGCATCCCATCTTTTCTAATGCTTCCAACGTCATAAATTCACCATTAACAATGCAATATGTAGATGCAAATTGTGGTGCAAACTGCTGTGCACTCCTAATTACGTCCGATAAATTCATCTTGCTCTCCTCACATTCAATCTCACGTCAACGTTCCCCTCTACCTCTCTAACAGTCAAACTTTTTCCTTCTACCGAAAAAATCTCGAAACGCGTTTCTTTTATCCCCTTATATATCTTTTCTCGACAGCAATACCGCCACCTCGCAGTGCACTGAAAGTTACTTTCTGTACTAAATAGTGAAACCGTCACCTTTTGCGAAAAGTTTTATCCTCCACTTAGAGGGGATAGAGTTTACCCCACCATTTAAAATTCATTATCGGTAAGCTTATTTTTCAACTTGCAAAATACAATTATTATGCTGGTATAATATTGCATCATACGATCGTGCCATATTTCCTTGCTATAATCACTCTTTTTGATCCGCACGATTATGGCGAGCATTATAACCATTACATTACCTAATATACATTTCAATATCTGCAGCATCTAAATCCCAAAAATGATATGGCCACTTATTTAAATCACTTGTAAACTGGTTAAATAATCTCACAGGAACCTTATACTGATCTTTTAAATATACGATTTCTTTTAAATGCTGTTGTGATACTCCTACTAGTTTTACATTATTATCGCAATTCAATAAGTAAAGATTTTGGAATTGCTCGGCAAAATATTTGCTTTCAAAAAGTAAAATTCCCTCTTTAAGAAACAAATTTTGCTCTATGGAATTTTTTCCGTCCAAATTCATAAACATCCAAAATGGATCACCGATAGTTTTATAGTCGGGAACCAAGTATTTACTATTTTCACCATTAATAAACTTATAAAGTTCATCATATTTTATAAGTTTGATTCCATTATAACTAGATACTTTTTTTGCTCCATCCTGAAACTCACTTTCTGCCGAAATAAAAATTCCATTTATGTTCCCTATATGCTCTAATTTATAAGAAAAATTTCTTAGTTCACCAACATTTATTGGATTTTTCCAGTTTTTACACTCAATTGCCACCTTGTAGTTCACTCCAAAATGTTCGTATGAATAGAGTATGTCTATCTCATGGCTTGCACCATCAGCTCCTATTATTGGAACATGTTTCTCAACTTTAGTTTTTATTCGCTCATTATTAGAAATTTGAATATAAATTTTTTCAACAATAGACTCAAACTTCTCTCCTTTCTCTTTTGATACATTATTCATTATTGTTTCCCCTCAAATAAATTTTTTTAAATCTTTTATATGGAATTTGATAATATAAGATAGACTTTTCCTGGACTTGCTCAAATTCAGGAAAAACTATACTAAAACCTGGACACATCCCTTTTTCTTGAAGAGAAACTAACACTTTGAGATGGTTTTGAGAAATACCAAAAACCTTAGCACTATTTTGTATTTTACTGCAATAATTAATAGCCTGCTTCTTTGATAAAAACAATAAAATACTATCATTGACCATCTCGTAATTTCCTGTATTCTTATCACTATCTTGCTCTGTTTCCATAACGACCCAAAATGGATCCCCTATTACCTCTTCATCTGGCAGCATTACTTTTATAGCACTTAAAGCAGATTTTCTTACTTCATCTAATAAATCAAATTTCTTTAAATCAATGTGTGTCAATTCAGCCACTTTCTTTGCCCCACTAGATACTCTATCATCATAGTAAATAATACCTTTTGCAAAAAAATGTAAATCTTTCAAGACATTTGCAAATTCCCACATATCATTCTCTGTTACTTTTGTACCTTCTATTACTTTAATCACTGTACGCTCTAAATTATTCATCTGAATGAATTCAAAATAAATATCAACTGTATGTTCTTTTAATTTTCCAGAGATTGTCACATCCTCTGCAATCCTAGGTCTATAAAAACCTTCGCTTCGAAAATGACTTTTATACATTGAAATTACATTAGCTTTTAATCCTGGATTTTTTCTTAAATCGAATATATGTATCCCTCCTTCATCTTGTAGCACTCCTCATAATGTACCAAATTGCTTATTCTTAAAAGTATACTTTTATATCTCCCCTTCCCCAAAGCCTATCCTCTGAGGTAAACCTCCACTTATATCATCACTCTGCGAAAACAGGAACACACATCCCTTTTTCCAAAATCGCAGAAACCTTTGATTTATTGGGCTCTTCTTGACAGAAGGCAGACCGTCTCATTTTGTGTATCGTTGTCCAAACTTAGTGTAAACTCATTTTCTATAATCGGCAACTTAAACTCTATGGATTTTAGCCACTGACCATTTTCTTTCCGTTCTTCATAAATCTGTAGATTATCCACTAACTGCGACAGGAACTCTCTCTTCTCTGCTTCGTTCATTTGAGCATACAACTTATCGAAAAAAATAAGTGCCTTGTAGATATTATCCCCGGTAATCTTATCTGCCAGCAGAGAACGTCTCTTGGCTTTTGCGGATACAAGCAGTTCCTCTGCTTCCTCTATTTTATCATAGGTTATGTACAAACGGTTCTCCAAATCTGTTTTTCTTCGCTGATAATGTTTATCCTCATAATCAAGAGAATCAATATCAGACAAGATAGATTCTTTGTTATGATATAGTTGTCTTAATTGCTTCTCATAATTTGCTATCTCCTGATCCAGTGTACTGGTATCTACTTCCATATTTATCTTGCTACGAATCAAATCTGAGAACTTAGGATTACTAACCAACTTGCTGATTACCTCTGCAACAGCAGCGTCCAACATCTCTTCATGCACTTGTCTTCTGTAATCACACTTATGACCTCTAGCCATCTATCTGCATGGTTGTCGAGACACGGGTGTATAAATATACTTTGATTTTCTCTTTCTTCAATTTACATATCACCTCCAGGAAGTGTCGAAACTGCCGACAGATTGATACTGGCTAATGTATCCATCTGCCTGATTGCCAAATTTCTAAGCAATATAAGTCTTTCTGATTGAGGTTTCCCTTGCTCAATTAAAATAGCATTATAACTTTCCATATTTGCCAATACCAATAACTGATTTAAATTTGCATCATCACGCACATTCCCTTTTTTACCCGGATTATTATTTTTCCATTGCTTTGCAGTCTGACCAAATAAAGCAACATTTAAAAGATCTGCTTCACTGGCATATGTATAAGCAATCTGTTCTGGTGTCAACTCTGGTGGAATCAAATTTTCCTTCACCGCATCCGTGTGAATACGGTAGTTCACCTTTGATAAAGCCCTGTTCAAGTTCCAGTCCAATGAAAGTCGACTATTTTCATCTTGTTTTACCTGCGGTAATCTTTCATAATATACAGTTGAAATTCCGGAGAAATCCATGTAGCAAATGCCATAGCAATATCGCTATGTGCATAAGTTCCTCCACCATATCTGCCTGCTTTTGACACTATTCCAATAGCATTGGTCTGTTCAATCCATTTGGTTGGCGTCATAACAAACCTGTTTAATCCTGCCTCACTTCTAACCGCCTCGAATTGCACACGGTTAAAATCTGGATTATGAAGTTCTTCCCAAATAGCCAAAAACTCAACTGTATTTCTGTTTCGCATCCAGTTCTGAATGACAAATCTGGGATCATTATCATTTCTATATTTCGCAATATCTGTCAACGAAATATATTCATTTTCAAAATCTTTCGTGTAAATCCCAATATCAATTCCTTTTGCGTGAATAATTTCCCTAACTATTTTATTTGCCATCTCTATTCCTCCACCATGTTCTCCATCTGTTCCAACTTCTGCAAGGCTTTCATATACGCCATAAGTCTTTTATATTGCTCATCTCCAAGGCTGTGAATCTGCTTTAAAATCTTAATATCCGACCTGGTTACTTCATAATTCGCATCTTCATCCTTATATTCCGGATCAATGCCTTTTCCTGTCAAAAGCTGTTCGGGAGTAATCTCCAATGCATCACATATAGACAACAGACAGTCTGCTTTGGGATTTGTCTTTTTCTTCTTCCAGTCACTGATGTTGCTCGTTGCAATCCCGGTTCTTCTTGAGAGTTCCAACTGCGTTATGTTCTTCTGCTCCATCACACAAAAAATTCTTTCACTGATAATCATGACTTTTTCCTCCATCAACATTCCGTACATATCCGTATTTATAAATTTACCCATCCGTCTATACGGTTATAGTATCATGCTGCAACTTTTCTTTCAATGCCATTTTCAAATCTTTTTCTTAAATTGACAACCACATAAATAACGTCTATAATGTATTTATTACATCTGTAAGATTTAAGGAGGGATTTGAAATGAGTGATTTACCACAGATTTCTGAAGCTGAATTTGAAGTTATGAAAATCGTATGGAAACATGCGCCGATCAGTACAAATGAAATAACAGATAAATTATTACAGACCACAAGCTGGAGTCCGAAAACGATACAGACTTTAATCAAACGCCTTGTGACCAAAGGCGCTCTGACTTATGAAAAACAGAGCCGAGTGTTTGTTTACACCCCAGTCGTGAAAGAAAGCGAATACATCGGCCAGGAAAGCAATTCTTTTCTGGAACGCTACTATGATGGAGATATCACTGCCATGCTGTCTGCATACATCGAGAATGACAGACTGTCTGAAACAGAAATAGACACCCTACGTTCCCTTCTTTCCAAGAGGTCAAAAAAAGGAGGAAATTAACGTGGCTAATTTTATGATACGCTTTTTAATATGCAATGTATTTATCAGCGGTATCATCGGAATTCTTTTGATAGCCAAGCGGATATTCAAAAACAACCTGTCCAGCCGGATGCAGTATAATCTGTGGTTCCTGCTTCTTGGGTTGCTGGCAGTTCCCTTTATACCGTTCCGTCCCATCGGATTTCCACAAATCTTCTCGTGGCTTGGTAGCTTAAGAAGCTCTCCTGCTTCTGGTACCTCAACCGCTATGGGAGAAGCTGTGGGAATTCATCCGACCGGAAATACAGACTGGATGAATGATTTCGCACTTTCTGTAAATAGCGAGACACCATCCATTGCCGGATACATATTATTAGGGATATGGATTGTAGGTATTCTTGCAATGATTATTTTGGTAATCAAATCCTCTCTCCGTTTACGCAACTTGGAGAAATCTGCACTTCCCCTTCAGAACAAGGAAGTCCGCATACTATATCATCACTGCTTAGAAGAGATGGGGATTCACAGAGATATTCCTGTCTACAGTACCGCATTTTTGAAATCTCCGATTATTGTTGGACTTTTGAAACCGTGTATTTATCTTCCGGTTCATCTGATCTCTGATTATAACGAATCCGATATGCGGTATATGCTGTTACATGAACTGCAGCATTACAAGCACCATGATGCTATTGCCAGTTATCTGATGAACCTTGCTGGAGTGGTATATTGGTTCAATCCTCTCGTTTGGTACGCTTTGAAAGAAATGCGTAATGACAAAGAGGTTGCCTGTGACACCTCTGTTTTAAAGATGCTTGAAGAGGATGCTTACGAGGAATATGGCAATACACTGATTAACTTTGCGGAAAAAGTATCGCTTACTCCTTTTCCATTTGCTGCCGGCCTTGGTGGAAACATGAAACAGATGAAACGAAGAATCATCAATATTGCATCTTATGAGAAGCCAACATTTACAAAAAGGCTAAAAGGTATGACGGCATTTGTACTGACTGCTGTTCTCCTGTTAGGTTTTGCTCCTTTTATTTCTACATACGCAGCCGACGAAAACTACTACCAATGGGACTCCTCTTCTGAGAATGTTTCCTATGTAGACCGCTCCACATACTTCGGAGAATACGAAGGCAGTTTTGTTTTATACGATTTGGGAAATGATGCATGGAGCATATATGACAAAGAGCATGCTACCCTGCGAGTAGCACCAAACTCCACCTACAAAATATATGATGCCTTGTTCGGCTTGGAAGAAGGTGTCATTACACCAGAAAACTCATTTATTGCATGGAATGGAGAAAGCTATCCATTTGAAGCATGGAATGCGGATCAGACCTTACAGTCTGCGATGAACTCCTCCGTTAACTGGTACTTCCAGACAGTGGATGAACAGCTTGGGAGTTCTTCCGTCTATAACTATATTCAGGAAATTGGATATGGAAATGAAAACATGAATGGTGATTTCTCCACTTATTGGATGGAATCATCCTTAAAAATTTCTCCAATAGAGCAGGTCGAACTTTTAACGAAACTACATAACAACAGCTTTGAGTTCTCTCCTGAAAACATCAATGCTGTAAAAGACGCCATCCTCCTTTCCTCTTCTGATGCCGGAACACTCTATGGAAAGACAGGAACTGGCCGTGTGGATGGCCAGGATGTGAATGGATGGTTTGTTGGTTTTGTAGAAACCGCAGATAATACATACTTTTTTGCTACCAACATTGGTGCAAACAGCGATGCTACCGGAGGCAAAGCAACTGAAATAACCATGTCTATCTTGTCAGACATGAATATCTGGGTATCACAGAAATAACAAAAACGAGTAAAGGTTAACTGTAGAATTAACTTTTACTCGTTTTTTCTTTTTTTTAATTACTGCTTTTTGCAATATTCATAAATATTAAATGGTTCTTCTCTTTTTTCAAATAAGATATCAGCTTCTTTAATAATCTTAATAAGTTCTTCTGTCTCTACACCTACTGTTTTTAGTACAAGTAACTTCTTTTCATTCGTTATGAGTAAGAAAAAATCTTTGTATAAAAAGACTCTATCTATTTCTTTAAGTTCACAGATCTTTTTATCTTCTAATTTTATTCCCTGAACATCAATTTCCACTTTGTTATATCTTGATTTATTCCATACAAATTCATGGACATTATTTTCAAATTTTTTTCCCTTAGATTGAAACCAAATAATCCAAATCAATGCAATAATAGAAATCCCCATGTCCACATAAAACATCGGATAACTCTTTACAAAATAGCAGCCGATTGATAACAAAAATAATACTGGTGTCATTATATAAATAATTTTCCTTCTATTATTTTTTGTCTTAAGTAATTGATATGGCATAGCATATTCTAACGAAAGCATATACTCTAATGCTTTTCTATCTTCATCGGTCATAATAGACTTTATAATCATTTTTACACCATCCTTCCATATTGGCATAAATGCCATAATTGGCACAATAGAAATATGTAAAATATGAAGCTACTGATTTTACTGATTTTGGAAATATATTTCATAATTCATCTTGCTCCTTTTTAGTGTCCACGAATATCTATCTCTTTCAGCAAAGAATTCCCATCTCCCCACGAATACACAATGTAATATCCTTTACTCTCTATCTGCTCCGCAAATTGCAATGTACTATGATCGACCACTTCAATCTCTTGTCCTTCTTGGATATCTACAAGATATTCCCACTCATTACTTCTGTACCCTGAATAGTAAGCATCCAATTCTTCCAAAGACAAATCACTTCGAATTAAAATTGCTCCGAAATACTGCATTCCATTTCCGTTACCTGTCAGCTTCCCTGCCCGTGATATTGACTCTATCAATTCCGTTTTCTCTGGCAGTGGTGTTTCACATAATTCCTTTTCCACTTTATAAGCAGTGTGGTTATTTATAAGCGGAATTGAAATCACACCGCCTATTAATACAACTGCTGCCAATATTCCAACTAGTTTTAATTTCTTCATGTGTCCTCCTTCCTTTTCTTACATCTGTAAGATTACCACAAAACACAACTATTATCAAATCATTCTTTAATTCGGTATTGGTAGTCTGGTATGTGCATAATTCCGTCATTCAGAATTTCATTCCCTAAATACTGAAAGCTGCCGTCCTCTGCAAACTTTACCGTAAGTTCATGGGTTATGACTGCATCATCACAAATGACCATGTCGCAAACCGCCTCAACTGTTAATGTGATTGTCCCATCTTCATTTTCTTTGATGTCGATAACCTCCGGCAGAGAAGTTCCAAAGAAAGTCGGTGCATAATTAAAGCATCCAAGTCGCGCCCAATAATACGTTTGGTTTTCCTCATCAAATACTGCATATTCCCGTATCTGCTCTGACGTCACCGGAAGATACTCCATAATTAAATTTTCAAATTCCTCTTTTGGTATTCCATTTGGATAATTCTCAGAATTAAACTTTTCCTGGTATTTCATTGCATACAGATATTCATATATCCCGTTATAATCCAGTTTTTCCATATGGTCAGCATCCCAATTCGAGCATAAAAGATTATTTCCCTGATACCCCAGACCTTGTACGCATCGTTCTGACATTTCCCGTTGTTCCTTAGATAATGGCTTTATTCTTACCAGACAGCTTCCGTCAACAATCTCTGTAACCTCCGGCGGTTCCGGAACACATAATTCATAACAAAACCATCCTTTATCCGTATATTTCCACTCCTTTATCCTTGCATAAGAAATATAGGACAATCCATATGTATCATTGGTGTTCCATGTAGCACACGCACCTATTAAATACATGTCCTTTCCATCAAAAATAAATTTATCTCTGCCAATGCCACCATCTGAATGCAACTCGTAAAGCACAACCGAACCAGCTTTCTCTTCCTGACAGTTTTTAAGAAAATCTTCGACTTTTTTATAATTTTCCATTGCTGCATATGCTTTCATCGTTGTAACCAGATACCCTTTTTCTTTTATCCGATCCTGCATTTTATAGATTGTCTTATCATCCAGAACCGTATTAACTGCCTCCCCTTTATCTGCCTGAGTATAAATATCAGAAATAAGCTCCAGAATCATTTTACACTCATCCTCTGCTTCTTTTCTTTCCGGCTCATCTATTGGAAGGTCATAACCTTTTTCCCACTGTTCTGCAACATCTTCTTTTGCATTCTCGTTTTCTTCCGTAGAATCAACATCTCTACTATCCATCAACTGACTATCTGATGTCATATCTTTCCTTATGCATACACATAACAGGCAACTGATCAGTACAATGAACCAAATACGCTTTTTCATAAATATCGTCCTTTTCTTCCAGCCACATTAAGGATTCATTCTTGCTATGACTGGCAATTCCAATTCTTTTTGTTCAATAGAATTGGCTAAATATCTAAAAGTTCCATCTTCAAATGGCTGAACCACAATCGATTTGTAAATGCGCAGTCGGAATTATAATCTGCCCATACTCCATCTACAATCAGAGTAATCGTTCCATCAGAGTTTTCCGTATAATCAACCACTTCTCCAAACGGTGGATATGGGCTGGCAGAAATCATGTCATATTCATAGCTGTTGCTGCCCTCATCATACCCACAATACTCTCTCAACTGTTCTACCGATACCGGAAAGTAAGTGGTCATTATCCTTTCATATTCCTCTGCCAGATTCTTCCAATCCCCAGTTTTCAGATTTTCGCCCGTAGAAATCCGAAAAATATCTTCATACATACAAGGCATCAGAATATCCTCTACATTACTGCTGTCCCAGTTTCTTGACCGATTCTGCTGCCGACAAAACCATATTCTGCTGCTCCTTTTCCTCTTCCGAGATAAGACAATCACTGGATTGTGAAATAAACCAATATGCTGAATCTACGGAAGTTACCGTTTCACTGTCCTCGATTTCCACCGGAGGCTCCCATACTTCCTCTGCCACTTTCTTTTCTTCCGTATGCAGCTTTCCCAAACAGATTATTCCTGCTATTACTGTAACTAGCAATATCAAAATCGGGAGTCCCCATTTTTCCGACAACCATTTTACATCTTCCATCATTCGCCTCCATACAGTTCTTCCCATTCCTCCGCTGTCAAGCGAGGCATGTGCCATGTTTCTTCACAATTTTCTTCAGAGGGTATGATTCGATTGGATACATATTGTACCCCTCCATCCTCTAAAGCACGGACCACAACCTCGTGAACATATACCTTTGAATTGCCTGAATAAGGAAATACCACATTGGCAGTAAGTGTAATTGTTCCATCACTGTTCTCCGTGAACCCGACTACTTCTGAATATGGATATTCCGGGTACTCCACCTCTTCAAACCCTCTCGGCTTATATTCATAAGTCGAATCTTTAGAATAATAAACTGTTTTTGATTGTAACGTTTCACTATCAATATTAAAATATTTCATAATAACACTTTCAAATTCATCCTTTGGAATCCGATAAACTGCGCCGACTCCTAGGTTGTCATCTGCAGCACAAGGAACATATTCGCCATTTTCTTTTCGATAAAGAATGTCATACATATCATAAAAATTTAATTCTCCAAAATCATCTTCGCTCCAATCAACAATAAACATATTATTCCGTTCAAAGCTTATTGGAAGAAGATATTTCCGAGACAGTTCCCTGCATCTCTCATCTAAAGGCTCCACTCGCAATGCTGTGTGCTCTTCCATTCCACTCAAAGTAAGTGCATACAGTTCTTCCGAAAAATAAATTCCAGAAAACATCAAATACCCTTCTTCCGTGTAATTCCAATCTTCCGCTTGGTAAGTTCCTATATGATTTCTTTGTATTGCCCCATCCTTATACTCATAATAACTTCTGATTACATCTACATTTCCATCCTTAGTTTGCAAATCGTATTTGATAAAACCACCCAAATCATCAATATCTATAATTGTTATTTCTGCCTTTTCCTTTGCATCCACCATTTTGCAGAATCGTTTTACCTGTTCTGCATGTGTCATATCAATTTGATTCTTATTGTCAACTGCCGTATAACCATTTTCTCCAAGACGATTTACAATACTACGGATTGTTTCCAAATCCGCTAATTTATTTTCTTCTTCTGCTTTCTCATAAAGATCAATGCAGACGCTTATAATTTCATCTGCATCCTCCTCCGATTTTTCCTGAATATCCTGAACATCTATTACCGTTTCCAAAACTGTATTTTCTTCCGGAGGTGCATCACTGCACCCCGAAATACTAAGTATTAATACAAAACTAATTGCTGCCAAACCACTCTTCCAGAACCAGCTTGTCTTTCTTAACAACATGTCCACTTCCTCCTCTTCCTTTCACATCTTCTACCATGCTAATAATCAATATAGGATGTTCTACCGTATCTTCTGCTGTAAAAATTGCAAACCATCCTAATTCCGTACCCGAAGTATCATCCTTCAATGCCTTGATTTCTGCCGTACCTGTTTTTCCTGCTAAAAGAATGTCATCCCGATGGGCCGCATATCCAGTTCCATTAGAATCATTCACAACCTTCTTTATTCCTTCCAATACACGACTTGCTGTCTCATTAGAAAAGGCTCCTGGAATCCAATACTCAGCTACTGCGTCTTTCTGATATACCAAATACGGTTTTATGACATTTCCCTCATTACAGAAAGCCGAATAGATACAAGCCATATGTAACGGATTCACTAAAACCTGTCCTTGTCCGTAACCGCTGTCAGCTAACTGTATTTCAGTTTCAATTCCCTCTGTATTGGAATACTGCGACTCTGCCATCTTAATCTCAAATGGCAGTTCCTCATTAAAACCAAGTCCAGTCAAAGAACTCTCCATTTCTTCTGAGCCAATCTTTAATGCTGCCTTTGCGAAATAAATATTATCGGAATAAATCAAAGCATTCTCTAAAATGACTGGTTCATATGCATGGAGTGTTGTTACATAATAAGAACCCCACGATGCATCCTTTTGCCAGCTTAAGCCTACATTCCCGTAATCTTCCATTGGATCGATTGCTCCTGATTCCAAGCCGACCGCAGCGGTAATTGGCTTGAATGTAGACCCCGGACACCACACTTGCCGGAACCGATTATACATTGGCTTATTCTCATCCTCGTTAAGCGCAGTCCACTGTTCACTGGACAATCCCATAATAAAATCGTTATTGTCATAGGACGGTGTGCTGACCAAGGCCAATACCTCTCCGGTATAAGGATTCATGGCTACCGAGCAGCTTTTATCTTCCTTAAACTGTTCATACAAGGAAACCTGCAAATCAGCATCTATCGTAAGCTGAATGTCCTGCCCATGTTGCACCAGCATCCAAGCCAGTTCCTCCTTCTCTTTGCCTTCCGAATTTACAATGTAAATCCTGCAACCGTTCTGGCCTTTCAGTTCACTCTCAAATAATCCCTCCATTCCGCTTCTGCCGATTACACTATTGGCTGTATAGCCTTCTCCTGCATGTTTCTCTAAATCTTCCGCAGTAACGCTTTGAACATACCCGACCAAATGTGAAGCGGCTTCCCCTAATGGGTATTCGCGCACTTCAACATCAGATATTATCACTCCAGAAATTTCCAGCAACTTTTCATGTCTTTCCTTTTCTTTCAGCACCTCTTCGTCCGGTTCAATCTTCATCAACTCGATTTCTTCAACCCTCGGAATGGTTTTCATCGGTACAAAGGAATCATCCTTTACCCACTGTGCCGACAGCTTCTTTTCTATCGCTTCCGGTGTCGTTTCCAACAGTTCTGCAATCTGTGCGATTGCTTCCTCTTTGTTTTCCAACTTGCCTGGAACAATTCCAACCGAAGATGCTGTACCTTTTCCTGCAAGAACACGTCCGTTCCTATCCAGAATTTCTCCCCGTTCTGCCTGTGTAGTGGAAACTCTTACTTTATCTGTAGAAGTCAGATTTGGAAAAATCATGGAATCATCCCAAACCAACTTATATCCTTCTTCGTCCTTTAGGAAGAGTGCTTCATTCTCAAAGCTGATAGTTCCTGCAACTGTATCAAAAGAAGTCTGGTAGGTTACCGTCATTTGCTCCTCATCATATGCAATAATCTTGACAGCCATATTCTGGACTTCTATACTTTCATAAATAGCTGAATTTCGAGTTACAAAATCCTCCTGACTGACATTTCCCGATGCCTCAATATGTAGCATCGCATACATTTCTTCATACTCCTTTTTTGGAATATGATCCATGTACTCCACCAGAAGTTCTTCCGGTGTCCTCCAGGCACTTTCCTTTATTGCCAACATTCCTGCCACGCATACTGCAGAAATTACCGCAGCTATTCCTATAACAGCAATTGCAATCCATAGGAGCCTGCTTCTTGTTTTCTTTCGCCTGTTTCTGCTTTTTCCTTTCTTCATATTGACCTCCATTCATTTTGCTTTGCTGATATGGTCATATTCTATTTTCAATGTACACTACATCTTCAAAATATTACATTCGTAAGATTTTGAAATAAAAAAATTTCTCTTTGATGGGTATATCGTACTATACATTCCTCCTCTCTTTTTATTACATGCGTAAGATTTCGCAACAAAAAAATTTCGTCCGCAATCCTGCTGCACTTGTGTAAATATTACATCGGTAAGATTTATAAGTCAAGTTATCTTTATACAAAAAGGCTCCTGCCGGGAGGTATCATACATTTTCACAAAAGTGATACCTTTTAGCAAAAGCCTATTATTCAGCAGAGTCTCAAAGCACCCCTCTGCTACGATATTCAAATGGTTCATTCATAAGGCTACAAAATACACATCCATTTTCGCTCCTTAATATCCCACAAACCGCAGAAAATCAAGGTTTCTTTGAAAACAGACAAACGGTTTCAATATTCCTCTGAACCTTGATTTTATACTGCATAGCGAAAGTATGCAATAGATTTTCAAGGTTGGGTAATGGTTTTATCCCCGTTTACAACATTCCTCACACTATGTTCCTATGTATTCCTACTTAATCTGCAATAACAGTGGCAACAACGCAATTCCTACATCAACGCCTTTATCAGCAATCCATTTAACAATTCCTTTTGCATTTTCCCACTTTTTTGATTTGCGGTCTGAAGATTTAACGATTTTTTCTAATTGGTTAATTTTATTCAAGATTTCCTCTATTTCAGCATCCGGCAACGCCGACATATTCTCAATTTCTTTTCTTACATCACTAAAGGTAATATTGATGTCAACTTTGTTTTCATTTGTATTTGTTATCTGCACCATTGGGACACTCTGAGGAATTGTTTCTATAAGTGCCGGATATCCCAATGCTTTAAAAGTCAGCATTTTATTATAAATTTGTCTTAAGTCATAAAACAGTTCTTGTCCGGCCACTTCATCGTAAATTCCAATCGCTTCCTCATATCCATATAATCCTACATTAAGCTTTGGTACATATGCTTCATACTTTGCAGTTACATCTTTATACAATTGCTGTTTAGCGATTTCAGGTGTCACCTCATTTGCAGAATCAGATATAGCTTGTTTTAAAGATTCCAAATCTTCTTCATACATAGATTTAAAATCAAATAAAGGATCTTTTTCTTTATCTGTCGCAATAATCAATTCCAATTTTTCTTTGATAGCATTTAATTCTGGTCTGTAATTCAGCGCACTACCAACAGCACATGCTTTCCCTGATGTCGGTATATCCTTCCCAAAATCTTCAAATATACCGTCGTATTTTGCAATTAGTGCCTGATATAAGCTATGCGTACCATTGCTTGATTCTTGAGCATCTTCGCATCGTTTTATATCTGCTTTCATTATCTCCAATAACTCAGTAGTCACTCTATTTCCTCCTATGCTATATTACCAAATAATTTTATTAATCTGCTCTTCATTTCTTTTGCCAAAAAGTATCCTTTCGCCAAAATGTATATCTCCCGTTCCCCAAAGCCTATCCCCTGAGGTAAACCTCGGCTTATATCCTCACTCTGCGGAAACAGAAACACACATCTATTTTTCTTCCAGAATCGCAGAAACCTTTGATTTATTGGGCTTTTCTCGACAGAAGGCAGACTGTTTCAACATGTCCAGTCAACGGGAACATGTCATATGGGCGTATCGTCTCCACCCGATATGCTCTACAAAACCATTTCAAGTCTCTTGCCAACGTCTCTGGGTTGCATGAAACGTAAACCACACGCTCTGGTGCCAGAGAAATCACGGCATCTACAAATTCTTTTGTACTTCCTGCACGCGGCGGATCCATCAGAACCACATCAAAGTTCTCCTTTTTTTCAGCCGCCTTACAGATATATTCCGTGGCATCCTGACAGACAAAGCAGATATTCTTTACCTGATTGGTCTTGGCATTGGTAATGGCATCACGCACGGCATCCCGGTTCAACTCCACACCAATCACTTCTTTCGCATCACGTGATGCAATCATTCCAATGGTTCCCGTTCCGCAATAGGCATCTAGCACACGTTCTTTTCCCCTGAGACCAGCCATAGAAATTGCACCCTGATACAGATGCTTGGTCTGTATTGGATTTACCTGATAAAAGGACTTTGCAGAAATACGGAAACGCATGCCCAAAAGTTCATCTACAATATACCCCTTACCATAAAGCACCTTCTCCTGTTCGCCAAGCACCATACTTGTATTACGCCCATTGATATTTAAAACAACGGTCGTAATTTCCGGATGCATTTTTCGTAAAGCCTTAACAAAGTTGTTCTTTGATGGCATAACTGGTGATGCCAATACTAAAACCACCATCACTTCCCCGGTCGCATGTGCATGACGTACCAGTACGTGACGCAATAAGCCATAACCCGTATCTTCGTTATATGGCTTTATCTTAAACGACCGCAAAAGTCCTCGAATATCACGAATAATAGCAGTTGATCCCTTATTCTCTAACAAACAGGATTCGATATCTACAACGCGATGACTATCTTTTTCATATGTACCACAGATAACCTCGCCATTTTTCTTTTGCGCATACACCGCATGCACTTTATTGCGATAATAATATGGATAAGACATACCGACGATCGGTTCGACCTTACCAAATTCCCGCAGTAACTTTGCTACGCGTTTTTCCTTTTTTTGTAATTGTTCCTCATATGGTATGCCGCTATACTCACAACCGCCACATTTCTTATGATAAGGGCACTCCTGTCTCTCTCTCGTATCATTCTTTTGCATTTTCTTGTTGTAGCCTGCCTGTTTTTTCTCTGTCATCTTTTTACCCCGCGATCCACTGTCCCAGCAATGCAGCCAAAACTCCTAATACTAAACTACCTATCATATAAATAAGCGCCACGCCCATATGCCCATCCTGTACCAAAGAGGATGACTCATAAGCAAAGGTGGAAAACGTCGTAAATCCACCACACAAACCTACCTTTAAAAACAATGCTACCTGGGGTGGCAGATCGACACGCTTTCCCAAGCATACCGAAAGAAAGCCCAGCAGAAAAGCACCGATAAGATTGATCAAAAATGTCTTTATCGGAAAGCCATTTCCTGTATCCAGCGGCAGCAGACCAACCAGATAGCGCAAAATACTTCCTACAAATCCTCCAAGACCAACCATAAAACAATTCCAGATCATATCTCTCCCTCTTCTCTCATTCCAAGATCTCATACCCTAACAGTATAGCATATGCCGGGGTCGATCTGCTGTTTTTCTTTCACATCTTTTATCCTACCTGCTGCTCCATCGTCTCCTCCACCCAGGGAACTCTGGCGGAAAGCACGACCGCGGAAGCATTCTCCACATTCTCCTCATTATCATCAAAAAAGATGTGTGCCCCAAATGCCTCCAAGACCCGGCTCTTATCCATTCCTCCCAGAAAAAAGGCCTGGTCGATCCGAATCCCCCATGCCCGTAAGGTACGGATCACACGTTCATGTGCCGGAGCACTCCGCGCCGTGACAAGGGCTGTGCAGATCCGCGGTATTCCGGCATCCTCTTTCCAGCCTTCCCGCATTTCTTCTGTCCTCTGCTGCAATTCTGAGATCAACTGCAAAACATGGGCAAAAGGTCCCGGACGCAGCGGGACATCTGCCAGTTCTCTTTCCTGTGCACAAAAAGCCTCCACTCCCTGTTCTTGAAACGTACGCTCTGCTTCCCCGGAAAATAAGACTGCATCCCCATCAAAGGCTATGCGGATTTCCAAGGGCTGCCTGATCTGCCCCCGCATATAGGCTTGCCGATAGGTTCCCGGGAAAGTCCTTGTCGAAACAGCATGCCCCCCATTTTCCATCGCTCCTCTGGGCAGTAAGACACCGGCGGCTATCCCTGATTGCAGGGCATTCTTGACCTCCTCTGCATTAAAGGATAAATACAAATCCACGCCATAGGCACGCAGATAGGGCGCAATGGCACCCCCACCGGTCAAGGCTGCCCGCGTGATATCCAGCCCATAATATTCGATCGAGTGAAAAATGCGGAGTGCCGCGTCCGCACTATTTTTAGACATAATGACTACTTCGATCTGCCGGCTGTCCCTCTCCCGGTTCAAGGCAAGAAAAGCCTGAATTAAGGAAAAAGCCGCTCCCGGTGCTAAAACTTCTTTTTCATGTGCGATCTGATAATCCACATAAGCCTCCACCCCCTGACTTTCAAAGATCGCATTTTCCTCTTCCAAATCGAACAAGGCACGGCTGGATATGCCGATCATAAAATTTTTCTGCATAAAAAACACCCCTTTCACCAGATGTCATCCATTTCCTGTGATTCCATCTTAGCAAAAGAGGTGTCCCATTATTGTCTCTACTTGTTACTTCTTCTCCAGATATGCATCTTGTCGGCTTCTTCGATCAACCAGTCTCTGAAATCCGGATGTGCAATGGAAATGATCTTCTCCGTTCGTTCCCATGTCGACAATCCCTTGAGGCAGACCTTGCCATATTCGGTTACCAGATAGTGCGTGTTGGCTCTGGTATCTGTAACGATGGATCCCGGTGCCAATGTCGGCTGAATACGGGATTCCACGGTGCCGTCCTTTCTGGTAAAGGTGGAAGAACAGCATACGATACTCTTACCGCCATGTGACATATATGCACCCATAACGAGTCCAGTTGTCCGCCTGCACCGCTGATATGCTTGGTTCCCGCAGACTCTGCGTTGATCTGTCCGAACAGATCAAAATCAACTGCATTGTTGATTGAAATAAAATTATCCAGTTTAGCAATGTTTCTCACATCGTTCGTATAATCTACCGGTGCGCTCATCAATTCCGGATTTTCGTCCAGATAATCATACATTTTTTTCGTGCCGGCACCAAATGCGTATGTCTGACGGAAGCGGTCAATATTCTTCTTGGATCCATTGATCTTGCCCGCACGCGCAATATCGACAAAAGCATCCACATACATTTCTGTATGCACGCCCAGATCCTTCAGATCCGATTCGGCGATCAGGGATCCAACCGCGTTCGGCATACCACCGATACCAAGTTGTAGACAAGCGCCGTTCGGGATCTCATCCACGATCAATTTTGCCACTGCCTTATCAATATCGGTTGCAGGACCACCACCGCCGAGTTCACCGATTGCAGGGTTTTCTCCTTCCACGATCGCATCCACCTGGGAAATATGTATGCCTTCTTCCATGCCGCCAAGACAACGAGGCATGTTCTCATTGACCTCAACGATGATATGTTTTGCCGTTTCGCAAATCGCCATCAAATGGGATGCATTCGGTCCGAAATTGAAGTAACCATGCTTATCCATTGGTGCAACAACAAACATAGCAACGTCATCCGGCTGAATGTTCTCTCTATAATAACGTGGCAGTCAGAATAGCGAAGCGGGCTATAGTATGCGCAGCCTCTGGCAATGAGTTTCTCTCCAAACCTCCCATATGCCATGAGTTCCAGCAAAAATGCTCCCCTGCATCCTCTCGTTCAAAGATAGCCAGTGGCTTTAATAAGATACCACCGCGCACCTTGACATCACGCAATTCATCCGTACGTCTTGCCAATGCCCGATCCAGGGCATCCGGTGTTCCCGTACACCAACCATAATCTACCCAGTCCCCCGACTGCACAACTTTAACAGCCTCATCTGCCGTTTTTAGTTTGCTCTGATATTCCTGCGAAAAATCCATTTCCGTAACCTCCTCACAAGATTGTTAAAAATTTACCATACTTTTATACTACCACCTTATGTCACGAATTACAATATTTTTGTATAAGAAAAGACACCGGATCATCTCCGGTGTCCATTTATTCCTCTATTTCTTCCAGCGCCCGCTTCGCCTGCAAGAGGGCTTCCATGAAATAGTCCCGCTCCTCCTCGGAAAGTTCCTGCGCAAGCACTTCCTCGTATGACGCTACCAGTCCCTCCAGTGCACGGTCACTGCCCGCATGCACATCCAGGATTGCCTCGGATTCATAGGCTGCATTGTAGTACCAGAGAGCCGCCTCTTTCGCATCACCGGCATCGCTATAGTAATCACCCAATTCTGCGCAGATCTCACTGGATGGCTTATCTGTCATCTCTTTGATGGCGATCTTGAAAAAGTCCCGCTCCCCTCCCAGCCTGCGATATGTCCGAAGCAGGATAACAGCAGCGCGCGAGCGTTTATCTGCCTGACTCTCTGTCTCATAGATCCTTAAAAAATAAGGACATGCATCCATAAGATCAAGAATATCCCCGGTCTTATACAACTCCATGGCATACATCCGCTGCAACTTATCCGACAGCCCGCCATCCCCTGCGATTGCCTTGGTAAAAATAGAAAAATCCCGCTTACTGTGTAGATTTTCCGGCATATGACTGATCACGATATCACTGTCAAAAACGACCGGATCCAGACGCACCGTCTCATGCACCGGATCGATCCATGTAAATGTCCGCAGGCGTTTGAAGAGTTTCGGACGGTATTCCATCTTGGCATTCAAGACTGTATTATAGTCCGTCACCGTATGATACTTCATCTGCACGATCTCAACTTCCGGCAGGAGTGCCGCTTTCAGTTTCAGAAAAGCCTGCCGGTTTTCCTCGTCTAAGACCTCGTCCGCATCCGGCGCATAGATGTAATCCATGCTTGCCCTAGAAAAGGAAAAATTACGGGCTGCCGCAAAATCATCCTGCCAGACAAAATCGTAGATCTGCTCGGTATAGCGTGCGGCGATCTCCTTTGTCGCATCCGTCGATCCTGTGTCTACAATAATGATCTCATCCACAAGATCTGCGACGGAATCCAGACACCTTGCCAGCACCTTTTCTTCATTTTTTACGATCATGCACAAACTGATTGTCGTATCCTGCATCTGCCTGCTCCTATCTTTTGTCTATCCACCATAAACCATATAATTGCAAAATTCCTTCTAACGATCCGGATATTGCTCCTCTACAAATCTGCGCAATACCGGAATGCTCCTCTTGACCTTTTCCGTATCAATGCAGTAAGCCATACGGAAATACCCCGGCACACCAAAATTATCAGACGGCACCAGGATCAGATCGTATTCCTTTGCCTTCTGGCAAAAGACATTAGCATCTTCCTCGAGTGCCTTTGGGAAAATATAAAAGGTACCTCCCGGACGCACCACCGTAAAGCCCAGGTCTACCAAGGTATCATACAAAAGATTCATATTGGTCTCATAAACGGAAAGATCACTTGTCTCATCCAACACGCGTGCCACAGCCAGTTGCACCGAAGATGACGGACAGTTGTGTCCGGTTCCACGGCTGATCTGCGCCATGATCGGCACTAAAAGATCTGCATCCACCGACTTTGGATTGACTGCCACATAGCCAATACGCTCGCCCGGAAGACTCAGACTCTTGGAAAAAGAATAGCAGGAGAGCGTGTTGTCATAATAGCGGCTCGGATACGGCACGCTTTTTCCATCAAAGGCAATCTCGCGGTATGGTTCATCGCTGACCAAAAAGATCTCATGTCCGAATGCCTTTTCCTTTTGACGCAAAAGATCTGCCAAATGCTCTATGGTCTCCTCCGAATAGACGATACCGGACGGATTGTTTGGTGTATTGATGAGCACCGCCATCACGTCCCCTGTCAGCATTTCCTCAAAAGCCTCAAAATTGATCTGGAAATCCTTGGTATGTGCCGGCACAACCTCTAACTTTGCCCCGGTTCCTTCAACATAAGGTGTATATTCCGGGAAAAATGGTGCAAAGGTCAGCACCGTGTCGCCCGGTTTGGTAACCGCACGCAGGGCATGCGCCAATGCGCCTGCTGCACCACTCGTCATAAAGATATGTTCCATGCCGTACTGCATGCCAAAGCGCCGGTTCAGGCTCTCTGCGACCGCTTTGCGCACCGAAGGAATGGTGGTAGACGGGCTGTAACCGTGCAGTTCCATGGGATTCATGGTCTCATGCATGTCAATGATCGCCTTGGTATAATCCTCGGCACAAGGCACGCTGGGATTGCCCAGACTGTAGTCAAAAACATTGTCATACCCGATCTTCTCTCCCCTTTTTGTCGCGTATTCACTCAATTCACGGATGATGGATTTGCCGCCCAACATCGCCTTGTAAGTTTCGTTTATCATCTTTTACATCTTTCCTTTCTATATTTTCCGGTAAAAATTTATGAAAAAACCGCAGTCCGATCAAAGACTGCGGCATTTTTTTATTTTATTCCTTCAAATTCATATCCGGCATCTTTTACTGCGGCAGCAAGCACATCCTCGGCTACCGGTGCGCTCATCTTGACCACGACCTCGCATGCCTCATGATCTGCCTTTGCCTCGGTCACACCGTCGATCTTCTCCAGTGCTTCCTTTACGTGTGCCTCGCAATGTGCACACATCATTCCCTTAACTTTTAATGTTTCTTCCATGTCAGAATTCTCCTTATCTATCTTTTCTTTTTGATCCGCCTTTGTCTTGTCTTCTATTATAACAGTATCTTGCGCTTCTGTAACGTGCGATTTTGCTTTTTGTCCTTTGACTTTTTTATCCCGCTTGGTACTGTAAATATCGACAAAATTCAAACGCAGGGCGTTGGTCACGACGCAGAAACTGGAAAGGCTCATTGCCGCCGCACCAAACATCGGGTTTAACTCCCATCCGGTAAACGGATACCAGAGTCCGGCTGCCAGCGGAATACCAATGGCATTGTAGAAAAATGCCCAAAAGAGGTTTTCGTGGATATTCCGAAGCGTTCTACGGCTCAAGCGGATGGCGGCTGCCACATCCGTAAGACGGCTGTTGACCAGCACCACATCAGCGGCATCTATGGCAATATCCGTACCTGCGCCAATGGCAACACCAACATCCGCTCGCGTCAGAGCAGGGGCATCATTGATACCATCGCCTACCATCATGACGTGACCATCTTGAGAGAAGCGGCGGACCACTTCTTCTTTGCCATCCGGCAGAACCCCCGCGATGACCTCGTCTACTCCTGCACGCGCTCCGATCGCCTGGGCTGTCTCTACCCTGTCGCCCGTCAGCATGACGACATGCACACCCATATTTTTCAGTTCTGCGATCGCCTGCGGACTGTCCTCTTTCATCTCATCTGCCACACAGATCATACCGTAAAATTGATCCTGGCTGGAGAAAAAGAGCGGTGTCTTTCCCTGCTTTGCCAAAAGTTCGATCTCATGGCTCTTTGCAAAAGCAGAAAAAGAGTCCTTGGCAAGCGGTGCGATAAATTCTTCCTTGCCACCGTAAATGCGTTTGCCACGCCACAGCCCCGACAGACCATTGCCTGCCATGCTCTCAAATCCCTCTACCGGATCCGAGACAATGTTTTGTGCCTCTCCGTAGGCGATCACTGCTTTGGCAAGCGGATGTTCGCTCTTGCTTTCCAAGGATGCCGCCAGTGCAGTAATTCCTCTGCCGAAATGCCTTCCTGCGGTACGATATCAGTCACCTTTGGTTGACCCTTAGTGATCGTACCTGTCTTATCTAAGACAACTGTTGTCGTCTTACCTGCCTGTTCCAGAGAAGTTGCATTCTTAAAGAGGATGCCCTTCTTGGCACCGACACCGTTGCCGACCATGATCGCTACCGGCGTTGCCAGTCCAAGCGCACACGGGCAGGAGATCACCAGTACGGCAATGGCACGGGAAAGTGCAAAACCAAAGGTCTGTCCGACAGCAAGCCAGATCAAAAATGCCACCAGAGCGATACCTAAGACTGCCGGGACAAAAATACCGGATATCTTGTCTGCCACCTTGGCGATCGGTGCCTTGGTTGCCGATGCATCACTGACCATGTGAATGATCTTGGCAAGTGTGGTATCCGAGCCGACACGCGTAGCCTTTGCGGTAATAAAACCGGAAGCATTGATGGTCGCAGCCGTCACTTCATCGCCTACCTCTTTGTCTACCGGGATACTCTCACCGGAGATCGCGGATTCATCAATGGCGCTTTGTCCCGAAAGGATCACGCCATCCACCGGAATGCTCTCGCCCGGACGTACCACAAAGACATCATCCACCTTGACCTGATCGATCGGCACCTTTTTCTCTGCACCATCCACAAGGATCGTTGCCTGTTTTGGTGCCAGTTCCATCAGCCCACGCAGAGCATCGGTCGTCCTTCCCTTGGAATATGCCTCCAGCATCTTTCCGACCGTGATCAAGGTCAGGATCATGGCTGCAGATTCAAAATAGAAAGAATCCAGATACTTCATAACGCCGTCCATATCGCCTGCCATCTGTGCCCCAGTCATAGCGAAAAGGGCGTAGACACTATAGCCAAAAGATGCGCCCGCTCCCATGGCTACCAGGGTATCCATATTGGGAGACTTGTGCCATGCGCTGGTAAAGCCGCTGATGAAGAACTTTTGATTGATGACCATGACCGCCACCGTCAAAAGCAACTGATACAAGCCCATTGCCACATGATTGCCTGCCATAAAGGATGGCAAAGGCCAGCCCCACATCATATGTCCCATAGAAACATACATGAGCGGCAATAAAAAGCAAAGGGATGCGATCAGGCGGTTGCGCAAAGTACGAAAGGCTTTCTTTTGTGTGCTCGCCAACTGGTCGGCTTCACTTGCTCCACTCTTAGCCTGCGCCTGTCCTCCCTGTCCATCTTCTTTTAAGGATGCACCATAACCGGCTTCTATGACTGCTGCGATAATGGCTCCGCTATCCGCATGTCCTTCCACATTCATGGAATTGGTCAACAGGTTGACCGCTACATCCGTCACGCCGTCCACATTTCGCACGACCTTTTCTACGCGCGCCGAACATGCCGCGCAGGACATTCCCGTTACGTCATATTTTTGCATGTCTGTCCTCCTTATTTCATCAATTTCTGTAAGGTAACGACCAGTTCGTCCACCTTTTCATTCTTGCCTTCCCGGATATCATTTGCCACACAGGTCTTGATATGGTTGGCAAGCAAAACTTTATTAAAACTATTGAGAGCAGATGTGATCGCGCTGACCTGGGTCAAAATATCCACGCAATAGGCATCGTTTTCCACCATGCCTTTGACCCCTCGCACCTGACCTTCAATACGGCTCAAACGGTTCATCATATCTTTATATTCTTTCTCATCGCGCACTTTTTTATTACAAGAACTGCAGTGCGGACAGGTATTTTCCATCTTTTCTTCCATCTCTTTCTCCTTTCTTCGGATTGTAGCAGACCGTAGGGACACTCCATGTGGCAAAAGGAACGTCCCTACGGTCTGGATTATATACCCCTATGGGGTATATGTCAAGAGGACACTATTTATTTTTTGCGAAAGAAAAAGGCTTCCGCACCCATGTACGAAAGCCTTGTCTGTTCAAATATTCTTATCTGTTCATTTCCGAAACAGGACCTTTTGCGTTGTGGTCTGCAATGACATATTCCACCTCATGCAGATCAGATGACGGCAGATCTCCCGGAATGGTATTTTTGATAGCACTGCAGGCATTACCAAAAGCAAGTGCCTTCCTGCAATCCATATCGGAAGAAAGCAGGCCATATAGCATACCGCCACAATAAGCATCCCCACTGCCGATGCGGTCAACTACATCGATCTTCTCATAAGGCTGCTCGGTATAGAAGGTATCACTCTTTGCCTCGTAGATCACAGAGCCAAAACTGTGCTGCTTTGGACTGTGTACCACACGCTGGTGGATGCCACGATCTGGATCGGATACTCAGCGGTAAAGGAGCGCATGATGTCTTCTAGGGATCCTTCCTTTAAAAAGGTCAGGCGCGCCGTATCCTCAGAGCAGAAAAAGATATCCACATATGGCAGGATCTGCTCAATACATGCCTTTGCCTCGGCTCCTGTCCATAAGTTGAGTCGGAAGTTGACATCAAAGGAGATCAGGGCCCCTGCCTCCTTGAAACGCTTGATCATTTCGATGGCACAAGTCCTTGCTTCCGGACAAAGTGCTAAGGTGATGCCGGATACATGGAAACACCGGGTAGACTTATACATATCCTCCGGGAACTCGTCGATCGAGATCCTGGTGATGGAACTGTGCTTTCGGTCATAGACCACCTGCGGTTTTCTAGGGAAGGTAGCACTCTCATAAAAATAAGCACCAAGTCTTGCATCCTCCGTGTGATCCCATACCAGATAGTCATCGCTGACATTCATGGAACGCACCTTACTTCTTGCCAGTTCCCCGATCGCATTTGCCGGCAGTTTAGAAATAATACCGGTATGCAGTCCCAAGAGGGAAACCCCGGATGCGACATTTAATTCCGCGCCGCCCACGTGACTTTCAAATTCTGTGCTTCTTACGATTCTTTTATTTTCCTTTGGTGAAAGGCGAAGCAAGACCTCTCCCAATGTCAACAGATCAAATTTTTCCATTTCCTTTTCCTCCTATCGCTTCTGCTTTGGATGCTGCTCATAAAACTTTTGTTTTTCCTGATACATGGCATTTTCAGCCTCTGTCATCATGGCATCAAAATCCTCTATCTCCTCACACCAGCACCAGCCGATAGATGCTGATGCCAGTTGACCCAAGCACATCTTGCTGCGCAATTCTTCCACCTGCTTGCGAAAATCCTTTTCACTGCGTCCGAATACACAGACTACAAACTCATCCCCGCCCATACGACAGCACATGTCGATCGGGAAACACTGGCGGATCTGATCTGCCGCCTCCATGATCATCTGATCGCCCCTTGCATGTCCGTAGTGGTCATTCATATATTTGAGCCCATTCAGGTCACAGTAGAGGACCCCTGCCTCTTTTTCTCCTTCCATCATATGTTTGCCGCAGAACTGCGTCATATAATAGCGGTTATAAAGTCCCGTCAAAGTATCACGATCTGCCATATAATTGGCAACCTCCACATTGTGACGCAACTGCTCCAGAGTATTCTGCAAGGTCGTTGCCAGCACGCCGACCTCATCCTGACCGCCCGCCTCGATCTTGGCATTCCAATCGCCGCCTGCCACCTGTTTGGCAGCCTCTGTCAGACCACGCAAAGGCTTTGTGATGCGGTGCACCATATGTATGCCCGCGATCGACGCGATCAAAAGCACGACAAAGAGGATCACCAGACACTGCATGGCAAGGCTATTGCGCGAAACATCAATCTCCGATGCCGGTGCACATAAGACCAGATACATGTTATTGGTCAGTTTTTTGTAAACCAGGCGCTTGGATGCTCCCTTCCAGGTGTAGGAATAGATCTTTCCCTCTATGCGCTCTGTATCTAAGATGTCGTGAACCTGCGTCAGATTATCGTCAAACTGATCGACCGTGATCCCGTTTTCATAGTCCTTGTGATAGACCAAATCTCCGTCATCGGAAACCAAAAAGGCATACCCGGTATCATAAGCCGAAAGATTTTTGACCGAATCCTGTAATTTTTCCATGCTGATATCCATACCGATCACACCGATCAGCGTATCATCCCGGTAAATAGGGATAACATAGGATGTCATATAGACACGGGTATTCTGGTTGTAGTACGGCTCCATCCAGATCGCCTGTCCCTGCTCGATCGGCTCATAGTACCAGCCCACATGCTCACGGTCGGTCGGATCGTATGCCTGGATGTCGGTCGGTGCCCGTTCCGTAAACTTTCCGATGGCATTCTTTACCAGAAATACACCCTGCGTCGTCTGGAAAATATCCGGATTCAGTCGCATATAAATAGAAACTGCGGCAGAGGTGTTGCGTGCCGTATTATCCAGTTCGTCATGCACATGCTGCATATAATCTTCCATGTATTCCGTATCGTTCCACATAGACCTATCCTGTGAAAGCCTTCTGGAAACATAAGAATAATCCATGTCGACCGAACTGGCGATCTCTTTTAACATCAGATTGATCTCGCTCGCCTTCTGTTCGCAGAGCAGATTCATGATCTGTGAAGAATCCTCATTGATGACCCGCTGCGCACTGGCGATCCCGGCACCGCCGATCATGCCGGATGCCAAGATAATGCTGACCAGTAAAAGTGTCAGAAACCGCTTTTGCAGTGTGTGTTTATACCCATTCTTTTGTGCTTTATTTTTCATTGTAAACCGTTCCCAATTATCTCTTATCTGCCTGTCTTCCCCTAGAAATTCTTATACCGTATCCGCTTAAAACAGATCACATAAGTAATGATATGTGCGCTGAGCGTGATCGCCCAGGTGATCGGATACGCCATATATAAAATCCCCTCTGTATGGTGTATCTGAAAGATCGTTGCGATCCAGACCAGACGCAACCCGCAAGCCCCAACGATGGACATGATCATAGGCAAAATGGATTTGCCGATGCCTCGTAAACATCCCACCATGGTATCCATCATACCACACAAAAAATAAGTGGTACAGATATAAGACATACGCACCAGTCCCGCCTCTACGACCGGCTGACTATCGGTATAAATATGTAAAAGTTGTCTGCCGAAAAGATAAGCACTCTCCCCAGTGATAAGCCCTACGGCAACCACGATACCAAGACAGAGGAACATGACCTTTTTGATACGTCCCTTGTCGCCCGCGCCAAAGTTCTGACTGGTAAAGGTAACTGCCGTCTGCGATACCGCATTCATTGCCATATAGACAAAACCCTCGATGTTGCTGGCTGCGGAATTTCCCGCAATGACCGTACTGCCAAAGGAATTGATGGCAGACTGGATTACAACATTTGACAGGGAAAATACCGTTCCCTGGATTCCCGCCGGAAGTCCGATCCGGATGATTCGTCCCAAAACATCCGTCTTGATCCCCAGACATTTGAAAGAAAAATGCATGACATCGCTCTGCTTATGCAGATAGTAAAGCACCAGTGCCGCAGAAATGTATTCGGAAACGACCGTCGCGATTGCAACGCCTGCAACGTCCATGGAAAATCCAATAACAAGCACCAGATTTAATACCACATTCACAATGCCGGATGCCATCAAAAAATACAGCGGCGTCCTGGTATTGCCGATCGCACGCAGGATGGCAGCGCCAAAGTTGTAGGTAAGCAGCGCCGGCATACCTAAGAAATAAATCTGCAGATAGGTCGTTGCCAGACCGATAACATCATCCGGCGATCCCATCCAGACCAGGAGTTGATGGGATGTCAGCATACCAAAGATACTTAAAAATACGCCGCACACAAGACTAAGTGTAATACTCGTATGGATGGTATCCCGCACCTTTTCCCTGTGATCACAGCCAAAGTAAAAGGCGACCGTCACATTGGCACCGACAGACAGCCCCATAAAAAGATTGACTAAAAGATTGATCAAAGAGGAGGTCGAACCTACGGCTGCCAGTGACTCATTCCCAGCAAAACGCCCGACAACAATAATATCCGCTGCATTAAATAGGAGCTGCAGCACACCCGATAAGATCACAGGAATCGTAAAGGCGATCATCTTGCCAAGAAGCGGTCCATGGATCATATCAACTTCTTTTTTATTCGCTTTCATTATCTTCCCTCTTTACAACTGGCGCATCATCATAAGTTTCCAGAAAATGATGCTTTACACCGTCTTTTTTGTAGGCGATGACCGTGCTCAAGTTTACATTTTCCACACTCTTAAAGATATTACCCTCCACATAAGGATTGGTCTTTTTCATCTCGCGGATCAGATTTTTGACTTCCAGACGCTTGGAATTGTTCTGTCCGTTATCCTGACAGGAAGAACATGTCTCTGTAAATTTGCAGGCACATTGCAGGAAATACAGATGGTTGTAGTCACGCCATTTCTTGATGTCATCCTCACGCACCAGATAAAGCGGACGTATCAACTGCATACCCTCAAAATTCGTGCTGTGCAGTTTTGGCATCATGGTCTGCATCTGTGCCCCGTAAAGCATTCCCATAAGGATAGTCTCGATCACATCATCATAATGATGTCCCAGAGCGATCTTGTTGCAGCCCAGTTCCTGTGCCTTGTGGTAGAGATGCCCTCTGCGCATACGCGCGCACAGATAACATGGCGATTTCTCGATCTCAAAGACCGCATCAAAAATATCTGACCCAAAGACCGTGATCGGAATGCCCAGTTTCTTGGCATTATTCTCGATAATAGCACGGTTTTCCTTGCTATATCCCGGATCCATGACCAGAAATACCAGATCAAAGTTTACCTTGTGATGGCGCTGCAATTCCTGAAACAACTTTGCCATGAGCATGGAATCCTTACCGCCGGAAATACAGACAGCGATCTTATCGCCCTCCTGCACCAATTCATACTCACGGACTGCCTTGGTAAACTTGCTCCAGATGGTCTTTTTAAACTTTTTACGCAGACTCTGCTCGATGTCAAAGGTCGTGATCTCCGGCTGGCTTGTCTCATCCTCCGTCTGCATCCGCTGCATGAGCCAGCCAAGATAACCTCCCTTTAGGCTATAGACCTCCTGCCATCCCGCCTCGCGCAGATGTCCTGCTACCTCTAAACTGTGTTCTCCCTTTTTACAATACAAGACCAGCGTCTTGTCCTTCCACTGATCAGCCTCTGCTAAAAGGGCTTCCTCCAAGAGATTGATACTGCCCGGTATATTGCCATAGGCAAAGGACAGTTCGTCCCTGGTATCAACCAAAGTATAAGTATCTTTTTCCATAGACAGGACTTCCTGCCATGTCTTTTCCAATGCTTCCATAATCTATCCCTTAATGTATTTTAAAGTCAAAAAATCGGCTATATACAACCATTTGTATCATAACCGATTTTTTTCATGGATAAAAGTATAATTCCTACGATTTTTGTATTATTTTTACATCAATTTTTTAGAAATTCTTTCTAATTCCCTTCTACCATAACTTCTTCTACTTTTTCCTCAACCTGCTTGCGCTCGAAGATCAGACGGAAGATCAGACGCACCAATGGTCCACAGTAGAACATCTGCCAGCAGATCGCCATTGGAAAGTTCATTGCCCATGTCTTGATCCAGGTACCAAAACTTGGCTCCTTGAACAGGAAGGTTGCGATCAGACTCATGGTCGGACACATGATACAGCAGATGCAGATGGAGATCGCATAGGTGATGAACTGTGGGCGATCCTGTGGTGTCATCACAGAAAATGCCAGACCTCTGGCAATCTTTCCGACAACAAAAAACTCTAAAATAAAAGCGATCGGTACCATGATCGGCAGTTCATGTAAAGCAGCAACAAAGGTTGTCCCGCTGACATCTCCGGTATTGAGGGCTACGTTGTAAACAACCATACCGTAGACCATGATCGTCGCCATAATGGCGGTAAATACTACATCTTGAAACTTATTCTTTGGCATAATAATTCTCCTTTTTCTCTTTTCTAATAAGTGCATAATAGTGCATAAAAAAATGGGAACATGAAACTTTCGTCTCGTGTTCCCACTGCAACTACCATTAATTGCGCTTAGTGTAGCATAAATTTTTTGTCTTCGTAATACCCAAAATATTTTTCTCTCTTTTATACATGTATCACAAATTACATTTTTTATTTTTATGCATATTGTACAATTATATCTGCTTCTCTTTTTCTGTAATGCCTACATTCATGCTGCCCATATGGTAGCCGCCCAGATCCAGTGTCACGTAGGCAAATCCGACCTCCTTGAAATAGGAATAGATTTTTTCACGCTTGGCATCTTCTACCAGAAGTGCGATCTCCTGTGGCAGAACCTCGATTCGTGCCATGGTCTCCTGCCCCTCTCCGTGGATACGCACGCGCACCTGATGAAAGCCCATATCAAGAAGTAACTGCTCCGCCTTATCTACCATACCAAGACGCTCCTCACTAATGGTCTCCCCATAGACAAAGCGGGAAGATAAGCAGGCAAATGACTGCTTGTCCCAGGTCGGCAGACCCATCTGCTTGGATAAGGCACGGATATCCTCTTTATCCAGTTCTGCTGCCCGAAGTGGGCTCTTGATCCCCAGTTCTGCCACGGCAAGCAATCCCGGACGATAGTCTCCGTTATCGTCCATATTGGAGCCTTCCACAACGGCTGCCAGATGGTTTTCCCCGGCAATAGCAAGGATCTTTTCAAACAATTCATGCTTGCAAAGATAACAGCGGTTCTTTGGGTTGTGGCGGAAGCCGTCAATGTCTAATTCCTCAGATGCTGTGATCACATGGCGAATGCCTCTCTCCTTACAAAATGCCTGCGCTTCTTTTAACTCTCTCTTCGGGAAAGAGCAGGAGGATGCAGTCACTGCCATGACATTTTCTTTTCCTAAAGTATCGACGGCTGCGGCAAGTAAAAAGGTCGAATCCACACCGCTGGAAAATGCCACAGCAACGCTTCCCAAGTCCCGCAGATAGTCCTGTAATGTTTTATATTTGTCCTGTAATTCCATATTTGCTCCTATCCTATCTTTTTCATAACTTCCGGCAGATCCATCAATGCGTCGATCTTTTCTACCGGATGATCGATCTGTCCAAATCCATAGGCTGCATGGATAAAAGGCAGTCCCGCCTGCATGGTCGCATCATAGTCTCCCTGGATGTCTCCCACATAAACCGCAGTATCCAGATGATTTTTTTCATATAATAAACGGATATTTTCTCCCTTTGGCTTGCCATTATCGCCAAAGCACAAGATATCCTCAAAGAGGTCATGAAAAGAAAAGTAATCCAAAAATGCCTCGATATAACCGGATTGACAGTTGCTTACAATATAAAGATGATAGCCTGCTTTCTGCAAAGTTTCCATAGTCTGACGCAAGCCCGGATAAAGTTTTCCACCGTGTTCACGCAGATAATCATTTTCCACGGCACAACAGGTCGCAAGCAGGTCTTCCCGCTCTTTTCCCTGGGTAAAAGGAAAGAGCATCTCAGCGATCTTATCCATGGTCCGTCCCATGGTGCGGTACATATCCTCTTTTGTCACAATGACATCCGCATAGCCGCACTGGTGCAAAGCCAGTGTCCAGGACGCTGCCACCTGTTCGGCAGAATCCCAGAGTGTTCCATCCATATCGAATATAATTCCCTGTTTCATTTGTTTGCCTCTTTTACTGCTTTTCTATACACTCATAAATATAATCTGCAATGGCTTTATTGCCCTCGGCATTGGGGTGGATCCCATCCGGCAGCCATTCGCTGTGGTCTTTGGTCAACTGATAAAGATCAATATAGCCGACGCCCATCTGCTCTGCCGTGTCCGCGATGATCTCATACATCTGCCCACCGATGACCGCATCCTGTATGCCATACTTGATACTGCCGTCTTTTTGCGTAGAAAATGCCTGCGGTGGTTGCATGAGATAGATCTTTGCCTGCGGTGCCGCGGTCTGATATGCCTCCACAAAATCCTTGATCTCTTTGGCATAAGCATCCTCATCCCACTGGTAATCCTTGGCATCATTGGTACCCAGCATGAGCAGATAAATGTCTGCTTTAGCATCCAGACTTTTCTGATATAGTTTCTCACTGCGGTAAGGGACATCCCCCTCATCCATAAGGGTCCGTCCACTGAGTCCATAATTTAAGACCTGATATTTTTCGCCTAAATTTTCCTGCAAATATGCCGGATAAGACTGACTGCGCCGATGCCCTAAAACGCCTGCCCCATAGGTGATACTATCACCGACACAGGCAATGTGTATTTTTCCTTCTTTTACATGGGGTGCCGGTGGATATTGTACGACGTGTACGCCCAGACGGAACATTCCGTAAAGGACTACAAGGACACCAAGAGCCAGCCCCACCACTTTTCCTATTTTTTTCATCATTTTCCCATTATATCAGACAAAGCAAAAAACGCAACAACAGAGCCATTTCTGGCTCTGTCGCTGCTACTTATCAATTATCAACTTAAAGGAGAGTGATTGTTATACAAAATCAGACTTGAGGAAAAATCTCCTTTAATGCAGGGTAAATCTGGCGGAAGGTCGCATAACGTTTCTCGTATGCCTCCACCAATGCCGGCTCCGGTGAGATCGTATCTGCTACGCGCACGATCGCATCTGCCGCTTCTTCTACGGATCCGTAAGCACCGCAACCGACGGCTGCCAGCATGGCACCGCCCAGTGCCGGACCTTCTTCAACCTCCAAGAGGTCTACCTGTAAATTCAAAACATTTGCCATGATCTTGCACCAGAGTGGGCTCTTGGCACCGCCACCACAGATTTTGGTGCGCTTGATGTCAATCCCCTGACTCCGTGCCACCTCCAAAGAATCACGCATGGCAAATGCCACACCTTCAAAAACTGCCTGGATCATATCGGCTCTGCCTGTATCCATGGTCATGCCCATAAAGCATGCTCTGGCAAGCGGGTCATTGTGCGGTGACCGCTCTCCCATCAGATATGGCAGGAAATAGACATGATTTTGTCCCAGGGTCTTAATATCCTTTTGGGCTGCGACATAATCTTTTTCCTGTAAGATCTCATCCATCCACCATTTATTGCAGGATGCAGCGGAAAGCATACAGCCCATCAAATGATACTTGCCATTGGCATGAGCAAAGGAATGCAGGGCATTCTTCTCATCCACGCCAAACTGATCGCTGGAAATAAAGATCGTACCGGAAGTACCAAGTGAGATATTGCAAGCCCCATCGCCTACCGTGCCGGTACCGACAGCCGCCGCCGCATTATCTCCTGCTCCCGCAATGACCTTGACCTCCGAAGATAAGCCAAGTTCTTCTGCCACCTTAGGAAACAGGGTGCCTACGACCTCATAACTCTCATAAAGTCTTGGCAACTGCTCCTGAGAAATACCGCAGATCGCAAGCATCTCCTCTGACCACTTGCGGTTTTTGACATCTAAAAGCAGCATACCGGAAGCATCCGAATAATCGGTACAAAAACTACCGCTCAGGCGGTATGCCAGGTAATCTTTTGGCAGCATGATCTTGGCGATGCGAGCAAAGTTCTCCGGTTCCTCCTCCTTCATCCAGAGGATCTTTGGAGCCGTAAATCCCGCAAAAGCAATATTTGCCGTGTAGGCAGATAATTTGTCCTTGCCGATGACTTCATTCAGATATGCCACCTGCTTTGTCGTCCTGCCGTCATTCCAAAGGATCGCCGGACGGATCACCTGATCCTTGTCATCCAGTGCCACCAGACCATGCATCTGTCCGCCAAAACTGATTCCTGCCACCTGTGACTTGTCACAACCGGCTAATAATTCTTTCAGACCGGCGATGGACTGGCTGTACCAGTCCTGCGGATCCTGCTCTGACCATCCCGGATGCGGAAAGGAAAGTCCGTATTCTTTGGATGCCATCTTTAATATCTTTCCTGTCTCGTCCATCAGCAGCAACTTGACTGCTGATGTTCCGAGATCTACGCCAATAAATAACATCTTTATCTCCTATTTAAAAGGGTTCTCTGTAGGATAACGTACACCGGCTGGCTGATTGTATCCAATCTCCTCTACCGGAACACCGATATATTTGAATACTTCATATAAAGCCTTACCGTAATTACCAAAAGCAACGGCTCCATGATGTGGGAAGTTCTTCTCGATCAATACATGACGATAGAATCTGCCCATTTCAGGAATGGCAAAGATACCGATGGATCCGAAAGATCTGGTTGCTACCGGAAGAACTTCGCCCTGTGCAATGTAGGCACGGAGTTTGGCATCGGAAGTTGACTGCAAACGGAAGAATGTGATGTCTCCCGGTGCGATATCTCCCTCTAAGGTACCGTTGGTCACCTCGATCGGAAGGCTTCTTGCCATGATCTTCTGGTACTTCATCTCGCAGAAGGATAACTTGTTGGAAGCGGTATTGCCGCAGTGGAATCCCATAAAGGTATCCTGTAAGGTATAGTCAAATTTGCCCTTGATATCTTCTTCGTACATATCCTTTGGTACGGTATTGTTGATATCCAAAAGGGTAACAGCATCCTGACTGATCACAGCACCGATAAACTCGCTGAGTGCTCCGTAGATATCTACTTCGCAGGAAACCGGAATACCCTGCTTGGTCAGACGGCTATTTACATAACATGGTACAAATCCAAACTGGGTCTGGAATGCCGGCCAGCACTTGCCTGCGATGGCAACATACTTGCGATAGCCCTTGTGCTCTTCGATCCAGTCTTTTAAGGTGATCTCATACTGTGCCAACTTGGCAAGGATCTCCGGCTTCTTGTTGCCTGCGCCAAGTTCTGCTTCCATGTCTGCTACAACAGCAGGGATTCTTTCATCCCCTTCATGCTTATTGAAGGCTTCAAACAGATCCAGTTCTGAGTTCTCCTCAATCTCGATACCCAGTTGATACAACTGATAGATCGGTGCATTACATGCCAAGAAGTTGAGTGGTCTTGGTCCAAAACTGATGATCTTTAAGTCAGAAAGTGCTACAACGGCTCTTGCGATCGGTGCGAATTCTGCGATCATATCTGCACAGTCCTCTGCGTCGCCTACCGGATACTCCGGGATATAAGCCTTGATGCCGCGCAGGCGTAAGTTATAACTTGCGTTGAGCATACCGCAATATGCGTCGCCTCTGCCGTCCAAAAGGCTATCGCCGTGTTCTTCTGCTGCTGCAATGAACATCTTTGGTCCTTCAAAATGCTTTGCCAACAAGGTCTCTGAAATCTCCGGTCCGAAGTTTCCAAGATATACGACCAGAGAATTGCATCCTGCCTTCTTGATGTCCTCCAGCGCCTGTACCATATGGATCTCGCTCTCAACGATACAGATCGGGCACTCGTAAACATCCAAATCCGGATACTTACTATGTACTGCCTTCATCAGAGCTTCTCGTCTGGAAACAGACAGGCTCTCCGGGAAACAGTCTCTGCTGACTGCTACCACACCAATTTTTGCTTCTGGAATATTTGTCATTGTTTCACCCTCCAATATTTCTTAATACTTTTACCATTGTTTTTTTGCAAAAAAGGATGTAATTTCATGCACTGAAACTACATCCTTATTGTATCAAAAGAAATGATTTTCCTCGACTTTATACTTGATTGGTACATATCAATTTTTTGACATTTGCCCGCGATTTTTCCGATTGTACTCGCTCGGCAGCATACCATACTTTTTCTGAAATGCCTTTGCCAAGGCACGGCTGTCCGAAAATCCGACCTGGGTCGCGATCTCACTGATGGTCTTATCACCCTTCTCCATCTCCTCCACGGCATGCTCTAAACGGATGCCGGACAGATAGGACTTATAATTGATCTGGGCGTATTTTTGGAACATACGGGATAAATGTTCGATGGAATAGCCAAATTGCTCCGCCAAAGACTGTAGGGAAATATCCTCCGCATAATGCTTTTTGATATATTCCGTGATCGGCGATAATCTCTGCAAAGCCTTGGAAGACCGGTACAAAAGATCGTCTGCCTCCTCCTGGCGATAGACGGTCACCAGCAACTGCATCATGGCATAGTAATCGCGCAACATCTCATATTCATGCCCCGGCACATCCGTACCGGTCAGATCGTAGATATTGCGGATGAGGGTCATCATCTTTTTCTCATTCTCCTCCATCTGCGCCGGATCCAGATCTGCCATAGCCCCCTTTCCCTTTTTGTGGAAAGAGATAAAATGATCGGCAGTCAAGTAATTCTTGAATTCACTGATCGGGATCTGCACATAGACCGCCAGATTGGCTTTCTCCGCACGGATAGAGTGGAGTTCGTTGGTGTTGATGATGATAAATTCACCGCTCTCGACCCGGATCTTTTTTTCGCGCAGGATAAAGACCAGGCTGCCCTCATAAATGGCAAAGATCTCCACCGAATTGTGCCAATGCGGCTCTCTGGTGTAGTTGCCGCCCGCCCCCTCAAAAATATCAATTTTAAACGGCATGCCCGCTCGTGGCACGACCACCTCATGTTCGTAATTCATACATGCTCCTTATGGTGCTTTTTATTCGCCTGCATTGTCCGTCGTCTGCGTTTGTGAGAAGTCGACATCCGTCGTCTCGATTCCAAGCGCATTGCAGATCATCTTTGCATATGCACTGCGTCCTGCTCCATTCAAATGGATGCCGTCATTATAAAACCAGTCCGGGTTCTCTGCCCCTAAGGCATCCCAGGCAATGACTTCCACATTTTTGTTGTCCTTTGCCAACTGGCGGATCACACCGTTTGTCCGCTCTTGATCCTGCAAATACTTGCCATAGACCGTGACCCAGTAGATCTTGGTATCTTTTCCCAGATAATCAATGATCTCCTGCCCGGTCGCCTGACTGAAATAACAGTTGGTGCCCAGTTCGATCACTACGGTAGAGCCCAATTTATTTTCTTCTTTCAGACCTTCTAAGATCTCCACGCCGTCCCTTGCCTGCCGGCTTTCCTTGGCGTCGATCACACCATCCGGGATCGCCTGCATCAATTCCGGTGCGGCTCCCAACATAACCGAATCGCCAACACAGGTGATCTTTGGTCCGCTCTCCTCCTTGGCATCCTTGCTGTCGGATGTATCCTGATCGGCGCTGGTCTGCTTGGCTGCATCCTGCTCCTTTAACATCTTCTGGTTGGCTTTGAACTCCTTTTGCAGATCTTCCGCCAGACGATCGGAAGATTTGGACGGAGCCTTGATAAAGCCCACGATCGCGATCGCGGAAATGATACCGACCACGATCCCAATGGCTACCTTTTTGTAATACTTCTTATCTTTCATCGCTACGCACCCCATTTCTAAAAGATATGCTGTAAGTTGATAATAAAGAGAAGCGGATAATGCCAGAGATAGATCCAGTAACTATGTCTGCCGATCCATTGCAGGACCTTATTCCGGTTCAGTGCTGTTGTCGTAAAATCACACTGGTTCATCACATAGACCATAAAGGCAAAAAACAGGCTGATCAGCGCCATACCGCCACGGTAAAGCCATGCCTGCTCACCTTCGACAAGTACAAACAAGGCGATCGTCACCAATAAAGATACGAAAAAAAGAGCCCGCCCATTGTCCCCCTGAAAGAGGATGTTGCCTTTTTTATTCCAGTCATCTTCCTTGAGGCCTAAGACCACGCCGATCAAGAAGGAAAAAGCACGTGTATCCGTGCCGTAGTAAACACGATTGACATTGTCTGCATGGTACATCAGTCCCATGGCAAGTACAGAGGCAACTGCCAGTAGGACAAAAAGCCAGATCGCCCCTTTGCCCAGACGCGGCTCGATCCATTTTTTATAAAGTAAAAAGAGAAGTGGCCATACGACCAGGAGTTCCATTTCCACCCCCAGATACCACAGGTGGGTAAATGGCGAGTGTTCCGTGATCTTCATAAAGTAGGATGCCTGCGTCAGCATCTGCCACCAGTTGTTGTAACCCAGAAAGATACTTGCCGCTTCCTCTCTTGCCCCTAATAATAATTCCTGATGAAAGACGGTAAAAAAGGCAATGACCGCCATGACCATGATATAGAGTGCCGGATATATGCGTAGCCCTTTTTTGATATAATATTTACGAATGTGAAAACTCTCATTATCCCAGTCGATCTGACCTTTCTTTGCCGCCAGATACCCCGATATTAAAAAGAAAAAGCAGACGCCAAGAAAGCCTCCCTTCATGGCGAATGGAAAGATATGATAAAGCACGATCCCCAAGATGGAAACTGCCCGAAGGAAGTTGATTCCTTCATTGTATGTATATGTTGTTCTCATTTGCTATCTCAATCTATATAAATGTATTCTTATCTAAAAGTATGTAACTTTATTTCCGAATATTATTATATATGGCAGTCTGCTCTTTCGCAATTAGAAAATGCATTTTTTGACAAATTTTATGATTTAGATTGCCAGAAGATTCTTGATCGCTTCCATGTAGATCAATACGGATTCTTCCATGCCGGATACCAGAATATACTCATCTGCACCATGGATGCGATAATCCACACCCAATTTCTCCGGTCCGAAGGCAATAATATTCTTTAAGGACTTGGCATAAGTACCACCGCCAATAACCATCGGCTCATTCTCCGTATCTCCCGTCACATCCACATATGCCTTATATAGCGCTTCTACGAGTGGAGACTCCCTTGGGAAGAAAAGAGGATCACCAATCTCAAGAATCTCAATGCGTCCATTTGCATCTTCCAGATGATTTTTACACATAGCGCGCACTTCGTCTGCCTTTAAAGTCACAGGCACACGGATATCGATGGTGCAGGAAATGACACCGTCCTCAGTCTTAACGATACCGTTGCAGAAGGTCAGATCTCCGTACTCATCTGCAAACTTGAGCCCAACGCCTGCGCCGTCACACGCTGTGCCTAAATGGCTATTGTAGAAGGTCACAAAGTCATCCTCAAAGCCTGCTTCTGCCAGACTCTGACAGGTAACTGCCGCTGCATTGACTCCAAGTGTCGGTGTAGACGCGTGCGCCGGTACACCCTTGGCAAAGATCGTGATCCTGTCGCCTTCCTGGCTTACTTTATATTCCTGCAGATCGGTCTCTGCCAAAACCTTTTCCAGACGGTCCTTCAAGCCATCCTTTGCCGGAATCACGGTCGTACAGGAATCACATACTGCATTTGAGACGAACCCACCATTCATGGAAATGATCTTGGTATGCTTGGAATATGCCATCATCTCCATATGTCCTTTTTCCCCATGGATGCACGGATAACTTGCATCCGGCGTAAAGCCACAGGAAAGTTCTTCTTCAACTTCATTATAATGCTCCATACATTTCGATCCGGTCTCCTCATTACATCCCATGATAAGACGCACACGCTTGTTCAACTTGACACCGGAATCACGCAAAAGTTTCATAGCGTAAAGCGCCTCGATGACCGGTCCCTTATCGTCTGTCGTTCCGCGGCCATAGATGTAATCGCCATCACGCGTCAGGGTAAAAGGATCGTATGTCCAGTCACCGCCGGTCGGAACCACATCCAGATGTCCTGCGATACCAACGAGCTCATCCCCCTCGCCCATTTCTGCATAACCACAGTAATTGTCGAGATTGACGGTGCGAAAGCCCAGTCCCTCTGCGATCTCAAGTCCCACACGAAGCGCCTCTGCCGGTCCTTCGCCAAATGGCTTGCCTTCCTTTGCCTCTGCCAACTGCGAATCAATGGCAACCAGTTTGCCCAGATTTTCTATCATTTCTTCTGATAATCCATGAATCTGTTCTTTGATATCCATAATGCCCTCCAAGTTTTTGATAGCCCCAGTATAACACATCTGCTGTGCGTTTTGACATAGAAAAAGAGACAGAAATCTCTCCTGCCTCTTTGCCCTTACTTCCTTTTATTTTGTAAATGCTTTTTCAATCCGCTCCATTGCCTCTTGCACGGTACTGCGCGGACACGCTACATTGATACGTTCAAAGCCTTTCCCGGACTTGCCGAAGATGGCTCCACTGTCCAGCCAGAGTCCTGCCTCATAGATGACCTTGTCCTCCAGTTCCTTTTGACACAAACCTGTGCCGCGGAAGTCCAGCCAGACCAGATAGGTTCCTTCCAGGTCGATCATCCGAACATCCGGCAATCGTTCTTCTACAAAGGATCTGACATAGTCAATATTTCCCCGCACATAAGAAAGCATACCTTCGTACCACTCGTCCCCATGTGCATAGGCAGTCTGACAGGCAACCAGCCCCATGAGCCCGATCTGGCTGACACCTGCTGCATCCAGTTGGTGGATAAATGCCTTGCGCAAATTTTCGTTTTTAATGATGATATTGGATGCCTGCAAGCCTGCAACATTAAAGGTCTTGCTCGGAGAGGTACAGGTCACTGTGATATCCGCCAAGGCATCACTCAGTCCGGCAAAAACATGGTGTTTCCCCTTAAAAATAAAATCATGATGGATCTCATCACTGACCACCGTCACACCATGACGCAGACAAATCTGTCCTATATGCAAAAGTTCTTCCTCCGTCCATACGCGCCCCACCGGATTGTGGGGATTGCAGAGAAGAAATAACTTGATATTCTCACGCACGATCTTGTCTTCAAAATCCACAAAGTCTATATGGTAGCGGTTGTCCTCGCCCAGAACCAGATCATTGCTGATCACACGTCTGCCGTTATCGCGGATAACCTCAGAAAAAGGATAGTAGACCGGTGACTGCAAGAGCACGCCATCGCCGCATTTGGTGTATGCCTTGACCGCCATGGCAAGTGCTAAGACAATGCCCGGTGTCTTTACCACCCATTTCTTTTCGATCTCAAACTGATGGCGTCTGCGCATCCATCCCTGCAGTGCCTCAAAATAGGCATCATCCGACTCACTGTAGCCAAAGATCCCATGCGAAGCGGTCTCTACGATCGCATCCTGTATATAGGAAGATGTCTGAAAATCCATGTCTGCCACCCAAAGCGGCAGGATATCTGCCGGCATGCCGCGCTCCACCGCAAAGTCATATTTTAAGCACTTGGTCCCTTTTCGGTCGATTGGTCTGTCAAAATCTAAGTTTCTCTCTGCCATGATTTCTCCTTTTGTATCTCTATCTTCTATATTTCCTAGCCTTCTATTTTCTGCTCTGCCTCGGCAAAGACTTTTTCAAGTTCTGCCAGAAGATCTTTAACATCCTCAATGCCTACAGACATACGAAGGGTACATTCGGTGATGCCGTTTTTCCTGCGGATCTCGTCCGGTACGTCTGCATGGGTCTGTGTCATCGGATAGGTCAGAAGTGTTTCCACGCCTCCCAGACTCTCTGCATATTTGATCATGCGGACTTTTCCAAGAATAGCATATGCATACGCCTGATTTTTTACCTGAAAAGTAAGCATGGCACCAAAACCGCGCGCCTGCTTCTTCATGATCTCATGTCCCGGATGGCTTTTGAGGCCCGGATAGATCACCTCAGTAACACAGGACTGCTTTTGCAGCCAATGCGCGATCTCCATAGCGTTTGCCTGAGCGCGTTCCATGCGGATGCCTAAGGTCTTGATCCCACGCTGGATCAGGAAACAGTCAAATGGCGCCAGACCCGCCCCGGTCGTCTTGATCAGGAAACGAAATCTTTCTCTGATATCCTCCCGATTTGTGACAAGAAAGCCTGCCAGCGTATCATTGTGACCGCCTAAGAATTTCGTCCCGCTATGGATGACAATGTCTGCTCCCAGATCCAGCGGATTCTGGAAGTATGGGGACAAAAAGGTATTATCCACGATCAAAAGGATGTCATGCTTTTTTGCCACCTGAGCCAAGGCAGCGATATCTGTCACATTCATCATAGGATTGGTCGGTGTCTCAATGTAGATCGCCTTGGTATTTGGCTGGATATAGTCCTCTACATTGACCGCATGACACGGCACAGAAGAAAAGGTCAGCCCATTCTTGGAAGATACATGGCTAAACAGACGGATGCTTCCACCATATAAGTCTTCATCTACGATCAGATGGTCTCCCGGCGCAAACAACTCCATCAGCATGGTAATAGCCGCCATGCCTGTGGTAAATGCAAATGCATCAATGCCGTTTTCCAGACTTGCTACAATCTTTTCCAGATGTTCTCTGGTCGGATTCTGCAAGCGGCTATAGTCAAAGCCTGTACTCTGTCCCACGCCCGGGTGTGCATACGTTGCCGTCTGATAGATAGGATAGGAAAGAGCGCCAAAGTGGCTACAGTCTCCTTCCTCCTCTTCTAAGTGTAAACATTTTGTCTCAAATCCTCGTGCCATATGTATATGTCCCCTATTCTTTTCTAAAGTGTATGTTTTGGATTGTATCATACATTTCATACTGTTGCAATAGGAATTATATGAAATAGAGCAAAAAAAGAAGGACATATCTCTTGTAGAAGATATGCCCCTATCACTTGCTTCTTATAAGGCTGCCTTGATGGCTGCCAGCAATTCGTCATATGTCTCATATGCCGGAATATCCGGGTTGTCCTGCTTGATCTGATCGGTGGATTTAAAGAGAAATCCCGCCTTGCTCGCCTTGATCATTCCGAGATCGTTGTGGCTGTCACCGGAAGCGATCGTATCATAACCGATGGACTGTAAGGCCTTGACCGTGGAATACTTGGAATTTTCAATGCGCATCTTAAAACCGGTAATCTCGCCATCCTCTGCCACTTCCAGCGAATTACAAAAGATGGTCGGATAGCCCAATTTCTTCATCAGAGGTCCTGCAAACTGGGTAAAAGTATCACTGATAATGATGACCTGTGTCATTTCCCGCAACTGATCTAAGAATTCCTTTGCGCCCGGGATCGGATCGATCTTTGCGATTGTCTCCTGAATCTCCTTTAAGCCAAGTCCATGTTCCTTTAAAATACCAAGCCGCCAATGCATCAACTTATCATAGTCTGGCTCATCTCTGGTCGTTCTCTTTAATTCCGGGATACCGCTCTCCTCAGCAAATGCGATCCAGATCTCCGGTACCAAGACGCCTTCTAAGTCCAAGCATACTATGTTCATCTTTTTTCTCCTGCCTTTATCCTCATTTTTTCATAAGTATAGCATACCAGGCTCCCGGGCACAAATAAGGGAATGTAAAAAATACCAGCCGTTCCAGCACGATCCCACTTTGTATGCCATATTCTGCACACACGCCCTGCAAGATCTGTAAAGAGGTCAGTTCCGTGATCCCCTGTGCTCCCGGTAAAGGCAGCAGCAGAGACAATAAGACCATGATGGAATTTGTCAAAAAAATCCTCTTTCGTATCGTCAATCCCCTATTTCCAAGGGCGCTTGCCATCCAGCCATCCTTTTTCCTTCCAGTATTTTGCATCCACACTGTCCGGACGCTTCTTTAAGACCATAGACATGACCGGGAAAAATATCCTGGTCTTTAAAGGTGGCTTTACCCTGCCCTGGTTGGCTTTGATCTTGGACGCAAGCGCATCCATATCTCGCTCGATCTTGTCCTTGGTCTTTGCCGTCACATCTTCCCACTTCATAGCACGAACAGCGATACCATACTTGTAGGTCTTAGCCACACCCCAATAAGCAGCACTGTCCGCCATATCCTGACAGGTGTTCTTGTGTCCGCCACCTGCCGCGGTCGCGATACAGACCATCTGCTTTTTGAACATGCTCTCCTCCGGGCGATGCATGATCCAGCGCCATCCATAATGTTCCAACAATGCCTTCATAGCAGAAGTGACATGGTAAACATAAACCGGACTTTCAAAGATCAAAAGGTCTGCTGCATCGATCGCCTCTGTGATCGGTGCCAGTTTCTCATAATGCGGACACAATTTTTCGTCCTTTTTGATGCACTGGGCACAACCGACACACATCTGATCAAAGTCGCGCGGTAAGACGATCTCCGTGATCTCTCCGTCTATTTTTTCTGCTAAAATCCTTGCCACATGATAAGTCGAGCCTTTGTGGCTCTGTCCATGGATCAATGTAATCTTCATAAAATGCCATCTCTTTTCTTCTTTTATTCGCAACTCATTCTACGCTTGTAAAAGAGCAAATACAATGGCATTCTGGTACTTTATGAAATACAAATCCCCCTCGAACCTGAGGGAGGGTATCTATCTTAGTGGATAAAATTTGTATAGGTAAATTCCGGTTCTTCCGGCATGGAAAGTCCCATCTTCATCGCTACATTCTTACAATTCAGCCCAAATGCCATATTATTGCCTAAAACCTGCATAACCTGCATGCCCTCGGCATCCTGCTGCACCTCTTTTGGATTTGTGCCATGCACCATATTCCAATATCTGGAGGTAATGATCGGCATCTGCATCCTTTGACACATATTTTATTACTCATATAACTATACTAAAAGATGTCTCCAAACAGAAGTCTCTCTTTGTTAGGCAGTATAAACCTAAAGGTTATGTCTCTTATGATTTCTCCACCGGAATGGTCTTGATCCTGGTAAAAAAATAGACATATTTAAAGATGATAAGGAATATGATAAATGCCCTCCCATACCAATTCGGCATTGCTGCAAAGGCTAAGAGCAGCATGCCCGATGCCGGGAGAAGCAGACTGAACTTTGTCTTTAAGGTCATACTCCGATTTTGCACAAACTCGTCCAAGTGATTTTTGTATAGTTTTGTGCCGGTAAACCATGTATGGAACTTTTCAGAACCCTTAGCAAGACAAAATGATGCTAATAATAGAAAGGGTGTTGTTGGCAGTACCGGCAAGACCACACCAACAGCACCGATTCCGATCGCTGCAAATCCCAGGATCAGCCATAGGATTCGTAGTGGATTTTTCTTCATATAAAATATACCCTCCTGTTAGTTTATGCTAACCATTATATCGTAGTTAGGCTAGACTAACAAGTGGAAATATTTGCTTAGCAGAAACATCGTTATCGAGGTGAACTGCATGGCAGGTTATTTCTCTCCTTCCATCGCAAAATCCATTTTATGCAATGAAAATGATCTACTCATCAACTTCCACTTTTCTCATCTTGTCATAATACGCTTACGACTTAATTCAACAAAAAACGACAAAAGAAAAACCGCAAAGGCTGTCAAACCCTTACGGTTATAAGAAATAACAATTCTATTATATAGATATTTAACATCTACTTTTGGAACATAATTTCCCCAAATGGAGATAAGAATTTTTTTAACAGATTATTCTCATCTCTATCGAACGGTATGTAAATAACTGCTGCTTAAAATCAGCAGCACAGTGTTATCAGACCAACACATAAGAAATCCCTCCAAACTGAAACAGGTCTGGAGGGATAAAATAGCCATCTGAGCATGACAAAATTGCCCACCAAACACCGTTTTTTTTTATTTGGCGGACTTGTCAAATTCTATATTCATGTAAAAAAAGAGCCGATGACTTATGAGGTTATCTCACAAGTTCATCGGCTCTGCGTCTATGCGTCTGGCTCTTTGATGACGGTTATATGTAATTTCTTTGCATTTATTAAAGTTTCTTTCTTACATTTCGGACAGTAAAGAGGATAATTCTTTAAAACAGTATCTTCTCTAACTCTATCACGGGTTTTGTTGCCACAAATCGGACAAATTATCCATTCTGAAATCATAAATTATCCATCTCCATTTATCATGTTTTATTTAATCTTTCTATTTTATATTTACTATCTTGACAAATTCATATCGTACACTTATCTGGAATTACTATTATTCTCTAAACTTTTTTCAAGAATAAAGAAAATATCGTACCTTTTTCATCGGATGCCACCTTGATATACCCGTTCTGCTTATTCACAATATCACGGGTAAGATATAAACCGATCCCTACACCGTCAACTCCTGCTGACTGCTTTCCACGGTAAAATCTGCCGAAGATTTTTGCCTGTTCTTCTTCAGGAATGCCCATTCCGTTATCGGATACATCCAATCGCAAATACGATGGATATTCGGTGATTTTCAAGTCCACAACTCCTCCGCTTGGTGTATATTTCACAGCATTGTCAAGTACATTGGTAACAGCTTCTGCCGTCCAGTTAAAATCAAGCAGGGCTTCAAAGGTCTGCCCACAATCAAAGGTAATCGTAATATTTTTATCCCTTGCTTTGGCATAAACCGTTTTTACCGCTTGCATAACAATATCATTTAAACTGCTTTGTTCAGGTTTTAATCGGATAATGCCACTTTCCAAACGGGACATTTTAATCAAACTGTTTGTCAAAAAAGTCAGCTTTTCAAGGGACATCTGCAAGGTGGCAATATATTCCCTTCTCTCCTCATCGGATAACCCTGTATCACCTAATAACTGTGCAAAGGTGTTTGCCGCTGCTACGGGCGTTTTAATTTGATGCGAAATATCGGAGATTAAAGTTTTAATCTGTTCTTTCTCCTGTGTCAGCATTTGATTCTGTGCCTTTAAAATATTGCGGAGTTTTAGAAGTTGATGCTGCAGCCGTGCGGTCAGGGTATCCTCAGCTTCTGAAAAGACCGTCCGTTCCTGCTGTTCTACCAATGCTTCAATGAGCAGCGTAATCTCCTCTAACAGATTATCATTATAGCGGTTGTGCAGAAAGTCCAGCAGGAACAACAGACCCCCAAAAAATACAAATGCAAAAGAGATAAAAAGCGTACGGAAAAGGATGTCCTCCATAAAAAAGAACACACCAACAGATACCACCGCCGTAGCAGTACCTATAATTAAAATCAGTTTTCTATAAATCACAAAATGCTTCATCGTCATTCTCCAAAAGAGTAGCCCATGCCAAAAACTGTTACAATGTATTCCTGCTTTTCATCATTCAGTTTCTGCCTTAGCCGCTTAATATTCACACGCACGGTATTATCATCAACAAAGTTTCCATCTATATCCCAAAGCTGTTCCAAAAGCATTGCCTTTGTAACAACCCTTCCCCTGTTTTCCATTAGATAAAGGAGCAATTTGTATTCTGTTGAGGTCAAATGTATTTCCTGTCCCTTCATCAAAACAAGACACTTTTCTTTATCTAACTCTAAATCTCTGTATTTCATACGAAATTTTCCTACGCCACTTCGTTTTAGAACTGCCAATACTTTTTTCCGTAAAACTTCGATAGAAAAAGGCTTTGATATATAATCATCACAACCCACGCCAAACCCTTCCAACATATCTTCTTCCGTATCATTAGCAGTTAGAAATAATACGGGTGTTTCCGATGTTTCACGAATTTTTTCACAAAATTCCAAACCATTGCCGTCAGGCAGGTTAATATCAAGCAGAAACAAATCATACTTTTGTTTTTGGTATTGCTTCAATGCTTCCAAATACCCATAGACTGCTGTGACCATATGCTCGTCTTTTTTTAGGGCGATAGAAATACCCTTGCTCAGAATTTTGTCATCTTCAAGTAGAAAAATATTTGCCATAGCCGCAAAACGCACCACCTTCCTCAATATACAAAATTGCAGGAACAGACGCAGCAATGCTGCGTCCGTCCCACAACCTCATTTAACTATCAAAATTGTGCAGTCTTTCAATGACCGTTTCATCAGAAGTTGCCTTGTAAACAATGGCAGGAACGCTTAAGCAAATTACAAAGATTGCTGCGATCAAACCGATGACAAGTGCAACAGGGTATTTAAATACTGCATAGTTTGCCATATGCGGAACTGCATCTGCCACCAACATTAGGAACGCATTACCAAAAGTCATAATCAGCAGAGTAGAAATCAGAGCATAAATACCGCCTTCTAAGGTCAATATCTTCCTGATCTGCTTTTTCGTTGTTCCGATACTTTCCATAATGGCAAATTCATTTTTCCTTGCCACCACACCCGTCAACATAACATTTACAAAGTTAATCAAGCCGATGACAATGAGCAGAATTGCAGCACCGTTTCCCAGCAAACTCAAAGAGTAGTTCATCTGGTTATATAGTTCTTTCTGATTCACGGAAGATTTCAGCTGCCACTCCGATGTGGTCAAGGTACTGTTGATCGCCTGTAATTCGCTGTCAATTCGCTCTAAATCGTTGAAATTCTTAATGTCAACGCCGATTGCGGAAATTATTGGTTCTTTTGTCAGGCGTTCCATACCCGCTTCGCTGACAAAGATAACATCTGGCACCATATTTATTTCTTTGCGTCTGCCAATACCTTCTGAAAGAGTATTATCATAATCGTCATAGTAAAAAGCTCCGCCAATTTTGAAATCAGTTGCCTTGCCGTCTGTACTGTCGGCAGTTAGTGTCAATGTTTCACCCACTAAAGCGGTATTAGGAGCGTTATATTCGGTATCTTTTCCTGCAATCGCTGTTTCGCCACGCTTAAATGCTTCCATGTCAATAGGCGTATCAGGATGCTCTACATTGTATTCTTCCAGTACCCTGTCGTCTGGAAGCGTTGTAATATAGCAGCCATAGTCACCAGATTCAGCGTACCCTTTCAGTGTTTCTATCGTCTGTTCATAGGACTGCCCCTTTGCTTTATATTTGCTGTCCTCATATTTGATTTTCATAAAGCCTTCTAAATCGTTTTCATTAAAGTCAATACCTGCCCAGACTGTTTTTTGAACATCTATATTTTTAATACCGTCAAGCTGCTTGATTTGTTCTACAAAGTGTTCGTCAAACTGCGGTACTTCTTTATTGAGCTGTTCATACTGCTCAAACTGAATATCAGTGTATTCAAAGTTATAGTCCATATATTCCTTAATAAAGTTCTCAGCCGACATACTGCTTATAACCCCATTTACGCCTAAAATCATAGTAATTCCCATAAACAAGGACATAAACACAAGGGCAGCACGCTTTTTGTCACGGAATACATTATGAAATGCCATCACATGCAACTTGCCACCATTGGTGGAATTTCTGCTTTTTGTTTTCTTCGGTGCAAAATTCTGAAACTTCAATGCTTCTATTGGCGAAATTTTTGCAGCCGCTTTTGCAGGAGCATTGCAGGCAATCCAAACGGTTACTGCTGAAAAGATTACGGACAAAATATAGATAGATGGATGGAAAAACACTTCGGCATCCATCATCGACTTGCCCTGTTCAAAACCCTCGTTCAACACAAATGGAACAATTCCAAAGGAAACAGCGGTGGCTAACAAAATACCAATCGGGATACCAATGCAAGCAAACTTAACTGCCTGATTTTTTACCAGTGATTTAATCTGTTTTTGCGTTGTTCCAAGCGTTTTCATCAAACCGTAAAAACGGGTATCATTTGAAATGGATATATACAAAACATTGTAAATAAGGAGATACCCGCTGCCAATAATAAAGAATACCAATAGGATTACCATTGCAATCACTGAACCGCTTGATGATTTCATGGAAACCGCACCGCCGAAAGATTGATTTTCGTTAAGCTCCACATCTTTTTGAATACGATAAAAATCATCAGGCATTTTATTCAACGACAAAGAAAGAACGCCGTCCTCTGCCATTGTATAGCCTGCATTTTTGCAATACGCTTCGGAAACAAAGCCCATTCCCGTGCCTGTATAGGAATGAAACCATCCGCTTAAAGTGAAATTTTTTTCCTGCTGACCGTTTTTATCATAATAGGACAGAGGGATTTCCATATTCAACTTCGGCTCTTTCATTCCAAGCTGTGAAAGAGCATCCTTTGACAGCATAATTTCATTTTCATTTGAGGGATATTTCCCTTCTATATCTTTGATTGTTTCTTTATAGTGTTTATCCCATTCAGTAGTGTCGTAATACGAAAGTGCGATAGAAAGATCACGCCCCTCATCGTTCTTCTCGGCAACCGAGCCGACCATATACTGCGTACCGACGGTTTTAACATATTCCAAATTCTTAATCTGCTGTTCCTGCTTTTCTGTCGGCATCGCAAGGGAAGCATTAGCGGTCGTGCCTGCGGTACGCACCTGCATTAACTTCATATTTTCCATATAGTTAATGCCCAAACTAAACACGGTAGTAATCATAAATGTAGTGAGAACGATCGCAAACACCGCAAACAGGTTACGAATACGGTTTGCTTTCATCATTCCCTTTTCTACTCGCTTAACTGCTTTTTTATTTCGGTTAGCGTGCATATCTGACACCTCCCGAAACAACCTTGCCATCCTCAATGCGGATTGTGCGGTCTGCCATTTGAGCGATTTCCTCATTGTGCGTGATCATAATGGTGGTTTGGTGGAACTGACGGCTAATCGACTGCATCAGCAAAATAACATCCATACTTGTTTTTGAGTCCAAATTTCCAGTCGGCTCATCGGCAAGGATAATGGCAGGCTTTGTCGCAAGGGCACGGGCAATCGCAACCCTCTGCTGCTGACCACCTGAAAGATTATTCGGCATATTCTTAAGCTTTTGTTCCAAGCCAAGAGTATGGATAATCTCTTTTACAAATCTTGTATCGGTCTTGCCACCATCGATCTCAATAGGGTACACAATGTTCTCATACACATTAAGAACAGGAAGCAGATTATAATTCTGAAAAACAAAGCCAATGTTTCGACGCCTAAAAATCGTCAGTTCCTCGTCTTTCATTTTCAACAGTTCTTTTCCTCGGATAGTAACACTACCAGAAGTAGGACGGTCTAACCCACCAATCATGTTGAGTAGTGTAGATTTACCGCTGCCCGATGTACCGATAACAGCAACAAATTCGCCTTCCTCTACGGAAATGGATACCCCATCCAAAGCATGGACTTCGTTTTCTCCGCTTCCGTATATCTTTCGTAAATCTTTTGTTTCAAGTATTGCCATATTAAAACCTCCAAATTTCTGTTTTTATTTTGTAAGTTCAGTATAGCAACCACTTCTTACAATCTCATTACAATCCAAACTAAAAATAACAGCATTTCTTTTGTTCCTACCATGCACTTTTACGAATTGATTTCTTTTTTTAATGAAGCAATCCACTCCTCTATTGCCTCTGCCAATGTGTATTGTTGCCGTAAAACTGCCATACCCGTAACAGGAATATCTTCTTTACTCTTTTTCAAAGCAATATTTTCTTCCAGATATTTTTTCAATACCTCCATACTGCTCTCAATATTATCCAGACATTCTTGCTGTCTTTCTCTGGACATACTGTCCAGATTTACAATGACAGCATTAAAATCCAAAAAAATGTTTATCGGCTTACAGGATATTTCAAGCATCAATTTTTCAAACTGCTGTTTCCCTTTTTCAGTTAAAGAATACACTGATTTTTCTGGCATTTTACCCTCTTTTTCTATATGACTTGAAATATATCCTTTTTCCTCCAACTGGATAACCTTTTTATAAATAGACGGGGTACTAATTTTTACCCATTTTGAAATATTGCGGTACTCTACCAACTTTTGAAGGTCATACGCACTCAGAGGTTCTTTCTTTAACATTCCCAAAACAATTAAGTCAATGGTCGCCATATCAATTTCCTCCTTTACTCTCTTGACAACTACTATAAATTATAGTAGAATACCACTTGCGTTTCAACTGCTATAATTTATAGTAGTATATTTTATTCTATTTATCAAGTGAAAGGAGAAAGAACACTATGGACAATCAAAACAGAAAATTGGAGTTATTGGGCAATGCTCCAATTCCAAAAGCCCTTTTAGCTATGGGTATTCCAACAATGATTGGTATGCTCATCAACGCCTTGTACAATCTTGTTGATGCCTATTTTGTAGGTGGCTTAGGCGAAAGTCAAATGGCTGCCATCTCGGTTGTGTATCCTCTCGGTCAAGTAGTCGTCGGCTTAGGATTACTTTTTGGCAATGGGGCAGCATCCTACATTTCTCGACTGTTAGGACAAAGAAATAAGGATCAGGCAAACAAAGTGGCAAGCACTGCACTATATAGCAGTCTTGTTGTCGGTGCAATTATGATTGTTTTATCAATCCTCTTTTTGAACCCCATTCTAAGACTTTTAGGTGCAACAGAAAGTGTCCTTCCTTATGCGGCTACCTATGCCGGTATTTACATTGTTTCTTGCATTTTCAATGTTTTTAATGTCACAATGAACAATATCGTGACAAGTGAAGGAGCAGCAAAAACTACAATGTGTGCCTTGTTGTTAGGTGCAGTCCTCAATATCGGGTTAGATCCATTATTTATATACACTTTTAATTTTGGTGTTGCAGGAGCTGCTATTGCCACAGCAATTTCTCAGGTAGTATCTACTCTTGTGTATCTGTTTTATATTTTCAGACAAAAAAGTGCTTTTCAGTTTAGAATAAAGGACTGTACCTTTTCTAAAGAAATTCTATCTGAAATTTTCAAAATTGGCGTTCCGACACTTGTATTTCAATTATTAACAAGTATTTCTATCTCTCTAATAAACAATGCCGCTGGTAATTACGGCGATTCAGCCATAGCGGGAATGGGCGTTGTTACCCGTCTTATATCTATGGGCAACTTAACAGTATTTGGTTTTATCAAAGGTTTTCAACCGATTGCAGGTTACAGTTATGGGGCGAAAAAATTTGATCGTCTGCGTACTGCAATCAAAATTTCCATCTTATGGTCAACTATTTTTTGTGTGATCGTAGGTTTATTATTCAGTCTGTTTTCTACGACTATTGTTTCACAGTTTACAACTGGAAACACAGAAATGATTCACATTGGAGCTTCCTCTTTAAGAGTAAACGGTATTACATTTATGCTGTTTGGATACTACACGGTATATTCCTCTTTATTCCTTGCTCTTGGAAAAGGAAAAGAAGGGTTTATTCTTGGAACTTGCCGACAAGGTATCTGCTTCATTCCCGTTATCTTAATTTTTCCATTTATATGGGGATTAAACGGTATTTTATATGCACAGCCGATTGCCGATGTTCTCTCTGCACTTATTACAGTATTTATGGCAATCCCTTTGCATAGAAGTTTAGCTGTTGCCGAACAGAAAATGAAGATAACAGCTTCTATCCCCTGTGACAGGCAATAAAATCAAGCATAAAAGTAGTAACAGAGCCGATGAACTGTGAAAGCTTTCTCAAGTTCATCGGCTCTGCGTCTGTGCGTCTGGCTCTTTGATGACGGTTACTTGTAAATTCTCGACTTCAATTAAAGTTTCCTGTCTACATTTCGGGCAGTAAAGAGGATAGTTTTTCAAAACTGTGTCTTCTCTGATTTTGTTTCGGGTTTTGTTCCCACAAAGAGGACATAAAATCCATTGGGAATTTATACTCAGCATATTATCCTCGCCTTATAAGGTCATGTAACCGATTATCTGTAACAAATTTCTTTTTTCTGGGGTCACCCTCTGCACGATAGATTACTAAGCTGTCTAAATCAAATATTGAACTCCAAACTGTTTCAAAATCTGGCTCATCATCATATTGGCACATAAACCCATAATCACCTTTTAAGAGATGTTCGGTAGTTTCAATGTATTCATCTTTTATGCGTTCCGAAGAAAAGCTGTCTAATACTGTCCTGTAACGCCTGTGCGAGTCATAATCATTTCCTTTTGCATCGTCATATGGTTTCATCTCATCAGATGTAAAACTATTAACAGTACAAACAATACTGCCATTTTCAAAAATTTCTGCCGCCCGAACTTTTTTGAGAATTGGCGTACATTCAACCACTACCATATTGCCTTTTTTATCTGCAAGTAAAATATTGCAGTTAGAAGATACTGGCAAGCCCATAAGAAGGGAAACCGCCTGTTCGGTATTATCTGCCTTTTCAAGCAAATATCTTACAATAAAGCAAGAATTGAAACCTGCTTTTATCTTTTCAAGGTCGGTCATTACAAAAGTCATTGCTACAGCAAATCCGTGTTCATTCACTCCTTCTTCGCCGTTAATGAAAGAGGAAGTAGTGATATTGAACCTGTTTCCATTTTTCGGTGCATAGATTTCACTTTTGCTTCCTTCACGCAGATAAGGTGGTAAGTCATTATTTCTAGCCACTTTGTCAAGGTGGCTATGTAAACAGTACCAGAGAACGCAAAAAAGCCGCCTACTCTTAAAATCAATAAGAATAAGCGGCTTTGAAATTTGCCTTAGACATATTCAATTTTCATTCTCTTGGTCGGTGCATTTATGACCTTAAAAACAAGCTCGTCAACACAATCCGTATATCTGCCTTGCTGAATGAGTTGATTTTTTAACTCTACAAGGCTATGTATTAAAAGTTTTCTTTCGTGGCTATCCAAATACAGATGATTAAATTTCTCTCTCATAAGCACACCTCCACTTCTTTAGCTTCATTATATTGGAAAGCAGGGGAAAGGACAAATCTGCAAAAAGGGATAAAAATAAGCGTACCACTATTTCTAATGATACGCCTATCCTCATTAAATCACTTCAAAATGCTTCAACGCATCCTTTATGGCTTCCACTTTCTCTGCTGTCGGATGCTTCCTCGGCTGTTTCAATTCCTCTACCGCATTAGGAGCATCGTACATTGGCAAGCCTAAATCTCTCTTTACCTCTGCGATATATGCGGTATGTACCTTGAAGCCGTATTTAGCTTCTATGTACTCCTTTATCATTTTGTAGGTCACTCGTTCTTTGGGCTTATATTCTTCGGCTCTTTTAGCGATATTATCAAGCGGAACTTTTCCCTCACCCTCGCCAAACTCAACTTTTACGTTGATATGTCCGTCTGGCTTTTTGTGGGAAAGCAGTACTACCGTCTCAACATGCATGGAATGGCAAAATTGGTCGACCGGTCGCACGCGCAGCACCTCATACCCCTTTCCCTGTAAGTACTTCAAGTCTCTTGCCAAAGTAGCGGAATCGCAACTGACATAAACGATCCGCTCCGGTGCCATGGCAACCATGGTTTCCAGGCACTTCTCATCACAACCCTTGCGCGGCGGATCCACAACGATCACATCCGGGTGCAGACCTGCATCACCATCATCTGCATGTTCTTCTACCCATGCCGGCAGCACTTCCTCTGCCTTGCCCACATAAAAAGTTGCATTTTCGATCTGATTATTCTTGGCATTTTCTCTGGCATCCGCAACGGCTTCCGGCACAATTTCCACACCATACACATGCTTTGCCGCCTGTGCCAAAAATAAAGAAATGGTTCCGATACCGCAGTAAAGATCCCAGACGATCTCCTTGCCTGTCAGTCCCGCATACTCCAAAGCAAGACTGTACAATTTCTCCGTCTGCACCGGGTTCACCTGATAAAAAGATTTTGGCGAGATAGCAAAAGTCACGCTCTCATCTGTCCTGGTAAATCCCCCAGACTCTTCTTCTCTGACCCGATGAATGGTATCACGGATACACAGATCTCCCCACAAAAGCTGCACCTTATCACCAAGGATACGGTTGGTCTTTTCCTTATTTACATTATAAGAAATGCTGTGCATGCCCGGGACTTCCGACAAACTCTCCACCAATCGATCTGCCTGCGGCAATTTATCCCCATTGATGATCAGGCAGACCATGACTTGTCCACTATGAAAACCTTTGCGTATCAAGACATGACGCAGCAGACCTTGCCCTGTCGTCTCATCATAAGGCTTGATATGGCAGGCTTCCATGTACTCTTTGATGACAGCTAGGATCTTTGCATTCTCACTGACCCCCAGCAGGCAGTCATCAATCGGGATGACCTGATGGCTCCTTGCCGCATAAAATCCAAAGACGATATTGCCGTCCTTATCATATCCACAAGGAAACTGCGCCTTATTGCGATAGCGGAACGGATCCTCCATCCCGACCACTGGCTCCATGACCTTTTCCACTTGTTCCTGCGAAAAGCTGCCGATCCGCCTTAAGTTATTTTCGACTTTTTTCTGTTTGAGAACCAATTGCTCCTCATAACAGAGATTTTGGATCTGACATCCCCCGCACTGTCTTGCTATCTTGCAGGGAGCCTCCACACGCTTCGGCGATGGTTTCACAATTTCAACAAGGCGGGCGTAGCCATAGCCTTTTTTCAGCTTAGTCACGCCCGCAAGAATCTCGTCTCCAATGACGGCATCTTTGACAAAAAAGGTCATCCCCTCATATTTGCCAATGCCTTCACCGCCGATGCCCATATCTTCGATTTTCAGGATAAAGGTATCATTCTTTTTCATATTATTCCTCTGTACTTGTTTTTCTGATATTGGAATCAAACAAACGGTTGAATCCCTGCCACTTGAGATCGCCCTCTGCCACATTGCCCAAAGCCTCTTTCATGGTCTCCATCTTGGCATCGATATTATCCGCAAAACTAAGTGCCACTGCCTCTGCGATCGCAGGCTTCTTTGGCGAACCAAATTCCAACTCGCCGTGATGTGCCAAAATACAATGGATCAGTTCTCTCGCCTTGACCTCCGGAAATCCCTCGATCGTATTGATGCGCTCCTGCACCTTGGCAGCCCCGATCATAATGTGTCCCAACAACTGTCCCTCATCGGTATAGTCATTCTGTGGAAACGGGGAAAGTTCATCCAGTTTTCCGATATCATGGAAAATAGCCGCAGTTAAAAGTAAATCACGATTTAAAATCGGATAAGTCTGTGCGTAAAAATCACAATTCTTTGTCACACCCAGTGTATGTTCCAAAAGTCCCCCAACATAGCCATGATGCACGCTCTTGGCAGCGGAATGGAATTTAAAACGCTTGGCAAACTCCTCGTCTGCAAAGAAACTCAAAAGCAACTGCTTCATATATGGTGCCTTGATCGTCCCGATAAATCCCAGCAATTCCTCATACATGAGATCCACGTCCTTATCAGAACACGGAAGATAATCCGCCGGTATGTATTCGCCCTCCTGCGCAACGCGCAGTCTCTTGATATTTAACTGGTATGCGCCCTGGAAAGATGTGATATCTCCCTGCACCCAGATATAATCCAATTCGTCATAGTCATCAATTCCCATGGAACTCGGTTCCCAGATCTTGGCATCCAGTGTCCCGGTCTTATCTTGCAGCATCAGGCTTTCGTATGGCTTTCCTGCCTTGGTCAGTGCCGATTGCTTTTTGCGGCACAAATATATTTCATTGATTCTTTCTCCCTCTGTGAGGTCTTTGATAAATCTCATTACATTCTCCTCTTCTATGCAGAGCGTCTTCTTGCGCCATACCTCTATATGCCCTTACGCCCTATCTTTACTACATTCATGCAGTTTTTATTATACGGTTGAATGACTGGTCTTTCAATATATTTTTGTGTATAATACATTTTATGAATAAGAAAGCATTAAAAACACTCGAATACAACAAAATAATCGCTCTGTTGGAGCAATGTGCTGGCAGTACACAGGGAAAGGCTTATTGCCGTGAACTTCTGCCCGTTTCTGATCTTTCACAGATCAAACGCATGCAGGCAGAGACCAAGGATGCTCTCAGCCGTATCTTTAAACGGGGAAGTGTCTCTTTCTCCGGCATTACGGATGTACGTCCTTTCCTAAAACATCTGGAGATCGGGTCTTCTTTGACGATTTCGGAACTATTGGCGATTGCCTCTCTTTTAGAGGTTGCCAAGCGGGTCAAGACCTATGGACGCAGTGAAAATGATCTGTCGATCGAGGGCGATCATCTGGCTCATTTCTTTAACGATCTGGAGCCACTCACACCGGTCTGTCAGGAGATCCGCCACTGTATCTTATCGGAAGATAGCATCGCGGACGATGCCAGTCCTGGGCTGAAAAATATCCGCAGGCAAAAGAATGTCATCGGCGAGCGTATCCGCACCCAGATGAATACCATGTTAAACAACAATACGACACGTTCTTACTTACAGGATGGCGTGATCACAGTCCGTGGCGGGCGCTATTGTCTGCCGGTCAAGGCAGAGTACAAGAACTACGTTCCCGGCATGGTACATGACCAGTCCTCCAGTGGCTCTACCCTATTTATCGAGCCTATGTCCGTCGTCAATCTCAACAACTCCCTGCGTGAACTGGAATTGCAGGAGGCAGAGGAGATTGAAAAGATCTTAGCCGACTTGTCCAATCTTGTCGCAGAACATACAGAGGAGATCTCACAGGACTTTGTGATCTTGGCAGAACTGGATTTCATCTTTGCCAAGGGAGAACTCGCCCGCAAGATGAACGCCGTTGAGCCGGAGTTTCATACCGATGGCATCATCCATCTGCGCGCAGCAAGACATCCGCTTTTGGATCCCAAACATGTCGTACCGATCGATCTGACACTGGGCAAGGATTACAATCTTCTCATCGTGACCGGTCCAAACACCGGTGGTAAGACGGTCTCCCTCAAGACCTGCGGACTTCTCAGCCTGATGGGGCAGGCAGGACTGCATATCCCGACCAAGGATCGAAGCCAGTTATCTATATTTGATGATGTCTTTGCTGACATTGGAGATGAACAGAGTATTGAACAGTCCCTCTCGACTTTCTCCTCACATATGACCAACATTGTGCATATCTTGCGGGAAGTGGAAAGATCCAGTGGACATTATCTCTGTCTTTTCGATGAATTGTGTGCCGGTACGGATCCAAAAGAAGGCGCAGCCTTGCGACTGCCATCTTATCCAGTTTACATGAGCGCGGTGTCCTCACCATGGCAACTACCCACTACAGTGAACTGAAAATGTATGCTTTATCCACACCGGGCGTAGAAAACGCCTGTTGTGAGTTTTCCGTAGAGACCCTGAGCCCGACCTACCATCTGCTCATCGGTATTCCGGGAAAAAGTAATGCTTTCGCCATTTCCAAAAAACTCGGTCTGTCCGACGACTTGATCGCAGACGCTAAGACTCACGTCACGGAAGATGATCAGAACTTTGAAGACCTCATGGTCGATCTGGAACAAAGACGGGTCTCTATGATGCGTGACAGTGAGGAAATTGCCCGGCAGAAAAGAGAAATGGAAAACCTGCAAAAGAAACTAAAAGAGCGCGAAGATCGTCTGAATGCCTCCAAGGATAAGATCCTGCGTCAGGCAAATGAGGACGCTTCCCACATCTTACAGGAAGCCAAGCAGATCGCAGACGAAACCATCCGCGACTTCAACAAATACAGTCATTCCAACCCGGACATGGCCAAGATGGAAGCCAAGCGTGCTGCTGTCGGTAAGAAATTGTCAGACAGCCGAAAGAAGGCCTCTGTTGCTGCCAAGGATAACGACAAGCCAAAGAACCACAAAGTACCAAAGAATCTGCGCGTAGGGGATCCAGTCAAGGTGCTCTCCATGAACATCAACGGAACCGTCTACTCCCTGCCAAACGCCAGAGGCGATCTGCAGGTACAGATGGGCATTATGCGATCCAAGGTCAATATCAATGATCTGATCCTTTTGGAGGACAACGATACAGCCGCTAAGACAACCGGCAAAAAGAGCCGTTACACAGGCAATGGTGGCTTTAGCAAGGCTGCTACCATCTCCCCGGAGATCAACCTCCTAGGACTCAACGGCGACGAAGCCGTAGCCAAACTGGATAAGTATCTGGATGATGCCTATGTATCGCATTTAAAATCGGTCCGTGTCGTCCACGGCAAGGGAACCGGTGCTCTGCGTAAGGCAGTACATCAATATTTAAGAAAACAAAAGATCGTCGACGAATTCCATCTCGCCGAATTTGGTGAGGGCGATGCCGGTGTCACCATCGTTACTTTCAAATAACTTGGTTTAACGACAAAAAACCTCCCGCAGCATTTCAAACTACGGGAGGTTTTCTACGTTCATAAATGGATTATACTAACTCAAGAACTACTTCCAAAGCACCGTCACCCTTACGAGTTCCGATCTTTACGATTCTTGTGTAACCACCGTTACGGTCAGCATACTTAGGTGCGATTTCCTCGAATAACATCTTAGGCATATCAACTTCCTTGATCTCCTTCTTAGTCTTACCAGCAGACTTTACAGGATATAATACCTTAAGCATTTCTCTTCTTGCATGAAGACGGGATGGCTGATCCTTCTTGATCTTCTTTTCTACTGTATCATATACAGTAACCTTCTTGCCATCAACAACTTCCTTTACACGCTTGCCGTCTTTGTCCTTGCGGGCAACCTTAGCCTGTACGGTAACTTCATCGAAGTTGTCCTTTTCTCTAACAGCCATAGCAATGATTCCTTCAGCGATCTTCTGAACTTCCTTTGCCTTAGCCTCTGTTGTAACGATTCTTCCATGATATAAAAGGTTTGTTACCTGATTTCTCAGTAATGCCTTTCTCTGTGAAGATGTTCTGCTTAACTTTCTATACTTTGCCATTTCATTTTCCTCCTTATGTGATGGCTCACTTCGCGATGCCTTTTGGTCTTATTCGCGAGGTGCATGGTATGCCATCCATGATATTATGAGAGTTCCGTGCCTTTTGGTCTTACCGGTTCTCCCTATGTGACTTTTATTCGTCTCCAGTTCTAAGCTGGAGTCCTAACTCGCTTAACTTACCTAATACTTCTTCCAAAGACTTGCGTCCAAGGTTGCGAACCTTCATCATATCATCTGCTGTCTTGTTGCATAACTCCTCAACAGTGTTGATGCCTGCTCTCTTCAAGCAGTTGTAAGAACGAACAGATAACTCTAATTCATCGATGTTCATATCCATGACTTTGCCCTTTGGATCCATTGGCTTGTCAGCCATAACCTGAGCCTCGATTCCACGATCAGAAAGATCGATGAAGAGGCTTAAATGCTCATTTAATACCTTAGCGGCTAAACTTACTGCCTCGTCTGGCTGAATTGTACCATTTGTATATACGTCCAAGGTAAGTTTGTCATAGTCAGTAATCTGACCTACACGAGTATTCTCAACCTTCAGATTTACTCTTTCGATTGGTGTGTAGATAGAATCAACAGCGATAACACCGATTGGTGTGTCCTCTGACTTATTCTTATCTGCGCTGATATATCCTCTACCCTTCGTAATGGTCAACTCCATGTAGAGTTTGCTGTCAGCACCACCATTTAAATTAGCGATCACAAGATCCGGATTCATGATCTCAATGTCAGAATCCACCTGAATATCACTTGCTCTTACAACACCTTCGCCCTCGAACTCAATGTATGCGATCTTCGGGTCGTTGCTTGCGCTGTTGTTGCGGATTGCAAGATTCTTGATGTTCATGATGATCTCTGTTACATCTTCCTTAACACCAGGAATAGATGAGAACTCATGTAATACGCCTTCGATTTTCACCTGACTTACTGCCGCACCTGGCAATGAAGAAAGCATGATTCTTCTAAGTGAATTACCAAGTGTAGTTCCGTAGCCTCTCTCTAAAGGTTCTACAACAAATCTTCCATACTTTTTGTCTTCTGAGATTTCAGCAATCTCAATGTTTGGTTTTTCGAAATCGAACACTAGGTGGCCCTCCTTATACTGGTTTACCTTGCTAAATTGTGTCTAATTACTTAGAGTACAACTCGACGATAAGCATTTCATCGACTGGTACGTCGATCTGCTCTCTTGTAGGTAACTCTTTTACAGTTCCCTGTAACTTCTCAAGGTCAACATCGATCCAATCCGGAACGAGTCTGCCGTTTGTTACCTCAACGATATCCTTAAATCTCTGAAGGCTCTTCTTTGCTTCGCGAACTTCGATAACATCGCCAGCCTTTACCAAGTATGATGGTACGTTTACAGGCTTGCCATTAACCAAGAACATCTTGTGGTCTACAACCTGTCTAGCTTCTCTACGTGTTCTGGCAAATCCCATACGGAATACAACATTGTCCAGACGGCTCTCAAGGATAGTCATAAGGTTTTCACCAGTCATACCCTTCTTTCTGTCTGCAATGTCGAAATACTTATGGAAAGGCTTCTCTAATACGCCATAGATAAACTTAGCCTTCTGCTTCTCTCTCAACTGGAGACCATACTCGGAAGTCTTTCTTCCTGATCTCTTTAACTGTCTATTTGATTTTTTATCCACTCCTAAATATACAGGATCCAAACCAAGTGATCTGCATCTTTTAAGAACTGGGGTTCTATTTACTGCCATCTTAGATTATCCCTCCTATTAAACTCTTCTACGCTTTGGTGGACGACATCCATTATGTGGTACTGGAGTTACGTCTGTGATGCTGGTTACATCGATTCCGCATGCAGAAAGTGCACGAATTGCTGCTTCTCTACCTGATCCTGGTCCCTTAACCATAACATCTACTGTCTTTAATCCATGAACGAGAGCAGCCTTTGCTGCTGTTTCAGCTGCCATCTGTGCAGCATATGGAGTAGATTTTCTTGAACCTCTAAATCCAAGACCACCGGCACTTGCCCATGATAAAGCATTTCCCTGTGCATCTGTAATTGTTACAATTGTATTGTTGAAAGATGCCTGAATATGTGCCTGTCCGTGTTCAACGTTTTTCTTTACACGCTTTTTTGTTACTTTCTTTGCAACTTTAGCCATATCTAAACTAACCTACTTTCTGAAATTATTTCTTCTTGTTTGCTACAGTTCTCTTAGGACCCTTTCTTGTTCTAGCGTTGGTCTTTGTCTTCTGACCACGAACCGGAAGTCCCTTTCTGTGACGGATACCACGATAGCATCCAATCTCCTGCAGTCTCTTGATATTAAGAGCTACGTCTCTTCTCAAATCACCTTCTACCATCATTGTTTCGTCAATGACAGCACTGATTCTCTTAACTTCGTCGTCTGTCAAGTCCTTAACACGAGTGCTAGGATCAACATTTGCTGCTTCAAGAATCTTGTTAGAACTTACTCTACCAATTCCGTAAATGTAAGTTAAACCAATTTCTACGCGTTTTTCTCTTGGTAAATCTACACCTGCGATACGAGCCATGTGTGTTTACACCTCCATAAAATTTTCTGATTAACTACTACCATCCCCAAATAGACCCTATACAGCTCCGTTGCCGGCCTGAAATGTGTGTATATGCCTTATTTGGTTCTTTTCTTCCTAAACATATAGTAAGGAAGAGTTCCGAATCCACGAAACTAACCACCCTCGGTATGTAGGGTGATCCGCATATATTATGAAAATGTTGCCTAATTATTTACTAATCATCGGGAACATCAGCCGCACATAACATATACAAATAACACTAATCCTTATGAATTAGCCCTGTCTCTGTTTGTGTTTCGGGTTCTCGCAAATAATACGAACACTACCTTTTCTCTTGATTACTTTGCACTTTTCGCAAATAGGTTTTACTGATGATCTTACCTTCATTGTAGGAAATGCCTCCCTTCTCATCATTTTCGTGTTCCTTGTACGCATGTACAAGTCTTTTATCTACTGCATTTATAGGCGCGCGAAAAGAAATGCCCATAAACGCACTTGATAGTATAGCAAAAGTATCAAACTCTTGTCAACAACTTTTTACTTATCTCTCCAAATGATTCTGCCCTTTGTCAGATCATATGGTGACATCTCGATCGTAACCTTGTCACCCGGTAAAATGCGGATATAATTCATACGAAGTTTTCCGCTGATCGTTGCTAAGATCTGGTGACCATTTTCCAGTTCCACTTTAAAGAAAGCATTTGGTAATTTTTCTACTACAACACCTTCTACTTCGATTACATCTGCCTTAGACATTTATTTTATTCCTCCTACATAAAGATCTAAAATCTGACCGACCAACTCATCATTCATCGTCTTGCCCTTTGCCAGATCTAAGATCTCTTGTGGCAAATGCTTGATCGGCTGTATATGTTTTTCTTTTTTCTTTTTGGGATTATCGCAAGTTCTGGTCTTTCCATTGACCAGATAGACGATGTCATCCTGCCGTTTCATTACAAGATAGATATGATTCTTATCATGTCCTGCCTTGGATTTTGCTAAGATCAATTCGTCCATAGATGCTTCTCACTTTCTGTCAGTGTCAGTATCTCCGGTCGACCGTCTGTAATGATAATGGTGTTTTCATAATGTGCAGATAAGGATTCATCCTCCGTCACAACCGTCCACTCATCATCCATCCATACGACATTTGGACTACCGATATTGATCATAGGCTCGATCGCAAAGGTCATACCCGGCTGCAACTTGATGCCGCGCCGCCATTTATGGTAATTTGGTATTTCCGGTTCTTCGTGCAGGTGTGTGCCAATGCCATGACCTACCAGATCCCGGACCACGCCATAACCGCGCTTGGTCGCGTAATCACCGATCGCACTTGAAATATCATTCAAATGCCGTCCGGCTGTCGCCTGCTCTATCCCGGCAAAGAAACTCTCGCGCGTCACATCAATGAGCGCCTGTGCCTCCGGTGAGATCTCTCCCACGCCATGAGTCCTCGCCGCATCGGAATGATAGCCTTTATAGATCACGCCAATATCCAGACTGACGATATCGCCATTTGTAATGATATGATCTTCTCTCGGGATCCCATGTACGACTTCATCATTGACGGAAACACACACAGATGCCGGATATCCCATATAGTTCAAAAAGGAAGGCTCGCATCCGAAACTACGGATGATCTCTTCTCCCAAAGTATCGATCTCCAGCGTTGACATTCCCTCACAAAGGGCATCCCCTAAGGTCTGATGCACACTTGCAAGGATCCTGCCTGCCTCCCGCATATACTCTAATTCTTGGGCAGATTTAATGGTAACTGCTGACATGGGCTAGACTCCTATGATCGCGTCGATATTGGCGAATACATCCTCCATCGGCTGCGTTCCATCTACAGAATGCAGGATACCCTGCTTCTTATAATAATCGATCAGAGGCTGGGTCTGCTCATGATAAACATCCAGTCTCTTCTGTACTGTTTCAGGCTTATCATCGTCTCTTAAGACTAATTCCTTACCGCAGGCATCACAGATACCCTCTTTCTTTGGCGGAATAGCAACGATATGATATGTTGCTCCACAGGAAAGGCAGGCACGACGACCTGACATTCTCTTTACGATATGGGAATCCGGTACATCGACATCAATGGCAAAATCCATCTTCTGTCCGATCTTAGAAAGTGCTGCATCCAGACTCTCTGCCTGTGGAATGGTACGTGGAAATCCATCCAGTACAAATCCATTTGCACAATCCTCCTGACCGATACGATCCATAACCAGATCACAGGTCAGTTCATCCGGCACCAAAAGTCCCTGATCCATATATTCCTTTGCCTTTTTTCCAAGTTCTGTGCCATTTTTAATGTTCGCACGGAAAATATCTCCTGTTGAGATATGAGGGATCTGATATTTTGCTGCGATCTGCTTTGCCTGTGTGCCTTTGCCGGCACCGGGAGCACCTAACATAATAATCTTCACGATAAAAACCTCCTTATAACACCTTAGGAGATACGGCTAGGCCAGTATCTCCATATGGATGTCTATTCATTAATCATTTAAAAATCCCTTGTAATTTCTGACGAGCATCTGGGATTCCACCTGCTTCAGTGTCTCGATGACAACACCAACAATAATGATGATGGATGTTCCACCAAAGGACACATTTGCACCAAATAATCCATTAAATACGATCGGGATGATCGCCACGATGGAAAGTCCGATAGCACCGATAAAAATAATGTTGTTCAGGACTGCCTGTAGGTAATCACTCGTAGGCTTGCCTGATCGGATACCCGGAATGGAACCGCCCTGCTTCTTTAAGTTGTCAGCGATCTCAAGCGGATTAAAGGTAATTGACGTATAGAAATATGCAAAGCCGATGATCAGCAGCACATACACTACAGCACCAATGGTATAAATCCAATTATTCGGATCGAACCAGTTTGACTGTGACATACCGCGAAGAATCTTGTACCAGAAACTTGTACCGCCTGTCTTACCAAGCAAGGTGCAAATGATAACCGGTGTCTGTAACAATGACTGTGCAAAGATGACCGGAATAACACCGGCCGTATTGACCTTCATTGGAATCACGGAGTTGGCACCACCAACCTGTCTCTTTCCCTGAATTTTCTTTGAATACTGAACCGGGATTCTACGCTCAGCCCCCTGCAAGAATACAACCAGAACAACCATAGCAACAATGATTGCTGCAATGATCACACCTGCAAGTGTACCCTTTGCAATGGTCTTTCCTGAGATGAACTGCTCAAATAATGAAGTCAGATCACTCGGAATACGTGAAAGAATATTGATTACAAGTACGATAGAGATACCGTTACCGATACCCTTTTCGGTAATTCTTTCACCGATCCACATAAGTACAGATGAACCCGCTGTAAGAGCAGCGACTGTCATGATAACATACAGTGCGTTGAACTCAGTCAGATAACCGGAACGTCCAAATCCGATTGCCATAGCAACAGACTGGATGATCGCCAATCCAACCGTAACATAACGGGTAATCTGTGTAATCTTCTTTCTTCCCTGCTCCCCATCACGCTGCATTTCCTCTAACTTTGGGAATGCAATGGTCAGCAACTGGATGATAATAGAAGATGTAATGTATGGTGTAATGTTCAGAGCGAAAATAGACATATTTTCAAAAGATCCACCAGTAATCGCATCAAAGAAATTCAGCGCATCGCCATTGTTTGCAAATAACTGTGAAAATACATCCGGATCCACTCCGGGAATTGGAAGCTGACTTCCAATTCGCACTACAATGAGCATTAAAAATGTAAATCCGATTCTTTTTCGTAAATCTTTAATTTTAAATGCATTGCGGAGTGTTTCTAGCATTAGATCACCTCTGCTTTACCACCAAGGGCTTCGATTTTTTCCTTAGCGCTTGCACTAAAAGCATTAGCCTGGACTGTCAACTTCTTAGTAAGTTCACCGTTACCAAGAATCTTAACACCGTCTCTGGTGTTCTTTACGATACCAGCCTCAACCAATGATTCAACTGTTACAGTTGCACCATCTTCAAATCTCTCAAGATAAGATAAGTTGATACCAACGATTTCCTTAGAGTTTCTGCATGTGAAACCTCTCTTAGGAATACGTCTGTATAAAGGCATCTGACCACCTTCAAAACCAGGTCTTGGAGCTCCTGAACGAGCCTTCTGTCCCTTATGACCCTTACCAGCGGTCTTGCCATTGCCTGAACCGTGTCCACGTCCTCTTCTGAAATTATCACTGTGCTTTGAGCCTTCTGCCGGCTGTAAGTTTGATAAATCCATTGTGACACCTCCTTAATTATTTGATTAAATCTCTTCTACCTTAACTAAATGTCTTACCTGTCTGATCATTCCACGAACTGCTTCGTTATCAGGCATCTCAACAGTCTTGTTGAGTTTTCTGAGGCCTAATGCTTCAACAGTCTTCTTGTTCTTTGGAACTGCTCCGATAGGAGACTTAACAAGTGTAATCTTTAACTTCTTTTCTGCCATGATCTATTTCCTCCTTAACCGAGAATCTCTTCTACAGTCTTACCACGAAGTCTTGCAACTTCTTCTGGGGATTTCAACTGACGGAGTCCGTCGATTGTAGCAAGTACTACGTTCTGCTTGTTAGAAGAACCTAATGACTTTGTACGGATGTTCTGGATACCTGCTAACTCACAAACGGCACGGGCTGGACCACCAGCGATGATACCTGTACCTTCCGGAGCCTTCTTCAGTAATACAGAAGCACCAGTATGCTTACCAGAAATATCATGTGTAATACTGTTGTTCTCATCAAGTTTTACAGTAATCAACTTCTTCATTGCATCTTCTTTTCCCTTGCGGATCGCTTCTGGGATTTCAGCTGCTTTGCCAAGTCCTGCACCAACATGACCATTGCCATCACCGACAACAACTAAGGCTGTGAAACGCATGTTACGTCCACCCTTAACAACCTTTGTTACACGTTTAATTGATACCACTGTTTCATTTAACTCTAATTGACTAGCATCAATAATTTCATGTCTCATGTGTTATTTCCTCCTAAAATTCTAATCCAGCTTCTCTAGCTGCGTCAGCTAATGCTGCAATCTTGCCCTGATAAATGAATCCACCTCTGTCAAATACAACTGTGGAAATACCTTTATCTAATGCCTTCTTAGCAATGACAGTACCTAACTTGGCTGCTGCTTCAACATTATTTGTCTTCTCTAAATCAGCCTTTACCTCTTTATCAAGCGTAGAAGCGGAAACGAGTGTATTACCAACTGTATCATCAATAATCTGAGCATACATATGATTGTTACTTCTGAATACTGCAAGACGTGGTCTGTCTGCTGTTCCAGAAAGAGTATTACGAAGTCTTCTATGCTTTGTCTGGCGAACTACTTCTCTTGATTTCTTACTAACCATTTCTCGTCACTCCTTTAATTATTTCTTACCAGTTTTACCAACTTTACGTCTGATAACTTCATCAGCATACTTGATACCCTTGCCCTTGTATGGTTCAGGTCTTCTCTTGTCTCTGATTTCTGCTGCGTACTGGCCAACTTTTTCTTTATCGATACCCTTGATGATAATCTTGTTACCATCAACTGTGGACTCAAGTCCTTCTGGATCAACCATCTCAACCGGATGAGAATAGCCTAAGTGTAATGTCAGGTTCTTTCCTGACTTCTGGACTCTATATCCAACACCGTTTACTTCCAAGACTTTTTCGTAACCATCAGTAACACCAACTACCATGTTGTGGATCAGTGTTCTTGTAAGACCATGTAAAGACTTCATCTTCTTTAAGTCGTTTGGTCTTGTAACGATTACTTCAGAACCCTCTAACTTGATATCCATCTCTGATGGAAGTGTTCTCTCAAGAGTTCCCTTTGGACCTTTTACAGTCACATGATTATTTTCTGCAATTTCAACAGTAACTCCTGCTGGGATTGCGATTGGCATTCTTCCTATACGTGACATGCCCGTACCTCCTATAATTTCTCCGCTATGCGCGGGGTGCTATATTGTATGTCCGCCTCGGGGACGGTTTATACATTACGTGAAATGTTCCAATGTCCTTGCTTTCGGATAATTACCAAACGAAAGCAAGCACTTCTCCACCGACCTGAAGCTTTCTAGCCTCTTTGTCAGTAACGATTCCCTTGTTTGTAGAAAGGATTGCAATACCAAGTCCGCCAAGAACGGTTGGGATCTCATCCTTACCAGCATAAACGCGAAGACCAGGCTTAGAAATTCTCTTGATGCCTGTGATGACCTTCTCGTTCTTGTCTGCGCCATACTTTAATGTAACGCGGATGCTCTTAAAGTTACCATCTTCTACGATGTCATATTTTGTGATATATCCCTCATCTACAAGGATATCAGCGATTGCGATCTTCATCTTAGATGCTGGGATATCAACTGTATCATGTTTTGCAGTATTTGCATTACGGATTCTTGTAAGCATATCTGCGATTGGATCACTCATTGTCATGATTAAATTTCCTCCTTCCGGCTTACCAACTAGCCTTCTTTACGCCAGGGATCTGTCCCTTGTATGCTAACTCACGGAAACATACTCTACAGATGCCATACTTTCTTAAATAAGCATGTGGACGACCACAGATTTTACAACGGCTATATTCTCTAGTAGAGAATTTCTGCTTGCGCTGCTGCTTAACTTTCATAGATTTCTTTGCCATCTTAAAATTCCCTCCTAAATTACTTTACGAAAGGCATACCGAATAATCTCAGTAATTCACGAGCCTCTTCGTCTGTCTTAGCAGTAGTAACAAAAATAATGTCCATACCTCTTACTTTGTCAACCTTATCATACTCGATTTCAGGGAAGATGATCTGTTCCTTGATACCAAGTGCGTAGTTACCTCTTCCGTCGAAAGAATCAGCACTAACACCTCTAAAGTCACGTACACGTGGAAGTGCAAGATTGATAAGACGATCAGCGAAATCATACATCTTTTCGCCTCTAAGTGTTGTCTTACATCCGATTGCCATACCTTCTCTGATCTTGAAGTTAGCAACAGAGTTCTTTGCCTTTGTTGTAACAGCCTTCTGACCTGTGATTGTCTCCATGTCCTTAACTGCTGCCTCTAAAAGCTTTGCGTTTTCCTTAGCTTCGCCAACACCCATATTGACTACGATCTTGTCAAGCTTTGGAACTTCCATAATATTCTTATAACCAAACTTTTCGATCATAGCCTTTACGATCTCATTCTGGTACTGCTCTTTAAGTCTACTCAACTGATTTGCCTCCTCTCGTTATATTAATCGATCACTTTACCAGTTGCTTTTGCTACGCGGACTTTCTTGTCTCCGTCCATCTGAAAACCAACTCTGGTTGTCTTACCATCAACAAGAAGCATAACATTTGAAATGTCGATTGGTCCTTCCTGCTCGATGATTCCACCGTTCTGGTTTGCCATGCTAGGCTTTGTGTGCTTCTTGATCATGTTCACACCTTCAACCAAAACTGTATGATTTTTCTGATTTACAGCGATAACTTTTCCTTCGTTATCCTTATCTGCACCAGCGATTACTCTAACGGTATCGCCCTTTTTGATCTTCATTGTTGCCATCGTACTACCTCCTATAATACTTCCGGAGCAAGGGAAACAATCTTCATAAACTGTTTCTCACGAAGCTCTCTAGCTACAGGTCCAAAAATACGAGTTCCTCTTGGGGTCTTGTCATCTTTGATGATAACTGCAGCATTCTCGTCAAACTTAATATAAGAACCATCTTTACGACGGGCACCCTTCTTGGAGCGTACAACTACTGCCTTAACGACATCGCCCTTTTTAACAACACCACCTGGTGTTGCATCTTTAACAGTAGCGGTGATCACGTCACCGATATTTGCATATCTTCTTGTAGAACCGCCCATAACACGAATGCAAAGGATTTCTTTAGCACCTGTATTATCAGCTACTTTTAATCTACTTTCCTGCTGTACCATGTTTGTAGCCTCCTTCTAATTACTTTGCTCTTTCCATGATTTCAACAAGTCTCCATCTCTTATCCTTAGATAATGGTCTTGTTTCCATAACTCTGACGGTATCACCGATGTGTGCATCGTTGTTCTCGTCATGAGCCTTTAATTTATAAGTTCTCTTAACGATCTTGTTGTAAAGTGGATGCTTTACGTTATCCTTAACAGCAACAACGATTGTCTTATCCATCTTATCGCTTACAACAATACCTACACGTGTTTTTCTAAGATTTCTTTCTTCCACGATATTGTCTCCTTTCTACCTTTAAAATTCCGAACTGCTTACTTGTTATCAGCTGCAGTAATCATTGTCTGAATACGTGCAATGTTTCTTCTAACTTCTTTGATTCTTGCTGTATTCTCTAACTGATTGGTTGCGTTCTGGAATCTTAAATTGAAAAGTTCCTTCTTTGCTTCCACCAACTGTGCATTCAAATCTGCAACAGATGCATTCTTTAATTCGTTAACATATTCCTTAGTTTTCATTTGCTGCAACCTCGCTTTCCAAATCCGCACGAGAAACGATCTTGCACTTGCAAGGCAATTTGTGTGTAGCAAGACGAAGAGCCTCTCTAGCGACATCTTCCTGTACCCCGGAGATTTCAAATAATACACGACCTGGCTTAACAACAGCTACCCAGTACTCCAAAGCTCCCTTACCGGAACCCATACGAGTTTCAGCAGGCTTTGCTGTAACAGGCTTATCAGGGAAAATCTTGATCCAGACCTTACCACCACGCTTGATATAACGTGTCATAGCGATACGGGCTGCTTCAATCTGATTAGAACGAATCCAACATGGTTCCATAGCAACAATACCGAAATCACCGTTTACGATCTTGTTGCCTCGTAAAGCCTTTCCTGTCATAGATCCACGGAACTGCTTACGATGTTTTACTCTCTTAGGCATTAACATTATTTGGCTCCTCCTTCCTTATTTCCCTTTGTAGGAAGTACTTCTCCTTTGTAGATCCAAACCTTTACGCCGACCTTGCCATAAGTAGTGTCAGCCTCAGCGAATCCATAATCAATATCTGCACGAAGTGTCTGAAGCGGAATAGTACCTTCTGAATAGAACTCTGTACGAGCCATATCAGCACCACCAAGACGTCCGGAAACGCTTGTCTTGATACCCTTGATACCGGTCTTCATAGATCTTGACATGCAAGACTTCATAGCACGACGGAAAGAAACACGGTTCTCCAACTGTGCTGCGATATTCTCTGCAACTAACTGAGCGTCCTTGTCAGGTCTCTTAACTTCCTTGATGTCAACAACAAGCTTCTTGTCTGTCAACTTCTGAAGTTCAGCCTTAACCTTCTCGATCTCAGCGCCGCCCTTACCGATTACAACACCAGGCTTTGCTGTGTAAACGATAACCTTAACTCTTCCGGCTGCTCTTTCGATCTCGATCTTAGATACGCCAGCTGCATATAACTTTTTCTTAAGAAATGTTCTGATATTGTAATCTTCAACCAAGTAGTCAGCGAATTCACCTTCAGCATACCACTTAGAATCCCAATCCTTGATCACACCGACTCTTAAGCCGTGAGGATTAACTTTCTGTCCCATGATTGCCTCCTATCTTTCATCAAGCACAACAGTAATGTGGCTCATTCTCTTTTCGATTCTGTAAGCTCTACCCTGTGCTCTTGGTCTAATTCTCTTCATTGTTGGGCCCTTATTTGCATAGCACTCTGCAACATAAAGGTTTTCCAGGCTGTAGTTCTTGTCTGGGTAATTGTTCTCAGCATTTGCGATTGCTGACTTTAATAACTTCTCTATAATGCTTGAAGCGTATCTTGGATTATAAGTTACGATAGCAAGAGCTGTCTGAACATCCTTACCGCGAATAGCGTCTAATACGAAGCAAGCTTTCTGAACTGACATTCTAGCATAAGATAACTTTGCTGAAGGTCTAGTATCTTTTTGACTGTTTCTCTCACGTTTAATCTGGGATCTATGTCCTTTTGCCATGATGTGAAACCTCCTTTCAAAAATTAATTAGCGTACTCTTGATTTCTTTTCGTTCTTGTCATGACCTCTGTAAGTTCTTGTAGAAACGAACTCACCAAGCTTGTGTCCTACCATATCTTCTGTAACATATACAGGCACATGCTTTCTTCCGTCATGAACAGCGATTGTATGTCCTACCATCTGTGGAAAGATTGTTGAACGGCGTGACCATGTCTTAATAACACTCTTGTCGCCTGATGCGTTCATTGCATCAATCTTCTTCAATAAGCTTTCATCAGCAAATGGTCCTTTTTTTAATGAACGAGCCATAATGATCCTCCTTATTTGATAGCCTTACCGTCTCTTCTTCTTACGATAAGCTTGTTAGACTGTTTGTTCTTCTTTCTGGTCTTCAAACCAAGTGCAGGCTTGCCCCAAGGTGTACATGGGCCCGGACGTCCGATTGGTGCCTTACCTTCACCACCACCATGTGGATGGTCATTAGGGTTCATAACAGAACCACGAACAGTTGGGCGGATACCCATGTGACGCTTACGACCAGCTTTACCAATCTTAACAAGGTTGTGATCACCATTGCCGATAACACCGATAGATGCTCTACAGTTCAAAGGAATCATTCTCATTTCGCCTGATGGAAGTCTAAGAGTTGCATACTTGCCTTCTTTAGCCATCAACTGAGCGCTGTTACCAGCGGAACGAACTAACTGTCCACCCTTGCCCGGATACATCTCGATGTTGTGTACTAAAGTACCAACCGGGATGTTTGCCAGCGGAAGGCAGTTACCAACACGTACTTCTGCTTCCGGTCCGTTCATGACCTTCATGCCATCAGCAAGTCCTTCAGGAGCAAGGATGTAAGCCTTCTCGCCGTCTGCGTAGCAGATCAATGCGATGTTTGCTGTTCTGTTTGGATCGTACTCGATACCGATAACAGTTGCAGGAACTCCATCTTTCTTTCTCTTGAAATCGATAATTCTATATTTTCTTCTGTTTCCACCACCCTGGTGTCTAACTGTAATCTTACCCTGATTGTTACGACCAGCGTTCTTCTTTAAAGAAGTTGTAAGAGACTTCTCAGGAGTCTTCTTTGTGATCTCGGAGAAATCAGAGCCAGTCATATTTCTTCTGGAAGGTGTATATGGGTTATAAGTTTTAATTCCCATTGTAATTCTCCTTTCGCTACTTTTACGTTTTACTTATCGCGTCTAAACATGACGCATAATCTTGCTTTCGACTTACAGCCCTGCGAAGATCTCGATGTCCTTGCTATCTGCTGTAAGCTGAACGATAGCCTTCTTAGTCTTAGCAGTCTTGCCTACGCTTCTGCCACGTCTCTTTTCCTTGCCATCGTTGTTCATTGTATTAACGGAAGCAACCTTTGTTCCTTCGAACATCTTTTCAACTGCTTCCTTGATCATTGTCTTGTTTGCTTCTGGATGAACAAGAAATGTGTACTTCTTTTCAGCCATTGCATTCATGCTCTTCTCTGTGATTACAGGTTTGAGGATTACATCATAATATTGTACGTTAGCCATTATGCATACACCTCCTGAATTGTATTAACAGCATCCTTTGTTACAACAACTGTGTTGTACTTCAAGATGTCATATACGTTGATCGTGCTTGTTGAAGCAGTCTTAACAGTAGGAATGTTCTTTGCTGACATAACAACATTTGTGTCGTTGTCATTGATAACAACAAGCGCCTTTTCAACACCAAGGTTGCTCATTACCTTTGCAAAATCCTTTGTCTTGATCGCATCGAACTTCAACTCGTCAACTACAACAAACTTATTCTCTGCTACTCTGGAAGATAATGCAGACTTAAGTGCTGCTCTCTTCTCTTTCTTATTCAACTTGAATGAATAATCTCTTGGAGTTGGTGCAAATACAACACCACCACCTGTCCACTGTGGAGCTCTTGTAGAACCCTGTCTTGCATGACCTGTTCCCTTCTGTCTCCATGGTTTTCTACCACCACCACGAACTTCAGAACGTGTCTTTGCCTTCTGAGTTCCCTGACGGTTATTTGCAAGCTGCTGGACAACTGCCATGTGAACTAAATGCTCGTTTACTTCAACACCGAAAACAGCATCGTCAAGTTCCATTGTCTCAACTTCTTTGCCTTCCATATTGTATACGGATACTTTAGCCATCGTAAAGTTCCTCCTTTCCTACTATCGATTACTTACCTGACTTTACAGACTCTTTAATTGTAACTAAAGACTTCTTAGGTCCTGGAACAGCACCCTTTACCAAAAGCAGGTTATTCTCTGCATCTACGCGTACAACTTCAAGGTTCTGGATTGTAACCTTAACGCTTCCCATGTGTCCAGGCATTCCTTTTCCTTTGAATACCTTACTTGGTGAAGAACAAGCACCGTTGGAACCCTGATGACGATGGAACTTAGAACCATGAGCCATAGGTCCTCTGTGCTGACCAAGTCTCTTGATAGCACCCTGGAATCCTTTTCCCTTTGAAATTGCTGTAGCATCGATCTTGTCACCTTCTTCAAAGATGTCAGCCTTGATCTCATCTGCAAGATTGTAATCTGCGCAATTTTCAAACTTAAATTCTCTTACGAATCTCTTTCCAGAAACACCAGCCTTATCGAAGTGTCCCTTCTCAGCCTTGTTGACGCCATGTCTGTTTCTGATTTCTTTCTTGCCGTTGGCATCCTTGTTGACTACCTTTTCTTTCTTGTCAACGAAACCAACCTGAACTGCTTCGTAACCGTCGTTCTCAACAGTCTTGATCTGTGTTACTACACAAGGACCAGCCTGTAAAACAGTTACAGGAGTTAAAACTCCATCAGCATTGAAGATTTGAGTCATTCCGACTTTTGTTGCTAAAATAGCTTTCTTCATTTTCTTTCCTCCTGTTTTTCTACAGCGGATCGCCGTAGCGATCATCCTAGAACAGGCAATATAAGTGGAACATAAATGTTGCTTCTATATAAACCTATACCGGATCGTTAACCTTGTTAACTTCTTACTTCATCTTGATATCGATGTAAACACCAGCTGGCATTTCGAGTCTCTGCAATGCATCAACTGTCTTCTGGGTAGGTGTCATGATATCGATGAGTCTCTTATGAGTTCTCTGCTCGAACTGTTCTCTGGAATCTTTGTACTTGTGTACCGCTCTTAAGATAGTAACAACTTCCTTCTTTGTCGGAAGTGGTACCGGTCCACTCACCTGTGATCCGTTTTTCTTAACAGTCTCGATGATTTTCTTAGCAGATGCATCAACTAATTCGTGATCATATGCCTTGAGTGTGATTCTCATAACCTGAGTTGCCATAAAAAAGTCGCCTCCTTCGCACTTATTTCAATAGTACGACAAGCGGTGACTGTACACTTCTCCGTGTGTGTCCTAAAGATTAACACACGTGTCTCTACACAATGGTAGACTATATTTTGTACAGTGACTTGTCGCCAGTTTCCTAACTTGACATTCGCTCCACGGAAAACCTGCCAGATTACTATGGTGATAATCGGCAGCAACCTCACGCTTCAACGCTATCAATGTCACAGCAACATCTAATATACATGATAAAATCAATACTTGCAAGGTTTTTTGAATAAATATTGTATTTTTTCGCATACAATATTTTCAGTGGCATCTTAGTCTTTCTTCATATATAATATAGAAGCAATAAGAAGAATACAAATCGAACGATACGATAGATAGAATGCGAGGAATCATTATGTGGATAGCAGACCATTGGAAAGAATACGAAGTCATCGACTGCTCCGGCGGTGAGAAACTGGAGCACTGGGGAAAATACACCCTGCTCCGCCCGGACCCACAGGTCATCTGGAACACCCCAAAGAAGGTCAGCGAATGGAAGAAACTAAACGGGCACTATCACCGCAGCAAAAAAGGTGGTGGCGAGTGGGAGTTCTTTGATCTGCCACAGCAGTGGAGCATCACTTATCAACTGCCCCACACCGATAACGACAATCTCTATGTCAACCATAACGGCAGCCTGACTTTTCATCTGAAACCTTTCAGTTTTAAACACACCGGTCTTTTTCCGGAACAGGCAGTCAACTGGGATTGGTTTTCCACACTTATATATAATAGGAAGAAAGAGCACCCGGATCGCCCGATCAAAGTATTAAATCTCTTTGCCTATACCGGCGGTGCAACGATCGCCGCGGCAGCAACCGGTGCCGCAGTCACACATGTAGATGCGTCCAAAGGCATGGTCACCTGGGCAAAGGAAAATGCCGTATCCTCCGGTCTTGCCGATGCCCCGATCCGCTGGATCGTGGATGACTGCAAAAAGTTCGTAGAGCGCGAGATCCGACGCGGCAATCACTACGATGCCATCATTATGGATCCGCCATCTTACGGACGTGGTCCTAAGGGTGAGATCTGGAAGATCGAGGATGCCATCTATCCGCTCATAGAATTGTGTGCGCAACTGCTGACCGACCAGCCACTTTTCTTCCTTGTAAACTCATACACCACAGGCTTGCAGCCTGCTGTACTGCACTATATGATTTCAACCGCCTTAAAAGGCTATCCGGGAAGTGTAGCCGCAGAAGAAATCGGTCTTCCTGTTTCCTGCAACGGACTTACCCTCCCTTGCGGAGCCAGCGGCAGATTTGCCGGTCAGGATCTTCCGACCTCATTATAAACACCACAAGGAGTTTGACAGTATGGAAACAGTTTTAATCATAGATGATAGCGGCATCAACCTGCGTACCGCCAAGGAAGCACTGGATGACTACTACAATGTCGTCACAGCCAATTCCTGCAAAATGGCTCTTCGTTATTTAGAAAAACATACACCAGACATCATCCTGCTCGATATCCAAATGCCGGAGGTGGACGGTTTCGAGACATTGAAAGCCATCCGTTCCCTGCCACAGACCGAGGACACACCTATCATTTTCTTGACAGCACAGGACAATGTTGCCGATGAGATCCACGGACTGGAACTGGGCGCAGTCGATTACATCCATAAGCCCTTGCAGCCCCAGATCATGCGCATGCGTATCCGCACCCAGTTGGTTCTGGCACATTATCAGGATCACCTGGAAGAGATCATCATGCAAAAGACAGAGCAGGTCGCACGCGTAGAGACGGCACTGGTCGCCAGTTTAAATGACCTGTTGGAAATCCGTGACGGTATGACCGGCTCCCACGTCAGACGCACGGCAAAATATTTCGAGATACTCTTGAATGCCTTAGACAAGGCACATACCTTCCCGGATGCGATCACACCGGACTACAAGGCAAGATTGCTTCGCGGTGCTCCACTGCATGACCTGGGCAAGGTCGGTATTTCCGACAACACCCTTTTAAAGCCTTCACTCTCAGCCCGGAGGAAATGGAATTTATGCGCCAACACTCCACCTTTGGCGGTCAGGCGCTTACCCATGCGGTTGAGATCGTTGGCGAGGACAGTTTCTTAAGCGATGCCAGAGACATGGCATATTACCATCATGAGAAATGGGACGGATCCGGCTATCCAAAAGGACTTGCCGGCGAAGATATACCCCTCAGCGCACGTATTCTGGCTGTCGCGGATGTCTACGATGCTCTGACCAGCCAGCGCAGTTACAAAGACGCTTTTTCGCATGAAAAAGCCGTCTCCATTCTCTTAGATGAAGACGGCACTTCTTTTGATCCTCGTATCATGCAGGTCTTTCGTCAAATCACAGACGAGTTTGCTCAGGCTAAAGCATCTTTTTCTTCCGAAGCCAAAGCATAACCACGATGCAAAGCAGCAGCGTTATCACACAAATGATCGCGAAACCATGCGGTGTGGACGAAAACGGCATCCATTTGCCACCGACATTCATGCCCCAGAGTCCCGATATGATCGTCGGGATGGACATAACGATCGTGATCGCTGCCAGATATTTCATTACATTATTCAGGCGATTGTTGATGACCGTCGACATCAGTTCTCTGGTACCATTGATGATGTCACGATAGATCTGTGTCATCTCGATCGCCTGTCTGTTCTCAATGATCACATCCTCTAATAGTTCCTGATCCTCCGAATACTGACGGAGCCTCCCATAACGTGTCAAACGATCCAACACCACACCATTTGCGCGCAGTGACGTAGCAAAGTAGACCAGATTGGATTCCAATTCGTGCAGGTCGATCAAGTCAACATCCTCGGTATTCTGATCGATTCTTTCCTCGATCTCAGTACGCTTTCTGTCAATACTGCGCAACAGGCTCTGATAGACCATGCAGGCATTGTATAAGATCTGATAGGTAAAACGCATCTGTTTTTTGGTGGAGAAATCGCGCACACGTTGTTCCACAAAGGAACGCAGTACGGCAGTCTCCTCCGCACATACCGTGATCACCACATCTTCTGCAATCAAGATCCCCAGCGGGATTGTGGTATAGGAATGGCGGTTGTTACGCATTTCTGCTGATGGGATATCCACCAGAATAAGTGTATATTCATCTTCCAGATTGATACGGGAACTCTCCTCATCATCGAGGGCCGCCCGCACATCTGCGATATCCATATGAAAACGATCACTGATCTCTGCACATTCTTCCAGTGACGGTGCGGTAAGTTTTACCCATGCACCGGTATCGAACTGATCTATTTCGGAGATGATACGGTTGTCCGTTCTGTAAATGTTTATCAATTCTGTCTACCTCCTACTTTCCAGCAACTTTTCGGATCACTTCCTCAAAATGCTTTTTATCGTAAATCACAGGCACCGGATAGAGGGGATTGGCTTCCTGATCTGCCCACTCTGCCATCTGTGCAATATCTTCCTCGCGGATCTGCGGCAGATGCTCCGGGATACCCATGTGTTCATTCATTTGTCTGATATGTCTGATAAATTCTTTGGCACGTTCTGCCTCGCTTCCTTCGCAAGCCACCTGTGAAAGGGTTGCAAGGCGCGCTAATTTTCCATAGACCGCCGATCCGTAGTCTTCTAAGACGATCGGCAGAACCACCGCGTTCGCCAGACCATGCGGCACATGATAAAGCCCTCCGATCGTATGCGCAATGGCATGCACATTTCCGACGCAGGCTCGTGTAAAGGCTGCCCCCGCCTTAAAGGATGCGATCAGCATTTCTTCCCTGGCTTCCAGAGAATTTCCCTGTTCGTAGGCTTCCGGCAAAAATCCCATGATCGCCGTGACCGCCTCTTCGCAATATTCGATAGTCTCTTCCGTGCGGTAAGTCCAACTCAGATAGGCTTCCACCGCATGCGTCAGCGCGTCCATACCGGTCGCTGCCGTAATATCTGCAGGCAGGGATACAGTAAGACTTGGATCCATCACGGCATAATCCGGCACCAATACCGGATCATTGATGGCATACTTGTGGTTCTCGGCATCATCCGTCACAACTGCTGCAATGGTCGTCTCCGAACCGGTTCCGGCTGTGGTTGGAACAGCGACAAAAAAAGGAACCTGCCGGCCGACCTTTAATTGTCCCTTCATGTCCTGCAAAGACTTATCCGGGCGGGCAACACGCGCCGCCAGTGCCTTTGCCGCATCCATGTTGGAACCACCGCCAATCGCAATGATGCTGTCACAGTCATGGTCTTGATAGATCTGGTACATTTCCTCGATCTGTGAGATCGTCGGATCAGGATGCACCTGATCATAGATGACCGATCGCTCGGAGAGATCATTGTAGAGATCTTTCAAAAATCCGGTCTTGCCAATGCGGGGTCCGGTGACGATCATAGGCGCCCAGACACCTGCTTGCTCCAAGATCTCCGGGATACTGTGAAAACTATCCACGCCCTCCAAGCGCTCTGGCTCCTTCCATTTGACCACTTTCATTCCAATATTATAAATCCATTGATATACACGGCAATATGCCTTTTTTAAACCCATATTTAACCTCTCACAAATGCTTCTAATTCTAATGGTTTATGTAACAAGACCACATGTGGCAGGGTCTCAAGCAGAGATTCCTCGCGAAATCCCCATGCACACAGGGCACAATCCACACCGGAGTTTTCTGCTGTCGCTGCATCCACATCCGAATCACCTACATACAGGACGTGCGGCTTGATCCATTCCAGCCAGTCTGCCTCGGATAAGGCATCCTTTCCGCCCATGCGCGCCCATGCCCGGTCGGCGTAGAGCTGACGCAGTCTGCGCAGTGCTTCTTCCACCGGGGCTGCTGCCGGTTTTCTTGGACGGATACCGTCATCGCCCACCGCAACACGCACATGGTTCTTGAAAACATCACGCACCAGCACATCTACAGACTCCTGATTTTTGTTGGTCACGATCGCCATAGGCATATCCTGCTCCTCATAATCGTGCAAAAGTTCCATCACACCATCATAAGGTCTGGTCTTGATCTGATTATGGGTCAGATAATAAGCCTTAAACATGGCAAAGGCTTCTTCAAAACGTGGATTTTCCTCTCCCTGTGGGGTTGCCTTGACCATGAGGGTGCGGATACCATTTCCAACGAACTGCCGAATACTCTCCAACGGATGCACCGGATATCCCATCTGCATCATCACGTAATTCACGCTGTCCGCCAAGTCTTCCAATGTATTCAAAAGCGTTCCATCCAAATCAAATAAAACAATATCGTATTTCATCTTTTGTTTACCTTCTTTCTTCACGTTCCTATCTTACCACAGGCAGGCAAGAAAAAAAACCACCTCTGTCTTACAAAGGTGGTTTCTATATACCGTCATCCCACAGCGCAGTCAGGGACGACGGGGCAAAAGTCAGACGAATGTCCGGATAGCATAACAAACATCCGCCATCTGCTTATCAAATTATTTGGCATCGCTATTTCGGATCTGTTCTCTGACCTTTAAGATCATAGAAGGGCTGACCGAAAGTTCATCAACGCCCATTTTAATGAATGTGTCTGTGAGAGTCACATCTGCACCAAGTTCGCCGCAGATGCCGACCCAGCAGCCTTCCTTATGTCCATTATCAATGATCATCTGCAACATCCGAAGGATTGCCGGATGATGTGCATCATAGATATTATCCAGTTTCGGGTTCTGACGGTCGATCGCCAGTGTGTACTGGGTCAAGTCATTGGTTCCAACCGAAAAGAAGTCAACTTCCTTTGCCAGAAGATCCGAGATCATGACCGCCGCAGGTGTCTCGATCATAATACCGAGTTCCACCTTGCCATACGGAATGCCCCCACTCTTTAACTCCTCCTGCACGGTCGCACACATCTCTTTGGCAGCCTTGACTTCATCCACAGAGATGATCATAGGAAACATGATGGAAATATTGCCATAATAAGATGCACGGTAAATCGCGCGCAACTGCGTCTTAAAGATCTCCTTGCGATCCAGACAGATACGGATGGCACGATATCCCATCGCCGGGTTTTCCTCATGTTCCAGTCCAAAATAATCTACCTGCTTATCCGCACCGATGTCAAGGGTTCGGATAATGACCTTTTTGCCAGCCATGTTCTCTGCGACTGTCCGGTACGCCTTAAACTGCTGTTCTCGCTCGGATAATCCTCTGTTTCCAGATACAAAAACTCACTGCGGAAAAGTCCGATACCGCCGGCATCATTAGCAAGTACACTTGCCACATCGCCAACACCACCGATATTTGCATAAAGGGCGATCTTCCTGCCGGCTTTCGTGACATTCTCTTTGCCCTTTAATTCCTGTAAAAGTCTTGCTTTTTCTACTTCTTCCTGGCGAAGTGCCTCATACTTCGTCAATTCTTCCTCCGTCGGATCCAATAGAAAGACACTGTTTCTGCCATCCACGACAGCCATATGACCTTCTGCATCCTCGGGATAATCTACTCCAATAAGCGCCGGAATATTCATGGTTCTCGCCAGGATCGCTGTATGCGAATTGGTGGATCCATGACGGGTTACAAAGGAAAGCACCTTGGACTTGTCCAGTTGCACGGTCTCACTTGGTGCCAGATCATCTGCCAAAATGATGACCAGCTGGTCTCCCAGTCCTGCCTGCTCACTGCCGCCCTGCAAGATATGGATGACGCGATTGGAAATATCTTTGACATCTGCTGCACGCTCTCTCATATAATCATCATCCATGGCTGCAAACATTTCGGCAAAATTATCGCCTGTCGTTGCCACGGCATACTCTGCATTGATGCCCTGGGATGAGATCATATTGGTGATAGACTCCACATAATCCAGATCATCCAGCATCATCTGATGCACTTCAAAAATGGCGGCATTTGCCTCGCCCACTTCTTTTAATGCCTTTTCGTAAAGGGCTGCCAACTGGCTCTTTGCCTGCTCCTTTGCCTGGGTAAAACGCTTGATCTCCAGATCCGTATCTGTGACCTTGCTACGTTTTACGACCTGATCCTTCTTTCCAAAGATCTTGCACTTTCCGATTGCTATTCCGCTAAAAACGCTTTTACCTTCTAATTTCATATTCATCGCCCTCTCTTCGTTACTGTGCTAAACTACTACGAGCGCTTACCCGCTATCCTGTCTTACAGATTTTCTTCCAAAAACTTGCCAAGTGCTTCGATGGCTGCGTCCTCATCCTCGCCCTCGGTCTTTAAAACGATTTCCTGTCCACATTTTACACCAAGTCCCATAAGGCCTAAGATTCTCTTGGCATCCACTTCTTTTCCATCCTTTGCGATGATAACCTTGCTTGTAAACTTTGCTGCCTCTTTCACTAAGACACCTGCCGGTCTTGCATGGATTCCTTCCGGATCTGTGATCGTGTATGTGATTTCTTTCATGATATTTTCCTCCTTATGATCTTTCTTTTTATATTTTAGATGCAGCGGAAGCATACGGCTTTTCTGCTTCCGCCCATCTATATTCCTTTTTAAACTTCCTGTGCGTCCTTCTTGATAAAACCAAGCATGACGGTCGTAACAATGGAACCGATGATCCATGAAAGGATGTAAAGCAAAGGCTTTCCAACGGTTGCAAATACGAAGATACCGCCGTGAGGAGCCATCAGGGTACATCCAAAGAATGCACTGAGTCCGCCTGCGACACCTGCACCAACCAGAGTACATGGGATCACATGTGCCGGGTCACTTGCTGCAAATGGAATGGCACCTTCTGTGATGAAAGAACATCCCATAACAAGGTTGGAAACCTTAGACGCACGCTCTGCCTCGGTAAACTTCTTCGGGAAGAAATGACAGGCAAGGGCAATACCGATTGGTGGCACCATACCACCGACCATGATGGATGCCATTGCAATGTAGCATGCCTGGACTGCCGGGTCTGTTGACTGTGCGCCGCTTGCCATCAGATCAGATGCTGTTGCAAGCATTCCTGTACCAAAGACATAGGCTGCCTTGTTGATCGGGCCTCCCATATCGATCGCCATCATGGCTCCCAAGAGACATCCCAGCAAGGTGATCAGTCCTGCCTTTGCCAGGGCTGTCAGCATGGTAGAGAGTCCGGTGTTGATCAATCCGATGATCGGGTTAAAGATAAAGCACATGAGGACACTCACGATAAACATACCTACGACCGGATAGATCAGGGTCGGCTTGATGCCCTCCAAAGAATCCGGCAGTTTCTCGCACAGTTTCTTGAGTCCCAAGATAATGTATCCTGCAAGGAAACCTACCAGAATACCGCCTAGGAAACCGGAAACGGTCGTACCGCCATGCTCTCCCTGGAAAGCAAAACGTCCAACAAAATCGCTAAAGCCGGACAGATTGCCCCAATCATAATCGGTAAAGAGAGCATTACCATTGGATGCCAGAAGGCCTCCGGTAAAACCAACCGCAAGACCCGGACGGTCTGCGATGGAATAAGCAATGTAGCCCGCAAGTACCGGAACCATAAGTCCCATAGCAAGACCACCTACATATTTAAAGAATGCGGATACCGGTGTGCAGGAACCGAAACTTCCGCCACCGATCGCACCATAGCCCATCAAAGTATCGATCAAAAAGGCGATCGCTGTTAAGATACCGCCACCGATAACGAACGGAAGCATGTGCGATACCCCATTCATCAGATGTGTATAGATCTGATGTCCTACGCTGTCTGTCTTTCCTGTCTCGACCTTGCTCTCTTTCTTAGCGGCCCTTGCATGGTATGCCTTAGCATCCCCTCTCATAGCACGGTCAACCAGTTCTGCTGCCTTGCTGATGCCATCTGCCACCTTACACTCGATCAATGCTTTGCCATCAAAACGATCCATTGGCACCTTGGTATCTGCGGCAACGATAACTGCCTTTGCAGAGGCGATCTCTGCATCCGTAAGTACATTCTTGGCTCCTCCGGATCCTCTGGTCTCTACCTTGATCCGGCATCCTGCTGCGGCTGCTGCCTTTTCTAAGGCTTCTGCTGCCATATAAGTATGTGCGATTCCGGTAGGACATCCGGTAACCGCAACCACAAAAGTCTCCTCTCCGACCTCTGCTTTTTCTGCCTCTGCCTTGGCTTCCTCTTTTTCTTCCTTGTCCGCCTCAGCCAGATCGATCACATGCAAGAAGTCCTCCGGGCTCTTTGCCTGCATCAGATCCTTTGTAAACTGCTCATCCATCAAAAGGACGGACAAGCGACTAAGTACCTCCAAATGCACATTGTCTTCTGTATTTGGTGCTGCGATCAAAAAGATGATATGCACCGGTTCTCCGTCAAGTGCATCGTATTCTACGCCCTGTGGCACGACCATGGCTGCCAGCCCCGGTGCCGATACTGCATCCGACTTACAATGTGGGATTGCAATCCCCTCTCCGATACCTGTCGTTCCTTCTTCTTCTCTTGCAAAAACCCCCTGCAGATAAGCGTCCGGATCCGCGATGTTGCCGCGTTTGCACATCAAGTCTACCATCTGTCTGATGGCATCTTCCTTGCCTGTTGGTGTCCCCTGCAACTGAATGCTTTCTACACCAAGCAAATCTCTCACTTTCATGTGTGATTCCTCCTTTTACCTTTCCTATAAAATAATGTTTGACACATTACTTCCCGATACTATGCATCAAAGCGAGGACTTCGTCCCTGGTTGCCAGTTCCTCTGAGAATGCGGATGCGCTTCCCGCACACAGTCCCATATAAAATGCTTTGGCATAATCATGTTCTTCCATATATCCTGCGAGGAATCCTGCTACCATGGAATCCCCGGCACCGACCGAATTGACGACCTTGCCCTTCGGCGGCATACTTTCAAATCTCTGTCCATCCTCTGTCAAAAGGACTGCTCCGTCCCCTGCCATAGAAACCAGGACATTGCGTGCCCCACGCTCCTGTAACTTTGCGGCATAGGTAAAGACTTCTTCCTTATCCTCCAATTCCACGCCAAAGACCTCACCAAGTTCGTGGTTATTTGGCTTGATCAAAAATGGGTGATAAGGCAATACATTTACCAGCAGATCTCTGGTCGCATCCACAATGATATGCAACTTCTTGGAAGATAAGTGCTTCATGATATCCATATAGATGTCATCCGGCATGACATCCGGTATGCTTCCGGCGAGCACTAAGACATCGCCGTCCTCCAAACGATCCAACTGTTGATACAACTGTCTGATATGTTCCTCGGCGATCGCAGGTCCCTGTCCGTTGATCTCGGATTCCTCATTGGAACGGAGTTTGACGTTGATACGGGAAATCCCTTGCTCTACCCGGATGAAATCTGACTGTACGCCCCATTCATCCAAGAGTCTTACGATCTCCTGTCCGGTAAATCCTGCCATGAAGCCAAGTGCGTGACTATCATGCCCCAGATTTTTCAGCACCATGGAAACATTGATCCCCTTGCCTCCCGGATAAACGATCTCCGTCCTGGTACGATTGACACGCCCCAGCATAAAATCATCCACTGACACGATATAATCCAAAGAAGGATTAAAGGTCACTGTATAGATCATTCTCCCACCTCCTTAATATTTGAAAAATCTCTATACTTTTTGTTTATCTGATCCGTTAAAACGGTTGCATCCGCAAAGTCCCCAAAAGTCACGGTGGATATCTCACCGAACTTGCTGGCATCTGCTAAGATGTAGGCATCCTTGGTCTGTGCCAGTGCTCTGCGCTTGATCAAAGCCTCTTTGACCTCCGGTGTGGTAAATCCCTGTTCTACCGTCACGCCATTGGTTCCGAAAAAGCCCTTGGTAAAATTGTATTTAGCGATGGAAAGCACTGCCTCCTCACCGACGATGGCATCCGTCGTTCCCTTGAACTCACCGCCCAGAAGATAGACGGTACAGCCTAAGGCTGCCAGTTTTCTCGCATGACCGATGGCATTGGTCACATACATGGCATTGCGGTTGAGCATAGGATCGATCATCAACTCTGTCGTCGTGCCTGCATCCAGATAGACCACATCATAATCAGAGATCAAATGCGCCGCATAGCGGGCGATCGCTACTTTCTGCTCTACGTTGCGCTCCTTGCGTAACTGGACGTCATCATCCTGCGTCCGGTAAGAAGCAGCGTCCTTCATCATGGCACCGCCATGCACCTTGATGAGTTGTCCTCTGGCATCCAGACTGTTGAGGTCACGGCGGATGGTCGACTCTGACGCATCCAGACGTTCCATCAATTCTGCGACCGTCACAGAACCGCTTTCTTCTAGTATGGACAATATTCTTGCAAATCTTTCTTCTGCTAACATAAATTCACTTCCGTTCAACTTCATTCAAAATCATTCATTTGATGTTCGTATTATACAATCACATTCAGTCATTTTCAATCATTTTCCGTCATAAACTTCAACAAATTTTCCATATCGTTTTTGTATATTATCCATAATTTCCGACATTCTATACAAAAAACAGGGCAAAAAAAGAGCGAAGGTCTGAAAAACCTTCACTCATCCTTCATTCTGCTCTCCTTTAATAGTCCACCTTCAAGAGGCAAAGCCCCTTTGCCGGTGCTGTCGGACCTGCCACCTTACGGTCGCATGCCTCCAAAATCTCCCCGACCTCTTCCGGTCTCTTTCGCCCCAGACCGACTTCGATCAACGTTCCTGACATGATACGCACCATATTCTGTAAAAAGCCGGTGCCATGGAAGGTCAGATAAACATATCCCTTACGCCGGCGCACGGTGATCGTGTCTACGATACGGACGGTCGACTTTTTCATACGGCTGTTGCCGCAAAAACTCTTATAATCGTGTTTGCCTTCCAGAAAATGCGCCGCTTCCTGCATGGCTTCCACATCCAGTTCCTGATCCAGTGGCGTATAATACTTACGGTCAAAGACCGGTTTGACCGGACCATCAAAACAGGTGTACTGGTAAGTCTTTCCCACTGCCTTATACCTGGCATGGAAGCGGTCAGCCGCCTCCCGCACTTCCAATATGGCAATATCGTCCGGCAGATAACGGTTGGCATAATCACGGATCTCTTCCGGTGACATCTGCGTATCCAGCTGCACATTAGCAATCATGGCGCGGGCATGTACACCTGCATCTGTACGCCCCGCGCCAATCACGTCTACCATGTCCTTATCCACCATACGGGCAAGGACTGTCTCTATTTTTCCTTGGATGGTTTCGCGATCCGGCTGGTGTTCCCAGCCGAAATAACGCGAACCGTCATAACTGATCTTTAATTTGTAATTCTTTTCCATTATACTCTCTTGAAGCGATTTACCTGCTCATTCAACTGCTGGGAAATCGCCTGATTGTTTTCTGTTTCTGCCTGGATCTTGTTCATAGCCTCTACCAAAGATACGGCATTCTGTGCAACACCTGTCACATCCTGTGCGTTCTCATCAATAGCAGTAGAGATATCGTTGATACCATTGTTCATATCCTCAACGGTATTGCGGATCTCGTCTGTCTTGGCTGCGAACTGTCCCAATACTTCATTGATACTGTCTGCATCTGCCTCGTACTGCTCCACAACCTTAACAAATCCATCGTAGTCCTGCATAACTTTTTCGTCGATAAAGGCAAGCATATTCTGTGAATTGGATGCCAGTTTCTCAACGGAACCGATAACCAGTTTGGAAATCTCCTGAATGTTGTTGGCAGTCTCACGGCTGCTGTCTGCAAGTTGACGGATCTCATCCGCAACAACGGCAAATCCCTTGCCTGCCTCGCCTGCTCTTGCAGCCTCAATGGATGCATTCAAAGCGAGTAAGTTGGTCTGGCTGGCAATATCCAAGATCTCGCCGGTCAATTCTGTGATCTTTTCTGCACTGCGGCTCTCCTCCACGGCATCTTCTACCATGCCACGGATCTCTACGATACGTCCGCTGGTCTCGTTCTTGCCGGAGATCGTCTCTGCATGCAGATTCTGTGCTCTGTCTTTGATCTCATGTACCAGATCGACACCGCCGCTGGCACTGTCTACCATGTTCTGTACTTCTGCAAGGATAGCATCACTACCGGAAGTGATGGTACTAAGTGTTGCAGCGATCTCCTCCATGCTGGCTGCCATCTGCTGCATAGCGGCAGATACATTGTCTGCATTGGCTGTGGAAGAATCTACAGAATCCAGAACAGCCTGTGCAGAAGATGTCATATTGTCTGCCTCAGACTTGAGGTTTTGCATAACATTCTGCAACTGATCCAAAAATCCGTTCATGCCCATTGCCATCTGACCGACTTCATCACCGTAACGCACCATGATACGCTCGGTCAGATCACCCTCGTTCTTGGAGATCTTATCAGAGATCTGACGGATCTGCTCACCGGACTTCTTGGTCGGACGAACGATGGTCTTATAAACGATCAGAACCATAACGAGGATGATAAATACAACCACACCGGAGCAGATATAGTTGATCTGGCGGATACGGCTGATCGCCTGTGTATTGGTCCTTTCGATATTGGCTAATTCACTGTTAAATAATTCCTCGAAGTCACCCTGTGCGATCTGCACATAAGTATATGGTCCACCCAGGGCAGACAAAGTATTGGAAGCCGCCTCGATATCCCCCTGCTGACACTTGGTCAGGATCAACTCTGCGGAATCCAGGAAATCTTCCATCTTGACTTCCCATGCATCCACGCGGGAGATCAAGTTCTTGTCTCCTGTCTTCTTGACACATTTCTTGGTCGTATCCATATTGTCACGCACGGTCTGGATCGCTGATTCCAGTCCGGAGAAGTTGACATCCTTTGGACGGTTGACACAGGACTCTGCGTACTTTGCCGTCTGCTGATATGACTCTGCAGTCACGCTCTTTGCCTGCTCCAACTCCATATAGACGTTGACCAGTTTGTCGTTATTCTTCTCAACTGTGCCAAGGATGGAGATATTAGCAAAAACAACGACCAAAAAGGAGATCCCCATGACCGCCATACAAGAATAGATCTTCATACCGATACTGGTCTTGTGTAACTTGCCCGGCTTTTTCTTTGCTTTCTCAGCCTTTTTGCCGCGAACCTTGGCAGCCTTCTCCTCTGTTAGTTTCTTTTCCTCTTTCGTTTCTGTCTTTTCTACACGTTCTTTTTCCATAATACAGCCCCTTCTCACTATGTATTATCTATGATGTTTTATTATATAGTTTCCGACAAAAAAAGACAAGGGCGATCCACAGATCGTCCCTGCCTTCTCTATTCTTTCATATGCTGTTACTTTTGCTTTTTCCTTCTCGGTACAAAGCGAAGCACGGTCGTCACTGCCAGGAGTGCGATCAGAATACCGCATACAATATCCACTGCCATTGTGATCTTCTCTGTATCAGAAGGTTCATCCACGAAATCGGTTCCCGGCATTGCACCAAGCATTGCCTTGGAATTTGCTACCGTATAAAGGACACGGTGCATAGCCTCTCTCGCGTAGTGATAGGTTGCTGTATCATTTTTATCAAAATCAAATCGTGCAGAATCTGCTAAGTAGGTCAACTTGATGTCTCCGCCTGCCTCGATCATCTGGTAGCCATCCATGAATACACCAGTATTGGCATTATCTGTGATCATCATGCCGTTGAATGCCCATTCATTTCTGGCAATGCCGGTCAAAAGATTGTAACTTCCGCCGGTCCAGGTATAACCGATACGGTTAAATGCGGTCATGACTGCCTGACATGCACGGATCTGTCTGGTCGCGTTCTCATAAGTGCCATCGTTCTTTTGCTCCAGATAGTTGAGTTCCACATCGCCCAGTTTCATGCACATTTCAAATGGCTTTAAGTAGATCTCTCTTGCAGACTGCTCATTGAGCCATGTTGCAAGTCCGTACTGTCCGTCACGGTCGCCTCGGTGATCTTCCTGATCGTTAAAGGCAAAGTGCTTGATGTAAGCATATACCCCCTTGGTTGCTGCACCGTAAACCTGATTGGATGCAACAGCACCGGAGAGGTAAGGATCCTCGGAATAATACTCACCGTTACGTCCTGAGAACGGTGTACGATGGATATTCATAGATGGTGCATACCAGCCGTCCATGCCACCGATGATCGCCTCATTACCGATCATGGTTCCCATTTCTCCTGCCAGTTCCTGATTCCAGGTCTGTGCCAGTGTCATAGAGTTCGGATAATATTTCCCGGTTCCGCCATAGATCAGTCCGTTTGCAGAATCCGCATCGGTACAGAATGGCATATCAATGGAATCAATATACTCAATACCATAACCGGAAAGTCCGATCGTGTTGTAGTAATCTTCATAAGTCAATTCGTCCAGAAGGTCATCCCACTGTGGATCATCAAAATCAAGTCCACGCATCTGGATCAGGGTCAAACCGTTTTTCTTTCCGTAAACGATCTTGTCATCAAACTCGGATGCATCGACCGGTGATCCGGATTCAAAGGAATCTAATGCCTTTAAGCCACCTGCATCAATGGTCTTGCTGTAAACATAAGATGCAGGATTGCCATCTTTGTCACTACCGTTGATCTCATTGCCCCAGGTACTGATCTCATCTGTCGGCTCCCCATCATGTGTCGGGAAAGTTCCGGTCCAGTCATTTCTGGTCAGATAGTTCACATCACCCTTGGCATCATCAAACTGGTTGGTGATCTCTGCACCACTATAGGTATCCTTGGCATAAGTTGTCAGATCAGTGTCTGCATTCTCCGGCTCGTACGTGGTTACCATGGATGCATCCCCTGCCTCTGTCATGCCATCTGCGGTCGTCTTGCCCTTTGCGGTCAAAATATTGTTGATGGCTTCATGTGCATCTTTTGCTGCTGTGATGTAATATGTGCCGGCATCCAGGATATAGGTCTTTGCGCCATTGGCATCATATGCCTTAAACTGTTCTTCATCAAAGGTCATGGTGACAGTCTCAGATGCGCCCGGCTCCAAGACAGATGTCTTTCCATATGCCAACAGTTCTACGGACGGCTTCTCTACTCCGTTTTCCTTGTCATAATCGGTATATGGACTTTGTGCGTAAAGTTCTACGACATCTTTTCCTGCGACAGATCCTGTATTGGTCACTTCAACCGTAGCGGTTGCGCTTCCATCTTTCCAGGTGATCTGTGGTGCGTTCCAAGAGAAAGTCGTGTAGGAAAGTCCATAACCAAACGGATAGCATACCTCAGAAGCATAGTCATAATCTCCTGCATTGCCCTGTCCTAATACAACATCCTCATAGCGTGTCTCATAGTAGCGGTAACCGACATAGACACCTTCTTCATAACTAACATAGTTATATTTGGTTGCATCGCCATTTTCATCATAATACTGGTAATCACCAAAGTTCTGTGCAGCCGGTGATGCAAGGGCATCTGCTGCAAAGGTATCTACGGTTCTGCCGGATGGATTGACCTCTCCGCTCAAGATCTCTGGCAAAGAAGAAAGACCACTCGGTGCTAAAACGATCGACTTGATATTAGCATAGTCATTAACCCAGTCCAGTTGTAAGGCTGCATTGGAATTGACCACCAGTACCACATTGTCAAAGTTATCATTTAAATAAGATAAGATTTCCAACTCTACGGAATCCGGCTCCAGATAAGACTTGGTCTGGTCTTCTGCCTTGTCTGTGTGATTATACATAGAACGCGGCATATCACGACCTTCGCCAGCCACTCTCTTTAAGACATAGACTGCGGTCGTACCGGAAAGACTGTCTACCACCTTGTCGTCTGCCGTGATCTTTTCCAACGGGCACTCATTGATGGCAAAGTCTTCTTCATCACCAAAACTGATAGAGCCTGTGCCAAGTCCATAAGATGATCCGTCGCCCTTGTCATAGAACTTCCAAAGAGTCTTATTGACGGTATAGCCGTCTGCTTCAAAATCCTCTTTCAGACTGCCGCTGCCATGTCCCATGATACCGGCATGTGTTGTGACGGTAACGGAGTTTCTGCTAAAGAAACTGATCGGCGTATCCTTGGAAAGTGGAAGTGCATTGTCCTCATTTTTCAAAAGCACAATACCCTCATCCGCGATCTGGTCTGCCAGAGCATCTTCTGCCGCTCCGATCTCATCCTCCGAATAATCACTCTTGTTATAATCCAGATCCAATCCCTTAGTATCCACGCCGGAGTTGTCGATCACAGAGTCATTGGCTCCCATCATGGCATTTACCATACGATTGTTATCCGTCAAAATTGTGTTAGCAGCCACGATCGCTGCGACCATGACCGCAATCAGGATCAATGATATGACGGTCTTGATGATCTTGCTTCGTCTGGTCGGCTGCTTTTTTTCCTTTTTCCTCATAACGAAAAACCTCCTTCTTACATTTTGCGGTAACGCACAAAGCGCTACCCCATCTTTGTAAAAAAGAGGTTAGCATACTTTTTCTTTTTGTGAACAATGTGTGTCCTGTTCTGTCATTTTTGTGTCGTAATCGGTCTATCGGCTCCGTGGAATGGTAATACGCAGGACAAAGATATCCTGCCCGGTCTCTAAGGTTAGAAAGCCTCCGTACTTTTCCGCCATGGTGCGGATACTCTCCATGCCAAAGCCGTGATAATCCTTATCTTCCTTGCTGGTCTGGGGCAGACCATGCTTAAAGTGCAGTGCCTCGCTGTATGGGTTTTCGATCTGGATAAAGATCAGATTGACCTTTTCATGGATCAGAATACTGATACAGCGCTTTTCTTCCTCCACCTTGCGGTTCGCCTCAATAGCATTGTCCAGAGCATTGCCAAAGAGGGTGTATATGTCTATGGCATCCATAAAAAAGAGGAGTTTGCCATCGATGATCCCATGCATGCGGATGCCGTTTTCCTGACAGACCAGACTCTTTTCCGTCAGGACGGTATCGAGGATAGGATTGCCGGTATGTAGGATGGAGTCATAGATCATAACAGATTTCTCGATGGAGTCTACGACCTGCCTACGCTCCTCGGAATCCGTGATATTGCGGAGTCCTGCGATCTGGTGTTTCAGGTCATGGCATTTATGGTTGATCAGTTCGATGTTCTCCTTGGAGAGTTCATACTGCGCCTTATTCATCATAAAGAGTTGTTCCTGCGCCGACATCTCTTTTTGCAGATGCCACTGTCCCATATAGTTTCGCTGGTTGATCATGACAAAGAGACAGCAGACCAATCCATAGATCCCGTGCAACGTCCGAAATCCCCAGAAAGAGGAGGCCAGACTCATCAGAAGCACGATAAAGAGCGTAACCAGAGTCATCCAAAGCGAAGTGATGGCATCTGTCTCATAGTGATGATTTTGCACCATCTTCTTGGCGAAGAAGAAGTAAAAAAAGACATAAGCTCCCAGATGAATAAGCAGATAACAAAGGTGGGGGCTTTCCGCGATCTGGCTATGGGTCGCACTGTTGACCAGAAGGCGGATGCAATATGCCACATGCTCGGTCGCATAGCCCATCATGATACACAAGACCGCTTCCTTGAGCGTCACTTCATAGCAAAAAAGGATTGCCAGCAACATTGCCACGAGCAGGACAGCGTAGAGCAGGACATATACAAACAAAGAGGTCAATGCCGCCAGATCTCCGTGTCCCGGGATCGGAATAAGGCCAGCCAGTTGTGGGAAAAACTGCATCCAGACCGCCTCAACGATCAAAAGTACGAGACCAGTCAAAAGACAGCGCCAGCCTCCACCCTTTCTGATTCGCAGCGGCAGTACATAGATCAGGATTGCCAGAAACAATTCCATTGGAAAAATAAATTGATGTAGAAATGCTAACATGAATCCTCCTTACCTATCATAACCGGCTTCCAAAAACTGACTGAGTTCCTGTAAGAAAGGCTTTTTTCTGGATCTGGAAAAAGGCAGATGATAGGTGCCGACCTGCACATCATCCTTATCTACACTGATCACATTTTTTAGGTTGACCAGATACGCCTGGTTGCAACGGCTGAAATGATAGTCTGCGAACTCCTTTTCCGCTTCTGCCATGGAAGAACGCATGGTATAGGTCTCGTGGGCGGTCACATAATAGACATTGTGATTGCGGACTTCGATATACAAAATATCATCCGAGGACACCTTTTCCCTGCGTCCGTCCTTTTGTAGCATGACATATTTCTTTTTGCCCTGCTTTTCCACCACGCCGATCGCCTTGGTAAGTTTTGGCTCAAATCTGCCGTAATCGATCGGCTTTAAGATAAAATCCAGAGCATCCACTTCATAGCCCGCTACCGCGTACTGCGCCATAGTCGTGATAAAGATAATGACGACTGCCTGATCCATACTGCGGATCTTTCTTGCCGCTTTCATCCCATCTAAATGCTTCATCTTGATATCCATAAGCAGGATGTCAAAGCCACCGTGATAATCATCAACCAGGTCCATCCCATCCGAAAAGACGCTTGTGGCAATGTCAGCAAAATGCTCCTCGCGATACCGCTTGATATAGGAAAGCAAGGTAGCCTGATATTCTTTTTCATCCTCTACGATTGCGATTCGTATCATATAAAATCCCCCAAAATCATCTAATTCTTTGCAAACTCCGGTCTGCGCATCTCAAGAACAACCAGTATTATGCAGACGATCGTCGCTACCAGATCCGCGATCGGTCCCGCATACATGACTCCGTCGATCCCCATAAAACGCGGCAGGATCAGAAGCAGTGCAGAAGAAAGATGATCTGTCTTGTCAACGACATAAAAATACCCTTTTTCGGTTTACCGATCGCCGTGAAAAAGTTGGCTGAAATCGGCTGCATAAAGCACAGGCAGATAAAAAACAGGTACTTGCGGAAGAAATTCACGCCAAAATCAAAGTAAAGTTCCGATCCGTTACCAAAGATGGAAATGATCTGTCTCGGAAATGCCTGAAAAAGGACAAAGGAGATCACGCAGATGACAGCAGAAATGCGAATCGCCATAAAGTAGGATTTCTTCACGCGACCATACTTTTTTGCCCCATAGTTGAAACTAACGATCGGCTGCAAGCCTGGGAAATACCGATGACAAATGCCATGACGATCATGGATACCTTGGCGATGATACCGGAGCAGGCGATCGGGATAGACTCGCCGTAGATGGACAGACCGCCGTAGTATTTAAGGGTACGGTTGAGCACGATCTGTACCAGCATCATTGCCAACTGGTTAAAGCAAGGTGCCGCGCCAAGCGATACAACCCAAAGGACGACCTCTGCCTTTGGCAAAAAAGCGTCCCTATGCAATGGCACAGTCTTATAATGTGACAGATAGACAATAACCATGATACTGGCAATGACCTGTCCAATCACGGTTGCAGCCGCGGCTCCTGTCATACCCCAGCCAAAACCAAAGACAAAGATGGCATCCAGAACTGTATTTACCACAGCACCGACAATGTTGATCGCCATGGTCATCTTTGGACTACCGTCTGCACGCACCAGATGTCCGCCTCCGGTAGACAGGATCAAAAACGGAAAGCCCAATGCCGTGATCCTCGTATATTCCATAGCATAAGGCAGGACTTCTTCCGGCGAACCGAAAAAGCGCAAAAGCGGCGCTAAGAATAAAAGTGTGACCGCGGATAAGACAACGCCTAATACCAGCATGACCGTAGCCGAATTGCCGATGTATTTTCCGGCGCCCTTAGAGTCTCCCCGCCCCATAGAAAGATTAAAGGTAGACGCACCGCCGATACCCATCAAAAGCGCGATCGCCACGCAGGACGTGTTGAGGGGGAAGGCGATATTGGTCGCCGCATTTCCCAACTCCCCTACCGCATTACCGATAAAGAACTGGTCTACGATATTATAAAGGGACGATACCAGCATGGCGATGATGCTTGGTATGGCAAACTGGCGCAGCAGTTTATTTTCCGGGACATATCCCAAAGGATTGTCCGATCTGATTTCCTTTTCCATAAATATAACCTCTTTTCCATTTTATTTTACACAAATTCCTCTGATTTACCAGTAAGAATACACAAATAAAAAAGCACACCCCAAAGGATGTGCTTCCTGACAGCGAACCGTTTCTCTTATAATTTTACATGTCTTTTCAGACGCTTGGTAAGGATCAAAGCAATACCGATCTTGCAGAGATCCGGAATGATAAACGGGATAACACACCAGCCAAGTACGGCTACGATGCCGACAGCACCTGTATTTGCAGTGTAAGCGATCATGAACCACATGGTTCCAAAAGCATAGCATACAATCAGTCCTAATACCATAGAAAGACCTAATACCCATGTCTTTTCGCCAAATTTTGCTGTGATAGCCCACATAACGAGGGCAGAGAAAACAAAGCCAACGATATAACCGCCGCTATTGCCGAGCAGGGCGCCAATACCACCGGAAAATCCGGCAAAGACCGGAACGCCAATGGCTCCCAATAATACATATGTTAAAACTGCGATCGTGCCTCTTTTTCCTCCTAAAAGACCTACTGCCATAAAGACTGCAAATGTCTGTAAGGTAAATGGAACCGTTGCCGGAATGGAAATCCAAGAACAGATTGCCATAACTGCAACAAAGAGTCCGATATACGCAATGTCTACGGTACGAAGTGCTGTTGTTTTTGTCTGTGCATTCATGATAACTTCTCCTTTAACTTGTCTTATTTATAACTTTTCCTTACTCAGAATAAAAGATTGTTTAATCTTTGTCAAATTACATATTTCTATTTTGACTATTAGTATTTCTTATAGTATCTTATTTTTGTATAATCTTTAGCACCGGTAGCAGCTCAAAGAAAGGATAATTCTATGTTAGTAAGCAAATATTTTGTCTGGTTCATCATATACAGTTTCATGGGTTGGATCTATGAATCCACCTACTGTACCATCCGCAAGCATCACTGGGAAAACCGCGGATTTTTGCACGGTCCCATCGTTCCCATCTACGGAGTCGGTGCCCTGCTTGCCTCCATCCTGTTTTCGGAGTTTCCCATCTCCGGTATGCAGGAAGCCAGCAACTTAAAGATCTTTTTGATCTGCTTCTTTGGCAGTATCGTTTTGGAATATACGACTTCCTGGGCGCTGGAAAAACTTTTCCACGCTTACTGGTGGGACTACAGCAATGTTATCTGCAATATCAATGGTCGTGTCTGCCTGCCGGCATCCATCGGCTTTGGACTGGCAGGCATTCTGGTCGTCCGCGTCATTTATCCTTTTGTCAGCGGCATGACACACGATACCAATGTCTATCTGATGGAAGCCCTGTCGCTGGTCTTTATGTTTTTATTTGGCATGGATATGGCTCTGACGATTTCCGCCCTGACCAATTTTGCCAAGAACTTCAACCGGATCGAAAGCGAGATCAACGAGCAGATCGCAAGTGCCTACGAGAAACTGGATACCAAGGCAGCCGATGCCATCGGCAACATGATCGAGAAGTCCGAACAGATCCAGGAGAGCGCTTTTGTCCGCAAGGAACTGGCAGAAGAAAAGGCTGCCGCCCTGCGCGAACGTCTGACCAAAGAGCGTCTGGAAAGTCTTTTTCTGTCCTCATCTGCTGCACAGAAAAGTACCCTGCTCAGTATCCAAGGCTTCAAGCGCAGTAAAGATGGCAATGAATTGCGCCAGCGTATGCGCACCATGATCGACGAGAAACGCCACAACAGACAAAAATAAATTTAGGCAGGGAATACGATGGTGATCGTGGTTCCCTGATCCGGGGCGGAGTCCACACGGACACTCGCTCCATGTAATTCTGCGCCGTGCTTTACAATGGAAAGTCCAAGACCCGTGCCGCCGGTCGCACGCGAATGGCTCTTATCCACGCGGTAAAATCTTTCAAAAATACGTTCCTGCTCTGCCAGTGGAATACCGATTCCCGTATCTGCCACGCTCCAGCAGATGCCTTCTTCTGTCTTTTCGGTCGTGATAACCACCGTTCCCTCATCTTTATTGTAATGAATGGCATTGTCACATACATTGTAAAGCATTTCATAAATGATCTGCGGCATGCCACTGATAGACAAACGCTTGCCCTGATAAGAAATGGAGATATGCCGTTTCTTTGCCGCAGGCTGTAAAGTCTCAATGATCTCCTTGCTCATCTCAAACAGATCAATCGTCTCTTTTTCCAGTTCCAGATTTTCATCATCCAGTTTTGACAGGCGGATGATGTCCTGTACCAGTGTTGTCAGGCGGGCTGCCTCCTGATAGATCCTACCGGCAAATTCCTTCTGATCTTCCGGCCGCACGATCCCATCCTTTAAAAGTTCCGCATAGCCGGAGATCGACATAAGGGGTGTCTTTAATTCGTGAGATACATTTGCCGAAAACTCCTGCCGCATATTCTCCAACTGCTTTTTCTGGGTCACATCCATAATGAAGATGACAACACCGGTATTTGTGCCGTCCTGGATGACCGGATTTCCATGCAGTTCATAGGTCACATCATCAATGGTCATATGTTTGACCATGTCTTTTCCGGCAAGCGCGCGTCCACCACTTCCTTCAACTTCTGGTTGCGGTTTACGACAATGATATTCTGTCCCATACACTCTTCCGGTTTGATCTCAAAAATACGCTGGGCTGCCCGGTTGATGGAAAGCACATGGTGACGGTTGGTCACGATCAGACCATCCTTCATATTTTCCGTAATGGCTACATATTCCTGCTGCTGCTTGTTGCGCTCCTGCACCTGTTCTTTCAAGGCTTCGTTCTGGTCTGCGATACGACGCAGAAAAGGCACCAGTTCATCATAGGCGACATTTTCCAGCGGATGATCCAGGTCGATTGCCTCCAAAGGCTCCATCATGCGCTTTGTCGTCCGGTCGATCAGATAAAAACTCAGGATCAGCAGTAAGACCAATGGCAGCAGCAACATGAAAACGCCCGGAAAAAGGGTCCCATAGACGCTGTCGATCGTATCCCCCACGCGCAGGATCTGTCCATTATCCAGACGAACGGCTGCATAGTAACTGCGCTTGGCATAAGTCGTCGAGTAGCGGCTGGCACTTCCCCTGCCCTCTTTCATCGCCTGGGCTATCTCCGGTCGGGATGCGTGATTTTCCATCTCTGCTGCATCCTCATAAGAGTCATACAAGACATTACCGACGGCATCGACTACGGTAATGCGCCCGGTCACACCATCTGCCAGACCTGTTTCAAGGGAAGTTCCTCCCAGTTCATCCACAGCCTTTGCCAGATAATCCACCTCGTTATCCACGCGCTCCGTCATATTTTCTTCTAATTTGTTATACATAAAGAAAAAAGCAGTGACAAAGGTAACAAGGATCGCCAATGTCACCAGAATTGCCGTGCTTCTAAAAATGCGTTTTCTCATATCATTCCCCTATCCGATAGCCAATCCCGCGGACGGTTGTCACATAGTCTCCTGCCGGTCCTAACTTTTGCCGCAGGGATCTGACATGGACATCCACAGTACGCGTTTCGCCGTCAAAATCATAACCCCAGATGCTGTTTAATAACTGATCTCTGGTCAGTACCACGCCCTGATTGCGGATCAGATGGGACAAAAGATCATATTCTTTCTTGGTCAGTTCCACTTCCCGATCTTTCACAAAGACCTTATGGGACGCATTGCAGACCCGGATATCCTCATAGACCAGATCATCCCCTGCATCTTCCTTTTTGGTGCGGCGCAAGACCGCCTTGATGCGCGATACCATTTCCATCATGCCAAAAGGCTTTGCTATGTAATCATCTGCCCCGCTGTCAAGCCCCAGGACCTTATCGTATTCGCTTCCCTTTGCGGTCACCATGATAACCGGGATATCCTTGGTCTTGCCATCAGTTTTTAAGCGATGTAAGATTTCCAGACCATTCTCTCCCGGCAGCATGATATCCAAAAGGATCAACTCCGGTCTGACATCTTTTCGCAGTTCCTGCCAAAGAGCCGCCCCCTCCGAAAAACATTTGATCTCAAATCCATTTGCCAGCAGTGCATACTCAACCAGTTCCCGGATATTCTTTTCATCTTCTACATAATAAATCATATGATCTTCTCCATGATCTCCAACTCGCGTTTCCTGTGTCTCATATCACTATCATAGTATTGCACCGCGGACGATCTTGCAAATAAAATTTATAAAATATCTGCATCCTTGTGGGTCCCTGTGATAGAAAATTCAACCCATTCTGCAATGTTGGTCGCATGGTCACCAATACGCTCAAAGTATTTTGCGATCATAAGAAGATCCAGACTGCTCATCGGATCCCCGGCTTCTACCATATCGTCTGCGATCTCCTGACGGACTTCCAGGAAAAGATCGTCGACTTCATCATCTCGGGCAATGACCTCACGCACCAGTTCCAAGTCTTGCTTAACATAGGCGTCAATGCTCTCCGTCACCATGGCTATGGTCGTTTCTGCCATTTTTGCCAGTTTTACATCATTTGTCGGTACACTAAAGTCTGTCGTTTCAATGATCTCCGCAATATCGGATGCCTGGTCGCCGATACGCTCCATGTCCGTGATCATCTTTAAGGCTGCGGAAACCTTGCGCAGGTCTTTCGCTACCGGCTGCTGCTGCAAGAGAAGTTTTAAACAAAGGCTCTCCACCAGACGCTCCTGTTCGTCAATATTGCTGTCCTCCTTGCGGATCTCCTTTGCCACTTTTGCATCCCCGGACTGCAAGAGTTTTGAGGTCTTGCGGATCACATCCTCACACATACTTCCCATTTCGATCAGTTCTACGTGCAGTTCTTCCAACTGTCTGTCAAATCGATTTCTCATACTTCCTCCTTAACCAAATCTACCTGTAATATAGTCCTCTGTCTTTTTCTCCTTCGGCATAGAGAAGATCTGCTCCGTCTCTCCGTATTCAATGACTTCTCCAAGTAAGAAAAAGGCTGTTTTATCCGATACGCGCACTGCCTGCTGCATGTTGTGCGTTACCATGATGATGGTAAAATCTTTTTTCAGTTCGATCACCAGATCTTCAATCTTTGACGTAGAAATAGGATCCAGTGCAGAAGTCGGCTCATCCATAAGCAGAACTTCCGGCTTGACGGCAAGTGCTCTTGCGATGCAGAGTCTTTGCTGCTGCCCGCCGGACAAGCCCAGTGCGCTCTTTTTCAGCCGGTTCTTGACCTCATCCCAGATCGCCGCCTGGCGCAGAGAGGTCTCCACGATCTCATCCAACTGCGCCTTGCTGTGCACTCCATGGGTACGCGGTCCGTAGGCAATGTTGTCATAGACGCTCATCGGGAAAGGATTCGGCTTCTGGAACACCATGCCGACACGCTTGCGCAGAAGGTTGACGTCCATATCACCATAAATATTTTCTTCATCTAATCTCAACTGCCCGGTGATCTTGCAACCCTCTACCAGATCGTTCATACGGTTGATAGATTTTAACAAAGTAGACTTACCACAGCCACTTGGTCCGATAAAGGCAGAGATTTCTTTTTCCGGCAATTCCATGTTAATGCCTTTTAGGGCATGGAAATCGCCATAATATAAATTCAGATCCTGAATGGAAATTTTTGCTTTGTTCTCCATATGTTTTATTGACTCCTTTTTATCTTTCTCACACTTTTGAAACTTTTTTTGCAATGCCATCGGATATGGCATTGATCAATACAACAAGAATCAGTAGGACAAGCGCTGTCGCATATGCCTCATCCATGTGCAGCCCTTCACGCGAAAGGCTATACATATGCACAGCAAGGGTTCGCCCGGACTTTGTCAGATCGGTCGCCGTCTGTGCCACGGTTCCTGAAGTATAGATCAGGGCAGCTGTCTCTCCGACAATTCGCCCAATGGAAAGAATGACACCGGATAAAATGCCCGGTACGGCTGCCGGCAGGATGATCCGAAAGATGGTTCGCAGTTTTCCTGCGCCCAGTCCAAAACTGGCTTCCCGATACATATCCGGCACGGCAATAAGGGCTTCTTCAGTCGTACGAATAACAAGTGGCAAGATCATAATAACTAAGGTCAATGCCCCGGACCACATAGAGTATCCCCAATGCAAATAGGTTGCAAAGAAAAGAAGACCAAACAGACCATAAATAATGGATGGGATACCCGATAGGGTCTCCGCGGTCATGCGGATGACTTTTACCAATTTGCTGCCGCGCTTTGCATATTCCACCAGATAGATGGCTGCAAAAATACCAAGCGGCACGGCGATCACGAGGGATAATCCTGTCATAATGAGGGTATTGATGATTGCCGGCATCATGGAAACATTGTCCGAAGTATATTCCCATGCAAAAAGATCTAATGACAGATGGGGAGCCCCCTTTGCCACGATAAAAATAATGATATAGAGCAAGACGCCCATGGTAATTGCTGCGGATAATAAGATGAAGATCCGAAGCAAAAACGACAGGGGATGCTTTAATGCTGTTTTTAAATTTTGTTTCATTGCCTTGCCTCCTTACTTTGCGTCCTGACGTTTGAGTGCCGCCACGCATAAGTTGATCAAAAGAATAAATACAAATAAGACAACGCCGGTCGCGATCAGGGCTTCCCTATGCAGATCTGCTGCATAGCCCATTTCCAATACGATATTGGAGGTCAGGGTTCTCACACCTCGTGTGATGCCCTTTGGCATACGTGCCTGATTGCCCGCAACCATGACAACTGCCATCGTCTCTCCGATCGCCCTGCCGATGCCCAGCACGATACCTGCCACGATACCGGACTTTGCCGCCGGGATGACCGTAAGGAAAATGCTTCTCTCCTTGGTCGCACCCAGGGCAAGTGCTCCTTCATAATATGGTGTCGGAACACTGCGGATAGCGGCTTCACAGACGCTGACAATGGTCGGCAGGATCATGATGCCAAGTAAGATGGATGCTGTCAGCATGGTAGAGCCATCGTGTCCGGTCAAGTCCTGCATGAGCGGCACGATACATACCAGTCCGAAGAAGCCATAGACTACGGATGGCACGCCTGCCATCAGATTGACTGCCGCCTTACAGATACCGTAGATCTTTTTCGGACAATAATGCGCCATAAAAACAGCCGTACAGAGTCCGATCGGCACACCGATGATAATGGCTCCGGCTGTCACATAGATACTGCCCATGATCATAGGCAATATACCAAATATATTATTTGAAGGTTTCCATATCACGCCGGTTAAGAACTTGCCAAGTCCGATCTTTCCCATCGCCGGAAGTCCGTTAGCGAATAAAAAGATACAAATCAAGGCAACGGCTAACACCGAAGTGCAAGCCGCTATGAAAAAGATGACCTTCATTATCTGTTCTTTCAAATGTTTCATATTCTGACCTTTCTCATTTCCTTGAATATCGGGATTTTCTATTTCACTTCATCCCATGTAAGAATCTCACCTGTGTAGATCTGCTTTACCTGATCAGATGTTAAATCTGTGATTCCACTTTCGTTGTTTACGATAACTGCGATTCCGTCTTTTGCGATCTCTGTTGCTACAAGTCCTGCCTCAGTTTCAGAATCTTTTAGTTCTCTGGATGCCATACCGATGTCACACAAGCCGTCGATCGTTGACTGCATACCGGTTGAAGAATCGCTTTCCTGTACCTCGATCTCAACGTTTGCATTGACCTTGCTATAAGCCTCTACTAATTTTTCCATAACCGGTGTTACAGAAGATGATCCAGCGATCACGAGTTTTCCGGATGCATTGTTGGATGTAAATTCCTTACCCTCGCCTACGCTGATGTAGCCATTGTCTGTGATGATCTGCTGTCCGTCTTTGCTCAAGATATAGTTTACGAAATCCTGTGCTGCATCACTTAAGTCCTCGCCCTTGGTGGCGATGTTGAATGGACGGGCAATCTTGTATGTACCGTTGGAAACGTTGTCTGCGGTCGCCTCAACGCCATCGATCTTTACAGCTGTTACCGTGTCATTTAAAGAACCCAGTGAAATATATCCAAGAGAATTTACATCTCCTGCAACAGTTGTCATCATAACAGAGGTAGAATTTGTGATCTTTGCATCCTCGGTTGTCATGTCAACCTTGTTGCCGTCTGCATCCTTTTCCTCGATACCGAAGAGTTCTACGAATGCACCTCTTGTACCGGATCCATCTTCACGAGAAAGAATGGTGATATCCCCGGATGCTCCTGTCTGATCTGCGCTATCGGCTGTATTGTCATTTCCTTTACTTCCGCATCCTACCATGGTACCCAGTGCTAATGTTGCAACAAGAAGTGTTGCGGCGATTTCCTTCAATTTCATTTTTGATCTCCTTTTGTCGTTTTGACTTTTTCTTTCTATTTCGTTTACAAGACATATGATACAAACACTTTGTAAAATGAAATGTATGGTCTCTGTAAAAATTGTGTTAAAAATGGTGGTTGGCTTTTGCGTCGTTTCCAAGGCGGGAGAACCCGGCGCAAAAAAATCCATATCGCCAGCTTTTACTGACAACATGGATTTCATTTTACAAAGTGTATTCTATTTTGTTACAATGCAGAGCCAACATTTCCTACGCCCTGTGCAATCCGTTCCATATTGGAACGATGTCTGCCAGTTAATCGTCGCTACGATCAGTCCGTCCATACCACTTTTTGCAACAATTGTCGCAAAAGCAGCTGTCGGTCCTGCAATCTGTACCTTAGAACCACCTAGAAACGACACAAGAAATCCGGCAATAATCGCCGTATAAATACCTTTTTCCGGTGTTACGCCTGAGGCAAGTACTAATGCAATCGAAAAAGTGGCAACGCGATAATTGCCACAATAATTCCTGATATAACATCCTTTATAAACTGCTCTTTCGAATAATCCCGAATCGTTGTAAAAAATTTTGGTTTTAACTTTTCCATAAAAAATCCTATTGCTCCCTCTTTCATAATGCCCTTAACTATAGTAAGGAGCACATGCGAGTCGTGCAATAGGATTTCTTGTACCTTTTTGGAAACTTGATTTTTCTACGACGTTTCCTTAAAGGTGTTGATTTATTATTTCATTTCTTTCTTCAATTTCTGGTCTTTAACAACCCCCATGATACCCAATGCCATAAATACTACTGCCATCACATCCATAACAATCAGTATTTTATTTATAACACTACTGTTATTACCAATTTCGCTAATCATGCTATCATCACCGATTTCATTGGCGTAATTCGCATTTTCAGCAAGTGCATTGGTATACATGTAAAGCGTATGTTTTGTTGCCTGACGCAATGCCTGTTTATAACTATTAGATGATGTTTCACACGTTGTCTCGCCTTTGACCATACCGTCCATCCAGAGGTCTCCACCAGCACGAAGCATCTGATCACCATTCATATATTCATGCCAGTCAGAATAATCTGTAATTACTGCTCCAGGGAAATTCCACTCATCACGTAAAACACCTGTCAAAAGAGCTTGACTTCCTCCTGTCCATACAGCGCCAATACGATTATATGAAGTCATAAGACCTGTTGCATCATATTCCTCTACAAGCATACGGAATGGTTCTAAGTATATTTCACGTAATGCCTGCTCGCTCATCCACGTATAAACACTGTCTCGATAAATATAAGATTCTCCATCATTACAAATAAAATGCTTTACATAACAGTAAACACCTGCATGTTTTGCACCTGCAACAGTGTTTCCACAGGCGACTCCAGAAAGCAATGCATCTTCTGAATAATACTCATAATTTCTACCATTGAATGGACTTCGATGAATATTAACTGCAGGTGCATACCAACCCTGCACACCACTGGCTACTGCTTCTTTTCCAATTGCAAGACCCACTTTTTCAAACAATTTTGCATTCCAGCTACATGCCATTGTGGAACTACTTGGGAATCCTGTACTCTTCTTATTTCCAAAGAATCCACCAATCTGAGACGGTCCATCTTGATCTGATGTTGCCGGTTTTCCTACACTCTTTACTTCTCCTGTATGTGCATATGCATGATAAACTAGTGCTTCCATTTCCTTAATAGACACTTGATCTAACACTTCTTCCCATTTTTCATCCTCTGGATTCAAACCTAGTTGATATCCTAATTCTGTTAGCTTTCCATCCTTTGTCAGAAGATGACCATAATCTTTTCCGGTTTCTATATCTTTATCAGAATCATCAATCCAGGCATTTGCCATATCTGCTGTATACAAATTCAAAGCCTTCACATTATCTGCCATTGCTCTTGTATCTACATTTTCCGTCGGGAACGTTCCAGTAAAATCCTTTCTTGTCAGATATGTAATATTTTGATTAGAATCTTTACCATCCAGGCTCACACCATCTATGGCATCTTCGCCGGTAAATTTGTTAGATACTTCTTTTCCCGTGGTTGCATCTTTATCCATGCAAATAGTGTCCGTAACCGAAACTTTCGATGTCATGGATGTTCCATCTGCAATCATATGCGCATTTTTACGTAATGTTAATTCATAATCTCCTGCTTCTAATTCATAACCGCAAAACGAATTACTATTTGCATCATAGCAGTCATACGATGCCATGTCTGCTGCATCAACTGTCAATGTCACTTCCTGACTTTCACCTGGTGCTAAAACATCTGTCTTTGCGAAAGCAGCAAGATTTACAGATGCTTTTTCAATACCACCTGCCGTATATGGCGGATTGTAATAAAGTTCTACAACATCTTTACCTGAAACCTTACCTGTATTTGTAACCTTTACCTTATAACTAAGCGTATCCTTATCCGTAATTGTCTGACCATCTTCCGGTGCTTTCGTTACTTCCCACGAAAAATCTGTATAGGAAAGTCCATAGCCAAATGGATACTGAACAACCCCCTCATAACCCTGTCCATATTCATTTGATACATTATCCCAATAATGTTCTGTGTCTGCTGTTTCATACCATTTGTATCCCACATAAATACCCTCAGCATAGTCAACATACGACACTTGATCATAATAATATTCTTCTCCAAGATTTCCATCTAACGTACCATTTGCAGGATACAAACCTTCTGCGCCGCTATACTTACCGACACCATTTTCTGCTGTATTCGCATAACTCGCCGCTGATGCCATATCATATGCCCATGTATCAACTGTCTTTCCAGAGAAGGAATCCTCTCCCCAGAGTAATTCTGGCAAAACCTCTGCGCCATAACTACCTGTAAGACCTGCCATCACACAAGCGTCTACACCAGGAATGCTTTCTATTTGTCCCATTTCCATAACATTTCCTGTGTTTAAAACCACAATAACGTTTTTATAATTTTCACCAACATATTGTAGAAGTTCGATTTCTTCTGTTGATAATTCTAATTGCGTTTTCGTTTCATCTGTAATGATATCGCCATCTTTTGTTGTACGTTTATACTGTTTCTGCGTAGCATCATTACTTTCTCCATTCCAACGACCAACAACAACAAATGCTGTATCTGAATACGCCTTTGCGTCCTCTAATAACTCCTGAGAGTAATAATTGGCATCACTGATAGATGGTTCATACAAGCGTGCCGTCTGCTCTGGCCATGCCGCAAGCGTGCGATCATACTCTCGCTTGTTCTGGAAATTCTGATACATTTGAATCAGCTCTTCATTATAAGAAATATTATATTTTTCGAGCGATTTCAGAAAATCAATTTTAACCTGTGTCACACCTCCAGAACCAGAACCGCCACCCAGCCAATTTGTTGCTGCCCAGCCAAACACGTTAACCTTTGTTACATCCGAAGATAGTGGCAACGTATTTTCCTTATTTTGCAAAAGAACTGCACTATCTTTTTCCGCCTCCTTCGACAGCTTTCGTGCAGATTTTGATGCAGATTCCATATTTGTAGCATCAATATTATTGCTGCTAAGATATGAATTCATAACATCTCCCAGCATACTCACTGCTACATTAGCCACAATTACAACGACCAGGAAAAGACATGCTGCAATCATACCAGCCATCCTTCTAATTTGATGTGGACGTTTGACTTTTTGCTTTTTTGCTTTACTCATAAACTTTAATCCTCCTTCAAAAGAAAAGCAGGAGCCCCTCCTACTTTATATCCTTGTATAAGAATTATACTTTATGAAATTATTTATTTGGAAATCTCTGCATAAACTGCAGTTCTTCTTCCTAATCTGTTTTTATGCAAAAGGAAACGCCATTGTAAGACAGAAAATCTGATCCTTCGCTTCCCATTTCATAGTTCCGCCATAGGTATCCACAATCTGACGCATACTTCCCATACCAAGTCCATGAGATGACTTTTCTGTTTTTCTTGTCATGAGTTGATTTCCATTTTTTTGTAAAACACCATCAAAATAATTTTCTATTTCCACCACAGTTACTCCAGCGCGCTTTAAAACTGTAACAGAAATCACACGACAATCCACCTCATTTACTTTGCGGCATGCTTCAATCGCATTATCTAGCGCATTTCCAAACAATGTATATACATCAATTGTTTTCATAAAATCCATCAAGTGCCCATCTACCATACAAGTCCATTGTATCTGCTGGTCATAACAAAGAAGGCCTTTTTCTGTCAAAACAATGTTAAGAGCCTCATTGCCCGTCTGCATGGTATTATCATAAATCGTCACATCTCGTTCCAATTTCGTTAAGAAGTCCTCCCTCTCCTCATTTGCCGGCATATGACGCAACATTCCAATCTGATGTTTTAAATCATGACTCTTGCGATTGATAATCTCAATATTCTCCTTAGAAACCGCATATTGCTCTTTCATTTTATCGCGCAACATACGCTCCACTGCAATGGTTGATTTTAATTCAACCTCCCGACATTGTTGTATCTGCACCAGAAGTATAAATAACAAACAGCACATGTCATATATGTTACATGCATTATAAAAAAATTGATTCGTTTCTACGGTATAATTTCGCACACCCCAATTTAAAAACAATGCCAAAAAACAAATAAGCAAAAAATTTAAAAGTGCTTTCGTCCAAGACACCCCATATCCTTGTTCACAATGGAAAGAATACGATAAAAAAATAGCTAATGGAACCGTAACAAGCAAATAAAAAAACCACGTCATCAAAGTCACAAGTATCGTATGTGTCACCGTTTTTCCAGATACAAATGTAGTAACACAATATCCAATATGCTGAACAGCATAAACAAGTGAGGTTGCATATAGTGCATCTGCCATTGTTATCTTTGTCGTGATAACAAAAAATAAAAATACGCCCAACAGTGGTATTCCTAAATAAAAAATCGAATACCAGATAAATATGGGGGCATATTTTTCAAGAGGGGTAAACATATTTACATGCCCAATTAAATGTAAACTAACCGTAGCTATTCCAATCCATAATATCAAAACCGCCACAATCAAACGAGTTCTTGTATGATCGCGTTTTGGTAAAAACATATAAAAAATAACAGATATTACCAATAATTCCTGAACAAAATCAGGACATAAAATTCGCATACTCCATCCCATTTATCAATGTCCTCTCGCATATTCCATTAACTCTTCACAAAAAGCCTTCTTTTTTCCTCGTGAAACCGTAAGACACTCCCCCGCCACACGTATCTCTTGTTCCGTGATCGTATCTACAAATCGTAAATTTACCAAATAACAAGCATTACATCGGGCAAACCCTCTGTCATGCAGCTCCCTCTCTAATACCGTTAATGTCTGCTCTCCTGATTTTTCAATAATCCCTTCTGATGTATGATAAATCATGCGATGTCCCGTCACTTCAATATAATAAATATGTGACAATGGGATACGCTTTATTTCCCCCTCTTTTTTTAGCATAACAAATTCTTCCTGCGTATTGCGATAAATACGCATCACCTTATTCATTTTCATCTTAAATGCCTGATAATTAATCGGCTTCAACACATAATCAACGGCCTCGACTTCATATCCCTTAATTGCATATTGGGCCAAATTCGTAACAAACATTAAAAGAACACCAGCGTCCTGCCTACGTATTTCCTTTGCCGTCGTAATTCCATCCATTGTTGGCATATCAATATCCAAAAGAATCAAATCCCATTCTGGTCGATAATCTCCTACAATCTGTGCACCGTCCGTAAACCAGCGCACATCCATTACAACGCCACTCTCTTTCCCATATCTATCAAGGTCGTTCATCAGTTGTTTTGCAAACTCTTTTTCATCTTCTACAATTGCAATTCGCATAGCACTACTCACCCACTATTCTGTCGGTACTTTTAATACAAATTCGGTTCCATTTTTTCCATCATAATAATCATCGCTACTTTCATAGAACGTCGCCTTCACTTCTTTCACACCATCTCTAATCAAATAGATTTTATGAGCGATGCCGGATGTTGCTGGTGGTACCAAATCCTCATAAGAATATGCGAATTCACTGTTATCCGTCATGTTAAATTCTTCTACCTCATCCCACTCTTCCGTTTCTACTTGTAGACGCACTTCATACCCTGTCCCCATCTCATAACTTCCGTTGTTATACACAGGTACATCAATCATATAGTAAGAATATCCACTTTTTGCATTATCCATATAATTCTTTCCAAGATAGGAAATCGTAACATCTCCATCTAATACCGCTTTACTCTCCACATAAGATGGTCCACCAAGCACTTCACCAATAGTAACCAAAAATTGAACCAGGCTACCTATGAACATGCAGACAACAATCACGAGAACAACAATCAAAAGACCTTTTCCTTGTCGGTTTCTTCCATACTCATTCACCATTTTGCCCCTCCTTAGTCCACGACCGGTTTTTCTGCTGCATCCTCTTTAGCCGGCAGTGTCGTTATCGTTTCCTCTGCCGACTGTGCTTCTGCCTCGTCCCGCTGCACATCTATTTCCAGCGGCACCTTTACATATTTTATAAGATCGCAGTTTTCGGTATCCACTACACTATACACAAAAGCAATCTTTTGCGCATCCGCAGGTATAAAGAAAAACAAATATCCCGTATGAGAACCCGCATCAGAAAATTCATAAGAATCTATGGACTGTCGATTACCAATAATATCATCATAACCACCACTGGTTAATTTATAATTTGGTACCGTTGAACGATATGTACCATCATAAGATATGTAAAAATCTTTTACCGGTGCATGTGTATATGTATCATAGCTTATACCGTCTACCTTATTGGACTCTATACGCACTGCAATCAGTCGTTGCCCCGCCGGGAAGCCTCCGATGGTATCGGCTTCTGCTAACACCTCCGCTTTTGCCACGGTAAGTGTGCGGCCATACTCGTTTTCAATCGTATGGGCCTCACCCAGATCTGACTTTTCTATGGCGACTTCTTCAATATTCTTTCTTTTCTTTTCCCTATAATCTGATGCCCCCAGATAACCTGTCACGATTCCCTGGACAATCGTCAAAATAATGGACAACGCAACCAGAATGGCAATCCAAAGTATAAGATTCTTCCGCATTCTTTTTTGTTTTTCTTCCTTTGTTTGTGAAAATAAGATTGATTCTGACTCCTGGGTTATTTCTGGCTTCTGGGTCAGTTTCGGTTCCTTGGTTGGCACAAACTCTTCCTGGAACGTCTGCGTCGTATCTGTCTTAGGCGCCTGCTTATTATATGTTCCGCACTTTGGGCAGATACCATAATATTTTTCATAGTCAAAATTCTTACCGCAACTCAAGCATTTCATACTGATTTCCTTTCTCTCCTCTTTTTACAACGCAGAAAAAGGCTGTACTTCCTCTCGGGGAATACAGCCTGTCATATTTATAATAATTGTCCTAAGACCTCCAGGATCTTGTCTGCCTTTGGCGGTTTCAGGAAATATGCACTTGGGTTGAGATCCAAGACAGAACGGATATGCTCCGCATCTCCATGTCCGGTCAGAAAAACAACTGGTATATCCTTGGTCGCTTCCTTTGAGCGGATCAACTCCAAGGTCTCCTTACCGTCGCAATCCGGCATCTCATAATCCAAAACAACCAGATCCGGCTGGCGCTTATCGATCATGGTCAGTGCCTGCTGGCCGGAAGTGGCAAGTGTCACCTGATAACGTTCCTCTAACATCTGCTTCATGCTGCGAAGCATCATCGGACTGTCGTCCACCACCAAGACGATCTTTCGATCATCCTTGGATACGATCGAGCCATCCGGCAAGACCTCCGCATCAATGTCCACGCGTGCCATCAGCGCCTCCAAGACACCATTTTCCGCCATATCCTGCGGATCCACGTAAGATACCTGCCCTGACATATCATAAAGAGCATAGCGGCGATATGCCGCCTCACTGCCAATGATAACAACAGGAGTCATCACATATTTTTCTGCTAAGATCTGGAAAAATTCCAGATGACCGTCCGTAAATCCCTCGACATTTACCAACACCAGATCCGGCTCATAAATGCCCATCATGCTCTCAGCGATCGTCACATTGTCCGAACATAACTGGATAGAGACAAACTTTGACAGTTCCTTTTGTATCTGCTTTGTCTGGTCATTAAAATGTCCAACGAATAAAACCTTTTTCATATATCCCCCACCTCACGAACTCATATAGATTTATTTTAACAACTTTTCGTGTGATAGGCAACTAAAGTTTAGACATTCTCATTCATGAACTTGGCACTCAACTGGAAGGACTTGATCGGGGATTTATCTACCCAATTCTTATGACTTTCCAGAACAACAGCATCCACACCATTTTCCTTCACAATATCGACCATGGTCTTTAAATCCATATTGCCGTAACCCAGTTCCATACTGTCTGAGGTCAGAATAGAGGAAGTCTTTCCCTCTACACGGCTGCCTCTGTCGTTGATGTGATACAACTTGATACGGCTTCCCAGACGCCGCATGAGTTCTACGGTATTAACACCTGCCTCTGTCGGCCAGTAAGAGTCAAACTCAAAATTAACGTATTCCGGATCCGTGTTTTCAATGATGCGATCATAAGCCGTCTGACCATCAATCTTACGGAACTCACAGTTGTGATTGTGATAAAGGAGTTCGATACCATCCGCCTTCAGACGTTTCCCGCAGGCATTCAGTCTGCGATCAGTCCATCCACAGCCTCTTTGTCAGAATAATCAAAATGATGCATTCCGGTGATAACGATATATTTTGTTCCATAGGATTTTGCCTCTGCGATGGCTTCCTCCGGAACACGCTTCAAAGTGCCCAGATCCTGATGGATGCTGACCACCTTTAAATTGGTATCAGCCAGAAGCGCATGCCAGTCCAGATTTCCACTCTTTCCCATCGGCATGCCTGCAAGACGTGTGATTGCGCGGATGGTAAGCGACATATGCTTTATCATATAACTACAGAGTTCAATGCCATCGTATCCTGCCTCTTCCATCAGGCGCAAAGTCTCTTTCGCCTTTGCCTCTGTACCGATCACGGTGCGCAACTGAAACTGCTGTATTGCTTTTATTGCCATATTCTTTTCCTCCAAAAATCTATAAATCTTTTTTTACCTATACAATTTTATCTGCCTCTTTACATTGTTTCGACCAGATTTTGTATTTCCTATCAGAAAATTCGTCATCTTTTCTTCACGTTTTTTCTGATCTGTGTTAAAATCATAATGATTTCATGTTGCACCTATGTGCATTCTTTTTGATAGGAGGATTTTATCATGAGAAAATTAAAAAAAGATACCGATTTAGCCAAGTTTCTGATCGCAGTAAAAGCATGCAAAAACGACGTGTTTTTTGATTCTAATGAGGGAGATATCCTGAATCTTGCATCTACACTGAGTCAGTATGTTTTCTGCTCCATTGCAGAAAAAGAAAGTATATTGGAAAACGGCTCTGTCCGTTGTGTAAATGAGGAAGATTATAGCCTTCTGGCCGATTTTTTATGTGAGGACTAAGCATGACCAAGGACGAACAGATCAAGTCCTATATGGATTTGCTCTTACATACCAACAATCTCTTTGGCTGGATCTATGATGAGCATATGCAGATGCTTTTTACCACCTATCCCGGGGATGACTATCAGGGTTTTGATGCTTTGTTCCAACTGCAGGTTCCCCCTGCATTAAACGGTGGATTGCCCTCCCATCCTCGCTTTATCTATTCCTTTTTCAACCTTGCCTGGCTGATTGACTTTGAGATTGTTGACAACCAATTAAAAAAATTCTATGTCTTAGGGCCAACCTTTACCGGAGAAAATTCCTACAACGAACTGGTAAAGGCTATGGATCAGCGCAACCTGTCCATCAAGACAAAGGCAAACGTCTCCAAACTGCTGACCTCTCTTCCCATTGTTGCAAGCAATGTCATGATGAGTTATGCTAGTCAATTGCACTATCTGATCAGCGGAACAGCCATTGATATAAACACCATCGAGAGCGTACAGAACAAAGGAAACTACGAAAATCCTTCCATTGTTCCATCATCGCAACAGCATCACGGCATCTGGGCCTCCGAGCAGGAATTTTTGCGTCTTTTCAAGGATGGAAACCCGGACTATAGCAAGGCTCTGCAGAACTCATCTCATCTGAGTAATGGGGTCAAGCACAATCCCAAAAACAGTCTACGTGCCGCCAAAAACAATGCCTTTGTGCTTTTGACCCTGATCTCGCGCGCCGCGATTGAGGGTGGTGTCTCTCCAAACGTAGCCTATGATCTTTGTGACTTTTACGGGCAGCGCATTGAAGACTCCGTTTCTCTGGATGATAACGGTACTGTTATAGAAGAAATGCAAACAGTCTATTTCCAGAAAGTTTGCGAAGCCAAACACACCGACGGCATCTCACCGATCGTCAAAAACTGTTGTGATTATATCGGCGTGCATATCAATGAGAAACTTTCCATTGGTGATCTGGCAGAGCGCGCCGGTTATTCCGAATACTATTTTTCCCGCAAGTTCAAGCAGGAAATGGGCTGTACCATTACCGAGTACATCATGCGTGAAAAGATTGAACGCGCCAAGGTGCTCCTCAGTACGACCAATATGAGCATTTTGGATATCAGTATTGAATTATCCTTTAATTCCAGATCTTATTTTTCGGACTCTTTCCAAAAGATTGCCGGAATCGCACCGGGTGAATACCGTAAACAAAACATAAGGCTGTAGCAAAACGCTACAGCCTTTTTATCATTTCTCTATACTCTTGTGAAGCAATCCTACTTTGATACAATCTCATGTTTTCCTGCTTCCAAGGTCACTTTCTGCCCGTCCTCTAAGTAGACCTCCGCTGTCACGTTCGCCGGGATCTCGAAGGTGTAATGGATGTTATCTCCCTCATACTTCCAAGCACTGACGATCTTTCCAACCGGAGAGACATACTCCGCATGCGCATACCCCAAGGATGCATCCGGGTATGGATGGATAGTAACATGCTTATTCTCTAAGTGGATACCGCAGACACCACCAAAGAGCCAGCCACAGATCGCACCATAGGAATAATGGTTCAAAGAAGCATGCACTTCCCCTTTTTCGTTGATACCATCCCATGTCTCCCAGACGGTATTGGCACCCTTTTTCACCTCATAAAGCCAACTTGGTGCCGTATCCTGCAAGAGCAGACGATAAGCCGTGTCGGTATGTCCGTTTTCCGCCAAGACCTGACAAAGGAATGGCGTACTAAGGAAGCCGGTGTTCAAATGATAATCATTCTTTACTACAAGAGCATTCAGGTCTTCGACTGCCTGCTTCTTGTCTTCCTCCGTCAAAAGATCAAAGGCAATGGCTCTGACATATGGTGCCTGACGCTCACCTATGATCTTACCATTCTCTGTTGCCGCATCACGAAAAGCAAGGGTCGCTTTCTCGGAAACTTCTGCGTAATGCTTTGCCTCGTCCTCATGCCCTAAGATCTGTGCGATCTCGGATAACATTTTACCGGAATGTGCAAAATATGCAGTAGCAGAGTCAACCGGTGTCTTTCCCATCAAGGAAGCAGAGTCTACGCCTGGCTCACACCACTCGCCATAGTCGATACCTGTCTCGATCGTATAATCGCGATATGGGCTCTTTTTCTTAAAGATCTTCTTGATGTCCTTTTTCTTGGCACGATCTTCAAGGAAAGCGTACCACTTTTTCATCATATCGTAATTTTCTTCCAAAATACGCACATCATCATAACGCTTGTAAAGAGCATATGGCACGATGATACAAGCATCGCCCCAGCCTGTCGAACCTGACAAAAGTCCTGAGAAGAAACTTGGCTTACTGTTCAGCGGTGCAATGTTTGCAATCTTTCCGTCATCGTACTGCATAAGGCGGCACTCGCCCAGCCACTTGCGGAAGATACTGTAACAGTCCTCAAGGAAAATACCGGTATCTACGAATACGCCGGCATCCCCCGTCCATGCGGCACGCTCTCTGGTCGGACAATCCGTCGGCACATCACAGAAGTTGGACTTCTGGCTCCAGATACTGTTGTGCACCAACTGGTTGACATCTGCATTGCCACAGGAGAAATGTCCGATCTGCTCCATAGCGGAATACACGGCAATGGATTCAAAATGTGCGGTACTCAGGTCGATATCAGTCTCCACCTTAGCATACTGGAATCCCCAGATAGAAAACTTGGTATGATAGGTATTCGTTCCCTCTTTACAAATGAAGGTAACCTTCTGCTCGGTTCCGCCGCCCTTATGACGCTTGCGATCCTGAAAATTCTCTGCCGTAAAGTTGCCGTTCTCATCCAGTGCCTCGCCGTGTGTCAGGACAAGACGATCGCCTTCATGCGCCTCTAAGGTAAAGCAGATATAACCTGCCAAATTCTGTCCGTAATCGATCACGGTCTCGCCATTTGGAGTTGTCATGATCTTTCCTTCAAAATGCTCATGTTCCTGCACCGGGACACTGTTGGTCGCCTTAAATAGACTATTGTCTGCATCCACTACACTTACGCCATGCCAATCCGTAATGTCTTCCTTATTTGCATCATAGACCTCGCCCATCTGCATATCTGCCTGACGAAGCGGTCCTGCCTGGGAAACCTCCCATGTCTCATCCGAAATACAGATGACCTGTCCGGCATTTTCCAACTGGAAGAAAAAGGCAAGCTCGGTACCGAAAAGATTTCTGTCTCCATCAACGCCGGAATAACTGCGATACCAGCCATCTGCCACTTCTGCTGTAATGGTATTTTCTCCGTTTTCCAAAAGTTCTGTCACATCATAGGTCTGATATGGCATCTGCTTGTCATAAGAAGATGTTCCCGGAGCAAGGACAAAATCGCCCACTCGCTTGCCGTTAATCCTGACCTCATAAATACCATGTGCGCTGACATAGGCTCTTGCATCTTTGGCATTTCCGTCAAAAGTAAAGGTCTTGCGCAGATAAGATACCGGCTGCATCTCGTCCGTATTGATCTGTCCCTCCGGGTTGATCCATTTTGCCACAAACTGATCTGCCTTGATAATCCCCATCTCAAAATGAGCATCCTGACTCCACTCGCCGCAGACATCCTTTTCGTCCCACAGGCGCACATGCCAGACAACCTGCTGCTTGCTTGCAAGATCTGCATCCAGCATGACATTCATGCTGTCACTTGCTACCTTGCCGCTGTTGTATATGACATCTTCACCGGTCTTTGCCTCGATCTCATAGGCAGTCTGATGAATACCATCCTGACAGATCCAGGAAAGACATGGCTTTTGCACATCAATCCCCAATGGATTTTCCATTTGTTCACAACGTAATCTGATTGCTTTCATACTTGTCTCCTTTTTTGCTTATCTCTAACGAAACTCGTCATTTTTCTGATACGATAAGTTTATTATAGGAGTCCACAAGTCCTGTGCTTTTAGATATTTTGTTTTTCTGTCGGAATATTGCTTATCTTTGCCTAATTTTTAAAGACCGGTCCGTCTTTTGGCAGGAAAGAGTCGAAAATAAAGATGTCGAAATCATCCTTACGATCTTCCAACTGCTGCTGGCTCTTGATCGTCCATGCCACTGCCGGTGCGTGATAGAGTTTGCGACATAAAGTGCGCGACAGATCCTTATAATACTTATGATGGTAGGCAATAAAATCCGGGCTGATCAGGAAATTGACCAGCATATGATGGGTAATGCCATAAACAACCTTGGGCATGTCAGTCATGCCCTCCTTTATGTAGGAGTCGGATAAGATACCACGCACGATCTCCTTGCGATTGCGGCGATACCAGAGCACGGCTAAAGGGTGAAAAGACTCGACGCAGTAAAGCCCCTTATAGTCCTGTAACAGAGCATCTGCCATCTCGCATACCTTGGCGCTCATGCCAGGCACCTTGTATTCAATAATGAGCGGCACCTTGCCGTCAATCAGGCGCAGAACTTCCTCAAAGGTCGGAATGGTCTGATCAGACTTGCAGATATGATAGCCCTGCAACTCCTCAAAAGTCAGGTCGCGCACCTTGACATCTGCCCCACAAATACGCTTCAAGTCAAAATCATGGCATACGACCATGATCTCATCCTTGGTCAACTGCACATCCAGTTCGATCCCGTATCCGGCATCCACTGCTTTTTGAAAAGCATTCAGGGAATTTTCCGGTGCGTTGGTCTCATTGTCATGTAAACCACGGTGGGCATACAAGCGCCCTTGAAAAGGTGTAAAATCCGGACGGTTTATCATGCGCGGCATGATCATGAGTAAATAAAGTACAACAATAACTAAGATGATAATTCCTATCACTTTTAAAACAGTAAGCATCTTGTGTCCCTTCTTTCTTGTCATTTGTAAAAACTATGCCTGTTTTTTCGTTTTAGACAAACAAGAATGCCACGCGCAAAAAGTCTTGCGCATGGCATTTACATCCTATACTATATTATCCGCGAACTTCCAACATCTTGTTCTTGAGTTCGGTCTCCAGACGCTGCATTTCCTGTTCAGCCGCCTGTCTCTTTGCACGTCCATCCTCCTGAATCTTCATGACTTCATCAAAGGTTGAGATCAGGGTCTCATTGGTATGCTGTAAAGTCTCCATATCCACGATACCACGTTCGGACTCCTTGGCTGTCTCAACAGATGCGGTCTTTAAGAGGTCTGCATTCTTCTTGAGCAGTTCGTTGGTAACATCGGTTACTTCGCGTTGTGCCTTGGCTGCCTGATTGGAATGTTCGATACCAAGGGCAAGTACCATCTGGCTCTTCCAAAGAGGAATCGTGTTGACCAATGTTGACTGGATCTTTTCTGCCATCATGGTGTCATTGTTCTGTACCAAGCGGATCTGCGGTGCTGTCTGGATCGAGATCATACGAGTCAGTTCCAGATCATGCAGTTTCTTCTCGAAACGATCGCACATAGCCTCGATATCCTTGGCTGCCTGTGCATCCTCCGGCAGATTGCTTGCCTGTGCCTTTGCCTTGGCTTCTGCAAGTTCCCCATTTCTGACTTCTTCCAGTTTCTGCTTGCCGGCAATGATATACATGGATAATTCCTTGAAATAGGAAAGGTTGGCATCATACATCTTATCCAAAAGTGCAATATCCTTCATCAGTGTTACCTGATGCTTCTCCAATGCCTGACATACATTGTTGACATTGGTCTCTGTCTTGTCATACTTTGCCTTGAGTTCGGTCACTTTGTTGGCAGACTTTTTAAAGAGTCCTAAAATTCCCTTGTCCTCCTCTGTGATCTCAAAACTCTTGAGTTCCACGACCAGACCGGATAACATATCTCCGACTTCGCCCATGTCCTTGGTGCGTACATTTTTCAGTGCATTTTCGGAAAAATCAGCCATCTTCTTCTGGGTTCCTGCGCCATACTGTAAGATAGCCTGTGAGTTGTGCAGATCGATCTTCTGTGAAAAGTCCTCGACCATCTTCTTTTCTTCTGCTGTCAGATTGTTCTCGTTAAATGCAGAATCTGCCACAAACTCTGTCTCCTCTGCGACTGTGCTCGGCAATTCCTGCGTGTCCGGTGTCTCTCCAAATGTCAGTGTAGGCGTTGTCGTAAAATCCTTAAATTCTTCTCCCATGTCTCTTCTCCTTGTCCTTTTTATTTATGATCTATTTCTTTGCTGAAAAATCGTCTTCTTTCAGACCTTCCTGTGCCAACATAGTGTTGAGCACCGAGATATCGGAAGAAATATCCCATGCACGGTCTGCAAATAAAGAGTCCAGCAATTTTTCAAATGCCACGTTCAATGAATCTACGGCATCTTCAATCTCATGCTTGGTCTTGGTCACATTCTCACCGGCTACCGGCTGTGCATCCAGTTCGCGGTAAGAGTCTAATAACTTCTCCGTCATCGGCAGATAGTATTCCATCATCTTGTGCAGATCTCCTGCCACCTCCGGATGGATCTTGACTTCTTCAAAAATACGCTGTACCAGTTGCTCCATCTTATCCAGTTTGCGGGAGATCTCCTCACCCGGAATGGCATCGTTGCACTCTCTGATATGGGCAACATAACGCTGTCCCTCCGCAATGAGTTTGCGACATTCTTCCGGCAACTTGTCTTCTTCTGCCTCTTTTGCTTTCTTCTCTGCCTGCTCTTTTTTGAAGTCCTCACGCGCCATCTGGTACTGCTCATAAGTACGGTCTGATAAGATCAGATATTTATTATCATAGTCCAGATGTGCCTGATAGAAAAGATGCTGTCCGATCATCTTCTCCAGATCCTTCATGGTATAGTCTACGGATTTGCCAACCTTTTTTGCCAGTTCCTCCACGGATATGTAAGCATGTTCCTCCAAACGATAGGTATATTTTGAAAAACGGCTGAGCATTTTAAACCTGTTGGTGCCACCGATCCCCAATGCCGTACCGCCGACTGCCATGGCAAGGAATAAGATCAGCGGTGCCAGGAAATAGGATCCGGCAACGCCAAATGCGAATGCCATCACGGCTGAAAAGAAAATACCAAGACCCATGAGGGGATAACCGATCGCCATCATCAGGACACAGGATGCCTTTGCCGGGCTCTTGTCATAAAGAGGAAGTCCCTGACTTGCTGCCATATCCGCGCGCTGACGTGCGCTCATGTCATTTGCCATCTGCGCCACACCGCCTGCCATCTGGGCTGCGGCTTGCCCAAAGGCTCTGCCCATGCCACCAGCCATGCGCCCCATATTGCCTGCCATACGTCCCATATCTCCAGCCATGCGTCCCATATCACCCGCCATACGATTTCTGTCATTTGCTCTTTGGGAGGCATCGCGCATAGAGGAAGATACCCCTTTGCTAAATGAGTAGAGTGCGCCATTGACCATATCACCGATGGAACCCGCCAAATCTCCAAAGTCTCCACTGTTGATCGCATCATTGACCGCATCTTTTAATTCTTCGCCCAAATCATCCCAATTATTATCTGCCATAAAAAGAACGCCTCCGCATACCATAAAAATCTAGTTTTATGATATACGAAAGCGCCTGAAATTGCAATGTTTGTAAAGATTTCCTTTCTTCTGTTATTGTAGCGGAATCACGAAGAAATCACTTTCTTCATAATGCGCCCCGCCATCGGCATCTGTCTTCGGATAATTCTTTTGTAAAAGGATTGCCTCCACCTGATCTGCTTCGATCACCCGATCCAAAGCAAACAGGCTTTCATAGGCAGTCTGACTGTCATCCGTATAGCCGTAATTTCCGCCATTTGCCAATGGGTATAAGAGACTGCCATCTTTTAATTTTACCCCAAAGAAGGTCGGTACCGCATTGTCTTCATTTGCCTGGTCAATTAAATATCCATTTTCTATCTTTGACATTTCATAGTCCTTTCGCGCGCTTCTATAAAGCGTGTGCGAAGCGTCCTTCGTTTTCGCCTTACATATATTAGACAGCAGATTGCGGAAAAAATCTCATAATATAAAAAATCTGTTTAACATTTTTTAAACATAAAAGTTCTATGCTAGGGCATAGAAAGATAACAAACGGCATACCGCATGCCGTATTATAAGGAGAATTTATCATGAAAAAAGAAGTATGTGTGATCACCGGTGGGGGCAGTGGCATGGGACTGGCTGCTGCAAAATATATGCCTAAGGAAAAGATCATCCTTGTAACAGGGCGAACATTGGCAAAATTGGAACGTGCCGTAACAGAATTACAGGAAGCAGGATACGAAGCCTATGCCAAGACCTGCGACACCTCAGTTCGTTCTCAGGTGCAGGAGTTAGCAGCATATGCCGCCGAACTGGGCGAAATCAAAAATGTGATCCATGCCGCCGGGCTTTCCCCTGCCATGGCAGATCCTGAGAAACTGCTCCGCGTCAATGCACTTGGCACCGTCTATATCAATCAGGAGTTTTCAAAATATATGAAAGCAGGTAGCGTGATCGTTGACATTTCCTCCAATTCCGCCTATATGATCCCGGGATTTCTGGCAAATAAAAAGACTTTCACTCTGGCTGATACCGACGAAGATCTCTTCTTAAAAAAATGTCTGAAACTACCTAAGATGCTAAAAGATGATTACAAGTCTTCCGGTCTGGCTTACGGTCTGTCCAAGAAATTCGTCATCTGGTATGCTGCCAAATGCGCTTTTGATTACGGATCAAAAGGCATCCGTGTCTGCTCTTTGAGTCCGGGACTAATTGCTACGGATATGGGAAATCTGGAAGCCAAAGAAGGCGGCTCACTCCTAGAAACGGCTGCAGAAAAACGCATGGGTACGCCGGAAGAACTCGGCTTTGCGATCGCTTCTGTTGCTGATGAACGTAACGGCTATCTTGCCGGTGTCGATGTATTAGTGGATGGTGGAAGCACGATCGGGCGTAATTGTAGATAGATCTATGCTTCAAATCCAAGATAAAAACCATTGCAAACTTTCCTCTTATCATATATCATTTACATAGTTAAGCATTTTTAGGAGGATACAATGTTAAAAAGTTATCTGATCACATTTTTTATTTCCATGGTTCCGATCGTGGAACTCCGAGGCGCGATTCCCTATGGTACACTGTTATGTAACCCACCGGTTCCGCTTCTTCAGGCATACATTATCTCGATCATCGGTAATATGCTCCCGGTTCCGATCATTTTCTTCTTTGCAAGAAAGGTGCTGGAGTGGGGCGCAGATAAGCCGATCATCGGCGGCTTCTTTACCTGGTGTCTGAAAAAAGGCCACAAGGGTGGTGCAAAGTTACAGGCAAAAGCCGGACGCGGACTCTATGTTGCCCTGCTTTTGTTCGTAGGTATCCCACTTCCGGGCACAGGCGCATGGACAGGTACACTGGCAGCCTCTTTCCTTGATATGGATTTCAAAAAAAGCACGATCTCCGTTATGGGCGGCGTTCTTCTTGCCGGCGTCATCATCGGAGTGCTCTCCGCAGTCGGAATTAACGTCCTGAAATAAAATCTTCATATGCAAAAAGAGTTACCGGTTCTAGTCAGATTCTTTCACAAGATATCTGCCAACCTGTAACTCTTTTTTATTGGCATACATAATATTTTAATTTCTATTTAATCAAACTGGAAGACATTCAAAAACTGCTTTGCACGTTCCGTCTTTGGATTGGTGAAAAATTCTTCCGGCGCTGCTTCTTCTAAGATCTTTCCCTGGTCGATAAATACAACTTTATCCGCAACTGCCTTGGCAAACTGCATCTCGTGTGTCACGATGATCATCGTCCTGCCCTGCTTTGCCAGATCCAGCATAACATCCAAGACCTCGCGTACCATTTCCGGATCCAGAGCCGCTGTCACCTCGTCAAAAAGCAGGATTTCCGGGTGCATACAGAGCGCACGCACAATGGCAACTCTCTGCTTTTGTCCACCGGACAACTGTCTTGGGTAACTGTTTGCCTTATCTTCCAAACCGACACGCTTGAGCAATTCTCTTGCTTCCGCCTGTACTTCTTCTTTTTTTCTTTTCTGCACCTTGATCGGTGCGATCGTGATATTGTCTAAAACACTCAAATGTGGAAAGAGATCGTAACTCTGGAACACCATGCCGATCTTTTGACGCAACTCTTCCAGATTGTCTTTTCCTACGGTCTTGCCCTCTAAGATGACCTGACCTCCCTGGATCGGTTCCAATGCATTGATGCAGCGCAGCAGGGTACTTTTTCCACAACCACTCGGTCCGACCACAACGACAACCTGCCCCTGTTCGATCTCTAAATTCACACCGTCCAAAATGCGGTTGCCCTCATATTCTTTTATCAGATCTTTTACCTGAAGTAATGCTTCTGCCACTTTACTTCCTCCTTTACGCCTAGGCTATGTTCCATTTTTTCTCAAGGTATCTCGCCAGCATACTGATCGGCCAGCACACCAAAAAGTACAAAATGAAAACAATCAAAAAGACACCAAATGCCGCATTCGGGCTGGTCATACGATTTGCTTCGATGATCTGCTGTGCCACTTTTAACATTTCCACAACACCGATCATCAGCACCAGACTGGTCGTCTTTATCATACGCGTGATCAGGTTGATCGACAAGGGGATCAAACGCTGGATCGTCTGCGGAATGATAATGTAAATATAGGTCTGACGTTTGGTAAGTCCCAAGGCTTCACTGCTTTCAAACTGATGCTTTGGAATACTGATGAGCGCCCCACGCACGAGATCTCCCATCTCCGCCGTTCCCCACAGAACAAATACGATTACGGATGCAACCTCGCCGGATAAATTCCAGCCCAAGGCTCGTGTCGTACCGAAATATACAATAAATAACAAGACCAACTGTGGCATGATACGGATGATCTCCAGATAGACACGGAAAATTACTTTTACCACACGGTTTTTTACTGTCATCAGCGCACCAACCAAGACGCCCAGAGGCAGGCTGATCAAAATGGAAAACAGACTGATCTTCATTGCCACCCAAAGACCGGACAGGAGGCGCAACATATTGCTTCCCTTAAAAAGGACATCAATCCCCAAATCCAGCATAGCGCACTCTCCTTTCCAGCCAGGTTCCAAGCAAAGAAACCGGCAATAAGATGATCAGGTAGAATACTACCAAGAGGAAAAGGCTCTCTGTCGTCTTATAGTAAAGTCCGATCAGATCCTTTGCCGTAAACATGAGATCCATCAAACTGATGGCACTGAATACACTTGTCTCCTTTAATAAGAAGATAACATTTGCCACAAATGCCGGAATACTGACGGAAACTGCCTGTGGCAGAACGATATAACGCATAACCTGCGCACGGTTCATGCCAAGACTGAGGGCGCTTTCACTCTGGATCTTTGCTACAGATTCCAGACCACTGCGGAAAGCCTCTGCCATATAAGATCCACCAAGGAATGCCAGACCAACGACACCGCAAGTCTCCGGCTGCATCATGATGCCGATCTTTGGAAAGCCATAATAAATAAAGAATAACTGCACCAAAAGCGGTGTATTTCGGCTGATCTCAATATAAACGGCTACGATCTGTCTTGCGACCGGCACCTTATGATACTGAATCATGGCACAGATCAGACCTAGCAGGATAGCGAATGCGATACCGATCAGACCGATCTTGACTGTCAGCACTGCCGCTCTTTCATACATTGGTAAATACTTTGTCAGAAATGCTATATCCATGGTATCGCGTTCTCCTTTCCTGTATTTTTCAAATTCTTACTTACTCTGTTTTGCCACCTTCTACTACAAGGCTGTCTTCATAATCTGTTCCGTAAGTATCTACTAATGTCTCTTCGTAATCTTTGTGGAAGAAGTTTTCCTGTCCTAATGTCTCGATCTCGCTGTTGATCCACTCACGAAGGCTGTCATTTCCCTTTGTCACTGCAGGAGCGATCGTATCCTTGTTGCCAAGTTCAGAAATACCTACGGTATAACCCTTGTTCTGAAGTGCAAATGCGATAACTTCTGTGTTGTCATTTGCCCATGCAACAGATGTTCCGTTCTGGAAGGCTTCTTTTGCAGTTGCATAGGAATCAAATTTCTGTAATGGGATATCCGGATAATTCTCTGTCAGATATGTCTCAGCGGTTGTTCCTGAAATAACAATGATGGAATCATCTTTGTTCCAGTTATCCAGACTCTTAATCACATTGTCTTCTCTGGAAACAACACCAAGTGCTACATTCATGTATGGAAGTGCAAAATCAACTTCCTGTGCTCTTTCTTCGGTAACGGTAAAGTTGGCTAAGATAACGTCAACCTTGCCTGTCTGCAAATATTCGATACGGTTTGCAGCCTCTGTAGATACGAAATTGACTTTTACGCCAAGATCCTTTGCCAGACGGTTTGCAAAGTAAACATCATATCCCTGATACTCGCCGTTCTCATCCACATAACCAAATGGGTTTTTGTCGGAAAATACACCGATGTTGATAGTTCCATCTTCCTTGATCTCGTCTAAGGTACGATAACTTCCTGATGCTGCATCAGATCCGCTTGCTGTATCTGATTTTGCACTGTCGGAATTGGAACTTCCGCATGCTACCAATCCTACGGTCAGGATACTGGCTACTGCCACTGCTAATAATTTCTTTATTTTCAAATTCTTCATTTTAAGTTCTCCTTTTTGTAATTAGTAAATTTCTCTTTTATCTTCCTATATCTTATACTACGCACGATTTTTGGCCTTGTGACTCGTAACTTATCAGACTGTCTCAAGCGCCGGCGTATTTCCTCTCAAACCGAATTTGCAAAACCGCAAAAGTCTTACATCAAAATAGAGCAACAACAACAGTCGCATCTCTCCATTTCTGATTCTGCTTGAGAGTTCTGCATTCGTGCGTAGCACATACATCGCGTTGTTTTTTCATGTAACACTTTCATGTTTTTGCCTCCTTTTCTTTTCGATGTTTCCGATTATATCCCACTATTCCTATCGTGTCAATAGAATAGTGGGAGAAAATTTAACTGCCCTTGTATTTGTGAAGATACAAGAGCAGTTATAAGAATTGCGTTGTGTTGTATAGAATTCAGATCATCAAATCTCAATTGATCATTTACGAAATCAGATCTGCATAGTCTTCCGGTGTAAAACGATGATAAATGATATGACAGCCTTCCTCATGAAAACAATAATAATAAGGATCGTTCTCGCGGTCTTTGCAATGGATGGCATAATCAAAGTCTGCATCCTGCATATCCTGGATCTCAACCGCCTGACTATATTTGCCAAACAAAGTCAAGAGTTTCTCCCTACTGCAATCATGCGTCTGCACCAGAGCGACCAGTTCCTCTAAAAATCCGTCATCGTGCATATTCGCATGCACATATGCCACACCTTCTTCCGGGATCTCGATACAAAAGCGTCCCTGTTTGCTGCTGCAACGGACATTTCCCAGTGTCCGGGTCACCGTTTCCGGCAAGGCATGCAGGACATCCAGCATTTCTTCCTCGCTCATCTGCCTGCCAAAGAAATGGCAAAGGGATGTCAGGGGGAAATAGAGGCGGATGACCTCCCGCCGATAGCCCAGTTTGATCTGTTCTTCCCAGATAAAGTCCATGAGATTTTTTGCAAGGCGTTCATAGCCTGCTTGCATTTTTCCGGTATTTCTTTGCTTCACATCTTTTTCTCTCAATTGTTCTTCACCTGCCTTTACGTAATGCAAGGCATTTTCATGCTGGTGTTCTATTTCTTCTGCTGTCAACATCCGGTGTCGTTTTGCAGGACTTCCCAACACAAGACTCCCATCCGCCACCTGCATTCCCTGGGTAACCAATGCGCCGGCTCCCACCATACAATCCATACCAATGTGTGCTCCATTCAGAACAATTGCACCCATACCAATAATCGTATTATCCGCGATCGTGCAACCATGCAGAATGGCACCGTGTCCAATGGAAACATTTTCTCCGATTTCTACCGGGTACCCGTCTCCTGCATGTATGCAGACATTATCCTGCACATTGCTGTTCCGCCCGATCCTGATCGGCGCCGTATCCGCCCGAAGCGTCGCATTATGCCATATGCTGACACCCTCTGCCACCGATACATCGCCTGTCATGACCGAAGAATCTGCCTGATACCACTTTTTTTTCATTACCAGTCTCCTTTTGCAAAGGATTATGCCTGCGCTTCTTCCTTTGCGCCAAATAATTTTTTCAAACAAGAAAATGCAACACAGACACCTAAGACCATCAAAAGGAGGGCAACGATAAATTGCAGACCATCTACTAAGAAGGTTGCCTGACCACTTGCGATATTGCGAACCAGAGCAATGGTCTTCTGGATCAGTGCTGTAAATGTAACTGCTAACATAATAAACATTGGTGCGTATAATGTCCAGCCTGTTCTTCCTGTTGTCTTTAAGAATACAGAAAGCGCGATCAAAACCAAGGCTGCTAACAACTGGTTGGCAGAACCAAAGAGTGGCCATACATTGTTGTATCCGCCCAGTGTCAAAAGATAACCAAAGAATAAGGTGATGACGGTTGCAAAATATTTATTGGTGAGCACTTTCTGCCATCCCGGCATTTTGGACGTATCTGTGGTATCTCCAAGGAAAAGTTCCTGGAAGGACATACGACCGATTCTTGCGACTGAATCCAGAGATGTCAAAGCCAGTGCAGATACGCACATGGTCATAAATACGGTTGCCACCTGTACCGGCAATCCCAATTTTTCCAAGAAACCTGCAACGCCGGTAGAGAAGATGGAAAATGGTGTTCCCTCCGGCTTTGTACCATTGACGGCAACGGCACCTACAACAACCAGCGCAACGATACCAAGCAGTGATTCTACGACCATGGCTCCGTAACCAACCATCGGCATATCTTTTTCATTGCTGATCGTCTTAGAAGATGTACCGGAAGATACCAGACTGTGGAATCCGGAAACAGCACCGCAGGCGATCGTTACAAAGAGGGTCGGGAAGAGATAACTTCCGTCTACATTAAAGCCATTAAAAGCATTGAGCTGCATAGTCGGATGTGCGACGAGGACACCAACAACCGCACCGATGATCATGCCCAATAGCATAAAGGTTGTCATATAATCTCTCGGCTGCATCAAAAGCCACATTGGCATAACCGATGCTAAAAAGAGGTAAGCCATGATGATGTAGATCCATGCTGTCTTGGTTGCATAGATCGGGAAATGCATACCCAGTGCAAACATGCCGACCAAAAGTGCGATAGCAAGAACGGCTCTGACCCACTCTTTCATCTGTCCGACGCATTTTTGAATAACGCCAAAAATGATGGCAACTACGATAAACAACATAGAAATAGAAGCGGCAGCAGAATCTGCATATGCTGTCGTTTCGCTCATGTCAGCCACACCCTTTCCTACAAAGGTACCGGCAACCATATCGGTAAAGGCTGCGATAACGAGGAGGGTAAAGAGCCAGCAGAAAAGCATAAACAACTTTCTTCCTGTCTTGCCGATATACTTTTCAATGATCATTCCCATGGACTTTCCTTCATTTTTAACAGAGGCATATAAGGCTCCAAAGTCCTGTACTGCTCCGAAAAAGAGTCCTCCGATAATCAACCAAAGGAGTACCGGCACCCAGCCGAATACAGATGCTAAGATCGGTCCGGTGACAGGACCTGCACCTGCAATGGATGAAAATTGATGGGAAAATACCGTAAACTTAGATGACGGTACATAGTCCTCTCCATCCTCATGTGTGTACGCCGGGGTCTTTGCCTTTGGATCGATCCCCCATTTGTTTGCCAGCCATCTTCCATAAAACAGATAGCCGGCGCCAAGTGCTACAATTCCGATTAAAACAATAACTAATCCATTCATGTCTTTTTCCGCGCTCACGCGGCTCCCTTCTAAAAATTTCTAGCAAAGAGTCTATGTACTAAAAAAGCCTCCGTCTTTAGCACTCACTAAAGACGAAGGCTCTATGCTTCCGCGTTACCACTTTAATTGCCACAAAATGTGACCTCTCAACCTCATCACCGCAATCCATCTTGCAGAAATAAGTCTCCATATAACGGTGGAAACCGGTGGCACCTACTGACCAGGAAGGTATTCAGCGCACTGCTCGCAGAGGATAATCAAAAGAACCATACCTTGTCTCGCACCAACCGACAAGTCTCTGCACTGTATGAGATGTCCTCATGATCTTGTTCTGTTCCTTGCATTTACTCTTTGTTTGTTCTTAAATTACCACCGGTTTTTTTCAATGTCAACAAATTTTCTTATAATTATTCCACGATATCTGCAATTTTGTGAATAATTTAAAGTTTTTCCAGGTTTTCCCGTGCATTTTTATGAACTATTTTACTGCTTTTGTATGGTTACCTCCAGATATTCATTCTCGAAATCGCTTCCGCTATCTTCTGCTGTCTGCGTATTCAACGCGATTCTTACAGGAGGTGATACACTCATGGATGCGCTGGAGCCATCCGTATATTCTACGCTGCAATCGATCACAACCTGACTCAGGATCTCCTCCAAAGCCTGTCTTTGGCTTGCTGTCAAGATCCGGCAGAAGCGGAGGATATCTTTTCCCTCTGCCTCGACAAACTGCTCAAATTCTGCTTGCTTCATATTGATTATCCTTTTTGTCTATTTCTCACATCGATGTAAGATTCCCTTACACCTTTATATTGTCATCAATTGCCTTTGGGTTTTGTGTTTCTAAAATCTTTATTAAGAATTTCATTTCGCCATACACTTCCCATAATCTGTGCTAAAATATACCATAATAAGACGTTTATATGGGAGGCATCATGAAAAAACACGTACAAAGATTTTTTTCCATACTGGCTATTATATTATTCTTCGTTATCACATACTACATGGGACGACCGCTGGTTGCCTTTGTATCCGAGCCGGGAGCCTTTCAGGCATGGGTAGATGCACAGGGTTTTGTCGGCGTTCTCCTCTTTCTTGGTATGCTGGTCTTGCAGGTCTTTGCCGCCATCATTCCGGGTGGTCCTTTTGAGATCGCAGCAGGCTATGCTTTCGGCATTGTAAAAGGAAGTCTGATCTGCGCCATCGGTACCACCCTTGGCAGTATGGTTGTCTTTTTCCTCGTCCGCCGTTTCGGACACAAATTCCTGCATCTGTTCGTTGAAGATACAGAATTGGAAAAATTGACTTTCTTAAAAGATCACAAAAAAATGGAGAGCATCCTCTTTCTCTTGTTCCTCATTCCAGGAACGCCCAAAGATCTGCTCTCCTACTTTGTAGGGCTTACGGATATCTCCGTTTCCCACTGGCTCTTTATTTGTTTTGTCGGCAGACTGCCCGCCATTATCCTGTCCGTCCTCAGCGGACATGCTCTGAGCAATGCCCAGTACCATATCGCGGTTATTAGTTTTGCCATCATTGTGATCGCCGCAGGGCTTGGCGCCTACTTTGTCAGCAAGCACAAAAATAAAGAATGACCCCAGACACATGCTTATGTCAGATGCGATCGTTTGTGACAGACTTCATAATCGCACAAGTGCGCCTCTATCCTAATGATCTGTGATCGTCCTAACTGCCGTCTGGATGGCTTCCATTACCCCCTGGGTGCCAAGGCGACTAACATTTAAGCACAGGTCGTAGTTACCGGCGTATCCCCAATCTTGTCCGGTATAGCGCAAATGATATGCACGTCTTCTCTCATCCGTTTCTTTGACCGTTTCTTTTGCCTTGCGCACAGAAACACCGTGTTTTTTTGCAATGGTTTCTACACGTTGCTCGACTTGCCCCATCAGGAAAATGCGAAGCGCATCCTCTCTATCACAATAGGCATAGTTGCCACATCTCCCCAACAAAATAAAGTCGTCCTCAGGCATAATCTCACTCAACGCCTGCTTTGGTCGTTTGTAAAGTGCCTGATCATCCTCAGCCAACAAAATACTATACGACAAGGTATCCACCGGATTTTCACCATAGAAATCCGGGAAACGATCAAGTGTACCCTTGCTACGGATCAAATCGCTCACTTTTTTCCGATCATAAAACGGGAGTTGATACATTTTTGCAAGTTCCTGTCCGATCAAATCTCCCTGACAGCCGCACTCGCGCGCTAATGTTATAATCATACGTTTTCCCTCCTATAATAATCCGGCAAATACCGATGAAAATACCACGGTAAGCAGACCTGTGACTGCAATGGCAAGACTGCTCATGGCACCTTCGACCTCTCCGAGTTCCATTGCCTTGGCTGTACCAATGGCATGCGCAGATGCTCCAAAGGACAATCCCTTTGCGATAGGATCTGTAATGCGAAAGATCTTGCAAATGGCTTCGCCCATGATATTTCCCAAGACTCCGGTCACCACGATAACAGCAACCGTGATCGTCACATAGCCGCCCAACTCCTCCGATAGTCCCATACCGATCGCTGTCGTGATCGACTTTGGCAAGAGTGTAACATATTCCTGGTGGGACAACCCAAGCAAAAGAGACAGGACAAATACGGTTCCCATGCTGGTAAAAACACCTGCCAGGATACCCAGAAGTACTGCCCGCCAATGCCTTTTTAAAAGCTGCCACTGCTCATATAAAGGAATAGCAAGACAGACTGTTGCCGGGGTCAAAAACCAACTCAGATATTTGGCACCTGCATCATAAGTGTCATAGTCTACATCCGCGACCACCAAGACCAAGATCGTGATCACAATGGAGATCAAGAGTGGATTTAGAATGCCGAGTTTAAACTTTTTCTTTAAAAAGGATCCTGCCAGATAAGCAAGCAGCTGATAGTCACGCCCGCAAATAAAGATTCCTGAAAAAAACTATTCATCTGCCTGCTCCTTTCCTTCTGCTTTTTCGGTCTTTTTCTGCTCTTTTCGGATCACAGTTTGTGATACCAATCCTGTCGCCGCAGCAGCAGTGATCAGACTGACGACTGTAATCAGGCTGACCGGGAGCAACATAGGCTTGAGCACACCCCAGGACACCATCAATCCGACTCCCGCCGGGATAAACATGACCGGCATGATTTCAATCAGGAACTTGCCTGCGTCACGCACCGATTCCAATTTGACGATTCTCGTCATCAAAGCAAGAAACAGGAGAACCATGCCATAGATACTTGCCGGGATTGGCAGGGGCAAGAGATACTTGAGACCTTCCCCCATAAAAGTGATCACCAAGATGATCAAAAATTGTTTTAAAAACTTCATTTCTTCTTCCTTATACTTCATAGATATAGTATGTGCAGTTTTGCGCACAAAAAAATAACTGCTGGCGCTTATGCACCAACAGTTATTATAGTAACTCTTTTATTCTTCTGTCAAACTAAATCTTGCAACAATCTCATCCATGCTGGTTGCCTGTGCTGACAACTCCTCACTGGTTGCAGAAGTCTCTTCTGCGGTTGCTGAGTTGGACTGGATAATATCTGCAATACGTGTAACACCTGCATCTGCCTGTCCCATTGACTCAGCCTGCTGTACGGATGTCTCACTGATGCCCTTAGAGTTATCTGCCAATTGATGAATAGCCTCTACTACTTCAACCAAGACTTTTTCTGTTCTCTCTGCTGCCTTGTTACCAACTTCGATCTCACGGATAGATTCCTCAATCAGTTCTCTGGTATTGACAGCGGACTTAGCACTCTGCTCAGCCAAGGTACGGATCTGATCTGCAACGACTGCAAATCCTTTACCTGCTTCACCTGCTCTTGCAGCCTCAATAGAAGCATTCAAAGACAGAAGGTTTGTCTGGCTTGCTATATCTTCGATTTCTGTAATGACAGAACCGATCTTCTCAGATGTCTCACTGATGCGGTTCATAGCCTCTACCATGACGCTCATTTCGTTGCGGCTGCTCTCTGCCTCACCGGCAACACGCTCTGCTTCTGCATATGCGTCATTGGTCTGATCTACTGTATTGTTCAATCCATTGGTAATCTCATCAATGGTAGCCTGCATCTGCTGTGCAGAAGCAGCCTGATCTGTAGCACCTTCAGCCAAAGCCTGTGATGCCTCTGCCAGGTTCAATGCTCCGGCAGATACCATTTCAGAAGCCTCACGGACTTCCTTCAAAGTTCCATCGATCTGAATCTTCATCTCACGGATAGAATCCAGAAGTGGACGGAAGTCTCCGGTATATTCTTCTTCGCAGGAAGTTTGGATATTGAAGTTACCATTGCTCATTTGTCCCAGCAAGTTCTCCATATCTGCGAAGATAACAGACAACTTAGTCGTTGTATCTGTAACAGACTGTACCATTTCGCCCAGTTCATCATCGTTGTGATACTCTGGGAATGGGGATGTCAGATCACCCTGTGCGAATGTCTCTAATCTCCTTGCCAGATCATCCATCGGCTGTGCGATATCCTTGGCAATCTTGCCGCCGATCTTGGTTGCAAGGATACATGCTGCAACAATGATCACAATGATCAGCAACAACATGATAAGTTCCATCTTTTGCAAAGATGAATGTGTCTTATCACCTAACTGATGTTATCATCCATCAAACCCTGAAATGCCTCTGAGGCTGTTGCATATGCAGGTGCCAGTTCATCAAAAGCAGCATCCTGTGCCTTCTTTGACTGTTCTGCGTCAGTTGTTGCACCCATTTTCAGAATCTTGGCATCCACTTCTAAGTAATTATCCAATGTTGCGACAATATTATTGTAATCTTTCTCGCCAGCCTTGGCAACAATTGATTTCTTGATTTCCGGCAATGCGGCCTGTAAGTCCTCCACTGCCTGATCATGAATCTCTACCATCTGATCAATCTGACTCTGGTCGCTGTAACCGATCGCGCCTCGTGTTGCACTTCGAACATCTGCCAGATCTGCCATCGCCTGTCCGATATCTCCCTGGGGGAATGCATAATTCGTCAATACTTTATTGTACTGCGATGCAACCACAAATAAAAGAATTGCTGCGATGATCGCTGCCACACTGGCAATCAAAACAGTGATCAGCGAACTCACTGTCAACCTTCTTTGAATCCTCATTTTCTCTAGTTTCTCTAACATACTTTTCCCCTTGTCGTGAATGAAATATTATATATGACTGCACAAATAATCATACTAGATCTTGTATATAATGATACGCTCAAATACACTTTATGTCAACGAAAAAAGGGGCAAATTCCTTGCCCTGTACTTCATCTTTTATGGTTCTTTTCTCACTTCATATTTGTTGCACTCATCAACGATTTTTCTACCCCAGCGCAACGTCAAGCATCATCATCACCGTAAAACCGACCGCAAACATAATCGTTCCTATGTTGGAATGTTCGCCAGCAGACATTTCCGGAATCAGTTCTTCCACGACAACATATATCATGGCTCCGGCCGCGAAACTCAATAAATATGGTAGTACCGGTATAATAACACCTGAGGCTAAAATCGTTATGATCGCGCCGATCGGTTCCACAAGGCCAGACAAAACACCGTAGATAAAAGCTTTTCTTTTACTCATTCCCTCTGCATGAAGGGGCATGGAAATGATTGCTCCTTCCGGTAAATTTTGTATCGCAATGCCGATAGACAATGCCAGTGCGCCAGTCAATGTGATGCCGCTGTTTCCTGCATTCCAACCGGCATAAACGACGCCTACTGCCATGCCTTCCGGAATGTTATGTAATACGACTGCCAGAACCATCATGGCACTTTTCCCAAGGTTTGTTTGTGGACCTTCTGCACTTGTGCTATTCATGTGCAGATGTGGGATGATGTGATCTAAAAGCAATAGAAACAGAATACCGATCCAGAAACCGACTACCGCCGGAAAAAAGGACAATTTTCCCATGCTTTCTGATTGCTCGATTGCCGGAAGCAGCAGACTCCAGATTGAGGCTGCAACCATGACACCTGCGGCAAATCCCGTCAACACACGCTGAATTCGTTCATTCAGACCTTTTTTCATGAACAGAACACATGCTGCACCAAGCGATGTGCCTGCAAATGGTATTAGTATACCTGTGATAAGATTTGTGTTCATATGTTTGCGCTTTCTATATGTAGGCTGATACTTAGTGTTTTGTAAAACTTGTAAATTACATTTTCTCGCGTGGTTAGTTGTTACTAACTATATACATATAGTTTAATATGGAGATAAAAGTTTGTCAATAGAAGGACATTTACACATAATTACTCCCTATATTTCCCGCATCATTTTTCAATGATTTTTACTGCAGTGCCATAGGCGATCACCTCGGCTGCTCCCTGCATAACCTGAGATGAACCATATTTTACATCGATCACTGCATCGGCGCCCAGTTCCTTAGCTTCATCCACCATGCGCTTAACTGCGATCTGTCTTGCTTCATTTAACATTTCCGTATAGCCGACAATCTCACCACCCACAAGAGTTTTCATGCCTGCCATAAAATCACGTCCAATATTCTTCGTTTGTACAATCGTTCCTTTTACCATCCCCAAGGCTTCTATTTCACAGCCAGGAATATAGTTAATACTTAGCAGCTTCATCTTCTTCTCCTTTGTCAATTTCTTTTATTCTGCTTACCATCGCGACAATCGTTCCTACTATGACGGCAACAATCGGCACTATGACGAGTGTCAATGCCCATAATGGCATATCAGCATCTACCACATATCCATAAATCAACACCCCAATCACAAGTAACATAAGGATGAGCATAATACCTGCGCCACCAAATACACCCAGTTTCTTCTTCATATGAATATCGACTTTGCTTACATTCACAAAATCTATTCCCTCCTTCTCCATTTTTTCTACTTTGTCCAGCCAGTAATCAGAATCAAGTTTTTCAATGGAAAGAGATCCGGCAAGCATGGCCTGCGACAGCGTACACATCTTTTCGATGTTATCCTGCTCTTTTTGCAATACTGCTTTCTGATTTTCAAGGCATTCGTCCACCGAGATCTGTCCCTGAAAAAGTCTATGAATTTGTTCCACCGGAACGCCCAGTTTGCGGAACAATTTTATCTTTTTCAACAGTTCCACATCCTCTGTTCGGTAATCGCGATATCCATTTTCTGTTCTTCTCGGTTGCAACAAGCCCTGTTCCTCATAAAACCGGATATTTTTGCTGGTAATTCCAACCAACTCTTCCACTTGTTTAATCTTCATGTTTCCGCCCTTCCTGTCTGGTGACCTCTTTATACAACTTCCACCCAGTGGAAGGTCAAGTCTTTTTCTATATTTTTTTCATTTTTACGACATATCTACTGTTTTTTCATATAAAACAGTTTTTCTATATGGTACTAGAATAGAACTGCCTCTGCAATAAGGGAAATATATAGAATTTTTTTCATTCGCCCAGAATAATGTCACAATGGTCTCTCATATATTATTGACCTTTAAAACGATCGGGTGGATTCATTTCTTCCGAGCATCAATATTCCCGCCATGACATAAAAATGTGTATTGGGAAGGTTTTTATGAAATGTCGAATACATCGCTTTATTCTGGTAGAAAAATAATTCCTATTTTAAGGGCATATTAATGGCATTAGATTTTTGTTCGATATTCTTTCTATTCACACATGCAAAAAGGCTCCCGAGAAAAAATCTCGAGAGCCTTGATTTTATTGCATTTTTAAATAATCAGTTATGATTACTCGATGATTGTAGCAACACGACTGTTAATATCACAACTTGTATTGTTCTAAATATTTTTAATGATATTTTGTTTTATATAATGGTACATTTTGTGATTATTATATCTATTCGAAAGTTTTTCAAGTCCCAAATAAGCCATGGCTTTTACCTCCAATTTAAATGAAAGGACTGATAACAATGAAATTGATACACGCGGAATATAACCCGATGCACAACAGTATCGCCATTAACCACTATGACGGCTACATCCTCCGGATTGACTGCAACCTGGCAGAATCCGGGATACGGACCACTCCTAATTCACAGCGGTGCCTGAATGCTCTTGCGATTGACAATCCACTGGCATATGCCCGGCTTACACTGGATGGAGAGATGCAGGCATGGGTGGATGCGGCGGATAGTTTGGAACCTTTCTAAATTCAGTACTCCATATAGTTGTAAGCGGATGGCTTATTCTCGTAACCGCGTGGCTTGTAATACACCTCTGAGCATGCATCATGCAGCTTTTTGAGGTAACTCTGGTCAATGTTGATAAATGTCAACTTTCCCTCTAGTGTAAACATAATACTAATCCTTTGTATTTTGAGTTAAAAAATGTGGGAAGACTAAACTTCCCACTCGTTAATGTTCATCTCTTTACGGATTGATTACCGAAGGTTAATGGAGACCTTCTTTAATGTTCATCTCTTCTATGGTTCAAGACCATAAGGTTAATGGAGACCTCTCTATCATCATAATATGACAATTAACTGGCTGTGTCAACTGCATACTATAAATTTTATCATAACCCAAACAATCTCAACTTTGCAATTTGCTCATTCTTCGCATCATTTGAATGAAAATATACAGTAGTAATGCATTTTTAATCTGTTCGTAACGTAACAGCAACTCTTTTGACTTATGGTGTATTTGGTGTATCCTATCTTTTGCTTCCCCTTTGTAATAGTCTATTAAAACACACTCAGCAGCTTCTGCTCCCTCTGTCTCATAAACCTGATTAGTTTTTTCAATCAGAGGCATACTCATACTATCATACATACACCATCCCAATGGCGAAAATCTTTCAGAAAACAACCTCATTTGGTTAAGCAAACTGTTCAATTGCTCTTCAATATCTTTTGTTTTCGCTGCTCTTTGCTTAAAAACATGCTAAAAAACTTAGATGCATTAATCTGTTGCTGTAATTCCTTAATACTAACTAAATTCTCAAATTCTTTCACATTCTCACTCCCTTTTTACATAGGAATTTACTCATTCCCCATACGGATAATAATGCTCTGCCTTCGACTGAAACTCCTTCAAATCACAAATCTTCATATCCTCATCAAACTCTGCAATGGTCACTCCATCAAAGCCATCCACATTGCCCTCGTAGTCGCACTGGAAAAACCATTCCACAACAGCCGTATTCCCAGAAACAACCACACGTTTTATATCCCACTGCAAAACAGTACCTTTCTGATTCCACTCCTCAAACCATCTGATTATCTGTCCAATTCCTTTATACACCGGACCATAACACTCGCTGTAAATAATATCGTCGCTAAAAATCCCCTTTACAGCATCAATATCTTTATCCAGCCAGCACTGAAAATATTTTCTAATAACCTCTTCCATTCTGTACTTACTCCTTCATCCGTTCAATCGTTTTCTCCACAGAAATACACTCCACATGGTCTTTTGAACAAGGCTACCATATGCGTTATTCTACCACATATTCATCCTTAATTCATCTGAAATTTTCACTGTTAATTTACCACACATCTAAACAATCCTCAGCATCCACCCATGCCTGCAACTCACCCGCTAAAGCCAATCGAGCATATTCCACAGGATTGTCAATAGCAAGTGCATTCAATGCACATTGTGAATTTGGTGTGGTCTTTAAACCATCCTCTGCCTTATTACAGTCAATGCGTAAAATCATATTATCAAAGGTGGTTATATCAATACTATTGCAGTATTGATTATATGTAGCATATATAAGTTTCATAGCATTTTTGTCCTTCCATCGTTTTTACAGATAAGCCGGTTGTATTGATAAACTGTTGTGTGTTCTAGAAGTATCCTTTAGAACGTGAAACTCACGCCAGCTATCTTATCAACTTGGGATGCGCACCACTGCTCATATCGGAACGGTTAGGACACGAAAAGGTACAAACTACTTTAAGCACCTACTCCCACCTGTATCCAAACAAGCATCAGGAAGTGGTGGATATGATGCAGAGCCAGCACAAGTTGGAAACAGTAACTGCCGGTGCATCTGAAACCTCAGATAAGCCAGAAAAGGACCCACAACCACAGAACACAAGGTTCAAAGTCGTAAGTCCAAAGGATAAAATAAGCCCACAGCAAGTCCACAAGAATGACTTAAGCCCATGCGTCGGCTTCGCCGAACGCACATAAAAAGGCTCAACCCCTTGTCAACAAAGGGTTGAGCCAATCAAGTCAATTGATACTCTTAAAGTATTTGATTACTCGATGATTGTAGCAACACGTCCTGATCCAACAGTACGTCCACCTTCACGGATAGCGAATGTAAGACCCTGCTCCATAGCGATTGGATGAATCAATTCGATTGTCATCTCTACGTTATCTCCAGGCATACACATTTCTGTTCCTTCTGGAAGGTTACATACACCAGTTACGTCAGTTGTTCTGAAGTAGAACTGTGGACGATAGTTGTTGAAGAAAGGTGTATGACGACCACCTTCATCCTTTGTCAAAACGTAAACCTGTGCTGTGAACTTTGTATGGCAAGTTACAGAACCTGGCTTAGCAAGAACCTGTCCTCTCTGGATCTGGTCACGGTTAATACCACGAAGGAGGGCACCGATGTTATCACCAGCCTGAGCCTCATCAAGAAGCTTACGGAACATTTCGATACCAGTAATAACAGTCTTCTGAACGTCTTCCTTGATACCGATGATTTCAACTTCGTCGTTAAGATGAAGTGTACCACGCTCTACTCTACCAGTTGCAACAGTACCACGACCTGTGATTGTGAATACGTCCTCTACTGGCATAAGGAATGGCTTGTCTGTATCACGCTGTGGATCTGGGATATAAGAATCAACAGTATCCATAAGTTCCATGATCTTGTCGCCCCAAGGTCCCATTGGATCTTCAAGAGCCTTAAGAGCAGAACCCTTAACGATTGGGCAGTCTGTGAAGTCATATTCCTCTAACTGCTCTGTGATTTCCATCTCAACTAACTCTAATAATTCTTCATCGTCTACCATATCGCACTTGTTCATGAATACTACGATGTAAGGTACACCTACCTGACGAGAAAGAAGGATATGCTCCTTTGTCTGAGCCATAACACCATCAGTAGCAGCTACTACAAGGATAGCGCCGTCCATCTGAGCAGCACCAGTGATCATGTTCTTAACGTAGTCAGCATGTCCTGGGCAGTCAACGTGTGCATAATGTCTCTTCTCTGTCTGATACTCAACGTGAGCAGTAGAGATAGTGATACCTCTTTCTCTCTCTTCTGGAGCCTTATCGATGTTCTCGAAGTCAACCTTTGCGTTACCTTCTACTCTTTCAGAAAGAACCTTTGTGATTGCAGCGGTAAGAGTTGTTTTACCGTGGTCAACATGTCCGATTGTACCGATGTTACAATGTGGTTTGCTTCTGTCAAATTTAGCCTTTGCCATTTTAATTTCCTCCTTAAATTTACATCCTTTGGGATGTCATTTCTTAATTCAACTATTTCCAATTATATATGGAAATGATGGTTTTTCAACTATTTCCGAAGAAATAATATTAGTTAGCATGCTCGCTGATAACCTTGTCCATAACGCTCTTTGGAGCCGGCTCATATCTATCAAAGAACATAGAGTAATTTCCACGTCCCTGAGTAGAAGAACGAAGTTCTGTAGAGTAACCGAACATCTCTGAAAGCGGAACAAATGCACGTACGATCTTACCGCCGCCGAGGTCATCCATACCTTCGATCTGACCACGCTTAGCGTTCAGACTTCCGATAACATCACCCATGTATTCTTCCGGCATAGTAACTTCAACCTTCATAATCGGCTCAAGAAGAACTGCACCGCCCTGCTTCATAGCATCCTTGAATGCCATAGAACCAGCGATGTGGAATGCCATTTCGGAAGAATCGACTTCATGGTAAGAACCATCGTATACGTTAGCAGAAATACCGATTACAGGGAATCCTGCTAAGATACCAGCCTGTGCTGCTTCTTCGATACCTTCTCCAACTGCCGGGATGTATTCCTTAGGAATAGCACCACCAACAACGGTAGATTCGAACTTGAATGTCTCTTCTCCGTTTGGATCCATTGGCTCGAACTTAACCTTACAGTGACCATACTGTCCACGACCACCGGACTGCTTAGCGTACTTGCTGTCGATATCAACAGGCTTGGTGATTGTTTCCTTGTATGCTACCTGAGGTGCACCAACATTTGCTTCTACCTTGAATTCACGAAGCAGACGATCTACGATAACTTCCAAGTGAAGTTCGCCCATTCCGGCGATGATTGTCTGTCCTGTTTCCTGGTTTGTATGAGCACGGAAAGTAGGATCTTCTTCTGCAAGTTTTGCAAGAGCTTCGCCCATCTTACCCTGATCATTCTTTGTCTTAGGCTCAATAGCCAACTCAATAACAGGTTCTGGGAATTCCATGGACTCCAGAATAACCGGATGCTGTTCATCACAGATTGTATCACCTGTTGTTGTGATCTTAAGACCAACAGCTGCTGCGATATCTCCGGAGTAAACCTTGTCAATCTCAGTTCTGCTGTTAGCATGCATCTGAAGGATACGTCCAACACGTTCCTTCTTATCCTTTGTTGCATTCAGGATATAAGAACCTGAGTTCAATGTTCCTGAGTAAACACGGAAGAATGCAAGTTTTCCTACGAATGGGTCTGTCATGATCTTGAATGCAAGAGCAGCAAATGGCTCATCATCAGATGATGGCTTTGTGATCTCGTTGCCTTCTAAGTCAGTACCCTTGATGTCAGGAATGTCTGTTGGAGCCGGCATGTACTCAATAACGCCGTCCAATAACTTCTGAACACCCTTGTTCTTGTATGCTGATCCACAGTAAACAGGTACTGCTTCACATGCGATCGTAGCCTTACGAAGTGCCTTCTTCATATCTTCTACAGATGGTTCTTCACCCTCTAAGTAGATCATCATCAGATCATCATCAAGGTCACAGATCTTTTCAACAAGGTTGGTGTGCCATTCATCAGCAAGATCCTTCAAATCATCCGGGATCTCTTTGATTTCAATGTCTTCACCCTTGTCGTCATTGTAATAGTAAGCATCCATCTCGAACAGATCGATCAGACCCTTGAAGTCATCCTCTGCTCCGATTGGAATTTGTACCGGGATCGCATTCTTGCCAAGACGATCAATGATAGTCTGTACTGACATGAAGAAGTCTGCACCCATCTTATCCATCTTGTTGATAAATGCCATACGAGGTACGTTGTAAGTGTCAGCCTGACGCCATACGTTTTCTGACTGTGGCTCAACACCGGCCTTAGCATCAAATACACCTACGGCACCGTCCAGTACACGAAGTGAACGCTCTACTTCTACAGTAAAGTCAACGTGTCCCGGGGTATCGATGATATTGATACGATGCTCCAATGCACCAGCCTTTGGCTTATGATGATCCTCAAGTGTCCAGTGACATGTGGTTGCAGCAGATGTGATCGTGATACCACGCTCTTTTTCCTGCTCCATCCAGTCCATCGTAGATGCACCGTCATGAGTCTCACCAATCTTGTAGTTTACACCAGTATAATAAAGGATACGCTCTGTCAATGTGGTCTTACCAGCATCGATATGAGCCATGATACCAATATTTCTGGTTCTATCCAGTGGATATTGTCTTCCAGCCAAGATTTTTTCCTCCTAATATTATTGTACACAAGTAATAAGTAACTACTAGAATCTGTAGTGTGCGAAAGCCTTGTTTGCTTCTGCCATCTTGTGCATATCTTCTTTTCTCTTAACAGATGCACCAGTATTGTTTGCTGCATCTAAGATCTCGTTTGCGAGTCTTTCTTCCATAGTCTTCTCGCTTCTCTTACGAGAGAACATAGTCAACCAACGAAGTCCGAGCGCCTGACGACGGTCTGGTCTTACTTCGATCGGTACCTGGTATGTTGCACCACCAATACGTCTAGCCTTTACCTCAAGTACAGGCATAACGTTATTCATGGCTTCTTCGAATACCTCAAGAGCAGGCTTTCCTGCTTTTTCTTCTACTCTGGCAAATGCGCCGTATACAATCTTCTGGGCAACACCTTTCTTACCATCTAACATGACGTTATTGACAAGCTTGGTTACTACCTTGCTATTGTAAATTGGATCCGCCAAAACGTCTCTTTTTTGAGTATGTCCTTTACGTGGCACGTTACTTCCCTCCTTAATCATATTATTTTTTCGATTAATTCAACGGTACTCACATGTTATGTGTTCGTGCTAAATTTATTCTGACAAATGAAAATAAATTTCAACACTAACCATATTTCTTTGTGAAAATACAATTGTCTGCTAGGTCTTATTTAGCGTCCTTTGGTCTCTTAGCACCATACTTAGAACGACCCTGCTTTCTGTTAGCTACACCTGCTGTATCAAGTGTACCTCTGATTACGTGATAACGAGTACCAGGTAAATCCTTTACTCTACCACCACGAATCAATACAACGCTATGCTCCTGCAAGTTGTGACCTTCACCCGGAATGTAAGATGTTACTTCGATTCCGTTTGAAAGACGAACTCTGGCGATCTTTCTCAGCGCTGAGTTAGGCTTCTTAGGGGTAGCTGTCTTAACAGCTGTACATACACCACGCTTCTGTGGAGAAGATGTCTCAGTAGGCTTCTTCTTAAGAGAATTGTAACCTCTCTGAAGAGCTGGTGCTGTAGACTTCTTTACAGATGTCTGACGTCCCTTTCTTACTAACTGGTTAAATGTTGGCATTATTTTCACCTCCTGTAGTATAGTTTATAAGTGTGCACAGTTTTATGCACGCTAAAATATTATATAAACATTCTCGTCATCTGTCAAGAGATTTCTCAAGCAAAAAGCACCACGGAAAGCATGATCTGTTTTCCGTGGTGCCTTGTATTATGATTTATTATCCTTAGTCGATAGAAACAGTATCTTCTGCTTCTGTTTCTGCCTTGGCTTCTTCGACCGGCGTATCATCATAAAGATCTCCGAAGTCTTCTGTCTGTTCTTCGATCTCCTGATTGTAATCGGTATTCAACTTGATGTTGCCATAACGTTTCATACCTGTTCCGGCTGGGATCAACTTACCAAGGATGACATTTTCCTTCAGACCGATCAATGGGTCGATCTTGCCCTTGATGGCTGCTTCTGTCAGAACCTTTGTTGTCTCCTGGAAGGATGCTGCTGACAAGAAGGAGTTGGTTGCAAGGGAAGCCTTTGTGATACCGAGCAGTACCTGCTTTCCTTCTGCCACTTCCTTGCCTTCTTCTGCAAGTTTCTCATTCATTTCTTCAAAGTCAAGAACATCAACAAGTGTTCCCGGTAAGAACTCAGAATCACCGTTGTTCTCGATGCGTACCTTCTTTAACATCTGACGCACGATAACTTCGATATGCTTATCACTGATTTCAACACCCTGTAAGCGATATACACGCTGTACTTCCTGAAGCATGTAATCCTGAACGGCACGCACGCCCTTGATCTTTAAGAGATCATGTGGTTGATAGAACCTTCTGTCAGTTCGTCACCGGCTTCCAGTTCCTGTCCGTCTACGATCTTGATACGTGAACCATAAGGGATCAGATAAGCCTTGCTTTCTCCGGTTTCCTTATTGGTAACGATAACTTCACGCTTCTTCTTCGTATCTTTGATCTCTGCTGTACCGGCAAATTCTGTGATGATTGCAAGTCCCTTTGGCTTTCTTGCCTCAAACAATTCTTCGACACGAGGAAGACCCTGTGTGATATCGTTTCCGGCAACACCACCACTATGGAAGGTTCTCATGGTAAGCTGTGTACCAGGTTCACCGATAGACTGTGCTGCGATGATACCGATTGCTTCACCGACCTGTACTGCCTGACCGGTTGCCATGTTGGCACCGTAACACTTAGCACAAACGCCGACATGTGAACGGCAGGTAAGGATGTTACGGATCTTCACGCGTGTGATCTCTTTTCCGTTCTCATCCACACCAACTGTAACGATCGCATGTGCACGCTTTGGTGTGATCATGTGGTTTGCCTTAACGATCACATTGCCATCAGCATCGCAGATCGTCTCGCACGAAAATCTGCCTGTGATACGTTCTTCCAGACTCTCGATCTCTTCACGACCATCCATGAATGCTGTGATGTAAGTACCAGGGATCTCACGATCTTTTCCAGCATTACAATCAGATTCACGAACGATAAGTTCCTGTGATACGTCAACCATACGTCTGGTCAGGTATCCGGAATCGGCGGTACGAAGGGCTGTATCGGACATACCCTTTCTAGCACCATGCGCTGACATGAAGTACTCCAATACGTCCAGACCTTCACGGAAGTTTGACTTGATAGGAAGTTCGATCGTACGACCGGTTGTATCCGCCATCAAACCACGCATACCGGCAAGCTGTTTGATCTGCTTGTCAGAACCACGGGCTCCGGAATCCGCCATCATAAAGATGTTGTTGTACTTATCCAATCCGGAAAGCAGGGCTTCTGTCAACTCATCATCAGTCTTTTTCCATGTCTCAACAACGTCTCTGTAACGTTCTTCTTCTGTCAAAAGACCTCTCTTATATTTCATCGTGATACGGTCAACTGTCTTTTCTGTATCAGCGATCATCTGTGGCTTCTGTGGCGGCACGGTCATATCGGAAATAGATACGGTCATGGCTGCTCTTGTAGAGTACTTGTAACCCATAGCCTTGATATCATCCAATACTTCTGCCGTCTTGGTTGCTCCATGTGTATTGATAACCTTTTCCAGGATCTGCTTTAATCCCTTCTTACCAACATGGAACTCAATCTCATAGCGGAGTGCATTTTCCGGCTTGCTGCGGTCAACAAATCCCAGATCCTGTGGAATGATCTCATTAAAGATCAAGCGACCCAAGGTTGTCTTTACATTGCCTTCTACAACGCTTCCGTCTGCAAGTGTCACGCTCTTATGAACGTAAATGACCTGATGCAATGTGATCTCTTTATTTTCATATGCCAACAGTGCCTGGTTCATACTTGGGTAATAATGTCCAAGTATGTCTCTTGCTCTACAGATGACATGACGGTTACCGTCTGTCACATCCTCAAAATGGATCATATCATCAATGTCGATGACATCTGCATTAATGTCTGCCTTGATGTCCTCTGCGTCAGTATATACCTTATCAGAAACAGTCGTAATGCCCTCTTCCTTGGAATGATCTGCCAGACGATCCATGGTCAGATAGTAGATACCAAGTACCATATCCTGTGAAGGAACGGCTACCGGACCACCATCAGATGGTTTCAGCAGGTTGTTCGGAGACAGGAGCATGAAACGACATTCTGCCTGTGCCTCCGCAGTAAGTGGAAGATGGACAGCCATCTGGTCACCATCGAAATCGGCGTTGAATGCAGTACATACCAGTGGATGTAACTTGATTGCCTTGCCTTCTACAAGGATTGGCTCAAACGCCTGAATACCAAGTCTATGCAGTGTAGGAGCACGGTTTAACATAACCGGGTGCTCTTTGATCACTTCCTCGAGTACATCCCAGACCTCTGGCTGTAACTTCTCGACCATCTTCTTTGCATTCTTGATGTTGTGTGCAGTTCCGTTAGCAACCAACTCTTTCATAACGAAAGGCTTGAAAAGTTCGATCGCCATCTCTTTCGGAAGACCACACTGATAAATCTTAAGTTCCGGTCCTACGACGATAACGGAACGTCCAGAATAGTCAACACGCTTTCCGAGCAGGTTCTGACGGAAACGTCCTGATTTACCCTTTAACATATCTGACAAAGACTTGAGGGCTCTGTTTCCAGGGCCTGTAACCGGACGGCCTCTACGACCATTGTCGATCAGTCCGTCAACCGCTTCCTGTAACATACGCTTTTCATTACGAACGATGATGTCTGGTGCGCCCAGTTCAAGCAGTCTTCTCAAACGGTTGTTACGGTTAATGATACGACGATACAAGTCGTTCAGATCGGATGTCGCGAAACGTCCACCATCCAACTGTACCATCGGACGAAGATCCGGTGGGATAACCGGGATAACGGTAAGGATCATCCACTCCGGCTTGTTGCCTGACTCGCGGAATGCTTCTACAACTTCCAGTCTCTTGATGACTCTGGCGCGCTTCTGACCGGTAGCAGTCTTGAGTTCTGCTTTCAGTTCAGCCGCATCTTTTTCCAGATCGATATCGCGGAGCAATTTCTGGATCGCCTCAGCACCCATACCCACCTTGAAGGTTGAGCCGTACTGCTCTCTGGCATCCTGATATTCCTGCTCTGACAATACCTGTTTATACATAAGAGGTGTGTCTCCTGCATCAAGTACGATATAAGATGCAAAATACAATACCTTTTCCAGTGTTCTTGGTGACAGATCAAGGATCAGTCCCATACGGGATGGGATACCCTTGAAGTACCAGATATGAGATACAGGAGCTGCCAGTTCGATATGTCCCATACGCTCTCTACGAACACTTGCCTTTGTGATCTCAACACCACAACGGTCGCAGACTACACCCTTATAGCGAATCTTCTTGTATTTACCACAATGGCATTCCCAGTCCTTGCTCGGTCCGAAGATCTTTTCACAGAATAATCCGTCCTTTTCCGGCTTCAAAGTTCTGTAGTTGATCGTCTCAGGCTTCTTTACTTCGCCTCTGGACCACTCTCTGATCTTTTCCGGTGATGCCAAGCCAATCTGAATTGCATCAAATTCTATTGGCTGATTTGTTGCTTCTTTATTCATTGCTTCTGGCATTGCTAATCTCCCTTCTTACTATTCGTCGCCAAGATCGTCTCCATCGAAATCATCAGAAAAAGCATCCATATCCGGCTCTTCTTCCTCATCCTCAATGTTGACTAACTCTTCGCTGTCTGCATCGAATTCCTGCTTGGTAAATCCACTCTTTGCAAAAGATTCGCTGCTTTCAAATGCGAAGTTCTTATCTCCGGCAATGATAGCATTGATGTCTGTATTGCCATATTCGCTGGTCTCCATCAACTGTACTTCGTTTCTGTCTTCGTCTAAGACTTTGACATCCAGACCCAGAGCCTGTAATTCCTTGAGGAGCACCTTGAATGACTCTGGAATACCCGGTTCAGGGATATTCTCGCCCTTGATAATGGCTTCATATGTCTTAACACGTCCTACAACGTCATCGGACTTCATTGTCAGAATCTCCTGCAATGTGTAAGAAGCACCATAAGCCTCGAGTGCCCAAACTTCCATTTCTCCGAAACGCTGTCCACCGAACTGTGCCTTACCACCAAGTGGCTGCTGTGTAACCAATGAGTAAGGACCGGTAGAACGAGCATGGATCTTATCGTCTACCAAGTGGTGCAACTTCAGGTAATGCATGTGTCCGATGGTTACCGGTGAATCAAATTCCTCACCTGTACGTCCATCACGCAACTGTACCTTTCCGTCGCGTCCTAACTTAACGCCCTTCCACAGTTCTCTGTGTTCTCTGTTATCAGATAAATACTGCATGACATCATCACGCAACTGATCTTTATATTTTGCTTCGAACTCATCCCACTCCATGTTTACATAGTCGTTGGAAAGTTCCAAAGTATCCTGAATATCGATTTCCTTTGCGCCATCAAATACCGGTGTCTCGATATTGAAGCCCAGTGCCTTTGCTGCAAGGCTAAGATGGATCTCCAGGACCTGACCGATATTCATACGAGAAGGTACACCCAGTGGGTTCAGCACGATGTCAAGCGGACGACCGTTTGGCAAGAATGGCATATCTTCTACAGGAAGCACGCGGGAAACGACACCCTTGTTACCATGACGACCAGCCATCTTATCACCGACAGAGATCTTTCTCTTCTGTGCGATATAGATGCGGACTGCCTTGTTTACGCCCGGTGACAGTTCATCACCGTTTTCACGGGTAAATACCTTGGCATCTACGATAATACCGTATTCGCCGTGTGGCACCTTAAGGGATGTATCACGGACTTCTCTTGCTTTTTCACCAAAGATGGCACGGAGCAATCTTTCCTCTGCGGTCAGTTCTGTCTCTCCCTTTGGAGTAACCTTTCCGACCAGGATATCTCCGGCACGGACTTCTGCACCGATACGGATGATACCATTTTCATCCAGATCCTTGAGTGCGTCATCACCGACACCCGGAACGTCTCTTGTGATCTCTTCCGGTCCAAGTTTGGTATCTCTGGCTTCTACTTCGTATTCTTCCATATGGATAGATGTGTAAACATCATCCTGTACCAATCTCTCTGAAAGAAGAACCGCATCCTCGTAGTTGTAACCTTCCCAAGTCATGAAACCAATCAGAGGGTTCTTACCAAGTGCAAGTTCGCCCTTGGATGTAGAAGGTCCGTCTGCGATAACCTCGCCTTCTTCGACATGATCGCCCTTGAATACGATCGGACGCTGGTTGTAGCAGTTTGACTGGTTGCTTCGAGAGAACTTTGTCAGGATATACTCATCCTTGTCACCATCTTCTGTGCGGATGATGATGCGGTTGGACTCAGAACGCTCTACCACACCTGCGTGCTTTGCAACAACGCAGACACCGGAATCGACTGCTGCCTTTGGCTCCATACCGGTTCCGACAACAGGTGCTTCTGTAGTAAGAAGTGGCACTGCCTGACGCTGCATGTTGGATCCCATCAGCGCACGGTTAGCATCATCGTTCTGCAGGAACGGGATCAATGCTGTAGCGACAGAGAATACCATCTTAGGAGATACGTCCATGTAATCAAACATGAGCTTATCGTACTCCTGGGTCTCCTCGCGGAAACGACCGGAAACGGAATTACGTACAAAATGTCCTTCCTCATCCAGTTTCTCGTTCGCCTGTGCTACATGGTAATTGTCTTCTTCGTCTGCTGTCATATATACAACTTCATCCGTAACACGCGGATTCTGTGGGTCGCTCTTGTCGATCTTACGATATGGTGCCTCGATGAAACCATACTCGTTGATACGTGCATAACTAGCCAGAGAGTTGATCAAACCGATGTTTGGTCCTTCAGGGGTCTCGATAGGGCACATTCTACCGTAGTGAGAATAGTGTACGTCTCGAACCTCGAATCCGGCACGGTCTCTTGACAGACCACCAGGTCCCAATGCGGATAAACGTCTCTTGTGGGTCAACTCGCCAAGTGGGTTGTTCTGATCCATGAACTGTGACAACTGGGAAGATCCGAAGAACTCCTTCACTGCTGCCGTTACCGGCTTGATGTTGATCAGGCTCTGTGGTGAAATGCCTTCCAGATCCTGTGTTGTCATACGTTCACGTACCACTCTTTCCAGACGGGAAAGACCGATACGATACTGGTTCTGTAACAATTCGCCGACCGCGCGGATACGACGGTTGCCCAAATGGTCGATATCGTCATCATGACCAACGCCATACTCTAAGTGCATATTGTAGTTGATGGATGCGAAGATATCCTCTCTTGTAATATGCTTCGGGATCAGGTCATGGATATTCTTCTTGATTGCATCAGCAAGGTCTTCTGCTGTCTCATTCTCTTCTAAGATCTGCGCCAAAACCGGATAGTAAACGAGTTCGTTTACGCCCAATGCCTTGGTATCGAAGTCAACATAATTGCTGATATCTACCATCATATTGGAAAGAACTTTGACATTTCTCTCCTCAGCCTGTACCCATACATATGGTACGGCTGCATTCTGGATAGCATCTGCCAGTTCACGGTTTACGACCTTACCTGCCTCTGCAAGAATCTCGCCTGTAGTCTCGTCCACTACGTCCTCTGCGAGAATCTGTCCGTTGATACGGTTGCGGAGTGCTAATTTCTTGTTGAACTTGTAACGTCCTACCTTTGCAAGGTCATAACGTCTTGGGTCAAAGAACATAGCAGAAATCAGGCTTTCTGCACTTTCCACGGTAAGCGGTTCGCCCGGACGGATCTTGCGGTATAATTCCAAAAGACCGCCTTCGTAAGAACCGTTTGGTTCTTTTTCCGTAATAGATGGATCCTTGCCAAAAGATGCAAGGAGTTTTGGCTCCTCACCGAACAGATCGATGATCTGCTGGTTGGTACCAACACCAAGTGCACGGATCAATACAGAGATCGGCACTTTTCTGGTTCTATCAACACGAACATAGAAAACGTCATTAGAGTCTGTCTCATACTCGAGCCAAGCACCACGATTCGGGATCACGGTACAAGAATACAATTCTTTACCTACCTTGTCGTGTCCGATTGCATAATAGATTCCCGGGGAACGAACTAACTGGCTGACGATGACACGCTCTGCACCATTGATCACAAAGGTACCTGTCTCTGTCATCAAAGGCAGATCTCCCATAAAGATCTCGTGCTCGTTGATCTCGTCGGTCTCTTTGTTGTAAAGACGAACCTTTACTTTCAAAGGAGCAGCATATGTCGCGTCTCTTTCCTTACACTGTGGAATTGTATATTTCACATCATCTTTGCATAATGTAAAATCAACAAACTCCAAGCTTAACTGACCGCTGTAATCAGCGATCGGAGAGATATCATCGAAGACTTCTTTTAATCCCTCATCGAGGAACCACTGATAAGAATCCCTTTGGATCTCAATCAGGTTAGGCATCTCCAATACCTCTTTTTGTCTCGAGTAACTCATACGCATGCTTTTTCCAGACTTGACTGGACGTATTCTGTTTTTCTCCATTGACGTTTCACCTCTCGTTTATATTTTAAGTCTATTGAAAAATGGGCATAAAATTCCCATTGCACCACAATAAAGCATCCTATACTATACAACAATTTCTCTCAGGATGCAAGAACTTTTTCACTTTTCACTTGACAAATTGCCATTTTTTTGCATTGTGCGGATTTTTGGCACGTTAGGGCCTTTTGTGTAATAGGGAATCCCACGGAAAAATCCCATCACACAAAAAGACACCAGGATCACGAATAACCCTGGTGTCTCTGCTTGCAATACTAATTATGCCATCAGGCGGGAATTACTTTAATGTAACCTTAGCGCCTTCTGCTTCTAACTTAGTCTTGATGTCTTCTGCTGTAGCCTTGTCAGCTGCTTCCTTAACGATCTTAGGAGCGCCATCAACTAATTCCTTAGCTTCCTTCAAGCCAAGACCAGTTGCTTCACGAACAACCTTGATAACCTTAACCTTGTTAGGACCTACTTCTGTAAGTTCTACATCGAACTCGTCCTTCTCTTCAGCTGCTGCTGCGTCTCCGCCTGCTGCTGCTACTACAACGCCTGCTGCTGCAGATACGCCAAACTCTTCTTCACAAGCCTTTACTAAGTCATTTAACTCTAATACGCTTAACTCTTTGATAGCTTCGATAAATTCTTCTGTTGTCATCTTTGCCATGATAATTTCCTCCGTTTTAAATTTGATTTAATAATTTCTTTTTAATGAAGTGATTACTCTTCTGTTGCCGGTGCTTCGCCGCCCTGCTCAGCGATCTGGTTAAGAACTCTAGCCAGATTTGTGATAGGTGACTGCAAGCTTCCAAGTAACTTGGACAACAATTCGTCTCTTGACGGAACTGCTGCTACTGCCTGCATTCCGTTTGCATCATAGAATGTACCTTCTACGACACCAGCCTTGATTTCAAGTGCAGGTGCTGTCTTTGCAAACTTAGCAAGGATACGTGCAGGAGCTGTCGCATCTTCTGTAGAAATAGCAATAGCGCTAGGTCCTTCTAACACTGGAGCCAGGCTTTCATAGTCAGTTCCCTTGAAAGCAAAGTTCATCATTGTGTTCTTGTATACCTTGTAAGTAACGCCTGCTTCTCTTAATTCCTTACGTAACTGTGTGTCTTCTGCTACCGTCAATCCACGATAATCAACAACAACTACAGACTGTGCGTCTTTGATGTTTGCTGAGATCTCGTCAATGACCGGCTGCTTTAATTCAACTTTTGCCACGTTTCGTGTACCTCCTTATTTTATTTCATCTTGCTTAGACTTTGGAGATTTTATCTGATGTCCTGCCAACAGGCAAAACAAAAGCCTCTCTGTGCTAGACAAAGAGGCTCAAAAAATCATAATCATATCGTTTAAAAACGATCGACTGTCCTCGGTAGGTCGTATACGTTATGCCTTGCGGCACCTACTGTCTTCGGCAACATGCTTTCGCATTATATCATTGTATTATACGAATGTCAATAACTACTGTGCAACTTTTGCAACATTTACCTTAACGCCAGGTCCCATTGTAGGAGCCAAAGAAATGCTCTTAATGTACTGGCCCTTAAGACTGCTTGGCTTAGCCTTGTTAATGGCATCCATAAGGGTCTGGAAGTTGTCCGCTAATTGTTCCTCTGTAAAGGAAGCTTTTCCAATTGGCACATGGATAATATTGGTCTTATCCAATCTGTACTCAATCTTACCAGCCTTGATATCGTTGACAGCCTTGGTTACATCCATAGTAACTGTTCCTGCCTTTGGGTTTGGCATTAAGCCTTAGGTCCAAGTACACGTCCCAAACGACCTACAACACCCATCATGTCAGGTGTAGCAACAACTACATCAAAGTCCAACCATCCATCGTTCTGGATTCTTGGGATCAGTTCATCTGCTCCAACGAAATCTGCGCCTGCTGCAGTAGCCTCATCAGCCTTAGCACCCTTAGCGAATACTAAAACCTTGACAGCCTTACCTGTACCATGTGGTAAAACTACAGCACCACGGATCTGCTGTTCTGCATGACGTCCGTCACAACCGGTTCTGATATGAGCCTCGATTGTCTCATCAAACTTAGCAGTAGCATTCTTCTTTACTTGAGCGATTGCTTCTGCTGTTTCAAATTGAGCTGACTTGTCGTATGACTTTGCAGCCTCAACGTATTTCTTTCCTCTTTTCATTCTATTTACCTCCTGTGGTAGTATCGGGAGAGGTCCCTCCCACTGTTTCAACTTGTTTTAAATCGCGCAAATAAGGAAGTTCTTTTCGCTAAACTCGAGCATCGCTTACGCTCGCTCTCGTTAATCTCAAAGAACGACCTCGCACTAAATTCGAGCTGTGCTTACGCCCGCTCTCATTAAGTTGCTTTCGGCCTATTCGGTCACCTCAACGCCCATACTGCGCGCTGTTCCTTCGATCATGCTCATAGCAGCCTCAACTGTTGCTGCGTTCAGGTCAGGAAGTTTTGTCTCAGCAATTTCCTTTACCTGAGCCTTTGTGATCTTAGCAACCTTTTTCTTGTTCGGTTCGCCTGATCCGGACTGGATCTTAGCAGCCTTCTTGATCATAACTGCTGCTGGCGGTGTCTTAGTGATGAAACTAAAACTTCTGTCTGCATAAACAGTGATTACAACAGGGATAACAGTATCTCCCATATCAGCTGTCTTTGCGTTAAACTGCTTTGTAAACTCTACAATGTTTACACCATGCTGTCCAAGTGCAGGGCCAACTGGTGGTGCAGGTGTAGCTTTACCAGCAGGAATCTGCAACTTAATATATCCTTCGATTTTCTTTGCCATTGGATTGTTCCTCCTTAATTCATTTTCTTAACATCCGCAAAACTGATCTCGACCGGTGTTTCACGACCGAACAGTTCTACATTGATCGTCACGCTCTGCTTGTTGTGATTCATTGTCTGAATAACACCAACGGTATCTTTCCAAACACCGCCGATAACAGCAACGGTATCACCTTCATCAAAGTCAACGACCACATTGTCTGTTTTGATCCCCAGTGGTCTCATTTCAGCATCTGTAAGTGGTACAGGCTTGCTTCCTGGTCCAACGAACCCTGTCACGCCTCTGGTATTTCTGACCACATACCATGTGTCATCGTTCATGACCATATTGATCAGAACATATCCCGGGAACATCTTCTTGGAAGATGTTTTTCTAACACCATCTTTCAATTCTGTGACATCCTGCATAGGAACACGAACCTCAATAATCTGATCTTCCAAATGACGATTCTCGATGGTCTTGTCAATATTCGCTTTGACTTTATTCTCATAACCTGAGTAGGTATGGACTACATACCAGTGTGCCTCTGCCATAATACTTCTGCCTCCATTATAATTTCACTAGAAAATCAACGCCATACTGAATCACGTAATCCAGGATTACGATGATAAATGCAACTACAACTGACGTAGCAACAACTGCTACCGTCTGCTTCCCAACCGATGAGCCGTCCGGCCAGATGATCTTTGAGAACTCTGTCTTCAGACCTGCAAAGCGCTGGGACATGCTTTTCTTTTCTGTGTCTGCCATATCAACTCTCCTTTACCCCAATTACTTGGTTTCTTTGTGTAAAGTGTGTTTCTTACAGAACTTACAGTACTTGCTCGTTTCCATACGATCTGGATGAGTTTTCTTGTCTTTTGTCGTATTGTAGTTACGCTGCTGACATTCTGTGCATGCCAATGTTATTTTCGTGCGCACAACTTCCACCTCCACTTAAATTTTTCTTGTGTTTTTCTATGCCAGAAATTTAGGCATAAAAAAAAGACCTACTTCCGTCGCTTAACAACTATACCATAGCCCTTGCTTTTCCGTCAATATATTTTTTGTTTTTCATAAGCGTTTTTTCACAGAAAGTTTTTTCCGTAAAAATCCGCGCCATCACTCCTTTGGCTTCGTAATGTGATCATAACACTTTATATCCGCATTATAAATAAGAAGTTTCCATATTTTGTGGATGACAAGCCGGCATTTCCGTACTATAATATAAGTGAATAAATGGATTTTTATACCCTGCCTACAGAACACCATAGAAACATGGATTGTTTCTCTTATTGTTTTGCAGCGTATTTCAAGGAAGAAAGGAGGGGATGTCTTATGGCACGCATTGATGCCGCTTACAATTATCTATTGTCTACCTATGGCAAGGCCACAGGTTCTCGTTATGATTCCCATAAGAAGAGTGAATTACGCTCTCTTTACAACAACATCATAAAGACAAACAAGGAATCCCCTCTATATAAGATTACGCAGACGGGGGATGTCAAAGAATTTGCTATCGATATCAAGGCCAATGCACACCAGCTGCAAAGCGCCATTTCTGCGCTCAATGATGACGGGGATGATATTGCATCTATGCTCAAGAAAAAAGTGGCAGTATCCTCTGATGAAGATACCATTTCTGTACATTTTGTAGGCAACGATGCTGACCAGGAACAAAACGGCTTCGATATGGAAGTCATTTCTCTGGCCGGACCACAGACCAACGAAGGTCATTATCTGCGCCGCAATGATTATAGCTTTGAAGAGGGAACTTATTCCTTTGATTTGGACATGCCAACGAATTCCTATGAATTCCAGTTCAATGTCAATCCTGGTGATAACAACTTTGACGTCCAGAGCAAAATCGCCCGTTTGATCAACCAGTCCGACATCGGTCTGATTGCAGAAGTAAAGTTAAATCGCCGAGGCGAGAGTGCCCTTAGCATCCAATCCAAACAAACCGGACTTTCTGCAGATGAAACATCCATTTTCTCCATTCAGTCCGGAAGTTCTTGGAACGAAATCAACACCCTTGGTATTTCACATATTACGACGCCTGCAACCAACTCTGTTTTCCGTTTAAACGGACAGGAGCACTCATCTTTGTCAAATACCTTTACCATCAATCGCTCTTTTGAAGTGACAATGCATAAGACCTCCGCAGATGCAGGCAAGCCAGTCCATATCGGATTCCAAGCAAGCACTGCCGCCATTACCGAGGCATTGACAATTTACTGGGCGCATACAATAAGTTATATGATGTAGGAAGCAAATATGCCACATTGCATGGCAGCCACCGCCTGTTAAACGAGGTTTCTGCCATCAGTAATCATTTTTCTGATGCACTTGCTGCTGTTGGCATTTCCTCTAATGAAAGCAGACATTTACAGCTGAATCAAGAGCAGTTCTCTGCTGCCATCTCAGGAAATGATGCTTCCGAGCATTTTAACACGTTGAATCAGTTTAAGAGTGCGTTGTCCGGTGAAGTCAACCGCATCTCTATTGATCCGATGCGCTACATCAACAAAGTAATTGTAGAATATAAAAATCCCGGCAAAACCTTTGTGGCACCATATGCCCCAAGTGCTTATGCCGGAATGCTCATTGACCAGGCTCTATAAGACATTCTCTTCTTTCAGAATGTTACACATTTTCCTCATTCGCTCGATGTAGGTATGATCTGCTTTTACACATTCATACCCACGTCGGGCGATTTTTTTTACGTTCTTCTTCATGTTTTAAACAAAAATCAAACCCAAATCATCCAATACGCTCCAATCGCTCCTTCGCCGGCTCATAATGACCCGCTTTTCTATAAAATTCTTTTGCTTCATCCATACGGTGCTGCTTTTCACGACACTGACCGGCATAATAATACGAAAGAAAAGCATTGCTTCCCTCAATCGCATCCGGGCGCTCATTTGTGGCCTTTGCAAACTCGATCACGGCCTGTTCAAATTGGTTCTGTTCAAAATAAACCAATCCCATAATCATGCAAAAATCGGCATATTTACCAAAATCGTCATATACAGCCTCGAGAACGATACCTTCCTTCCCCTGACCACTGTTAAGTAAAGATAAGCCGTAGCCCTTCACCATCTCAATAACAAATTCGTCCTCTGTATTTAAGTTGAATGCTAAGCCCGTCTCAAAATACTGCGCAGCCGTCGCATAATCCTCTATCATATAGAAACTTTTTCCAAGTGTATAGAGCAAATATCCAACTTCATTTTGCACTTCCGGTGCTGCCTCCTGCAAATCCTCATCGGTATGCTGATTTACGAAATTGTCTAATTCCATTTGCAGCAGTTCGATGCTACGCAATACATCTTCTTTATCGCCAATATAATCTTCCACAAAAAAATCTTTCGCCAATGTATCCATGATGTCTCCCATCTTTCCTTCATAATAAGTGTTCCTATTGTACCACAAATGTGCTAAGGTATAAACGAATAAAATGATGAGGTTTTCAATATGCATAATGAAAGAAAAAAAGATCCTTATATGAAAACCGATGTCAAAAGCAACTGGATCGAGCAATGCACGAATCTCGTGGCACAGTTATGCTTTTTGCTGGGAATTATACTTGTGTAATAGAAAAAACGACGAATTCAGGTTATCCCGAATCCGCCGTTTTTTATTGACGATCCACCAAACTAACTCGTATATCCTTGTCGAGACAGTTTGCATATTTGACAAGTACCTCCATGGAAGTGATATGCTTCTTGTTTTCAATGCGTGCCACATTAGCTCGATTGATTCCTGTTTTGTCAGAAATGTCCTGCTGTGTCAAATCCATCTCTTTTCGGATTGCTACAAGTTCGTCAATCAAACGATCATTCAATTGCTGAGAGGCTTTTTCTATCAGTACCTTCTCTTGGGATGTGTTAATTGTGTAATCCATGTCATCCTCACTTTCAGTTCGCATAAACAATGCTTTGATAGGAGTATACCACTCTAATGCGGAAGTTGACAAGGTGGAAAAAAGGGGCAAAAACTAGCAATTCTTCATTTGTCATAACCCCTTACCTCCTTTCCATACATGTTTCCTCTGGGAACATTGTATAAGGCAAGAATTCATAAATGATACTCATCTATAACCCACAAACTTGTTGAAGTTCAAAAATTTGCTCTGTATGTTGAGAAACAACCGAATTTAATGCATCCATATTCGTCTGCATCTGATCATGATCCTTGACCCATAACTCATACTTCTTGTACTCTGTATTCACAACCGTACACAATTCTCGCATACATAGAAAAAATGCTTTGACTGGATTATAGCATCCTTCAAAGCATTTTTTCATTCGTGACACTTTTCTACAGTTTCCGTAGTTTATTCAATCCCGGCTAACATAAGGATATGCTTTATTTTTTCGTTAATCCTAGCAACCAATGCGACACAATATCAACTCCTTGCTTCTATAACCTCTTTCAATTTAGTAGAACTTGTCGTTTCGGTGTAAGGAAAGAAAACAATATCGGAACCCTGGGAACGAAGCCAAGCCTGCTCGGTAAGCCAACTAGCGTCATGCTCATAATCACTACCTGAAAATTGAACATCAAAATGATATTTCCGGTATACATCTCTAGTTCCTGCCGCTGCAACCGGCAAAATAAAAGTTTTGTCTACATACTTACACGCCTGAACAATTTCCTTTCGTTCCTGCTGCCCCACATACGGTGCATGCGCCTTCCCTGACCTCGCCTGTTCATCGGAGACAACCCCTACAAGTAAGATATCGCATTGTTCCTTTGCCCGCCGGAGTAGATTAAGATGCCCAATATGGAACAAATCAAAAACACCAGCAATATAACCAAGATGATATTTCTTCGGTTTTATATCAGCAGCCTCCTCTTTCCGAGCAATCTCTTGCACATCATCATTTAGATTGGCTACGGCAGGTCGTTCAATATTTGGATTATATATCCCATAGTTTTTCACTCCGGCATCCAGCAACTGCCTAAGCACTGTGCTAAACTGTTTGATACAAAGAAAAACTTTATAATCATCCGGATTCATATCCACCAAAACATCGGGGGATTCCACTTTCACCCCATCAACAAACTGTCCCTGTTTTTCCCAGTTGTTATCCAACAATGCTTCAATATGAACCACCTCCCCATATTCAGCAATAAATTTCTTTGCCCAAACTCCGCTTCCAAAGACAAAAATTTTCTTATTCCTAACATCCCACATCAAATCCACGAAAATCCTTTGATAATCCGCTGCAGAATAATTTATTTTCTGCCGATTCACATCTATCAAGGAATAATCCACCAAATGTCGACTGTTGTAAGATATTAATCTCTCCCTATTACGTAGTTCTTTTATATACTTATCCCCCATTGCGCGATATACAGGCATTTTCCGTTCCAATCCATAGCAGGTAGAAAAATATGAGATTGGCACAATCTCTTTCATCCTCTTATCCCCCATATAAATAATATCCAAAGTTCTGGCCAGCACAACGCCAATGGGATATTTGGTTTCGCAAAATTCCTGGTCAAAAAATACAAAGGTGTCATTTACATAAAAACTATTCAATGGCACCAAATCAATATATGTCTTTTCATATATTGGTGCTAATTCTTCTTTTTCTGTTCCCGGAACTTCTGATGAGGACGCCAAAATCTTATCCAAAAACTCAGTCGTTTTTTCAATAAATTTTTCCCTGTCCTGATATACCAGTGTTCTGAGGTACTGCATAACTGTAGGAGCCTGGATATAAGGCATCGAACATCCCGTCAATTCCTTTCCCTCACACTTACCCATAGTCTTGGGTGCCATAGGAATCACAGGGATATTTCTCTTTTCCAACTCCTTAGCATTTTCCAGAAGTTTGTCTATGCGGGAACATCCCTCCGGATACAGCGCAAATTTGTACACCAACTCATTCTGACATATAACGGTGGCTACTGCGTTATCTCTCCCTCGATCCATAGACGTGGTCACATGCTTTACTTCAAAAAATTCGTCACCGATACAGCAATCAATCAGGTAGCATTTGCCATCTGATGAAACATTCCATTTTGAATCAAACTGTTATACACCTTTGCCACATCCATAAAAACAGACGTCGGATGATGATATAATGCGGTATAACGAATCTCCAAATCCTCTTCCGGAAGATAATCCCAACTGTAAATCTGCTGAGGCATCATTAGTCCCGGCAATATAGAGTATCCCCGATATTCATCAAATCCAGTTTTCTTCAAGAACCTCTCTATTTCATATCTGGCGTAACAACGGCCTTCCATTCCCTTTTGATTCTGTTCTGTCAGTCCTGGGTAATTCTCAATCCCATCCATGACATGATTCGTGTATGGATCATAATCTCCCGCAAAATACTGTAAGCCCAAACGATTTTCACATGCCAAAAAAAGGTGACCACCAACCTTTAGGTCACTCTTTAATGTCTGCAATGTATCCTCCGGATTTTCCGATTGCTCCAAAGCACGCACTGCCACAACATAATCAAAGGGAGGTGTTGTTTTCTCCACAACTCCCCTTGATATAATATCCTGTTTGAATTCTTCCGAGCAATCTCCCACAAAATGTACGCTGGCCCCTTCTCTCCAGGGATACCAATTTAGAAGACCGCTGGTTAACATTTGTTCTGTCATTTTTCTTCCAATACTATAAACCAACAATTTGCTTTGGGCTAATTCCCCTACTCAACACTTGACTTTTTAACTCTTCAAAATACTTCGAACTTGATATAACATAGATCGCTTTTGTATGTTTTTCAACCACTTCGTCCATAGATTCTATCCATATTCCTTGATAATTTTTTCCACACTTAAAGAAATCGTTATCACATGCATAAACCTTTTCTCTTTTGGAAAATATCTCCAATAAACGGCGACCATATACCCCACAGCCAACAATTACAATCTCTTTATTCTCAGCCATATCAATAATTCGTCTTACATGTTCGACTACAGAGTATGATTGTATACTTCGTATATCATTTAAAAGCATCTCCTTATCTCTTAATGGCAATACCAAATATTTCCATCTCTCTTTTGTTATATATGTATTGTACTGCTTCCATTTTTTCAAATCATCTTCCAACTCAGAAACGTAGGTTTTCAAGAAATCATTTCTCTCTTTATCATCCAAGCGCGTCAGATTCCAATAATAATCCCTGTACTTCCATAGATAATAATAATCCCATATTTCCTGATCCGTGCAATTCTTTTTCTGTAAAAATCTCTTTATATATTCATATTCCTCGTAAATGGCAAATACCTTCGACTTACTTTTCACAGAAGAATGTTCATTATCAATACGATAATTATAAACGCCTTGAGAAATATGATATGTTTTTTTGCCATTGCTATAACAAGAAAACGAAATGAAACATCCTGAAAAGATGCTCCCGGACTCTCCTGATGCCAAATTTCGTATTTCTCCAAAAATTCTTTTCTATAGAGAGCCGTCCAATTCGCTGTTATTTCAGATTCCACTCCTGATTTCAGAGCTTCCTTCCCTTCCAATTTTTTGTCCTTACATAAGATATCCCGATATTTTTCTGCTCTATATTGGTAGCGTTGTCCCCTAATGTCAAATATTTTAAAATAATCTCCATCCACATAGTCATAATCTTCATATATTGTTGGTTCCAATAATATCTGTATCGCATTATAGGGCAAGGAATCATCACTTTCCAAAATACCCACATACCTTCCATTCGCATTTTGCATGCCTACGTTTATTTTATGCCCATAACTTCCGTTTTTGTCGAGAATAAGTCTTACTCTATCATCTTCTTTCTGATATTTTTTTACTATAGTTTCAGAATTATCTTCACCTGATCCTCCAACACATATAATCTCTATATTCTTATATGATTGACGAACAGCACTATTTATACATTCTTCAATATATTTTTCAGAATTATGTATTGGCACAATAATGGAAACATCTGGTTGCATCATAAACTATACCTCCACGAAATCTGTAACTTTAGCTTGAGTACCACAGCATGTCCATTCTATTGGATTCTTTACACAATGTTCACACAAGGGGACACCTTCTTGCATAAGTCTCTTTAACTCTCTTCCAGATATCTTCCCATCCAATTGATATATTCCATCTGACGGAAGATCTAGTCCAAATCTTTTATTCAGTTCTTGTACGTACATAAGCGAAGGACATCTGGCAATTTTGCCATTCCATACATTAACACACCCATCAGAAATACATAGTTTGTCATAAGTTTTGTTGCTTTGTTCAACCAATGGTTTGTTGAACATCTGTTTACTGTCATATGGTCTTATTTTATACCTTACATTGTATTTTTCTAATGTGTCCTTCACTTTATCAATAATCTGATGTGTAGGTTTATATTCAGAGATACTGATTTCCACATTATACTGATTGATTGTATGAAATACATTAGAGGATATTTGAGGCAACAACAATCCATTCGTAACAATATGTAATCGAGTATCTGGCAACAACTCATATGCTTGGATAATATATTCCTCAATATCAGGATTCAAAAAAGGTTCGCCTCCAAGTAAATAAAAATCCACAATATGAGTAAAATTTGATGCCAATAATTCTATGTCGTGTATTCGTTCAGTTGTATCCGGCAATTGTCTAGAAAAAATAGGTGAATAGTGCGTGCAGCCTCTGCAATTTAGATTGCAATAATCTGAAACATGCATTTCCGCCTGTGACAATACAGCGACTCCCCAATTACTGCAGTCTATACAACAATTATCTATAAAAGCTGTTTTTTGCATATTCCTTTCGTTATCAAACAAAAATATATTATTGTATTCAAGTTCTCTTAATAAATCATATATTTGTACAATTTTATCTGAACTTGCAACAGATATTACAATAATATCCTCCCTTGGAACCTCTGTTAATTCGGAGATTTTTATACCTGCACATAATTGTCCACACCTGTATGAATCCACAAATCCCGCAAACATATTTTGTTGATTATTATATGTAGCATATTTCTTGTAAGCCTCTAAGCCCCTTTTCCCTGCTCCATAAATCCAAATTTTTTTCATATTACATATTCTGCCTTTTGTTAATTATACCTACATACTCCTAAATCAGCACCCTGTCAAAACCCTTATAGTTCATGAAATTCCCATATTATTTTATCAGCAATAACGCCATAGTTATCACACATTTCCTGTATAATTTTTTTGACTGCACTCTCTGATTTTAATGCTATTACCACATAGTCATAATCGACACTAGTAAAGTCCATATACCGTGATAGTTTTTTGCTACCACAACACGTCTTATTCTTATCCATCCATGCTACTATTTGACAGTAGTTCAATTCCGTAATTTGTTTATAATATGACTGTCCCACATTCCCTGCACCGTATAAAACAATTTTGCTTCCTTTTGGTATTTTGTTATATGGAGCAAGGTATCCCCCCCTATTGCACGTAATTTCATATTTTTGCAATCTCAATTGCGCGCTATGTGCAAAAAACATATCCAATTGTCGTACATAATTAGCATCACCATTAAAACACTCTTTTAGATACTCATATAACTGTACTAATTTATAATAATAATTATCGTCCCGAAAATAATATGCAACCTCACCACTCACACGAATTCTATGATAATACTTATATGCATTTATAATGGCATAGGAATTAGCTGAATATAGAGTTGGATATACTACCGCTGCATCATCGCCATAAAGTATACAAATTTTTCTTGCCCTTTCTAAGTGTGGCATAATGATTTCCCGCTTAAATAATTTGTTACATAATGACGGATCTATGCCGTAGGAGTTTGTATTCTCATCCCAAATCATTGTGGAACAAATCGTATTCCTATATTCAGTTTCTTCAAAAAAACCTTGTTCTATTTTCTCCACAGATTCTATTTGATAGCCAGCACTTTTATAACGAATAATTTTATATGAAATAATATCTACTTCCTGCTCCATATATTCAGAAAAAATACTATATGTATCACTAGCAATCCAATCATCTGAATCTACAAATGTAATATAATCTGTTTCTAAGTTAAATGCGCCAACATATCTCGACTCTAATTTTCCTCTATTCACCTGATGAATCACTTTAATTCTAGAGTCTTTTTTCTCAAATTCGTCACAAATTTTTTCACTGCCATCATTTGAACCATCATCAACTAATACAACTTGTAATTTTTCATAATTCTGATTTAAAATACTTTCTACACATTGCACTAAATAGTTTTTTGTATTGTAAATTGGAACTACCACTCCGATGCTCTTCATTCTATTTTAACTTACCTCTCATTAACTTCTTGCCTTATATTCAAAAATAGATAAAGTATCTTTCCTCATAGATTAATTCACAGAATTTTTTACATATCCATCTAATGGTTTTAATTGTTTAACTCCCAATATAACTCTTGCCGTTTACTAATATTGTATAATCTTTTTTCATCCACCCACGATGCGTCATAATGATGTACAGCATAAGTATGCTCAGTAGGTCTTATTATCCCTGTAATATTACTTTTTCCAGACAAAACTTTTTCTGGATAAATAGTCATATCGCCAATAATCTGGTAATCTCCATTCGTTTTATATCCCTTATTTGCAAAGTACTGCTTCTGCATAGCCGGTGCTGCGACCATTTTATTTACATCAAACTTTATATTATCATATAATTCTCGTAATTCGCCTATCATACCATTGTTTTTTCTTGCGCCAAACCCCAACCCTAGGCTAACACATTTTGATTCATCTATTCCGCAAAATGCTTCCTGATACAATAAATCATCTAACGGCTTCAATAATTCTACATCCGTATCCAAATAAATACCTCCGTTACAATATATTATATCCAACCGAGCATAATCCGGTACAAACCCCCATTTTTTTGCCTCATAAGCTTGCCTCATAAATTTGTTTTTATTTATATCATAATTGTCCTCATTCCATTCTATAATCTCATAATCTGGACAATATTTTTTCCAACTTTCCATCCATATCCTATTTTTTTCGGGTATAGCACTCTTTCCGAACCAACAATAGTGTATTCTTTTCGGTATCACAGGCTTCGTCAAAATCCTATAATCGCTAGGATAAAATCTTTTATTTTCAAGTTCATTGTTTTCCATATCCATTAAAAATACTAATATACAACATTCCATATCTTTCATAGTTTCAAATTTTTCTATTTGTGAATAAATCTCTGCCACATTAAGTACTGCTATAACCATAATGTACATTGTGACATTTTTCTTGCTAAATTCTTCTACCGATATGATTGGAATTTCCTTTTCATTAACTACATAGTATTTCCCTTGTTTTTCATTACTGTTATCAATAAATAAATCTATTTGGGGATTTTCATGACTTCTAAGAAATCTCTCGAGTAACCTTCCTGTTCCAAAAAAGCACAATTTTTTACCATGATTATAATTGTTCAAATAATCCCATGTATAATTTTTTAGAATCACATCTTTTCCCTCCATTTATTTCATTTACAGTTTTAGTATGTCCTGTATAATGGATTCTGTTTTGGTCTACCTCTCAATAATGTTCTAGTATATATGCATAAACCGATGTATCTGAAAATCCCACAAAATTCTCACCATTTCTACCATCAAAATGTTTGGTAGTCAATTTTGATAAATACGTATCATGTGTTAATTCTTCAAATAGTGATGTTGAATACTCTTCCTTTAATCCTTCGGCTAATTTGCTTGAATTTTCATTGTTGATTGGGATTTCATTGTATAAATCATTCGCTCCATCAACATATACAAGAGCTGCTTTTATAAAATAATCAACAGTTAAATAGTACTTAATTTTATTGTTGAATTTATAGTATTCGCAAAATAGATCAAAAAGAAATTTAAATATTTCATTTCCCTTTACTCCTCCCATACACCACAAAGACCATTGGGAGTAACTTGAGAAATGGTGCTTTTTTCCCCTACATGTATATAATGGTAACTCAAAAAATCCTACTGGAAATGGCTTATGAATAAGAACCGTTGCATCAAACCAAATCCCACCATATTTATACAACAATTTTTCACGGAGCATATCTGAAAATGTGGTTAACGTAATACTTCCATCTTTCACTTTTTCCATAATATAATCTGGAAATTCAACATAGTTTTCACAATTTTTTTCCGTGATAACTATGTGTTCCACTTCATTTGGCAAATTCTTCTTCTGGCTGTTTATGCATGCCTTCACTAAATCCGGTGCCTCTTCTTCCCCTTGCCACCAACAAGTCCACGCATATCGCTTATTGTTATAGTCAGATTTCTCACCCATAAGTCCCCTCACACTATAGTTAGATTTCTCTAAAAATCCCCTCACTTCCCCTATGCAATCCTCATAATATATTTCTTGCTTCCCATTATTCTGCAATAACGTACTATCAATCACATATACTTTTCCTTTTGAATCTCCTAATGTTTTTATAACCTCCATTCTTGCTTTTCGTCCCAGCGCAACAATAATAATTTGTCCTTTTTTGACAGCCTTCTCTTCATATTGCAATACTGGTTTTCCCAGCATTCGCGATTCCCCACTTATTTGAGAGACAAAAAAAGCCTTTATTTTATTTAATGTACCATAATATTCTCTTATTTGAAGTGCAAGTTCTCTTGCGACAGTTCCATCTCCATATATCCAAATATCATTTTCCATACTTTCAAATAGTTTATTCAGTTTCTCATTTGAATCAATGACTACCATACTGATCTTCGACCTCTAAATCTTCTACTTAACCCACTCACTCTTTATCAAAGAATAAATATAGGAATCCCACCACCTTCCATCCATATAATGATGATCCCTTAATACTCCATCTCTATGAAATCCAAATTCCCTTGTATAAAAATCAATCTTTTTTTCATCGTACTCATACAATTCTGTCCATAACTTGTGCAAATTTAATTCATTGAATCCATAATCAAACATCAACCTACAAGCTTCTTTTGCAATCCCCATATCATCGATATATGAATTGTTATAACCTATATAGAGAGACAAGTCTGCATTTCTCTGAATCCAGTTAATATAGCATAAACCACAACACCCCAACAGTTCTCTGCTTTCTTTATCACAAATTGCAAACATAACTGTACTAGCATCTCCTACTACCGCCTTATCAAACCAGTTTTTCTGCATTGACATGTTAAGTTCTCTATATTCTCTAAAATTACGCTTAAAATTCGGTAAATTTCGCCATTCCATAAGCTGCGGTAAATCTTCTTCGCATAATGCTCTCAGCATTACTTTATTTCCTATTAGCATTCAATATCCTCCCATCTGACCTCTGTATCCGGTTCAATATCTCGACACACCTTTTTCCCAATAATCTTTTCTTTTTCATAAGGCATTACCATTCCTTTCTTAGCGGGTCTTAATGGGAAAACATCATCCGCTGTAATTATCTGTCCTGCCTCAATTTTCTTATTAAAATATAATGAACGTCTTTGAACCACTACAGTGTCTTCTTCATTGTCCTCCACTCTCTTTATCCCATCTCCCAATGCCTCATATAACTTTCCAGACTCCTCTACCATTTCTCTCCAAGTCTGAGGATTCATTGAGAATTTATGATCGGGGCCGATACGATCATTGTCATCGGTAAAATGTTTCTCGATAACTCTAGCCCCCATAGCAATAGCTCCCAACACCGTTGCATATCCAAACGTATGATCTGACAATCCCAAAACTACTTCCGGATATTTTCTTTGGTACGTGTTTAAGACATTCAGATTTATATTTTTATAATTTTCTCGACTGGCAGTATAATTCGTATTACATTGCATCAATACAATTTTTCTGCAATTTCGCTCTAAAACCTTCATTGCTCTCTCCACATCCTCCATAGATGACGCACCCGTAGCAAGCAATACAGGCTTTCCCTTTTGTGCTATATAATCTATAATCTCAGTCCATGTAATATCTCCCGAACCTATCTTGAAAGCATTAGAATATTTATCTGCCAAATCCACACTGGCAAAATCATACGGACTGGTCATATATTCTATCCCCACCTCATCACACTTTTCCTTTAATAAGGCAGACCATTCATCTGCCACACTTGCCTCATCATAAACATCATAAACGGATTTCGTCCAATTCTTTTGATGAGAAACTTGTCCACCCATAGAGTCAAATCCATTTCGACTCACAATGGTTCTTGCCTTAAAATTCTGGAACTTTGCACAATCTGCTCCTGCTTCCTTAGCAAGTTCAATCAACTTGTATGCTCTTTCCAGATCTCCATCATGATTCGCAGCAATATCAGCGATAAAATATGGTCGGCAACCATTGCCAATTTTTTTATTTCCAATATAAAAGTTCATAAATTACCTCGTTTCTAAAAATAGCCCAAATACAAATCTCTATGATTATTTATCCATTCTCTCACGTCTTTCATCTGTTGTGCATAATCCTTTGTATGATATTGAATATATTTATTTCCTATTTCTAGGCAAGTATTTTTTCGAGGTTCTGTAACATCCCTTATTGAAATATCTGTTTTCTCAAACACCTCGCAAATCCCCCTAATAAAATTTGCCTTTGAGATGCATTCCTCACTATGCAAATGATATATCCCTCTTAACGGAATTTGGATAGCCAATTCTACAAAATGGGCAAACTCTAAAGATGAAACCCCATTTATTACTACATTTGAATATCCTGCAACTTCTCCTTGCGCAGCCATTACCCAATGAAATAATCCATGCGTTGCCCCATTTATATTGGGTCCCCAAAAATCAGATCTTATCGTCAAATCCTTTTCATTATTTAATTCTCCACGCATCTTTGTTTCGTTGTAGCATCCACTGGCATCACAAATATCCGTTTCTGAATATGGAGCATTGTCGCCTCGAAACACTCCCGCAGTACTCACCTGAAAAATCCTTGTGGATTTCTCCTTATAATATGATTCTAACCAATGTGGAAACTTTGCATTCAATATCTCTGCCATCTCAGGATTATCCTCACTGGCATGGACTAAAAGGGCCGCACAATTAATAACAACATCAAAATGATGTTGTTGCAAATATTCTAAAAATACATTTATATTGCATACGTCTAACAGTGTTGTTTCCTTGCGACATTTTTTTGTTTTTGAGATATCATAAACTTCATACCCGCGTTCAGCCAAATATAATGTCGTTATATGCCCCAGCATCCCTCCAGAGCCAATTACAAGGATTTTCATTCTCGTTACATACCTTTCTTATCCCATTTGTAGGTTATAATACTTTTGTTCAGCGATTTTCCAGTCCTCTTGGCTGTCTATATCTTGCATTTCCAATTCACTTGTTATGATTGGAACCATTTTTCCAACTTTTATCCTCTTATTTTTCATAAAACTGTCTCGTCTAAAAAAATAAAACTGTCCACAATCGTGATAGATCGTCTGTAAATCCTGTGAACGTGAATCAATAAATTCAGGATGTAATAACACAACCATTCCGTTTTCATCAACGATTACACCCCTCTGAGGTGGATATGAATATGCCACAATCGGAAAAACTGTATCAGCCTGTGCACTTCGCATTACTGTAATTGCATCATTAATTTTTTTTGCTGTAACAAATGGTGCTGTTGGATATATACAACAGATTTCATCAAAATACTGTCCCCTTTTCTCATATTCTAATAAAACCTCCATTATCACTTCACTTGTTGTAGCATAATCATTCGATGCTTTTTCGCTTCTGAAAAAAGGCACTTTCGCCCCAAATTTTTTTGCAATCTTAGCTATATCTTCACTATCGGTTGATACCATAACTTCATCAAAAACTCCGCTTTCCAATGCCGCTTTTATCGAATAACTAATAATTGGTAATCCACAAAAATCTTTTATATTTTTTTGAGGAATCCTTTTACTTCCACCCCTTGCCGGAATTATTGCTATTACACTCACTTTTTCACCTTTCCTAATCTATTATTTTACATCCTCTAATAATGTTCTTAATTGCTCCACATTCAACCATTCTGTATTGTTGCCAGAGTTATACTCAAATCCATACTCCAGTTTTTTTCCGCCTGGAATAATCATATCTTCGTGCCACCAATTCATATACGGATAAATCACATAATTCTTATCATACTCGTATGTGTGCATCGCATCCTCTTTTGTAACCATAACTTCATGAAGTTTTTCTCCTTCTCGAATCCCCACTTCTGGCATACTACATCCCGGCAAAATAGCTTGTGCTAAGTCCGTAACTTTAAATGATGGAATTTTTGATATAAAAGTCTCCCCCCCTCGTGCTTCGCAAAGAGCCTTAATCACAAGTTGTACGCCCTCTTCTAAGCTTATCCAAAATCTCGTCATTTTATAATCTGTAATTGGAAGTTCCGTGCCTCCATTTGCCACAACATTTCTGAAAAAAGGAATAACTGACCCTCTGCTTCCTGCAACATTCCCGTATCGAACAATCGAAAAAGTTGTCTTTCTTTGTCCCGAATAACTATTACCTGCAATAAACAGTTTATCAGACACAAGTTTCGTTCCACCATACAAGTTGATTGGATTAACTGCCTTATCTGTAGACAACGCAACTACTTTCTTCACCCCACAGTCTAAAGCTGCATCTATTACGTTAGTAGCACCATTTATATTTGTCTTTATGGCCTCCATTGGATTATACTCACAGGCTGGCACCTGCTTGAGAGCTGCCGCGTGAATCACATAATCCACTCCTTCAAATGCTCTCCTCATTCTATTTAGATCTCTTACATCACCAATGAAATACCGCATAATATCCTCATATTGCTTAAATTTATTTTGCATAATAAATTGCTTATATTCATCGCGTGAATAAATTATGATCTTTTTAGGTTGATAATGTTTTAGTACATATTCAACAAACTGATTTCCAAAAGAACCTGTTCCCCCTGTTACCAATATTGTTTTTCCATTAAGCATATTCCTCTATCTCCTTCTTAAGACTTCTTCCAATTGTACTCTTTCTAATTCATTCAAATATCCACCTCTAGTGGCATTTTTTAAAATCAGATTGTGCTCATCTGCATATTTTTTTGCCGCTCGATATCCACGAATTATTTTTTTTTCCTCATAAATTGATGCTTTAGATACTTGTTTCTTCAAGAAAGATGCTGTAGCTTCCTTATTTGCTTTTTGTTCCACATCTCCCTCCTCATTTTTGACTAGTGAAAACCCCAAATCAGCACCTAACATATATACCTCTTTAAATCCCATATAAAAAGCCAACTGTATTGCTGGATATATCACGGTACTAGATTCATATACAATTTCTGAAAATTCTTCTGAAAAATTAGGAATACGAGCATACGATTCATCAACTAGATTAAAAAAGTACATATTATCATATATATCACCAAAAGGTAGCATTCCGCTACTAATTGCGAAAACTAAATACTCACAATCCTTAGATAGTTTCTCCACTCCATAGTTCTTAATAAACATCTCATACACCACCGGATCTTCTGCAACATAACAATTTGGTCTCCATTTAGTTTCTGAGAAACATTCTACTATAGAATTAACCGAAATAGTAAATTCATCATCTAGCAACTCCAAGTCCTCTATGGTAAGACTAGGTCCGGTTGCTATAACAAAACATCTCTTCCTTCCATTTGCTATATTTTTGAGTTTTTTTATCTTTTCAATTTTGGTCTGCGGATTTAGATTATTATAATTCGCTAAGTGAAATATCTTTCTATTGTCAAACCGTATAATATCCTTATCATCTACTCCAAAGTTCTTCAGTTGATCTTCTATCTCTTTTGCTCTCATAATTGTGCAAATCACAACAATTACCTCAGAATACTTTTTCAATATCTCATACTCATATACTTCTTTGCCTTCCAAACATTTCCCTTGTTTTTCCTCACTATTATCAATATATCCTCTCCATTGAATATTAGAGTGATTCAGGTACTCTCCTACCATAGTTCCATAATATCCTGCAGCCGCAAGAAAAACATTCTCTTTATCATCTATTATTTGACAAAATTCCTTTAATGATGACAACTCATATATCATTTTTCCTCTTTCCTTTAATGCGTATTCAACAAGTTTTTTTAAATTGGGGATTATGTATTATGAATCTATATCAAGTATCACAAAGTATTTTTAATATTATCTCAGCCAACTTCTCACTCGCATTCCCATTAAACACAAGTCCCATTTTCTCATGGAATATGTCCAGCCTATCATCATACTCGTCCTGCCGAAATTCCATAATATCCTCTTCCAACTGCTCATTATCACTTGCAATCGGAAATGGAATTTTTACATCCATCTTCGGTGTAAATTTCTTATTATTTCCCACATTATGTCTCGGTTCTGACGCGATATTCCACATCAATGCCCCTCTGTCCTGGGCATATTTTTGTATATCATCAGCATATATAAATACCGGTATATGTGCAAATCCCGCCTCGAAGCATGCACTTGAGTAATCAGTAATATATGCGTCCATAGCTGCCAGTATCTCATACATATCATCTGCCTGACTTTCATCAATAAGTCTATTCTGTACCTCTGGATTTTTATACTCTCTGAAAGTTGGTGCTAACTGCGGATGAACTCTTATACATACATACCACTCTCCACCAAATTTCTTTTCAAGGTTATCTATCAATCGCTTAAAGTCTATGGACCATATTTCAGAATATACGCTACGAACACCATTCTTGGCCTCCTCTCTGAAGGTTGGTGCAAACATTACAACCTTTGCATATTTAGGTAGGCTATGTTTTTCATAAAACTTAGTTTTTAAATCACTTCTATCTCCGTAAAGTACATCACATCTAGGCGCTCCTGTCTTTAAATACGTTCCCTCATATACCAATGCCTTGTCAAAACACTGTTCACACCAATTTGAATCAATAACCAAATCATCTATCATATCTGAATCATTCTTACTAACAAGGTATGCCATCTTGGAAAATCCTTTTCCTCTTAGCAAACCAGTACTCTTAATTGCAATTGTGTAATGATTGATATTTATATAATATTGTTTTTTTCTTTTACATGTTCCTAATGGTTTTCGGTAATTATCAATCCACACCTTTGATTTGCTGAGCCAATACGCTCTGCTCCACAAAGTATTCGGTACTTTTTTTATGTAGTCTGGAAATTGCTTATTCATATCATTCACAAACCATACAAATTGGCATTCATCATTTATCTCATGTAGCTTTTCTACTAAAGGCTTGGCGTTACATCCAAATCCACCCTTTCCTTCAAATGTGCAGACACTAATAAGATTATTTTTTATTGGAAATATTCTGCATATGTAAAAACATAATCTTTCCCTAAATGCTTTACGTTTTCGTTTATTTATATACTTTTCTTCTTTTGACTTACCCATTGATACAAGTTTCAATGCTGTTCATTCCCTCTTCTATTTTTACCATTCTAAAAAGTTCTTCTGGAATCTTACTGCATACATTCTCATAATCTTCCATAAAATCAATCTCTCCCCAAAATTCTCCATCTGTCGATACTATACTTGGTTTATAGTCCTTATGATTAATCAAATATTCTATTGCGCCTTCAAAATACGAGGTAAATTCTTTTTTCTGCATCAATACTTTTGTAGCATATTTAATATCAACTAACGCTTCTTTTGATATCTTGGCTATCCCAATAAATTCGCCTTCAGCTTCACTACAAGAGATATTTTTACTAATTTCTACAACCTTGTTTTCATCCGTTCTAACTTTCATTGCTTCTTCATCGCATACTTTATAGTCTATTGGAAGAACAATATCTGCGAGTTTATGAATTAACCTATCAAATATAGATGGTGCGCACAACGTATCTGCATGCATATAAATGATATCTTCGTGTATGTACGGCATTCCAATGTAAAATGATCCCAACACATTTACCTGCTCATAAAATGGATTAAACACACACCGTACCCCTGTTATGTTTTTACATAGTTCTTCAATTTTTTCAGACATATACCCTGTCACTACAACGATATCGGTTATTCCATATTCATGCAACAACGCTATGTTATATTCTAGTAGTTTTATCCCTTTTACCTCTACAAATGATTTCGGTTTATCCTTGGTAAGTTGTCCTAATCTACTACCTTTACCCGCTGCCATTATAATTGCTTGCATATTTTCTCCTTCTACTTACATTGACTCAGTATATATAATTTTTATAATATCCGGTTTATCCGCCAATTTATCATTTTGTATATTTCCTGTCACTTTATCGCATAACATATCAACATCCTTTTCTGAGATACCTAGTCGTCTTAAATTATAATCTAACCCCAGATTATTCATAAATTGCTGAAATTCACTTTTTGCCGCTTTGGCATTCCCTGGTTTTGGTAAATCCATATAATATAAAATATTGTTTATTTTGTTTTCGTTTACTCTATATTGATGATATATCCATGACGGATATAAGGCTACCAATCCTTCGGCATGACTGCTTTCTGTTACACCTCCTATCGGATATTGCATTCTATGTGGAAGACATGTTCCAACATTTGCAAGATTTAATCCCATTAACATACTTGCATAACTCAACTGTTCACGAGCATTTATATTATTCGGATTTGCATGAATAATTGGTAAATATTCCGCAACTATTCTTATCGCCTTTTCCGAAAGCATTTCCGAAAACATGTTCGCCTTCTGTGAAACATAAGCTTCTATCGCATGTGCCAGTACATCAAATCCTGTTTCCATTGAAATTTTATCTGGTACAGTCAATGTATATGCCGCATCAACAATTGCAATCTTCGGAATAATATTTTCTCCCCGAATTCCCGTTTTTATTTTTTTCTCACCACTCGTTATAATAGCCCCTTTGCTTAATTCACTCCCTGTTCCTGCTGTTGTCGGGATTGCTATTATCGGTAATGTTTCCTTTCCTGGAATCATACCATTAAATAGATAATTCTCTATGGGATTTTTTGCCCCAATTCCAACTGCAACTGCTTTAGCAGCATCTATAGAACTTCCGCCACCAAATCCTATCACAATATTAACATCAGACTCTCTCCCAATTGAAATTGCTTCCTCTACTTCCGATATTTTAGGATTACCACTTACCTTATCGTACACTAAAACCTGATTAACTCTATTGTTAGTTTTAAGAATATTATACAAACTATCGACATATCCTTTCTTAACTAACGTTCTTCCTGTTGTCACAATCAAGACATTCCCTATGATGTTTTGTGCCTCATCGTTTAATGCTTTTTCAACGATATTGGTTCCAAAATGAATTTTTGTCTTAAGACTAATATTAAAACTCATACTGTTACCCACCTACAAATTTTCTATCTGAATTTCTTTGTCATTTTTTAACTTATCAACCATTTCCTTTCTCTTCTTGAAAAGCGGTTTTAAAGTTTTATATGATTCCTTATATAGCTCATACATATACATATATTTTTTATGATTATCCATATTGGGATTTATAATCATCCTAATAGTAGCAAATTTATCTGCTGCAGCCTTCATACTCGAACATACTCCTTGCTCTTTTAAAACAATCATCGCTGCCCCTGATGCTGTTGTTTCAAACTCTGATAATACAAGAACGTTTTTCCCCAATATATCTGCTTTTATTTGCGAGATTAGATTAATCCTTGCAAGCCCCCCCGAAAGTCTAACATTATCAATGTCCGTTCCATTTTCTTTTATGGCATCTATTATACTTAAATCTATAAATCCTGTGCTTTCAAATACAGCTCTTGTCATATCCTTTCTTGTATGCATTCTTTCAAGACCTAAAAACACACCTCTCGCATCGTCATCCCATATAGGTGTCCTTTCTCCTAACAGATATGGCAAGAAAATCAAACCCCTTGCACCTATATCGGATTCCGCGGCCTCTTTCTCCATTATTTCATATGGATACTCGTCCTTCAAATAATAACATTGTTTTACCCATTCTATCAAACCACCACCAAGATTATTTGATCCACCTACTATATTTGCCTTTTCATTATGGTATGGGATATTGTACACTTTAGAAGAACTACGAGGCTCTCTCTTCGTTAATGTTCTAAAAACCGTCACTGTTCCAGATACATCGCTTGATTCCCCTTCTTCGCAGACCCCACTTCCGATAAATGAGCATATTGCATCATAAGAACTAAGTACCACTCTTGTCTCAGCATTTAATCCCAATTTATGTACTATATCAGGCAAAACACATCCTATGTAAACACCAATATTTTCCACTTTCGGCAATGTCTCATTCTTGATTCCTAGCCTTTTTAATAGTTGTTCTGGATATTCCCTCGTTTCCGCACTATAATGATATTTTATTGCGTTTAAATAATCTGTCACACATTTTCCAGTTAGTTTATAGATCAGAAAATCATTTGGTGTCATAAAGAATTCTGTTTTTTCAAATATTTCAGGTGTATGTTTTTTTACCCAAAATATCTTTGGCAACATTAAACTCGATGACATATCCAACCCTGTTTTTTCAAATGTCGACTGAAATTCTGGCATTTGTTTTATTTCCAATGCTTCTTGTTCTGCCCTCTTATCAGATACCATAAGTGCTCTACCCAACGAATTGCCATACCTGTCAACACAGACAAGGCATGATGCCGACGTTGTAACTGTAATAAAATCTATGTTCTGCGTTCCAGCATCTTTCATGGATTTATGTATAACGATAGCTGCTTTTTCCCACCATTCATTAGGATTCTGTTCTACACATTTATCATTTATGGCTGTATTGATTGCGATTGATGCGCTTCCGATTTTCATACCATTTTCAGCAAATATGATAGAACGTATGCTTTTTAGTCCCATATTAATAACCTTTACATTTTTCATTATTCCACCTCATCCAATAGTTTCATCTTATCTGTAGCCATCTTTTCTATCATATTGTGTATATCATTTTCTACCTTAATAGCCTGAAATCCATCTCTATCAAAGTTTCCATTTTCTATCGAATTCAATATTCCTTCTCTATACGCAACTTTTACATCTGTTGATATATTTATTTTCTTCACACCTTTTATTTGAACAAGTCTTTTTATAATTTCGTCTGACATCCCGCTTCCACCATGTACCACAAATGGTCTGTCTGTTCTATCAGTAACATATTTTACTATGTTGTAATCTAATTTGGGATTACCTTTATATATTCCATGCGCATTTCCAAACGCTACTGCTACCATATCCGCATCAGTTTCTGACAAAAACGTGTCTATTTCTTCTAATCTCACCTTCGTTTCTCCACTACACTCGATGTCATCTTCTGTTCCTTTTATTTGTCCTAATTCTGCCTCAACCACCACGTTTTTATTATGTGCTATTTTGGCAATCTGGTTTGTTATTTTTATATTATTCTGCAAATCCATACTTGACGCATCAATCATAATAGAATCATACCCATTATCAATTGCATCTTTTATTATTCCTTCATCTTTACAGTGATCTAAATGTAACCACGCATTTATATTTTTTGCTTTCGCATACTCTGTGATAAAGTATCTTATGAAACTAACATCAACCTTTTTGTATATACTTACTGACGTCTGTAATATTACATTCTTCTTAAGTACTGCTGCTGCATCTATGATTGCTTTTGCAGAATTAATATCCCATATGTTAAATGCAAATACAATTTCATTTCCTATATAATTCTTCATTTTAAACGTCTCCATACAAATTTTCGTTTATAACTCAAAAAGCCCTGCATCCAAATGCAGGGCTTCATACACAAAACTGTTACACTAGCAATAACACATTCTCCGATATATTCTATAAAGCGACTCCATTCGCACACCTTCAAATGCCTCATACTTCCCAACATTTGTGCTACACAAATCCAATTTGCCTACTGTCCATATCGGTTACATCCTTATCTTTATTAACCTTTCCTTCTAATTTTGCTTTGTCATTTGATTCATAAATTTCCCAGTTCCTCAGATGCAAAACGCTGCGTACAATGGGACAATCTTTTTATTGTCCTCAAACCCAAAATTCTTAGACGAAAGCTTAATTGCATATTCCGGTTTAAACGCATCCATATATACTTTTAGACTCTTCGCTCTTGTATTATCAGCTGATTTTACCTCAATTGGTATAAGCTTCCCTTCACGCTGGATAACAAAGTCTATCTCTGCTCCCCGGTCTGACTGCCAATAATACGTGTTATATCCATTTATGGAAAGCTGTACATTGACATAATTCTCCGCCATACCACCCTTAAAATCGTTGAGTTCCTCCACCATATATAGAATATCATTTGCAATCACATCCTTCTTTGCACATAGAAGTCCCATATCTGATACATAAATTTTGAACGCGTCAATGTCACGATAATTTTCCAGTGGTTTCTTTATCTGCTCAACTCTGTATACCTGAGATACAATACCTGATAAATTCAGCCATTCTATGGCATTTTCAAATTCAGATGCACGTCCGCCTTTTTTTATCAGCTTATATTGAAAACGTGTATTCTTTTTCGATAACTGTACTGTGATGTTATCATAAGCAAGTCTTGTTTTCTTGATTTCGTTCAAGTTGTTATATTTGCTCATGTCATTCAGATAGCTTGCTAGTATCGTATCCTGTGTGTGACGTACCAATATATAATCTTTTGTTTCTGCATATTGCAGCACACACTCTGGCATTCCACCTACAACCAAATATTGTCTATAGAGCATCATCGCATAATCATGCAGAGCAGTCGGCAGCGGTTTATCTGTTTGAAAACTGTTCTTTATCTGATTTACCAAATCGTTTTCTCCCAATGCCAGCATAAATTCCTCAATGTCCATAGGATATAATGTCTTCATATCAACTTTTCCAACCGGAAATGAAAATTTCTGCCGGTTGACTGCAACTCCAAGCAGACTTCCTGCCACAATAATGTGATAATCCGGTGCTTCTTCACAAAAATATTTGAGGGATGTTAACGCCCTTTCGCATAGTTGTACCTCATCAAAAACTATAAGCGTCCTCTCTTTCACTATTGTCTGTCCTGCAATATGAGATAAAATCGGTATCAAATATCCCGGGCTGATATTTTCCTCAAATGTTTCATTCAATTTAGAATTTGTTTCAAAGTTGAAGTATGCTACATTGTCATAGTGTGTTCGACCAAATTCCAAAATTGAATATGTCTTACCCACCTGTCTCGCCCCCTGTAATATAAGAGGTTTGCGATGTTCACTTTCTTTCCATTGCTCTAAAAAATCTGTAATCTTCCTATACATAATCTCTCCTCCTTACGGGTCCTGATTACAATATAGTAAATACTCGTGTAAATTTCAATGGTATTTTTTTGATTATTCGCATTATTTTACATGTCTATTTTTAATTATTTACATTTTTCTACATGTTTCTCCCAATCTCACATATCGTCCGAAGCACTTCCCCTCTCACTCCTCTGGGAAAGCTATTCATACATGGGAACGTCTCAAAACTCAAAGTTCCATCAAAGCCAACTTCATCCAATGCCTTGGAAAAATCTTGCCAATCCACTCCATCCTCCGGCTTTTTACCAAAGGTATATGGCATCTGGTGCAAGTCCCCAATGGCGTCATTTTCATGCATATGCAAAATTTTTAATCTGTTTCCGACTTTCCTCACATAGTCTGCCGGTGTCCGGTGAACCAGTTCCATATGTCCGGTATCCAGGCAACATCCGAACAGTTCTTCTCCTGCCAGCTGATTCAAGGTATCCACATACCAGATTGCCTCCGCCGGATCGGCACAGGTTCCCTCTGTAATACGCCCACCTACACTTTGATACAAATTCTCCACACACACACCTGCATGATGTTCTTTTAACATCGGAATCAGGGAACGGAAAAACTCCAGATTCATAGCCCGTTCCGTCTCACTCCCATAGAGATACTGTAGTTTAAATGGATGCATCACCACCCAGGGAATCTCCATCATTCCTGCTATGGCAATACTTTTTGGAATCACTACAGACTGCATATATTCCGTTATATCCGGTCTCGTAGGAACCAGGATCGGATAAGGTGCGTGCATCTGCGATGGTTTTATACCATACTTTTCAAACGTATCTTTATACTCACCAAAATATTTGAGCAAATCATCCAAATCCGCATCAAAAAAAGAATTTATTTTTCCTGCATACACATCTGAATTTTTAAGAAAGGTATCCAGGTTAAAATCCACTCTCTCAAAACCGGCGGAGGCAATCAGCGCTACTCCTTCCTCCAATCCCATTTCCGGTAATATCCCTTTTGTCTGTACTCCTACTTTTATCATATCATTTCCTTCTAGACAAAGTATCTGTCCTGAAACTCATTATATGTTATCCCCATCTCCCGAAGTTGTGTGCCAATGGCATCATAATACATACAACAGATCACCACGTTTCTTTCTTCCTCCGGCACAGCCAAAATTTCCTGTGGATTTTTTACCGGAACACCCAGAATTTCCGTATTCCATCTGGCCGATCCATTGTCCACCGCAAAGTAGGGAGGATACTGTTCTCCGAAGACCCGCATATACTCTCCAAGCATCTTGCCTGCACCAAATAAAATCAGTTTTTTATCCGGTTGGTTTAATACCCGTTCTGCAAAGGTGTACTGGCTTTCCCATTCTGTAACAAGCCCACGAAGCAATCGAATAAATTGCGTCTGCAATTTTTCCGGACATCTTCCAAACAATCCTATAGTGTCAAAAATCATCCAGCCTTGAAAGTCCATACGGATTAACTGACCGATAATATGATACCAGTCTGTCACCAGTTCCCCTCTCCCCTTTGTAAAGGTATAAGGCATCTGTCTATCGTTTTTCATACCACCATTATCATTGGCATGAATCATACACAAATATTCCCGGCATTGATGCAGTTGGCTGCGAATATTTTTTGCCAGAAGATTTCCATATCCGATATTATAGCAAATCCCCACCATAGGTCGTTCACAAAGCCTATTACAATAATCCGCGATTCTCTTCAAACCGGACACATCGGAATAAACACTATGAATATAACCGGATATATCATCTCCTTGACATCCGTTTTCAATAAAAATTGGGATGCCATAATCCACAAGCATCATAGCACATTCTTCCACAATCTCTTCCAATATTCCCGGTTTGCAATTCATAGTCTCCAGTACCAGATAATTTCCCTGGTATTTTTTACACGCCTCCAACAACGCATACAACTTATCTGACACCACATCCTGTAAGGGATATGTCAAACCTGAGACTCGCAACAGACGGCTCTCTCCCTCCTTCTTCTCGTAGGTGGGTAAACCGTTTCTTTCAATCAACTCATAGGGAATTTCCGCATATGAGAATCCACCCTCTGCAATTGCCTCCATCTTTAATGATGGCATATATTGTACACCTGATAACATCTTTTTCCCCCAACAGATTTACTACTTTTTACTAGTTTGTCCAAGATAGCGCTCCGGCACATTGGTAAATATATCTGTAGTTCCCAACAGACAGTACTCTCGCAAATCCATATCTGGTAACCGCTTGCTCTGTCCATACAATGGTTCTGTGCCATTATACATTCTCACCGGGATAGATAACCCCATCAACTTTTTAACATCATCTGCATTCACCGGCATGCCCAAATTTCCCGGATGAATAGCATCTGCCTGCAACTGATGAAACCCATCAAGACAACTGTGATAATCTCCCGCCAAAGGCGCAATCTCAGCTTCGGATTCTATACTTCGCACCACCTCCAGTGACTTATGATTAAAGGAAGAATAGACAATATAACTGCTAAGTCCATAGTCTCTTGCCAAGTCCATTACTTTCTGTTCCATACCCTCATATGGAATAATGCTATTTTTAATTCAATATTGATTTGAAGTCCATCTCTTATGCAATATGGTCTCAGCAGTTCAAATACTTCTTTTAACATAGGAATCTGCAGTTTTTCATCTTGACCGGAGCCTGTAATAGATAATTCTCGTAATTCTTCCAAACTGAAATCACATACACGCCCGCATCCATCTGTTGTCCGGTCAACCCGTTCGTCATGAATCACCACAATCTCCCCATCACGGCTCAACTGCACATCCAATTCGATTCCCGTAATCCCTGGTAGTTCTGCCGCTTTCTTAAAAGCAAGCAATGTGTTTTCCGGATATGCCATACTACATCCCCGGTGTGCCCAGATTTTCACATCCGCCTTGTTGTATTCGGATTCGTTAGCGCTATTCTTCCCTTTTTCATCCTGTTCCAGACGAAAATGCTCTATTATTTCCGCCAGCCAGATACTTTCTTCTGCACTTACCGCTGAACTTTCCTCACCTTGAATCTTCTTCACAAATTCTGCAATCTCATATCGCAATCCCGCTCCATCAAAGGGCTTTTCATATATCTCCACCTGATTGGGATCTTCGTGATGTACTTCAATGTGTTTTGTCAACCACCAAGGAGATGGTACCCGAAGATATCCCCTGTCTCCGGAAATAATCAGTTCCCCTTCTGACTTTACCCCTAATCCCGTCTTTACAGTTGCCACGTGATTATGATAAGTAAACATCATCTTAGTGTAGGAATCATGCTGTGGTGCCCCTTCCAACGAAAATGTATGTATCTCTGGTTTTTCTCCCTGCGTCCCATAAATTTTCATAATAGGGAGTAACACATAACTCCCCAGTTCCACAAAGCTTCCTCCGTATGCACTCCACATCTCCCGTCCCGCTGCAGAACCGATTTTGGTAAAAGTAGCATCAATATCCCGGACAGTTCCAATCGCTCCATCCATAACCAGATATAGCAATTTCTGAAATCCCGGACAATAAGCTGTCTTAATGGCCTCCATACAAACCAGATGCTTTTCATTTGCCAGTGCAAATATGTCCTCTGCCTCCTGCTTGGTGACCGCCATAGGTTTTTCACAAATTACATGCTTATTATGCTGTAAGGCCTGTATAGTATAAGACACATGATATTCGTGAGGCGATGCCACATAAACCGCATCCACTTTATGATAAAAAGCTTCCACATCATCTGTAAGTAAAATATCTTCTTCACCGGATATCTTCTTTTTCGCTGCAAACCATCGTACACTCTCCATATGCCTGTTATAGATGGCTGCCACCTGTATGCCTTCCACATACAGGCTTTCATCCCAGAATCGCTCTGCAATTCTTCCGGTCCCGACGATGCCAATGCTAATACCTGCTTTTTCCATGCAATAACCTGTCCTTCTCTCTCATAAATGCCTCTGTGATTCCTGCCATAGCAATGGCTTCTTCTGCCTTTAATTTATAACCATTTCGATCCACTCCGTTTATCTTGGACACAAAATCACTGATTTCATAACGAAAGCCTTCCCCTTGGAATGTCGGCTCAAAGACTTCTACCTTCCCGGGTCTTCGTAATGCACTTCAAATCTCCTGGTAAGCCACCAAGGAGATGGTGCCAGAATATAGCCATTGGTACCGGCAATTACCAGTTGTCCTTCTGACTTCACCGCCACACCATTTTTTGCCAATGCCATAGCATCGTCATATGTCAGACTCACCTTGGTATATACATCCACACCTTTATCATCAAAAAGAATGTCAAAATGCACATCTTTATACTCTGTCCCTAATAGTTTGATTGCCGGTAATAAAGTGTAACTACTAAATTCCAAGAAACTGCCACCATAGGATGCATCTGACCGCTCTCTAGAGTCCATAGTTGCAAGTCTGGTAAAACATGCCTCCACATCACGGATTTCTCCAATCCTGCCACTTTTTGCAACGTTCAAAAGCTGACCAAATCCCGGACAATAGGCTGTCTTAACCGCCTCCATCAACACTATTTGATGTTCTTTGGCATAGCCATACAACTCCTCTGCCTCTCTTTTGGTAAAGGCAACCGGTTTTTCACATAAGACATGTTTTCCACTTTCCAAAGCCTGTTTTGCATATTCGTAGTGGGTTTCATTGGGAGATGCAATATAGACAGCATCCACCTGATCCAAAAAATCCTCGTATGTATCGTGGTAGTTTGGAATGTCGTGTCGGTTGTCCCAGGCATAGGTGTCGATAATCTCCGGGTTATAGGTACATCGGATATTGATACCACTAACATACTTTGCCTCTGCAATAAATCGCGGAACAATACGCCCTGTTCCCACAATACCCACATTAATAATCTGAAATTTATTTTTCCGAAGCATGCTGGAGGAGATATCCGGTGTGCGTTCCAGGTAGACGACCTGACAAAACTGCTTCAGATAATCAAAATTTCCAATCCAATCAGATCCCACCGTAAAAATATCCACCCCATACTTTTGGATATCTTCGATCTTTTGTCCCTCGTGATCCTCAATTATAATTTCATCCGCAAAACCAGTCTTTCGCACATTTTCAATTCGTTCCATAATCGAATCCACCACATTCACTTTGCCTCTGGCCTCGTCAAAGTGCTCTGTGGTAACACCTACTATCAGATAGTCTCCTAATGCCTTTGCCCGTTCTAGCAATCTGTAGTGTCCTTCATGGAATAAATCAAAAGTCCCATAAGTAATTACCTTCTTCATCTGTTCCTCCATGATTCTAATAAATCATCCTTGATTTATCTATAATCTATCTATAGTTTTCTGCCACCTTCATATCGATTATCTGTTCCATCATTTCATCTGAAAGTTGCTGATGGAATTCTCTTTCCATAACTTCTTTTAGCCCCTGCATCTGTTCCTTATAGAACGGATAATCATGTGAACTTCCGACATTTTTAGGAATCATATAATCAGAGCCGTAATTGCATTTTAAAATACCATCATAACCACTTGGAACCGGTATTGTTGTATTTTCAAAAGGCATCTCTATATCCCTATTATACCAATCCCGTTTGCAGTGATACCAGTCCCAATCCGCGGCCAATGCCATCATACAACTTACTTCCGGTGTATCTTCATCAATATATTGGGCGGATACCAAATCAAATGCTCTCTTAACTTCATGACGCAATCTATTTTGATAGTCTACCTCTATTCCCAATGTCTTTTCCATATTTTGAATCAGCGAAATATCATCCTGACTATAAGGTGCTTCTTCCGGAATACTCGCCTCTATCTTCAAAAGTAATTTTAACAGGTCCACCTGATTTTTTAATTTCTTTTCATCCATCGGAATATTATCGATAGGAAAAATGTCAATTCCAACAACATAAGGACAACCATAGAATTTTTGCAAAATGCGGATTCGAAATTCATATGCCGACCATTGATGATACGTGCTTTCACAATATCATATGTGGGATCATTATAGACGCTCTTCAACTCATACCAATGATCCAACAAACCGGGGGCTTCCTGCAAAAAGCGCATATAATCCTTTCGCATCATACAAATATCCATATCATCATCCCATGGAATAAACCCATGATGACGCACAGCGCCGAGCATCGTACCCCAATCTGCCCAAAATGGAATTTTCAGTTTCTGACATACTCTCCCAATCTCTTCTAAAACCACAAGCTGAGCTGCCCACACTCGTTTCATCATAGATGAAACCACAAATCCCTCGCGTTCTTCCTCTTGAAAATAGTCCTCCGTAAACTGTAGCATTCTTTTCTCCTACCCCTTGATAAATGAAGCGATCAAATCATCGCATACTATCAACTGTTCTTTATATTTTTCCAGTTTATCCAATGCATCCTGACGGATTGATGGACGATAACAAATAACAATTTCCTCCGTATCACCCACCACAATCTCATTGATATTAAATACCGGAATATCTTCGACCTTTTCCGGATTCTCGGATTCTTCACTAATCAGAAGTCCTATGACCGGACAATGCATCTGCTTTAATGCCCGATACATTCTACGACTATCATTTCTGGCGCCATAGACATATAAACCAGTTTTCTTTTCAATATTCCGCATAAAATCATCCCTATTCGCGACCACCGTATGATAGGTTTCCGGCGCCGTAATAGGTGCATCGCCATTTGAAAGATTGATGACAACACCAATCCCCATCCATCGATTTGGGAACTGTGAAAAAACCATCTTTGGCAAGCCCGGTGTCATTGTGCACACTTCTTCCCAGGTACGCACTGTCCCCCCTTTTTGCGAATCATATTCGTGAGCGTATATATCATGAAAGCAAACCATCTTCTTCGCATATTGTCCCACATTCAGATAGTCTGCCATAGAGCCTTCATAACTATGATCCGCATCGATAAAAACAAAATCATACTGCTGGGCAATAAAATCTGCAGTAGTATTTGGAATATGTTTTTTCAAGCAGGGAAGCACTTGTTGAAATTCTTCAAATCCATCCAAGTAATCTGCAATATCCACCATATGATAAACTAGATTCGGGCACATACGATACAGTACCGCACAAATAAAATACGAACTTCTTCCCCTATATACTCCCACCTCTAACGCGGTATGTATTTCTTGTTCTGACAAAAAAAGGCAAAAACTTGCAAGTTCCCCGGGCACTTGTATCATTCCATTTTCTGTATAAATTGGTTTGTCATCCAGTTCCTGCAGCCATGCCAACGGTGTGATTCCAAATTCATTAATTCTATCCAACAGAAATTTCAGATTATGGATTTCTTCGTCTGTAGCATGGATTATTTTATTAATTACCTGTATCTGTCTTTCAATATCCTGCATCATTCTTCCCCCAAAATATATTTGTATCCTATTGGTATCGATATTGTTATTTCCTCAAATGGTTTTTCAACTGTTTCTTCAAACCAAGATTTTGCATAGATTCTATCCATATTATTCTGCAGTTCTGCAGACACCCTTACCATCGTTGTCTCTGGCTCCTTATACGCCATAGCTACCATATCTGCACATCTGATAAATTCTCTTCGTAAATCAGCCTCTTCATTTATATCCACATCTGAAATTTGCCGCCACTCTTGTACCACATGCAAAACATCTTCAGAATATGGCGGTAGTGACGGCATGGTGTTAGCTGTCTTTAGTAATTCTTTTATATACATAGTGCTCATATTACGTTTTTGAGGTTCCATTGGCACATCATCAATTGCTGTTACACATACTGCTACCATATGTAGACAGCCGTGAAATCTCCCCTCATATTCCTGCTCATTTACCAGATACGAATCGGACATAACATAACATCGCATATCCTCATGTCTTTCATTCACATACACATTGCTATAGTCAAACCAAACTCCCAAATCCGTCTTCAGCAAGTCAAGAAATCTCTCATAATCAGATCTCTGCATGGCCAAGTCTATATCTTCTATACCCGGCATAAATCCATGATACTCTACTGCCCCACGCAATGTATCCCCGTATGCGTAGTATTTTATATCGTACTTAGTGCATATTCTTTGAATTTCTGCCAAAACCTCCAGCATAGCTGCCGGTATTTTATCAAGACTTGTTGGCACCGCGCTTTCTGATGTTTTGTTTATAAAATCGACATAATAATGACTGGTTGCTTTCTCTATGTAAATCCTCTGTTCCGTAATATCTTCCGTCTCTCCCTTACCATACAATTCTCTAATATACGAATTATAAAATGGATAATTATGTCCTCCTCCTATGTTAGCCGGCACCATATAGTTTTCTCCATATTTGGCGCGAAGAATCTCGTCATAACCTACAGGCACCGGAACCATAATATTTTCAAAAGGCATCATAATCATCTCTTTATACGCCGTCTCCGAAATAAAATAATTGTCATATGCCACTAAACAGGTTGCCTGTGTTAACATCCTACCATCTTCCGGTCCATACATTCCTGAAACTTCCTCTATAAGGATTAGCAACTCCAGTTCAGTTGGATATGTCTGGGAAAACTTCATACTACAGTGTTCCTCAATCATTCTGACTCCACGAACATAACGCGCATAATGTTTTTCATATTCATCTGATGAAAATTCATTCTCCCTAAGCCACTTTCTATCATTATATACTGCGGCAATTTCCATCAATATATTCTTCTGCTCTTTCCGTAGTTCTTCATCATCAGGGCATAATCGATTATAAACACGTCAACTCCTATCGGAAAAGGAAAGCCTCTATGCGCCTTTAAGTTACCTCTGCTTAGACTTATTCTGCCTTTTGTGGAGACCCTTGCAGCATGCATTCCCCAACCTTCTGTGTTAATTTTATCGTGGAGCGTCAATCCCTCATATTGTTCTATCACTTCACGAAACCGTATATAGTCCCCCCTAAGCATTCCAATATCAGCAGCATCATCCCATGGTATATAACCATGATGCCTTACGGCCCCAAGTAAAGTTCCCCAATCCACAAAATACTTTATGTCATATGTACGACATATTTCTCCAATCAAGTCTAACAGTTCCAGCTGTGCTGCCCAGGCATTTTTCATCATCGGCTCAATATAAAAGCTATTTCTTGTCTCAGGCTCAAAAAATGAGGGCTCAAATTCCAGCCTATCTAACAAAACGTCTCCTGCCGTTTTCTCCTCTTCCACGTTTATTTCATACAATTGAGCAATATAATCATAAACTCCTGTTTTTCTCAAAAGTTCCCTGATATATGTATGGTTCTCTATATATTCTTTATGCTTCGTCACCAGTTCACATTGGAGTGTATACCCTGCCAGTTCTTCTCTTCTTTCTCTCTCTAAATATGCCATTTCATTACATATCTCTTTGTTTGCTATAAGTTGCAATAAATCTGTTCTTTCCTCATGAATTACTGCCACCACAATATATAATAACATCTCTGAGATATTATCCCGATTAAAAAAGATGTATCCCCCAAGTTGTCCATCTGCAAACTGCAGAGGATCTCTTTTATAATATCTATAGGCATTAATTACCTTTGTAACCTGTTCACAAACTTTATCATACTGTCCAATCATAAAATATGCTTTTACGAGAAACTGGCGTACGCCAAACTTTTGATAAGGATAAAGATTGTTGCAAACAAATTCCTGACCCGTAGCAATCAACTTCTCCCAGGATTGTTCCATTGCAAGACAGTACAACAAATCCGTGTGAAGCATATCCCAATATTTGGAATCGCTCGGTTTCTTAATCGCTTGATAACAGATATCTGCTGATTTTTTCCAGTCCTTCACCATCCAGTAATTTGCAGCGTATTGGTGCCAAAGCCGCATATCCTGTGGTTTTTCCTTACATTCAAGTTCCAGGAGCTTGCCATTGCGCATAAATTTAGCCTGTTGTTCTGCTTCATTTTTATAAACATAACCAAGATGATGAGCTATTACGTTCAATTGTTTCTTTTTTCTGACTCTGATTCCGGCATAGGCTTCGTGAACACGATTTTCAAAATGTAATTCGGGACTAATCCGTATAATCCTGTCAACAGCATAATCCATATAGCCGGACATATCCATATCAGAATAATTGCGCTGGTAGTACAATACCACGTCATAATCCCTCTGCTCCTCTGACATAAAAAATTCGGCTAGTTTCTCTGCCTTCTCTAACCATTCATCATCATCAAGATACATAAACCATTCTCCGCGAGCCACCTTTAACCCCACATTTCTGGCTGCAGAAAAATCATTGATCCAGGTAAACTCCATAATCTGGTCCGTGTACTGCTCTATCAGCCTGCGCACCTCGGGCTTGCAACCTGTATCCGTCAGAATCAGTTCTGATGGAACCAGTCTCATCAGCGGCTGAATGGAATCCAGACATCTCTTTACGTCATTGTACTCACCTGATATTAATATAGATATTGTAAGTATTGGATTATGCATATATCTATTCTCCTATTCATCTAAAAAAGGAGCCATGGTCTCCCATGACTCCCGGAAGTATTGTGTACGAATACTTTACAATTTACTCCTAGTAACCTAGATTACTGAAGAAGTGATAATACACCCTGTGTTGACTGATTTGCCTGAGCAAGCATTGACTGGCCAGCCTGTGTAAGAATGTTATTCTTAGAGTACTTAACCATCTCATCAGCCATATCTGTATCACGGATACGTGACTCAGCAGATGTTACATTCTCTACAACGTTATCCAAGTTGTCGATTGTATGCTCAAGTCTGTTCTGGATAGCACCGAAATCAGATCTCATACTAGAAACTGTCTCAATCTGTGATGAGATTGTAGAAAGGAAACTCTGTGCCTGTGCTGACGTTGCCTTATTAGATTGTGCCGTCATAAATGCATCTGCTGAAATAGCATTTGCTACAGCATTTAAATCTTTATTCGCAATGGAAATATTATTCTGAGCATCTGATGTATAGCCTACAAAAATCTTTACTTCATCCTGACCAGCTTTTAACATCTTCTTGCCATTGAAATCGGTGGTATCTGCAATACGAGTAATCTCCGTATTTAACTGCTTGATCTCGTCCTTGATAGACTGAACATCCTTTGATGCATTTGTACCGTTGGCTGCCTGAACTGCCAACTCATTCATTCTCTGGAGCATTGAGTGTACTTCGTTCAAAGCACCTTCTGCTGTCTGCACTGCTGATACACCATCCTGTGCATTTGTAGAAGCCCGATCAAGACCTCTGATCTGCTTACGCATCTTCTCAGAAATTGAAAGACCTGCTGCATCATCTGCTGCACGGTTAATTCTGTAACCAGAAGATAACTTCTCTGTGCTCTTTGCCTGCTGTCCAGCTGTTACGTTAAGAACTCGGCTAGCGTTTGCTGCCTGCATATTGTGTTGTACTACCATAATTCATTCCTCCTTGAATATAATCTGTCCTCCATGACAGATGTGATTGATTATCAGTGAGTCAGCCCTCGCCGTACACGCTCCGGCTTCCTCACGAGCAAGTGTTTCTTGCCCTTGTACTTTCTATATCGGAGACATTTTCCAATACTTAATACCTAAATGGAAATTTTTTATTTTTTCCGATCCATAAACTGCGGATCAACCGTATTCATCTTCATCATATTCTGATAATAAGAATTGACAACCTTACGGCTCTGACGGATCTCCTTGGTCTGGGTGCGGATCTGGCTGAACTTTGCCTTTGCCAATTCAGAGTTCTGCTTCTCCAAGACCTGTAAGTTGGAACTGCGCTGTGTGATCTCCCGGATCATCTCCTGCATGTGAGCGATGGAATCACGGTACTGATCCCGATTGTTTTCCAACTGATCCTTGACCTTTGCAAAGAAAGCATCAAAGCCCTGATCCAGAGCCGAAAGCCGATCGATCAACTTGCCCTTTTCCTCTATATTTTCTTCAAAGGCTTCCGGCATCGCATTGGGATCTTTCAAGATCTCTGCCTGTTCCTGACACAGCACCTGCAGGCGGCGTAAGAGATCGATCTTGGATTCCAGACTATCTTCTAAAATCTGAATATAATTCTTCTCGTCCATCTTTGCTCCTCTTATGCTACCACTGTGCCGTTCTTTGTGATCTTCATGACTTCTTTCCATGTATCACGCATCGTGCGCAGATGTTTTAAGACCTCTTCTAAAATCTCCGGATTTTTTTTCATATTCGCCTGAATCAGGCGATCCAGAAGATAATCATAGACAGCATCGAAATCTTTTGCCGTTGCATATTTATGATTCAAGGTTGCCTTAAACTCACCGATAATCCGTTCTGCCTTCTGGATATTGGTATTCGCCTTGGCATAATCTTTATTTTCGATCGCAACGACCGCAATATTGCAAAACTTGATTGCCCCCTCATAGAGCATAAGTGTCAGTTCTGCCGGTGAAGCCGTCATGATCTTATTCTTTGCATACGCATTATACCCATTATTAGGTACCATTGTTTTTCCCCTTCCTACTCAATTATGAATTTCCAAACAAGGATGACAAGGATGATGTCGAACTCTGCAGTTTTGCAAGAGAGGACTCCATCTTTGAAAACTGGTTATAGTAACGATCTTCATAATCCTGGATCTTTTCTTCCCACTGCTTGATCAAGGTGGTGTAGTTGCTATACTCAGAAGCCATCTGCTTGTCATTGTAGATGGTATAGGTACTTCTTAAATTGGTACCCTTCATCTGCTTATCCAGTGCTGTATACAGACCGGAAGTCAACTGCTTCATAAAGTCAATAACAGAATCCGGATCGTTTTCCAGTGCCGTCATGAGTTTGTCGGTCTTGCCGGAGGTAGCAGTATCCTCAGAATCCCCATCGATATGATATGCATAGTTCTCATTCTTGGAAGCATTCAGATATCCCAAGGTAGAGATACCAAAACTTGCCAGAGAATAGGACTTACCATTGACTGTATAAGACTGCATCATGGCACTCGTCATAGCATTCTGAATGGTTCCCAGCGTGGAATCCTTTCGCAGGATGGCATCCTTGATCTTGGTCTCCCACTTTTCAATCTCGGAATCGCTCATAGAAGACTTTTCATCATCTGTCAATGGATCGTAACCCTTAGCGGAATCTGCATTGTAAAGACTGGTAATCTCATTGATGATCTCATTATACTGAGTCAGAAAATCCTTGATCTTGTCATAAAGCCCCTGGGTATCCGTATCGGTATTGATGCTGAGTGTCTCACCCGCAGCAGTCGTTGCAAGTGCTTTGATCGTCAGCCCATTGATATTAAAGGTATTGGTTGATGACGTAAACTCCGCATCATTTAAGATGATGGTCGCATCCTGTGCATCTACACGGGTCGCACCTTCGTTGTAAGCAAACGCTGTCTCTCCGGTCACGATCTCTTTTGCCGTTGTGATCTTATCCGTAATGGATGCTGCCAGATCTGCCAGTTTATCACTGCTTAAAACTCCATTCTCATAGTACGCAGAATAATCCTTGACATCCCAGTAACTGTTAGCCGCAATGGTAGCATCGTTGGTCTTGGTTGCCAGCGCGATCTCTTCCAGTCTTGCCTTTGCCTCTGTCATCTGATCATCGCTCAGATAATATGCCGCCTTATCCTCGTCGGTATAGATGGCATTATCATCCACAGCCATTACCGTCTTCAACTGTGATTTCAAGGTATTTAAAGCTGTAGAATCTGTCTTTTCGGTCTCTGTGCCATCTTCCGCGGTCTCAGTTTTTTTCGTGATCAAACCCAACTTCTCTGCAAGGGTATTGATCTCTTTGGATGCCAGTTCAATCTTCTCATCCGCAGATACATCCAAAGACGGCTTGTCCTCATCTTCTACATCCAGATAGGTTCCGTTGACCTTGATAGTCTTAGTATTGTAATAGTGATAGCCGGTTACATTACCATCGTTGTCCTTGACCTCACTCCGTCCAGTGTAGGTCTGCCCATCCGGTCCGACATAGACCTTATCCTGATTTTCCGTCTTTAATAATTGGATCAGGCGGTCGCCTTTATCTTTTGCAAGAACATCATTTACCGCATTTTTTGCTTCGGTATAATCAATCTTTGAAGTCAGTTCTTTCTTTTCTGCATCTAACTTGCTGTTGCTGTCATAGGCATTGGCAAGTTTTTCCATGATCTCCTGGATTGCCTTCTGAGTCTCGGAAGCACTGTAAGTAACGCCTGCGCGCACGATCGCCTTTCCGTCAGAATCATACTTGATATTGCCATCATCATCCAATTCAAAATAGGAAACCACATTGCCGTCTGCATCGGTGCCCATGGTACCAAGTGCATAAGCAGCATTTGCCTTATAGGCAGCATCTGCCGCATCGGACTTCACCAGGATTCCCAGGGATGACAAGACCTTGAGTCCATTGCCATCTGCGGCCGTCAGAGCAAAATCATTGGCTGTACCGGTCTCTGTGGAACTGACAAACATTCTGGAGTTGGTCGCATCAAAACTAGCCTTAACACCTGCATCATTCATGGCTTTGACAACATCAGAGATCTTGCTGTCCTTACCAATCGTGATATCCTTGGTGCCGGATGCTGTCTTGACAGAGATTGTCGTATCTGCACCGGTATAGCCCAAAGAAGCCAGTGTCGTATCCTCATTCGTGCCTTTGGCAAGTTTGGCCCCTGTGATATAACCGGATCTTGCCAACTGCTTGATCTGCAGACTCTGTGTACCATTGATGGCATTGCTGCCCGCAGTGATCGTTGCCTTTGTTGCATCTGAAACCGTCGTCTTTTTCATGCTGTAAGCAGATGAAAAACGCAGACTACTGATAGATGAATATAAACTATATACTTTGGTATTCAAAGCCTTCCATGCATCCTGCTTGTAGGACAACTTGGTCTGGGCTTTCTGATATTTTTCTTTCTTTGATACATAAGTAGATACCATAGCGGACACTAATGATTCTGTATCCATACCTGATACCATACCTGACATACGAATTGTCATATGCTGCCTCCTATCTTCTCTCGTCTACCATGATCCCCGCCATTTCCCAGACCTTCGCGATCATATCCAATGTCTTTTCCGGTGGAAACTCCTTGATGACTTCCTTTGTCTCCTTGTCCACAATCTTGATCGTCACACGGTTGGTTGCCTCATGGATGCCAAAGACAGCCTCCTCATTGTGTGCATTCTTATTGATCGTATCTACAGCCTGACGGATCTGTTCGTTGCTCGCCTGTCCATCTTCCCGAACATTTCCTGTCTTGACACCATCTTCCGTGATCGTAACAGCATCCTTTGCCTTTTGCTGCATGCTCATGTCATTGGTAGACGCTGTACCACTCTTTGCCGGTACAGCCTGCGCAGCCACATTAGCACTTCCCTGGCTCTGGTAACTGCTGTTTACCTGTTGCATTGATTCTACTTTCATCCTTACACCTCCGTGTGCAAAATATAAACGACATCAATTCTTCTACATCTTATATCGACTGTGCGCTGGAATTCTTAACCCCATATGCAAAAAGAGATTTGCGGATCTTCTCCCACAAATCTCTTCCTATCCATTCTTTTTAAAACAGGTTTTCCAGTGCTTCCAGACCTTCCACATTCATGGCTTCCTTGGTCTCTTCCTGGATCTGCAAATATACTTCCTTGCGATAGATCGGCACATCCTTTGGTGCAGAGATACCGATCTTGATCTGGTCTCCGCGGATCTCCAATACGCTGATCTCAATATTATTGTTGATGACGATGGATTCGCCTTTTTTTCTCGTTAATGCCAGCATCTCTTACTCACCTGCCTTCTCTTTTCTGCTCTTTAAAATGTCATAGATCGGGAAACGTGTCTGCACTTCATCTTCCACGATGATCTGCTCGCCACGGAGATTATCGGTATTGATGATGATCGGTCCTTTAAGATTGATCGTCATCCGGGTAATGTCCGATGGCACACGGATCGTCACCAGCACAAACAAAGATTCCTCACTAAACTGACCCAGTGGTGTTAAAAGTTCATCATTGACGGTCGGATTGTAGTCCGCGCAGATGCCCGCCGGATCTACGACCGGCATAGCAAACTGTGGCTCATCCAGTGATTGCAGCCACATGATCTTGCCCTGCTTTTCCTCATCAAAGATCAGGGTAAAACGTTTCATATCCGGATAACCGATCAAGCCTCTGCCCAAGGTGATGATCTTTTCCTCTGCTATATCAATTTCCCCAAATAGTCTTGTTTCTACTCGCATATTCCTCTCCTTTTGCCTTTGTTATGGCACATTTTATAAATAGTTCAAAAGTGTCATGCCACTCAGTTTTCCTGCTGCCGTCAGTGATGACTGATAAGCATTATACATGGCTGTATAATTGATGATGATCTCTGAAAGATCCAAGTTGTCATTGTCAGACTGCAATTCCTGCAAAGTCTCCTGCTGGTTGCTCATTCTGGTCTCGGTCAACTGCAACTGGTCCCCTGTACACCCCACCTGGGTGATAGACAGGTTAATATTGCTCAGATAGCCGTCAACCTTGCCGATCTCAGAACTGAACAACTTTTGCAGATGGTCGTCTGCGTAATCAGCCTCTTTCTGGGCTGCCGTGATCCATTCATCCAGTTTGGTCTGGTACTCTTTCTCGGCATACTGGGCTTCCCCCTTCATTGCCTTTAGCTCGGTCAGTTTGTCATGCGCGCTGATCGCATTGGTCACAGATGTGATCATATCGTCAATATCTCTTTGGATATCACTGTTGAAAGCATCGGATGCCTCGGTATTTACCGTCAGTTCCTGATTGTTGGCAACGGTATAATTGATATCATAGCCGATTTCCTTGCCATTTTCATCATACTTTTTATAACTGATCGGATTGTTGGCATCCGTCTTGTTGGTACAGTTGAAATAATACTCCGGCCGCAGTTCCCCTTTGTCAAATCCGGTCTTGTCATAGGTCGTAGAAATGGTCGCCTTGTTGGTACGGAACTCCGAGGAAACCTGCTCGCCAAGTACAATGTTTCCGTTTTCCTTGATCAGGACAATATCATTGTCGCCGACCTGCTTCTGTCCCATAGCAGCCGCCCAGTCCTCCTCAGTATCAAAGACATACATGGTTCTTGCCGGATTGACTGCCGCACCGCCTGCATCTACTGCGGTAGCCGTCTTGTAGGTAAAATTAGAGCCATCGGCATTGGTGCCGGTCTGATCTGTTGCATTTGCCAGATCGATGGTCCTGGTCTGTTCCTGACCGTTGGCATCCTTGGTCGTGTAAGAAAATGCCTGCATGTCATCGATCTTGTTATAAGAGGTACGCAGTCTGTAATAATTAGACTGCAAGGTATCGGAAATATCGCTGTTTAAGACCTCATCCTTAGTTGCCGGCACCTTGACATTGCCGGTATAATAGCGAAAACTCTCCAGATCTTCATAGGTAAAGGTCTGATCGATCTGATAAGAGGTCTTGGTTTCATTCTCCGTAAATACCAGATCCTGATCGGTACGATAGCCGGTAAATACCGTTCTTCCCGCATAGTCTGCATTACCTTCTGCATACAACTGGCTCTGCAAAGACTTCAACTGCTTGAGGATGGTATTGCGGTCTTCCTGATTCAGGGTATCCGTGGATCCGTTGACACACTGGTACGCACATCCGTCATCAATGACTTCATGTTGTTGAGGGCTGTCTCAGTTACATCCAGCCAGGACTCTGCATCCGGGATATTCTTCTTGTAATACTGATCAACACGGCTCAGGCCGGTGCTCAGACGAAGGGAGCGAATGGCAACCACCGGATCTTCGGATGGCTTATTGATCTTCTTTTGTGTCGTCATCTGGTTCATGGATGAATTGACACTGCCTTTCGTTCCATTGATATTATAGGAAGAGTTCCTCAAAATCATATTGTTCGTAACACGCATACTCGTCACCTTTTCCTTTTCTTATAAATCACACGTTCTAAACTACACACCTGTGTTTAAGATCAACTGGTCGTACATATCTGCCAATACGGAAATGCACTTGGATGCCAAATTGTAGGCATTCTGGAATTTCATCAGATCCAATGCCTCCTCGTCCTCGTCCACGCCGGATACGGACATTCTCTGGTTGTTGATCGTTGTACTTATGCTGGTATAGTTATCGGTAAAAACATCACATTCCTGCGTATCTACCGTAACATCTGCATAGATACATTGTAAAAAAGTATCGCCACCGCCACCGCGGAAGAGTTCTGTCTTGCTCTGCAGATTTTTTAATTGCTCGATCAGATCATAGGCATCTACGCCATCCTCTGTATCTGACTTGGTATGGGTCGCAAAACGATCCGGGTCGCTGCATTCCTCTGCGATCTTGACATTGCCCGCAGTCAGTTGATAGTAATTATTTGCCGAAGAAGTAAATGTCGTTCCAGAGACATTGCCGTTGGCATCGGTCTCATTTAAGGCATCGGACATATCATACTCTGTCCCCAGCGCTTTGTTCTGTGCCACAAAGACAGATCCCATGTCATTGCCATCGGCATCCACGCCGGTTCTTTCAATGCTGTTAAACGCCTCACAGAAAGATCGCAGGAAAGTGTTCATCTGGTTCATGTAATACGGAACCCCCATGAAACTAACGCTCTCCCCGACTACCAGTTTCTTGTTGGCAAGTTTGGTCTGTTCATCCGTCGTGAGCGGCTTGTTCAGATCAAAGGTATAGGAAGTGATGTTGCCATCGGCATCCGTTTCACATTCAAAGGAATCATAGAAATACTGCTTATTGTTGACCCAGATAGAGCCGGATGCCGGCATGTTCATCTTGTCGATATCTGTAATATTGGCTCCCGTGATCGTCATGGAAGTGCTGCTCGTCTTCGTCACACGTCCGGTCAGATTCTCGCTGTTGTTGCCATCGCGGATCTCAAACATGGCACGCAATTCGCCGCTCATGTTAGTCGCAGTCGCATCAAAACTTGCTCCTGTGGACGCCCAGACCAGATCGTAAAGTCCTTCCACATCGGACTGATTGTATTTGTAATCTCTGGACTTGCAGGCAAGGGCATTGTATTCGTAGTTGTCAACCAGGGTCTGTCCGTTGATCTTGACTGTATAATAGGTAGCCCCTGTATATTGATCCTCGTAATTACTGTTGGTTACTTTCTTTTCCTCGACCTTGGTCGGTACGATCTTGGAAAGTTCATCTACCAGCGTTGCACGCTGGTCGCGGAGTTCGTTGGCATGTCCCCCCTCCATCTCAATGATATTGATCTGCTTGTTGAGCATGGAGATCTTCTTGGCGATGGAATTGACATTGTCGACCGTCGTCTTGATCTCATCATTGATGGAAGTCTGTAAACTCTGTAACTGCTGTGCCGTACTGTTAAAATAAGTGCAGAGTTCTCCGGCGGTGCTTAAGAACTCATTGCGGGATGCACTTGATCCGGCATTAGTCTTGACAGCATCTAAGGCATTGAACATCTTGGCATAAATGGTAGAGAAACCGGAACTTGTTGTGGTCGAAAACGTTCCGTCGGTATAATAGTTCTGGATCTGCTCCATATAGTAAAGTTTCTTTTCGTAAAGCCCCAGTGTCGCCTGATTGTTCCAGTATTTCTCGTCGTAATATTCATCACGTAATTGAGTAACGGAATCCGCCGTAACACCGGTTCCTGTGCTGCCGTATCTCTGATAGCAGCGAAGGGCAGAAGATGCGGTCAGATTGACGACCTGCTTGCTGTATCCCTTGGTCTGCACATTGGAGATATTGTTTGCCGTTGTATTGATGGATGCCTGTGAGGCATTTAAGCCCGAGTAGGCAACGGTAAGTCCAAAAAATGAAGATGGCATAGCGTCTTTGCCCTCCCTTCTATAATGAGTTCAGCAGATAATCGATCATGGTACTCACCACATTAATATATCGGCTGGATGCGTTGTATGCTGATTGATAACGGATCATGTTGGTCAGTTCCTCGTCGGAAGAAACCCCTACTACCATCTGCCTGTTGTTGTCGATGGTATCTGCTGTCCCCTGCAAACTGTCAGAAGTCGTACTGTAGACAGAACCGACGGTTCCAACCTCGCCGATCCATTTGATGTAAAAATCGGTAAAGGTACATGGTGTCGTATCGGTAGGATTGAGCAGGTAATTTTCCTGATCCCAGATACGCTCCAGATTGGCGCCCAAAGTATAATCGATCTCTCCTGTCTGTTTTTTATAGGGAATCAGACTCTTTTCATCGATGATGTCCGGGTTGATGACGGTATCCTCGATGGTATAGCAGGTCGATTCATCGCTCGGATCTTCTTCGTTATATACATAAACTGTACTGCCATCCGCAAGGGATACCTTGGTGTAACGGTCGCAACCGATGCGGGAGAAAAGTTCGTGTGGCGGCAATTCTCCATCACTGCCGACCGAAGCATTTGCCTCATCTAAGATCTTGGTATCCGCCGTGATCGTCCAAGTCTTTCCTGTCGCATCCACACCGGTTATGCTACCTCCGCCAAGATTGGAATTAACTGCCCCATAGGTCGTATTCGGACAGAGGGTATCATTGATGGCGGTCACGATGCTATGGAAAAGAGTGTCCAGTTCCGCCTCTGTATTCATCATGATGGAATTGGAAAGCCCGGTACTATAGTCGTATGCGCTAAGCCCTGCCATATCCAGATAATTGGCATGACCGCTACCTCTTGCCAAAAGAAGCGCCTTGACCTCTCCCACATCCGTGCCGTTGGTGGCATTGGCATTGTCCGTATCGAATACATAATAGTAGTCTTCATTCTCGGTATCAGATAACTGCGGCCAGTATGGGGTCTGGAAACCTGTCAGTTTATCCTCGTGCATCGCCATCTGGTAGACATTATTCTCGGTAACAAATTCCACATTGTCGATCTGTACCTTGACAATACCATCAACATTTTCGGAATAAGATACCTTTGCAAGACTGGAGAGTTCATCTAAATAGAGGTCTCTCTGATCGCGCAGATCCATGGCTGTCTCCACTTTGCCTGCTTCCACTCTCTGTATTTGTAAATTTAATTCCTGGATTTTGGTGCCCAGTTCGTTGATGCGGTCAACATCATCGGAAATCTTACGATTGATCGTTGACTGATAACTTTGAAGTCCCTGATTCAGACTACTTACACGGCTGACAAAAAGGGATGCCTTCTGCATGACCAGATTCTGGTTGACTGCATCGGACGGATCCTTTGCAAATTCAGAAAATGCTTCATACAGATCGGCAAGCGAGGTCTGAAAAGCCTGTCCCTGCGTTTCCTGTAAATATGTCTCTACCTCGGAGACCGCATCATAACTGGCGGCATAGAATGCCTGACGTCCTGTTGCGGACCGATATGCTTTATCTAAAAAAAGATCTCTCGCATGAACCACATCACCGATATCCACACCGAGTCCTGCCCGCTGTGTACTGATAGATGCTGATGCAAAAGATGTATAATTTCTATCTGCAAATACGACCTGCTGGCGTACATAGCCCTTCGTATTTACGTTTGCTAAATTGTTGGCAACAACATTCAGTGCATTTTGTTGTGTCTGTAATCCTGACGCTCCCACGTACAAGCTTCCGAATCCATTAGCCATGGTATATCCTCCTCTAACTCTAATTCAAAAGCCCCGGTTATCCTTTTATTGGGATGTATCAAAGCTACTGCTGCCAAGCAGTTCTCCCGTGTTGTAAGCATTCTTGTCATAATTCGCTGTTTCGGGTGCCTGCTTCAGACTCTTGAACAAAGTCAGGTCAAACTCAACCATCTCTAATGCCTGCTGGAGAAGTACACTGTTTTGTGCATTTGCTGTCTGTAAACGTGTGGCAACGTCTACAAGTGCGTCTCTGGCTGCCGTCAGATCGCCCTGCTCTTTTGGCTGTCCGTCTAACTGCTCGATGACATTGGTCACAGTCAACTGCTCACCGTCATGTCCTAAAACTACAGCCATATCGCGAAGAATACTCACGCGCTTGTTTTCCAGATTTTTCAAGTCACTACTGATACTTTCTTCTGTAGCAGTCACCTCTTCCAGATCAGCCACTGCACCTGCAATGATCGCCTGTCTCTTGTTCTCGGACAGTTCCAGTAATCTGGTATAACATGCATCTTCTTTTTTCATTCCTACGAGTAATTCTTCTACTAAACTAGCCACTTACGATTCTCCTTACAGTCCCATCTGATATTTTTCAAGCAATTTGCTTGCAAAATCTCCGGTATCTACCTGATAATCATTTGACTCGTACTTTGATTTCATTTCAGCAACTTTATCTTCCCTGATATCCGAAGCTTCTGCGACTGCCTTCTTTGCGATCTGATAGTCACGTCCAAAAGATGAAATCTGCACTTCGTCTCTTCCCATAGCACTTGCTGACGCCGGGCGGGTGCTTGAAGTCTTATTCGTCTTATAGAGTTGTGCTACCTGATTATATGCTTCTATACGCATAATGGCACTCTCCTTTCTTCCTTGAAACATGAAGCTCTTTTTGCTTTTACACAATGATTATCGGTATTCTGAAAAAAAATATTATACCCCGGAGGAAAATTTTTCTTCCGGGGTAGTGTTTAAAGAATAATCTCCGACACATCGCTTTCTTCTGTGCCGACATATTTGTCTAATTGCTTGGAAACATGTAGTACCTGATCCAGAATACTCTTGGTCTGGTCGGCATTGGTCAGGTTCTTGCTGCTCAAGCCCTCCGCCTGCGCCGACGCTGCCGTAACTTCTTCCGAGGTTGCTGACAGGTGGGTAATGCTGTCCACGATATGATTGTTGGCTTCGGAAAGATCTGTCAGCATAGTGTCGATATCTGAGATATCCTGTGTCAGTTGTCCTACATTAGTATTCATTTCATCAAAGGTCTCTACTGCTCTGCCGATCAGTTCATTCTGCTGTCCGGCGGCGCTTGCAGATTTGGCAACGACATTCACGGCATCTGCTGCATTTTCGGAAAGTTGACCCAGAATCGATGCAATGTTTTCCGTCTCCACACGGGTCTTTTCTGCCAGTTGACGGATCTCATCTGCAACGACTGCAAAGCCCTTGCCCGCTTCGCCTGCTCTGGCACTTTCGATGGATGCATTAAGCGCTAACAGGTTGGTCTGGCTGGAAATATCAAAAATGGTATCAGCGATACCCTTAACGGCATTGGCACGTTCCTGCAAAGTCTGCATGGTTACTGCCACCTCATCATTGGTCTCTGCGATCGTTTCAGACTGGTTCTGGATCTCCTTGACGATGGATAAGTTTTCCTCGTTTAACTCCTTTGCCTTTTCCGCGATCGTAACCATGCTCTCAGAGTGATGAAGGGTCTTTTCGATCGCATCCTGGATGCTCTGGGTCATCACGGTCTGGTTCTGTATATTCTCTGCGGTCGACTGGGTACTGTCGGAAATATCCTTGACTGCCCCTGTCACAACGCTGGTGGATTCATTCAACTGGTTCATGATATCCATGGCACCCGCCGTACCCTTTCGTACTTCACTTGCCACATAGATGACATCCTGCATCATCTTTTCCTGCTGGTCTTTCTCATCCTGTAGGCTGCCCAGCATATCCAGACGGAACTTCTTGCCGGTCCCTTCGATAAAGCAGACTACGATCAGGTAGAAGATAACGATCGCCGTTGCCGTACAGATGTCAATACGGTCTACCGTGCAATCCGGTTTAAAGAACTTTTGCACGGTTGTTGCGATCTCTGTCAGCATGATCGCTACCGCGGAACTGACCATGAACTTGGAGTCATAATACAGGATATAGACTGCCATCGGTGCAACAACTGCAAAGCGCATATAATAACTGTCAAAGGCAGTGGTCGTAAACAGTGTCAAAAGCACCAGTGCCACCAGTGATATCCAACGGATCTTGCTGCTGTCGCGCTTGCGCAGATATGCGATCAGCATAGCCACCACCGTGACCGCCGAAATAAGAAAAGTCGTCCCTGTAAATGCCGCTGTCCTGTATCCCCTCAAAAAAGCAACAAATACGATCATAAAATTACAGATAGAAAAAATCGTAAAGACCTGCCATTCCAACCGGTTCACATGCTCGGTCTGACGATCACTATCCGCATAAAGATATTTTTGTGTCTCTGTCATGATATTGAAATCCCCCTTCATCAGCATTTTGTAAACATATTTCTATTATATACATAGAGTCCCTGCAAAATCTACGCTTTTTCGGCATTTTTACCGAAAATTTACGAAACTCCTAATAAAACACAGGAAAAAATCCACATGCCTTGATCTGACATGTGGATTTTCATTCGTAATTGAGTTTTTCTTAATAAATGACTAGTTTGCTGCTTCTCTTCTCTTCTTAAGTTCTGCAACGTTTGCATCTACTCTTGCCTTATTCAGAGGGAAAATGAACATAAGTACTAATCCACAAAGAATGTAGATCACTGCTGGGAAGAAAGTAGCCAAGTTGTAAATACCATTTGCAACTGCCTCTGTCTGTCCTGCTGCAAGTTCATCGTATCCAATCCATCCAAGTGCCCATCCGGAAAGACCACCAGCGATTGCCTGTCCAATCTTTCTTGAGAATGAGTAGATACCATAAATCGTACCATCGTCACGATTTCTTGTCTGTACTTCCATATCATCGATAACGTCTGTAACAAGTGCCCAACACTGCATCTGGAAGAAGTACATACCAAGCATAGCTACGAATACCATTCCTACGAATGCCCATACATTCTTGATGTGTAAGCATCCAATGATAAAGTAGAGAATACCAGATACGAACATACCAACCATACTACATTCTCTCTTACCAAATTTTGTAGCAAGTTTTGTAGAAATACCTGCAAGTACGATCATACATGGAAGCATCAATAATGCAAATACAGACAATGCCTTTGTGTTCTTAAAGTAATCAGCAAATAAGTATGTGTTAATACCCTGCCCCATAAGAGATGCCAACAGAAGTAATACAGCTGAAAGTACAAGTCCTAACAAAGCTCTGCTTGTAAAAAGAGTCTTTAATGTCTCTGCTGTTGATTTCTTTTCGCTTGCTGGCTTTGGCACATATGCAACACGTTCTGTTGTGAGTGTATAGCAAAGTAAGTAACAAATAATAGCGATGACAGAGAATACGCCTGCAACCACAGAAATACGAGATGCAGATACAACCTGGTTACCCTGTGCATCGGTATGATATACAAGCATCGGTGCCATAATACCAATCATAATACCGGCAACACCACCACCCATAGAACGGAATACAGAAAGAGAACTTCTGTCCTTAGGCTCTGCTGAAATAACAGATGCCATAGATCCGTAAGGAATATTGATGGATGTATAGAAGATAGATCCCCAAAGGATATATGTGATAAACATATATGCTACTTTAGCACCATAAGAAGCATCAACCAGGAATGACTGATACATCATAAAGGATGCCAGTGCTACGAAAGCACACATACGAAGAATCCATGGACGGATACGTCCGTTCTTTGTCGGCTTTGAATTATCAACAATACGTCCCATGCCGATATCTGTAAATGCATCCAGACATCTTGCAACAAGGAACATCGTTCCTACCATACCTGCTGAAATACCCATAACCTTTGTGTAAAATACCATTACATAACTACTTGCAAAGATAAATGAGAAATCATTTGCCAAATCGCCACACATGTAGCCGATTTTGTCTCGTAAGCCAAAAGGTCTTACTTCTTTTGTTTTACTCATAATAAACTCCTCCTAAAAAACACTTTTTATTATTTGTCTTTTCTCTTAATCTTATTGAGTTTTCTGTTCAGTTCAAGAAGTTCTTCTTTTGTAAACTGCTTGCCACCGCCTGCAGTTCCCATAAGGTTGAGCATACGCTTAACAGAGAAACCACCAAGCATCTTCATCATGCCTTCACGGTCAACACCAGCTGCTGCTCCTGCTGCGCCGCCATCAGCGTCTTTCATAATCTTAAGCATCAATTCGCCAATGAACATCTTACCCTTGATGGTCTTCATGATATCACCAATCTGATCATTGATGTTGAAGTATCCTTCTGGCATATCAATATCAAACCAGTTAAGAACTTCGCCTTCTTCCTTCAAACGATATTCTTCATTGAAGGTATCCACCTTGCGAATCTTGCTTTCATCACTGCAATCACCTGCTTTTGCAACAAGTGTACTTTCGCCTGCATTTGGTACATCAAAGTAGAAGAAATGCACATCACTTGTCTGCTTACCAAGGCTTTCACCATTTACAAACAATTCTACTTCTGGCTGATTAGAGTATACCGTAACCTTTGTTGTATCTTCTACACGGTCTACATAGCGCTTACCACAGATATGCACGAATGGATCATCTGATAACCATGCCTTATATGCATAAAAAGCATCCTTCTTGTACTTTCTATCAAATGTAACCAAGCCCTTATGGTTCATGCCGTTCTCTCCACCTTCTGCTCTTGCATCAGCGGCGAAGTCATACATATTCCATACATGTGTAGCCCAGATAAAATCTCTTGTAAAGAGCTGCTTAATCAGTTCTTCATGATAGTATGCCTGATATTCCTCAGTATAATCACCCTGAACAGGATTTGATGTATGCCAGTTTAAAGCTTCACATCCATACTCACTCATACCAATTGGAATATTTGGATATTTCTTGTGGAAGTCATCCATGAACTCTCCGTTCATATCCGTTGTTCCACCGTACCATCCATAATAGTGGTTGTATGAAATCACATCTGGAATCTGTACATATTTTGCATCAATACTGCACATAGATACAACAGCCATTGTCGTAAGTCTTGTTGGATCCATCTGGTGGCACAAATCATTTAAGATGTTGTGATTTTCAATCAGATCAGCATCTTCTGCTCCACCCATAGTGATTTCGTTTGAAAGTCCCCAGACAACGATACATGGATGATTGTAATTCTGTGTAATCAGTTCTTTCATCTGTGAAACGGTATTTTCACGTCCGTTTGGTAAATGTTTAGAGATATATGGAATCTCTGCCCAGATCACAAGTCCTGCTTCATCGCACAGATCGTAGAAATACTGATTGTGCTGATAATGAGCAAGACGGATGGTATTGGCACCCATTTCAAGGATAAGGTCGATATCCTCTTTGTGTTCTTTATGTGTCAAAGCGTTACCAATGTGTGGTCTGTCCTGATGACGGGATACACCGTGCAGTGGATAGCGCTCTCCGTTTAAGATAAATCCTTTTTCCGGATCGATAGCGAACGTTCTGCAGCCGAAGCGCGTGCTTCTTTCATCTAATACTGCATCATTTCTCTTTAAAGAAACTTCTGCGGTGTAAAGATGTGGATCCTTGCGTCCGTTCCAAAGATGCACGTTTTCAATCTCAAAAGTTGCCTTTGTCTCATCAGCAGAAGTAGTCTTGGTTGCCACCACAGCGTCACCGTCTTTGATAACATACTCTAAAGTGTCGCCTTCTGCAGCATCGGTAACAAATACCTCAACCTCGACCTTAGCGTTAGCACCCTCTACCGTCGGTGTTACGGCAATGCCCGGTGTTCCGTAATAGTCCAGATCAAAGTGTGCATCAGATACACTGATCACATTAACATCACGATAGAGACCGCCATAGAATGTGAAGTCTGCCATCTGTGGATATACATGGTCGTTTGGTGCATTGTCTACTGCAACGACGATCTCATTGTCCTCTGCCAGAAGATCTGTGACATTGACTCTCCAGGTAGAGTAACCACCGTCATGGTGTCCTGCCTCTTTGCCGTTGACATAAAGCCATGCACTTGAGTTTGCTCCCTCAAATTCCATATAAACGATCGGATCTGAGCCAAACTCGTCACGCTTCATGCTCTTTGCATAATAGCATGTTCCACGATAGTAATCGTTACCACCGTCCTGTCCGTCATCACCATTCCATGTGTGAGGCAGATCCAATGTCTCCCAGTTGCCCTGAGATAAAACGGATGTGCCTTCTGCAACAGAAACTGCATCTTTTGTGAAGTTCCAAGATGCATTGATGTTCTTCTTTGTTGCCATTAAATTTACCCTCCTTTTTCGAAAATGAGCACACGGCTCTTTTCTTTCTCACTTGCTTTGTGAACCCAGTATAGCAATCCAGGATAAATTGCTCTTGTCTTACTTTTGCTATTTTGGTAAAATTTTTACATGAATTGTATTCTTGACAAAAAAATTACAGATACCTGGAAATATATAGAAACAAAATATGTCAAACATAGAAAAAACATATACGAAAGGAGCACTTATGGCATTTGAGAATATCAGTACGGATGATTTTTTCCCATTATTTAAGCAGACACTAGCGGACAGTTTTAAGGTCGATTCCTTTTTCATGCATGCGCCCTACCACGATTTCGAAAAAATGGATATGGGACTTAGGCGCATGGTCTGGGGTGAATACTCTACCAATTCGCCCATCTTCTCTATAGCAGAGGACTCTCCCTATCGTATCGTTGTCTTGGAAAGCACGCTGGGCTTTTACAATATGATCATTTCCCTGACCGCAGATGAAGAACCGGATCTGATCGGTATCATGCCATTTCGGACGGAACCGATCAACCAGGCAAATATCAACCGCATCATGAAAGAAAACGGCATTGCTCCCCAGCATACCTCGACCATGTCCCACTTTTATCTGTCCCTGCCGGTCGTAGAGTTGAACGATCTGATCTTGACCATAGAGCATCTGATAACGTTCTTTTTTCCTGCCTTCGCGGATCACCGTGTAGAATATGTCAATTACAAATCAGAAAAGCACGCCCTCAATCCCAGCGAAGAACGCTTTCATAAGTTTTCTTCTGATTATATTGAGGAAATGCACAAGCGTATCGAGGCATGCAGCAAGGCTGTAACCAGTGGAAATCAGTCGCAGGCTCTCGATCATATGAAATCCCTGTTAGACTATGCGGCTCCTTTTCAGTCCAGTCCTCTGCCACAGATAAGACATGAATTATTTGCAATGAATACCTTTCTCGCGGCAAGGCTTTTGGAGACCGCAGTTCATCCTTACTACGTCTTTAACCAAATGCAGAACTTTGACCTCAAGATTGCAGAACTCAACTCCCAACGCGCTCTGACACATCTGCCTTTTGAGATGACCAGAAAATATGCCCTGCTTGCCAAAAACTACACCTATGAAAAATACTCCTATCTGATTCGCAATGTCGTCAACTATATCGACCAACATTTAGCTACCGACTTGAGCCTTTCTGTACTGGCAGAGGAATTTGACAAAAATCCTTCCTATCTGTCAAATGCATTTAAAAAAGAAGTCGGCGAGACGCTGACTTCTTATATCGGCAAACAGCGCATCCAATCCTCCCTGCGCTACTTTAATACGACCAACATGAGCGTCGCTGAGGTCGCTGAGGCGGTCGGTATTCCTGATTTCGGTTATTTTTCTAAACTCTTTAAAAAGCACGTCGGCGTCAGCCGCGTGAATACAAGAAAATGCTGGACAAATAGTCCGGCATTACTTTTCTGTCAGTCTGACTGCCGTAGGAGAAGTGGCAAGTCCGCCCAGACTGGTCTCCTTGATCGCAGACGGCATCTCATTGCCAATCCTGCGCATGGCATCAATGACCTCATCTACCGGAATGGCAGACGTGATCCCTGCCATCGCCAGTTGGGCTGAAGTCAATGCATTCACTGCGCCTGCCACGTTGCGCTTGATGCAGGGAACTTCTACCAGTCCCCCGACCGGATCACAAGCAAGTCCTAACATATTCTTGAGGGCAAAGGCTGCTGCATCTGCAATCTGCTCGGCAGAACCTCCCTGTAAATAAGCCAGTCCGCCTGCCGCCATGGCACTGGCGGAACCGATCTCCGCCTGACAACCGCCGGATGCTCCGGCAAGTGAGGCATTCTCTGCAATGACTGCACCGATACCGGCAGAGACAAACATAGCCTCAACCATTTTCTCCTCAGGCAGAGAAAGCCTCTCCTCTACCACCAGAAAAACTGCCGGGATCACACCGCAAGAGCCCGCCGTAGGCGCTGCAACGATACGATGCATGCAGGCATTGGACTCGCCCATCTTGATGGCTTTTTCCATGACCTGTCCTACAAGTTCTCCACAGAGATTGGCACCCTTGGCATTGTAGACATGCAGTTTCTCCCCTGCACCGCCAGCCATACCGGATGCGGAATGTATAGTCGGATCATAGCCCGCATCCGCAGCTTTCATCGCCTGATACATATGGCGCATGGTCGCAAAAGATGTCTCATAGGAAACACCTCTCTCCTCCATATCCGCCTGCAGGACGATCTGCCAGAAAGGGCATGATTTCTCTTCACTTTGTCTGATAATATCTGCTATCGAATGATACATCTATCTATTCTCCCGTCATTCCAAGATAGGTTACCTTACGGATACCGTCAAATCCACGCAGCCAGTCAATGCCGCTCTCTGGCACTTCCTGATCACACTCAACCACCATGACAGCCTCGCCGCCACGGCTGGAGCGATACAGGCGCATGGATGCGATATTGATATTCTGGTTAGAAAGCATGGTCGTCACTTCGGATACATGCCCCGGACGATCCTCATTATAGACCACAAGCGTCGGTGACTCTCCCGAAAAGTTGGTCTCAATGCCATCCAACTGTGCAATATTGATCCGGCTGCCGCCCAGCGACTGTCCGATGATCTCCAGACGTTGCCCGGATCTGCCATGTAAGATCAACTGCGCGGTATTGGGATGTGCCTCACGCAGGATGGCCTGTCCAAAACTGACGACAATTCCCCGCTCCTCAGCGATCTCCAGTGCCTGTGGGATGCGGATATCGTCTGTCTGCATACCTAAAAGTCCTGCCACCAGCGCTTTTTTCGTACCGTGTCCGTCCCCGGTCGCAAGAAAGGAGCCATGCAGGTTGATCTCTGCCCGCACCAAAGGCTCCCCCAGCAAGCGCCCGGAAATATAGCCGATCTTGACGGCTCCCGCTGTATGAGAACTTGACGGTCCTACCATGACCGGTCCCACCACCTCAAAGATGTTCATACGCAATCCTCTACTTCATCAATTCTGCGACAATGCCATTTATGAGCTTGCCATCTGCCTTGCCTTTTAAGTCAGCCATGACAGCCTTCATGATCTGTCCCTTGTTGCCTGTGGCGATCACGTCTGCAAACTTCTCCTGCAAGTATGCCTTGATCTCCTCTGCATCCATCTGCTTTGGTGCAAATTCACTCATGATCTCATAGCGCTTCTTATATTCTTCCAAGAGGTCTTCTCTGCTCTCCGGGCAGGTGTCGATCTGTTCCTTGCAAGACTTTAATTCCTTTAAGACTGCTGCATTTACCATATCATCCGGGATGTCCTCACGGCAGCCCGCATCAATACCACTCTTTTTTGCAGCGGATACCAAAACAGAGATCGCATCCTTACGAAACTTATCCTTTGCTTTCATTGCTGCGATCATCGCGTCCTGTAATTCTTTCATTTGACTCATGCTGTATTCCTTCTTTCCTGCTTTTATAAAAACATTACTGCTACCTATTATAGCACAGCCTGTCTGCATGCAAATGCTTATTTTGTATCTTCGGCAATATCATAGACGGCGTCTAAAGAAATCTCTGTAGCATCGCTAAAGATCAGGGCACGCGCGTAGGCATCCAGACGTTTGAGACTGCCGGTATATTCCTGATAAGCGCCACCCTCTTTCTTCTCATCCGGTACAAAATAGGTCACACGGATGGGCAGTCCCTCAGATCCACACACCTGTAAACGGGACAAAAGATATTGCAATTTCTCATCCAGACGTTCCTTAGCATCCTCGTCAAGTTCAGTTCTCTCCTCTGTCAAACGCCCGGTCTCCGCAATCGCCGCCTCATGTCCGGTCAGGGCAGAAAAAGGCGAAAACTGTGCCGCCCGATCATATAAAGACATCTGCGGATGCTTCTTTGATACCGGATGTGGCAGATTTATGATATCACTGTAGTCCTTACTTTTTCTCTGCATCATGCCCTATGCCCTCCGATCTGGCGGTTGCGGTCTTTTGCCGTCGCGCCCTCTCGCAGATTCATGCCTTTTAAGATGGCGTTTTTGCCATATTTTTTCTTAATATCGATCATGGCATGCTGGATATTTTTCTCACGTTCCAGATCCTTTTTTTCCTGCTGATCTTCGGCTTCCTTCTGCCGGTAATCGGTAAAGAGATCCAACTGCTCGTAGGTCTGATCTTCCCGGGCATCCGCCTCCGGTATCAGATGATTGACCGAGAGATTGATCCGGCGTACCAGGAGTGCCGGATCCACAATGCGGTCATAAAGTGCTAAAACCTTTTCTGTCACCAGCCGGGTCGAGGATGTGTGCCTGCCCAGATTGGCAGTACCGTGTGCGTGTTTGGGCACAGATCTGCCATAGCGGTCAATGGTGACCTCTCCGCGATATGCCTTGCGCCGCTTGGGATCTGTCAGGTTTTCGATATCATAGCCGATCGTGAGGACGACCTGATTTGTCACCAGTCCCTTATCTACCAGATCCAAGACCTGCAGATCGATCATTTCCCGTACGACCAGACGGGTCTTGGTAAAATCATAAGGACACTGCAGAACCTGTCCCGAACAAAGGCTGTTGGTGGTCGGACGGTAGGACTTGATCATGTCCATCGTGCAGGGTTCATAGCCCCAGGCATGGTCGATCAGAAGTTCCGCATTGATACCGAACATCCGATACAAGAGGTCTTCATTATAAAAGTTATCCTCCCGCCCGATGGAACAGCGTGCCACATCCCCCATGGTGTAGATGCCGCTCGCCTCCAGTTTGCGCGCATAACCCGCGCCGACCCGCCAGAAGTCTGTCAGGGGTCTGTGATCCCATAAAAGCCTGCGGTAAGACATCTCATCCAATTCCGCCATGCGCACACCGTCCGCATCTGCCTCCACATGCTTTGCCACAATATCCATAGCGATCTTGCAGAGATAGAGATTGGTGCCGATCCCGGCGGTCGCCGTAATGCCGGTCTCCTCCAAGACATCCTGTATCATCTTGCGTGCCAGATCTCTGGCACTCATGCCATAAGTGCGCAGATAGGCAGTCACATCCATCATGACCTCATCAATGGAGTAGACATGAATATCCTCCGGGGCGACATATTGCAGATAGATATGGTAGATCCGGGTGCTGTATTCCATGTAGAGTGCCATCCGTGGCGGGGCGATCAGATAATCAATCGCAAGGGATGGATCCTTTTGCAGATCGTCATGTAAATAGGAAGTGCCCTCCAAGCGGTGCCCCGGTGCTGCCGCTGCCCGCTTTTGATTTTCCTGCCGCACACGCTGTACGACTTCAAAAAGGCGGGCTCTGCCGGGAATACCATAGGACTTGAGTGAGGGTGTGACCGCCAGGCAGATGGTCTTTTCCGTGCGGGCAGCATCTGCCACGACCAGATTGGTATTCAAAGGATCCAGATCCCGCTCCCTGCACTCCACCGATGCAAAGAAGGATTTCAGATCGATCGCAATATAGATTCTATCCTCAGCCAAGCCTATCCCCCCTTTATAATTTGATACGAAAAAAGGCACTTGTTATAGCAAATGCCCTAATTTCTTTGTTTTATGTATGATAACACATTTCGAACATACGTTCAATATCTTTATCGACGTTCCTTTACCATCATAAGGAAGGTACCAAGCAAAAGCGCACTGGATACCCAGATGGCTTTCATGCCCCAATGCAGGGAGCAGATACCGCCAAATCCTGCGCCCAGCGCAAAGATCAGGATGATTCCATAATAATGCGCCGCCTTTTTCAAGGCTCCCTTCTGGTGGTCACGCAGATAGACGGACAGACTCTCGGTTCCACTGCGCAGATTACCGATACACATGGTGCTGGCATAGCCGTATCCGTGCACCTTACGGAAGGTCTGCACCTGCATGGAGCAGGCAAAGGAAACGATCATATTCGCCGCCATATTATATTTTGCCGGGATAAATCCCACAACAAAAAGCAGGGTCATTTCGATCACAACAATGATCTGACGCCAGTGGATATGTTTGGCATATTTGTATTTATGCCCGATCTGCTCTGCCACCAGCACACCAAAGGCAAATGCCACGATCGGGAATAGATAATGCAGTGCCTTATACCAATCTCCCATCAAAAAGTGCTGGCTCATGAGTACCACGTTTCCGGTTTGTGCATTGGAAAAGACCTCCCCGCGCACATTGTAGGTATAAGCATCCTGAAAGCCTCCCGACACCGCTAAGATCGCACTCAAAAGAAAGGTCTCCGACGTCTGCATCTTTTGTTTCTTTTTTTTTCCCATCATCCTGCCTCTTCTATTTTAAATAAATATTTGCCCTCTACAATACTTCTCGCTAAGAATTGTACCCCTTTTTTCTTTTTTTGCAATGCCACACCGATGTCCATCTCAACGAATGCGTATTTTTGACTTCTGTCGGCTTGCCACCAGTGGCAGCATGATAAAATCAGGCACCAGACGCTGCAAGACTGCACCTATGCGTATCATAAAGGTCGGCACGATGATGGTACGGCGCAGGCGCATCCCTCGCAGGGCTTCCGCTACACACTGGTCTGCCGTGATACCGGGCAGGGCAAAAACAACATTCGCCCGCGCATTAAACTCTGTATCGACAGGTCCCGGACAGAGCGCGCAGACATAAACACCGCTTTTTTTCTCCCGCTGTTCCTCTGCAATACTTTTTGTCAGACTGACAACATATGCCTTGGTCGCATAATAGGTTGCCATATAAGGGCCCCCCGGCAAAAGTCCGGCAGACGATGCCACATTGAGGATGGTTCCCTTGCCCTTGACCTGCATCTGGCGCAGGACCTCCTTACATAAGATATGCATAGCCTCGACATTGACACGGATCATATCCATATCCTTGGAAAGATCTGTCCTTGCAAAATCGCCGCAGTTTCCAAATCCGGCATTATTGATAAAAATATCTATGGTCTCCTCTTTTAAAATTTCACAGACACGATAGCACTCTTTCTCTTTGAAAAGATCTGCCGTCTCAATCCGACAGGGAACTCCTAAATTTTCTGCTAATTTTTCCAGACGCCCCTGTCTTCTTGCTGTTAAGATCAGGCGATATCCCTTTTTCGCATATGCTTTGGCAAATGCCAGTCCAATACCGGAACTTGCACCCGTGATCCATACTGTTTTCTGCTTTTTTTTCATACCTAGCCACCTTTCTTTTCCACATCTGTCTATTATCACAATTCCGTTGAAAAATGACATTTTTCACGCTATAATAATAGGAACTAAAATAATGGATATTTATATATGAAGGAGTATTCCCTATGGACAACAAAAAAAATCTTATAGCCAAACTACTCAAACCCCTCATAGGCTTTTTAGTACTGATGCTTGCCTTTGAGATTATTTTATTTGAACTCTTATCTCATGGTTTCCTGAATACACTGGTTGCCATGATCATACAGATCATCGTCATCGCCGCTATCTTCGGACTGCTGACCTCTTTTATCCTTTCGCTCCTGCACCCTTTCTTAGCCGCTATCCGTGGTAAGGAAGCACCGGCAGAATCCGAAAAGCAAAAAGAGAAATTTAAAAAATTTGCACAGCGCGACGATGCACTCGGCGAGGCTGTCCGTACCATCCAGAGCAATACCATTGGTCTTGCTACTATGGTAACACAGATCTCCAGTGCAACACAAGAACTTGCCGCTGTTTCCGAGAGTTTCAAACAGATCTCCGGTGAGATGTCCGATGCCATGACCGATACCGAGTCAGCCATTACATCCATCGTTGACAATACCGGCGCACAGGCAGACAGCACACTGGATATGCAGGACAAGATCAACGCGATCGGCGATGCGATCGACAAGATCGTAGCCAATGTCGCTGCCCTCAATGCTTCTGCTGACAAGGTTCGTTCCTGCAACGAAGCCGCAGAGACCATCATCCGCGAACTGATCCTCAACAGTGAGGAAAGCGGTCAGGCCATTGAGCAGGTGCGCCAGCAGACAGAACTTACCAACCAGTCCACCCAGCAGATTCGTACCGCTACAGAACTGATCGCAGATATTTCCGCACAGACCAACCTTTTGGCGCTGAATGCCAGTATCGAGGCTGCCAGAGCGGGCGATGCAGGCAAGGGCTTTGCCGTTGTTGCTGACGAGATCCGCGCGCTTGCCGATCAATCCAAGTCTTCTACCGAGCAGATCAATACGATTGTCAATGAACTTTTGAGCAATGCCAATGTCAGTGTAGAGATTACCGAGAAAGTTACCGATTCCTTTGCAAAGCAAAACGAAAAGATCAACGAGACAAAGGATATCTTTGGTCAGTTGAACGAGGAGATCAATCTGGTAACCCAGTCTATCTCTGATATTGATACCGAGATCACTGAGTTAGGCGATCACAAGAACCGTATCGAAAACACTGTAAACAATCTGGCATCCTCCGCAGAGGAAAATGCCAACAATGCCGAGATTACCGGCAAGAATATGGAACACTTCCACAATATCGCTCTTGCCAATGAGCGCGAGACGGACCGCATCATCAAGGTATCCGACGAACTGGTATCCTTTGCTACACAGATCAGCAAGGGAAAGGAAGAAGGCGTCAACCTCATCAAGAGTGTCAGAGGTCAGCAGTAAATTTATTTTAGAACCATAAAAGAGTAGGCATTTGATTGCCTACTCTTTTTATGTCTATCTCTCATCTACAACTTGGAAGATGAAGAACTTCAGATAATAAGATTCATCTGCCGCCCACAGGATCGGATGATCCGGGCTCTGGGTGCGAAATTCCACCTGACGCAGACGCTTGTGGGTTGCCTTGGCTGCCTCCTTGATGGTCTTTGCCAGAAGTTCCTGTGTCATAAAGTGGGAGCAGGAACAAGTTGCCAGATAACCGCCATTTTTGACCAGTTTCATGCCTTTCATGTTGATCTCACGATAGCCCTTGATGGCATTCTTTGTCGCCTCTCTTGACTTGGTAAAGGCAGGCGGATCCAAGATCACCACATCATACTTTGCCCCCTCATTTGCCAGACGCGGCAATTCATCCAGGACATTGGCACAGCGAAACTTTACACGATCTTCCAGATGATTGAGAACTGCATTGGCTCTTGCCTGTTCTATGGCAAACTCGGAAATATCCAGCCCTGTGACTTCCTTGGCTCCGGCTATCCCGGCATTCAGGGCAAAAGTTCCCATATGGGTAAAGCAGTCTAAGACGGTCTTGCCCTGACAGATGCGCTGCATAGCAAGACGGTTGTACTTCTGATCCAAAAAGAAGCCCGTCTTTTGTCCGTCCACAAGGTCCACCATGTAGTGTACACCATTTTCCACAATTTCCACATTGGTGGCAAAAGGCTCCCCGATAAAGCCCTTGACACGCGGAAGCCCTTCTTTGAGCCGCACCTTGGCATCGCTTCGTTCATAGACACCGCGGATCATGATTCCGTCTTTTGCCAGTGTCTCCTTCAAAAGCCCGACGATGGTCTCTTTCATGCGGTCGATCCCCAGCGCCAGCGACTCGACCACCAGGACATCCTCATATTTATCCACGACCAATCCCGGCAAAAAGTCTGCCTCGCCAAAGATCAGACGACAGGAGGAAGTATCCACCGTATCCTTGCGGTACTGCCATGCATTTTCCACACGCCGCCGCAGAAAATCTTCATCAATCAACTGATCCGGTTCTCTTGTCATCATGCGGATGCGGATCTTGGAATTCTGGTTGATATAACCACGTCCCATGATATATCCGTCAAAGTCATGTACCAGTACAATATCACCATTGGTAAAAGTTCCCATGATGGTGTCGATCTCATTATCATAGATCCAGAGTCCGCCCGCCTTCAGGCTTCTTCCTTCCCCTTTTTTCAGTGTTACTACTGCTTCTGCCATACTTTTCTCCTATCTCTTTTTCCTGCTCTTTCTTCTGGCGCATCCGAACGACCACTTCATATACTTCCGGTCGTCTTTCTTTCAGATGATCGTCCAGCAAATGTCTGCGCTCCTTAAAACGTTCCGCCAGTTCCGGATGCTCTAGGGCAATGCGGTCATGCACTTCCTGTCTGTGAGTTTCCAGACGGGCTGCTAAAGTTTCCTCATCTTTACCGGAAATATTAACGATCTCCTTTAGATGTTCCTCCAGATGTTCCAACCACTCATCCTCATCCAAGGCCTCCATATGACTCCACCTGCCATGCAAAAGTTCCTCGACATCGCCTGTCTGCTTCAACTGTTCAATCTGTAGAGCAATCTGTTTTTCGATCTGTTCTTCGCTCTCCTTGCCAAACGCCCAGACAAATTCCTGCACACGGTTGTCTGCCCGCTTGCGCGAAGCACTGCGCTCCTCATTATCCACGCCGCCTTCCAAGGGATAAGGACGTTGATAGCCCATATCCTTTAGGGCAATATGGATGGTGCGCCGGACGGCTCCTTCCTCGATCATGTAGCCCAGTCCCAATTTGCGCAACTGGTCATTGACACCGGCAATGTGCTCTGTCATGTAAAAACGGATATTTTCTTCCTTTAATTTATGGTACAAAATTCCCAGTCGGTCTGCCGCGGTAATATCAAGGCTGCCGACACCGCTGGCATCCAAGATCACTGCCCTTGTCTCCGGCGTGATATGGTCTGTAATGTCCTGCTCCAAGACCGCGGTATTGGCAAAAAGAGATTACTGCTAAAGCGGTAGATCAAGACACCGGAAACAGCATGGATCTGGTCGCTCTCCGTCAGATCCCGGAAATGTTTGTGCCCCGGCTGGATACCCAGAAAGCACCTTGCCGGTTTGGAGGTACGGATGATCATTTCAGAAAAAGAAAGGATCATACCGATCAAAACGCCGTTGATCGTACCCAGCAGCAAAACGCCGACAAAAGCACCGACAAAAATAAAGAACTCCGTCCGACTGACCTTCCACAGTCTTGCCGCCAGATCAAACTCCGTCGCGCCAAGCAGGGCAGAGATCACGATTGCCGTCAAGATAGGCACCGGCAGATAACCGATAAACCCGGTTCCGCACAGCAGAAGAACGATCATGGATAGCCCTGCGACAATCCCTGTCAACTGGGTCTTAGCCTGATATTGTTCTCCCATGGCAGTTCTGGAAACCGATCCGTTCATCGGACAACAGCCGGTCAGAGCCGCCACAAAATTACCCATAGAAAAGGCAAAGATCTCCCGGTTGTCATCAATCCGGTAACCGTTCTTTCCGGCAAAAGAATTTTCTGCCAAAAGGGTCTCTGCCATGATAACGACAGCAACCGATAAACTGATGGTCATGGCATCCACAAAAGGCACTGCGGAAAGATCCGGCAGGCTCCATTCTGGCATACCCGGCTCTACCGCTGATAAAGTGGCGATCCCCCAGGTCTGCAAAGGCAGATACTTAGACAGCAAAACGCCAAGCGCCATCAAGACCACTGCCATAGGAAACTTTGGCATGATCTTCTTGGATAACAAAAGGATACACAGTGCCAGAAGTCCCAAGAGCAGAGACGGCACATTCAATCCCGGCAGGCTTTCCCATAAATGCAAGAGCAATTCCGGCAACTCACCTGTCCCTGCACTTCCTCCCAAGAGTTTCGGTGCCTGCATCAGAATGATCGTGGTACAGATACCCGTGATAAAACCACCCATGACCGGTGCTGAGATGTAATTGACCAATTTGCCGGCTCCAAGCAGAGAGAATACTAAGAGCCATACCGCTACCCAGAAGGTAAGTACCGGAACGACAGACATCGCCTCTGCCGATCCACTTTCTATCCCCATACCAAGCAACGCCGATCCGACCAATGCCGCCGGAGCCGCATCCACGCCAAAAATGAACTGGGGCGATGTGGAAAAGAGGGCAAACAGAAGAATAGGGAATACCGATCCATACAAGCCGTAAACTGCGGGCAAGCCCGCAATCTGCGCATATCCCATGGATATCGGGATAGAAACTGCCATAATGATCAGCCCCGCAAACATATCCTTGGGCAAGTTTTTCTTGTCATAATCTCTCAGTGTCTGTGCCAACTGTATCTTCATCCGCCATATCACCTCTCACTTTATGTCCTATCTTCTCCCCTTCCAAAGATCACGGTTCTGTGTTGCTTCCGATTTTCTCCTCGATCTCATGGATCCGCGGCAGGTTCCACCGATAATAGGATGCCAGAAGCCGGATCGCAATCACTAAGATCGCACAGAGAATAGTCGCCCATGCTACGCCCACCAGATCATCCATGACCACATAGGCGATCGCGCCTACGGCAGATGCCATGGCATAGACATGCTTTTTAAAAATATAAGGAATGGAACCGCTCAGCACATCTCGCAGGGCACCTCCACCGACACCGGTGATCACACCGACAACGATCAGGATAAAAGCATGTGCATCTTCCAGATGACTCTGCGCCACATTGATACCAATGACCGTAAAAATACCAAGCCCTATCGCATCGGAAATATTGAGCATATTTGCCGTGATAGGGCTCTGGCTCTGATCCAGATGCTTCTTTCGTGCCGCCCAGATAAAGACAATGCAGGCAACAACCGTCGCCACACCGATATCCAGTGGATCTTGCAAAGCGATTGGGGGCAGAATGCCAAGCAAAACATCCCTGGTCATGCCCCCGCCTACAGTCGTTACAATGCTAAGGACACAGACGCCAAAAATATCCATCCGCTTCTCGATCGCGGTCATTGCCCCGGACACGGCAAATGCCACATCCCCGATCAGGTTCATGATCTCAATCAAAAGATCTATATTCATATCGTCATTCTCCCTGTTCTTTTATCCTAATATAAATCCGCCGATTAGATTTACCGCATAGGCAACGAGCCAGGCAATCACGCATTGCCAGATAACAACGCCCCACGCCCACTTGCGTCCTAATTCCCGACGAATAGATGCAATTGCAGCAACACACGGTGTGTATAATAAACTAAATACAAGCAGGCACATAGCTGCAAGTGGTGTCATAAACTGCTGCATCGCACCGCCAAAAAGCACTTCCAGTGTAGATACCACGCTTTCTTTTGCCATAAATCCGCTGATCAGGGAAACACAGATCCTCCAATCTCCCAGACCAAGTGGTTTAAAGATTGGCACTAACACGCTTGCGATCATGGCAAGTATACTGTCCTTTGAATCTTGTACAAGGCTAAAGTGCGGGCTGAAACTGCGAAGGAACCATATACAGATGGTTGCCATGAAGATTACAGTAAAAGCCTTCTGGATAAAATCCTTGGCTTTTTCCCATAAGAGCTGCAACACATTTTTTGCTCCCGGAAGACGATAATTCGGCAGTTCCATGACAAATGGCACTGCCTCTCCTTTAAACAGCGTCTTGCGGTAAACAAGTGCCACAAGAATGCCCACAGCAATTCCAAGTATATATAATCCCATCATGATCAAGGCTCCATGTCCTGGGAAAAAGGCACTGATCAGGAAAGAATAAATCGGCAGTTTTGCAGAGCAACTCATAAATGGTGTCAACAAAATGGTCATCTTACGATCCCTCTCACTCGGAAGTGTTCTTGTTGACATAAGTGCCGGAACCGTACATCCAAATCCGAGCAGCATTGGGACGATACTTCTGCCTGACAGACCGATTTTCCGAAGCAGTTTATCCATGACAAAGGCAACTCTGGCAATGTAGCCACTGTCCTCCATCAAAGAAAGGAAGAAGAAGAGGGTTACAATGATCGGCAGGAAACTCAAGACACTTCCCACGCCGGTAAAAATGCCATCGATGACCAGCCCTCGCAATACTTCATTAACATCCGCCGCGATCATCAGTTGTTCTGTCGCATCGGATAATTGTGATATGCCAAGTTCCAGCAAATTTTGCAGCCATGCACCGATCACATTAAAAGTCAGATAAAATACCAGAAGCATAATGCCAAAGAAGCAAGGAATTGCCGTGTATTTTCCGGTCAGTATGCGGTCAATCTTCTGGCTTCGGATACGCTCTTTGCTTTCTTTTGGCTTAACTACCGTCTGCTCGCATACCTTTTCGATAAAGGTAAATCGCATATCGGCAATAGCAGCGCTCCGGTCGATACCACGTTCTTTTTCCATCTGAAGGATCAAGTGCTCAATCGCTTCTTTTTCATTGTCATCCAATTTCAGGCGTTCCATGATCAGAGCATCGCCCTCGATAATCTTTGCTGCTGCAAAACGCACCGGGATCTCTGCCGCTTTCGCATGATCATCGATCAAATGACAGATGGCATGAATGCAGCGATGTACAGACCCACCAAAATCATTTTCATCACAAAAATCCTGTCTTCCCGGCTTCTCCTGATATTTCGCGATGTGCATGGCATGGCGCACCAGTTCATCCACCCCCTCATTTTTTGCTGCCGAGATTGGAACCACTGGAACTCCAAGCATTTCTTCCATGTGATTTACATCAATAGAACCGCCATTTCCCGTCATCTCGTCCATCATGTTAAGCGCCACAACAGTCGGTATGTCCATCTCCAGCAACTGCATCGTAAGATAAAGATTTCTCTCGATATTTGTCGCGTCCACAATATTGATGATTGCCTTTGGATGTTCCTCTAATACAAAGTTACGCGAAACAATTTCCTCACTGCTATAAGGAGACATAGAATAAATTCCCGGCAGATCTGTTACTTTCGTATGCGCCTGTCCTCGAATCGGACCATCTTTACGATCTACGGTTACCCCCGGAAAATTTCCGATATGCTGGTTGGAACCTGTCAACTGATTGAACAGTGTCGTCTTGCCACAATTCTGGTTTCCCACCAAAGCAAAGGTCAGGTCTTCGCTATCCGGTAATGGATCCCCATCGCCCTTGCTATGATACTTGCCTTCCTCACCAAGACCCGGATGAACAGATTTATTGATATCACTTGTTCCTTCGTGGCTGCGTGCTCTTGCAGCAATCAGTTCCACATCAATCTGCGCTGCGTCATCCAAACGCAAGGTCAATTCGTAGCCATGCACCTGAAATTCCATAGGATCTCCCATCGGTGCATATTTGATCAAAGTAATCTCTGCTCCCGGGATGACTCCCATATCCAAAAAATGTTGCCGCAGAGCACCCTCTCCGCCCACACGCGTAATGATTGCACTCTGTCCTATCTCTAGTTCTTTTAATGTCATCATTTCATCCTCTTCGTCTAAAAAGGCACCCTCATTTCGAGGATGCCCTTTTCTTGCAACGAAACCTCGTCGCTTTATACTATCACATTTTTCTGTAAAATTAAATGTTCAAAAGATCACTAAATTCTTTTAATGCGCCGTCTGTCTCATGAGCCAGAACACGTTTTGCCAGAACCTTGCCAAGTTGTACTCCTTCCTGGTCGAAACTGTTGACATTCCAAAGGAATCCCTGGAACATGATCTTGTTTTCAAAGTGTGCAAGCAAAGCGCCAAGTGCCTGTGGGTTCAACTGATCTCCAATGATGATGCTGGATGGACGACCGCCCTCAAAATTCTTGTTACGGTTGTCATCTGCTTTACCACATGCAAATGCAACAATCTGTGCTGCGACATTGGCACAAAGTTTCTGCTGGCTTGTGCTGTCCTGAATCACAACATCTGTACCGATCTGGCTATTCTTAAAGCCGATGAACTGCAATGGCACGATATCGGTTCCCTGATGGAGCAACTGATAGAAAGAATGCTGGCCATTGGTTCCCGGTTCACCAAAGAGTACCGGTCCGGTCACATAATCTACCGGCTCTCCAAAACGATTGACTGACTTACCGTTGGACTCCATATCTGCCTGCTGCAAGTGTGCAGGAAAACGGCTGAGCGCCTGTGAATACGGAAGGACTGCGGTTGCAGGATAGCCCAAGATATTTCTCTCATAAACCCCGATCAAGGCATCTAACATAGCAGGGTTTTCTCTGACATTAGCATTGGCTGAAAGTTTGTCCTCTGCTGCTGCACCGTCTAAGAATGCTGCAAAAACTTCCGGTCCGAATGCCAGTGAAAGTACGGCTCCGCCTACGGCAGAGGTAGAAGAATAACGTCCACCGATGTAATCGTCCATAAAGAAGGCTGCCAGATAATCATCACTCTTGGCAAGCGGTGATGTCTCACTGGTAACGGCGATCATATGACGGGATGCGTCGAGTCCTGCCTTTGCCAATGCATCCTTGACGAATGACTCATTTGTCAGTGTCTCTAAAGTCGTGCCTGATTTTGACACGAGAACAAAAATCGAATGTGCTACATCAACAGATGCCAGTACGGCTGCTGCATCATCCGGGTCTACATTGCTGATGAACTTGGCTTCCATCTTGAAGGTTTTGTTCTTCTTTGCCCAGTTCTCCAGTGCCAGATACATAGCACGCGGGCCCAAGTCACTACCACCGATACCGATCTGGACTACTGTCGTAAATTTCTCGCCTGCGGCATTGGTGATCTCGCCACTGTGTACCTTGTTGGCGAAATCAGCGATACGCTGCTGCTGCTCTACATAAAAGGCTCTCTTGTCCACGCCGTCTGCGGTAACAGTATCTCCCAACTGACCTCTGGTCAAATGATGCAGAACCAGACGGTTCTCCCCGGTATTGATCACGGCACCATTGTATAATTCTGCAAATTTGTCAGAAAGTTCTGCCTCTGCTGCCAGTTTTTCCAGTGCGTCGATCACCTGATCGTCAACCTGTTTTGCTGCGTAGTTATATGTAAGACCTTCTGCCATCGGAACGCTGTATTTCTTTACACGATCTGCTCCGTTCTGTCCGGACATAGCCTCTACTAAATTTACTTTTTGAACCTTTGCCAACTCACCAAAAGAAGCAAGGGTATCTAAGTTTTTCCACTGTGTCATAAAATTTCCTCCTCACTCATGCATCTACTCTAACAATCGAAAAAATTATACTATTAAATGTCTCTCAGTTCAAGGCACAGACCCACCGATAAAATGGAATTTTTTTCGTATATTTTCGATAGTTTCCTTTGACTCCCCAAGTTTCTGTGCTATGATTGTGGTATCTATGGAAGGAGGTTTCTTATGTACGAATTTACAGAAGATTGCATGATACATATAGAAGAAATTGATAACGAACACCGCAGATTGTTCCAAATGATCAACGAGGCGATCGATCTCGCAGCGCACACCGAGGATGTCACAACCATCGCCGACAGCCTTCTGCCTCGTTTAAAGGAATACGCTGCCACACATTTTGCCCATGAGGAAGCCTACATGGAGAGCATCAACGACCCGGAACTGCCCTTACAGCGTAAGGAACATACGGCTTTTACAGAAAAGATGAATACCTTTGTACTGGATACATCCTCCCCGGAAGCCGCCCGCACATCCTTAAATGATCTGCTGACCTATCTGGTACGCTGGCTCTATCATCATATCTTAAGCAGTGATATCATGATCGGCAAAATGTGTCAAAAACCGGAGCCGACCGAAGATCCTTTTGCCTTTACAGACAAGTACAAGACCGGTATCGAACTGGTCGACAACGAACACAAGCAGTTGTTTGCCATCATCCGTGAAGTCAACGATCTGATCCACGAAGAATTGCTTCATGACAAGTACGATGAGATCATGCGCCTGCTTGCCGAATTAAGGCAATACACCGAGTTTCATTTCAGTGATGAGGAAGCCTGATGGAGCAGATCTCCTATCCGGAGTTTGAGGCACAAAAGCGCGCCCATTCTGCTTTTGTAGAGCGTCTGGTAGAGATCGATCTGTCCGAACTGGATGCCATGGACGACAACCAGCAGGAATATCTGATCAATCTGATCGATTTTCTTCTGGCATGGTTATCCAATCACATCCTTGGTTCCGACAAAAAGATCGGTGACTATATAAGAACACAGCACTTATCTGCAACGGACATTTAATTGCAGATAGGATCTTTCAAATATAAAACAGACCGTCTGGCGTCTTTTAGGACACCGGGCGGTTTGTTTCCTTGCCTAAAGCGGTAATCTTCGCTGCCTGCGCTGTTTTTTGCACCTCCCTACCCTATATATGCTTATCACTTACTTTCTTCCATCTCCAGTACCAGTGGTGTATGATCCTGTCTGGCGCCTGAATCCAGCATTTCGGATCTTAGGATTCCATCCTTGATCCTGTCACTGACCAGAAAATAATCAATTCTCCATCCGGAGTTGTTGATCTTGCTGGTCTTGACCCTCTGCGCCCACCAGGAATAGACCTTTTCCACATTGCCATGCAGATAACGGAAAGAATCAACAAAACCTTTGGCAAGCAGATGGGAAAAGCCCTCTCGCTCCTCATCTGTAAAGCCCGCAGACATATGGTTGCCGTCCGGGTTCGCCAAGTCGATCTCCTCATGTGCCACGTTAAAATCACCACAGGCAATGACCGGTTTCTTTTGATCCAGCCCACTCAGATAATCTGCATAACAGGCATCCCATTTTTGCCTGTCTGCAAGGCGTTTCAAGCCGTCTCCCGCATTCGGTGTATAAACATTTACAAAGTAAAAATCCTCAAATTCCAGACAAAGGAGTCTTCCCTCCGCATCCATGGTATCCGGTGCGCCGATCGCCGGTGCACTCATCTGTGCCTGCAGGGACTTTTTGTATAAAACCATGGTACCCGCGTAGCCCTTTCTGGCTGGCGGTACGGAACTGACCCACTCCACCTGATAGTCCGGGAAATAGAAAGCCAATGCTTCCTTATGCTTGTCTGTCATTCCGGTTGCAGGCAGTTTTGTCTCCTGTATGCCAATAATGTCTGCATTTTCCCCTTTTATGGTGTCTAATACGGCTCTGGAAAGTTCTGCTCTTGCCGATGTTGATGTCAGTGCCGCGTTTAAAGAATCAATATTCCATGAAATAAACTTTATCATGCCATCTTCCTCTCGTCCTCAATCTTTTATGACTACTCTATCACGTCAAGCCACACGAATCAACCGAAAAGTATCCGCTTAATCTCTGCATTTTTTCTGCTTTTTATGGTATGATAGAGAACAGTGCGGATCAGCCAACTGCCGTTGATGTCAATGTCGTAGATATTTCCACAACGGGCATGGCTTTCAAATCCGACTACCAATTCAAACTCGGCACCTACTATGATGCCAATATAACACTTGAAAACAAAGAAAGTATCCAAACCATTATTGAAGTCATCCGTGCCGAATGTATCGATGACTCTATTCAATACGGCTGCTGCTTTGTCGGCATTACACCGGAACAGCAGTTTAAGATCAGTGTTTATCAGATCGTTGCTGAAAATGCAAATGCGCCGACCTAACGAAAATCTTTACAGGTTTCACTCTTCAAGATTAAGGTCAGGACTCTTTCACAGGATTGTTGTAAGGCATCCTCTTGCAGGAGTCCTTCTTTTTTTGCCTGTTCTAACGCCTTCCAGACAGATTTATCGCCCGGCATGATCAAGTCATTTCCTGCATTGATTGCCTTGGCATGGGAACACTGATTTGTCGCTGTCCAGTCACTCATGACCAGCCCCTGATATCCCCATTCTCCACGTAAGACATCCGTTAAAAGTTCTTTGTTATTGCAGACATGCAGACCATTCACACGATTATAAGAACTCATGATCGTCCATGGGTCTCCCTCTTCAATCGCAATACGAAACGCCCGAAGATAAATCTCACGCAGGGCTCTTTGTGTGACATTGGAGGACATTTCCATACGATTATCTTCCTGATTATTGCAACAGAAATGCTTGACAGAAACGCCGACGCTCCTACAGACTGCACGCCTCTTGTCACCGCTGCCGCCATCTTTCCGGATACCAGCGGATCCTCTGAATAATACTCAAAGTTTCTTCCACACAGCGGATTTCTGTGAATATTCAAGCCTGGCGCAAGCCATATAGAAATACCTATTTCCTTCATCTCCCTGCCAATGGCTTGTCCCACTTCCTCCAGTAAATCAATATCAAAACTCTGCGCAAGAAGTGTTTCACTCGGCCAGGCAGTCATATAACGATATACCTTTTGATATTTTCCCGGAAGATGTTTAATCATTTCCTCGTGCTTTTTTATCCATCCCCAGCGCCAATCTACAAGTACGCCATCCGGGAAACGCGGTGTGCCGTCTTTTGCGATCGCAGTACACGGCACAACGTTCAGTCCTGCCGGACCATCTGACATAACAATATTAGGGACGCCTTTTTTTAATAATTTGGTGCAGGTTCTTCCTGCGCCCCCATGACATTGTTGTAGCATTTCATGCTGTATCCACCGCCAGTGACCAATCTGATACGGTCGGAAATTGTTAAATTTCGCAAAAGTTCCTCTACTCGCTTCTGATAAGGGTTTGCCTGTGTCTTCTCTTTTCGTCTCCTCGGATCCACCTGCATCGCGTAACGGGTAAGACTTTCTTCGTAAACACGCTTGCCTTGTTCCGGTTGCATACGTTCATAAGAACGTGCAAATGGATGTACGGCAGACACCTGCTCCACAACCACATCTTCTGAAAGCGTCAATACCGCCACAGGGCTGACCGCTCCTGCATGCGTTCCCAACAGAACTCCATACTCGCCCTGCGGCAGGACAAACATTTCTTTTTCCTCATCATAAACCGCAAGATCACAGACATCAAAAGTTGTAGTAACCAGTTCTGTCTCCCCCGGCTGCAGACATCCGGTCTTTGCAAATGCCGCCAGTGACTTCTCCTCTACTCCTTGCACCATCTGTGGTTTTTGCAAATATAACTGAACCACCTCACGTCCGGCATATTTACCGGTATTTTTAACAGAAACATCTACTGTAACCTTACTTCCATCTACCAGAACAGCCTTTCTTCCCATAGAAAAAGTTGTATAGGACAAACCAAAACCAAACGGAAAACGCGGATGAATAGAAAAGGCATCAAAATAACGATATCCCACATAAATATCTTCCCGGTAATCTTCCTGTGACACATCCCCATTGCGATAGCCAAACGTATCGGCGCATGGATAATCATCATAGTGATATGCCCATGTGTCTGTAAGTTTTCCACATGGATTTACCTTTCCGGTCAAAATATCCGCAAGGGCATTTCCACCTTCCATACCACCTTGCGCATAGAAAATAACGGCATCAATCCGTACCTGATCCAAAATGGACAGATCTATCACACTGCCACAATTTAAAACCAGCACAAGTTTTTTATAATGTGCAGACAGAAGACGAAGACTTTCTTCTTCCACATCCGACAAAAGATAATCCCCCTTCTCATAGCGTCTGTCACCGCCTTCGCCCGCCTGTCTGGATAATACATAAATAGCGGTATCTGTCTCGTCACTCAGTTCATCTTCCAATATCGGCGTACACGCTGGATTCGGTTTCTGATATTCATGGATCACATCAAACATTTTCATGGATTGCACTGGTGAGAAACCTTTTATCTTTTCTTCTACCATCGCCTCCCACTCCGCAATATCTTCCTGAAACTTTTTTTCAAAACGATCCATCCACAGAGTCGTCGGGAAGGTAAATCCGGCATTTTTTAAGCCTTCCTCGATGGTCACGCTATGGCGCTCGTAAACATCGCCACTACCGGAACCTCCTTTCACTGTACGCCTGCTGCCTGCTCCATATAGGGCGATATTTTTATTCTGCAAAGGCAGAAGGCCTTCATTTTTCAGCAAAACATATCCCTCTGCCGCTGCTCTTCTGGCAAGTGACTTATGCTTTTTTTCACGCTCTGATTCCTCTGGTGTAAGAACTCCAAACGACTGAAATTTCTTCATTTTATTTTACCTCCAATCTAATAACTACCGGTTCCACTCCCTCTGCGGAAATGCTAACCTTGGCTTTCCCCTGCTCATTCTTTGCGCGAAGCACAGCAAGACATCTTCCCCGATATGCCATATGATGGTTCCGGTCAAACACCTCGTTGGTCTTACACAAGGCACTGCCAAATCCAGCCAGACTTACACAGCCCTCTACCGCAATATCCACACGCTTCTCTATATAAGGCTTGAGACAATGCTTCTTATCTGTAAATTCAATTGGAACATAGCAAAGATCCTGCCCGTTGGCGCGTAGTTCTTTCTTCTCGGCTTCCGCCCAAAGAATCGTCTCCTTTTGGGCTGTTCCAAGGAAATGCTGCGCGATTACATTTCCATTGGTATCTAATGCCTCTGCCCGTAAAACTCCCGGTTGGTAAACTAGGGAAAAACTTGACTTAAATTTTTTCAGCCTGCGACACCCAATCAGTCTGTCATTTAAAAAGAGTCGAACCGACTCGCCCGCCGCATATACCTCAACCGTCGTTTTTACACCTTCATAGCCTTCCCAACTCCAACTATCAATCGCATTGGTAAACTGCCAGGCTCCTTTCGTTGGCGTCTCATCTGCATGATTCAGCGGACTAACAGCAATAAATGGTTTCTTTCGCAAGCCCCATACAATCTGCATGTAATACATGGATGCCAGTGCTTTTCCCGTAATATCAATCATCCCCTGACCAGCCAGCAAAGGAAGACCTTTGTAGGAATGATACGTCCAATCTCCAATGCAGGCTTCTCCCAGATAATCCCATGCCGACCAAACGAAATCCCCGACAAGTTGCGGATATTTCTTCACTCGACTCCAATTATAAGGTAAATCTGCCACCATAGTCTCACTGCCAACCATCATGCGCTCAGGGTATTTTTTCGCATCTTCATCATAGCGCGAGGACGCATAATTCAATCCTATGATATCTAATACATCTCCCGCCGGCGCACACGCCTTATCCCCATGTCTGCCTTTACTCATAAAGAACATGAGCGGACCCAGTTTTTGTGCCATTGCATTAAAAAAAGCGGATCCCGACTTTTTATCATGATAACTTTTCCCCGGTGGCAAAGGCTTTGGCTGATATTCCCCCTTGTCACGATAGACACCGATCCCCATATGCGCATATACATTCAGCAGCACATTGATACCAGCTGTTACCGGTCGCGTGTCATCTAATCCATGCACATAATCCTGTATCATCCGACAGACTTTAATGCCTTTTGGGGTCGCTGTCTCCGATACCTCATTACCAATAGAGTACATGATCACGCTCGGGTGGTTTTCCGCAGATTCCACCATGCTTCTAACATCGTCTTTCCAACATTCGTCAAAATATCTGGCATAATCATGATATGTCTTTGGTACATACCAGCCATCAAAAGTCTCGTTCATAACATACATGCCGAGTCTGTCACAAATAGACAGTAAAATCTGTGACGCAGGGTGATGCGCCATGCGGATGGCATTGAATCCCGCATCCTTTAATATACGGATACGTCGTTCTTCCGCATCCCAAAATTCACACGCCCCCAGGACACCATGATCATGATGAATGCAGCCACCTCGCAACAGTATTTCTTTTTCATTCACCAAAAGTCCTTTTTCTGCTGACCATTCCAGTTTACGAATGCCAAAATCCAATCGTTTTTCATCTGTTTTACATTTTGCAATACAGGTATATAGTTTTGGCGTTTCATCACTCCATAATTGTACTTGCTGTAGTGTAATTTTCCCAGGTTCTCCCTCATATAGAATGTGGCTTCTATCACAAATGGAAACGGTCACAGCCTCCAGACTATCTCCTATAACATCCACAGAAATCACCGCAGGATTGATTGCAAGTGTTTTCACGCGAATTCGCTCAATATGCTGCTTCTCTTCCACAATCAGTTGCACCGGGCGATAAATACCTGCCCCCGAATACCAACGGCAGTTGGGTTCTAGAGAGTTATCTACCATAAGACGCAGACAATTTTCACCCGCTTGCAACTTACCTGTCAAATCAATATCAAACGGCGTATATCCATATTTATGGCTGCCAACTTCCACTGCATTTAAAAAGACATGGCAATTCTGATAAACCCCTTCAAAATGAACACGGACGGACTTCTCTAACCATTCCGGATTAACTTTCCAATATTTGGTATAGACATATTTTCCTCCCGGGAAAAAACCTGTATTGACACCATTTCTGCAAGAAGCATCCCGCGGTTCTGTAATCATGGCATCATGAGGCAGATGAACCCTTTCCTCAGCCTGACCTTCTTTCTGAAACAACCAGTCATCGTTAAAATCACGTGTCATTTCTTACCTCTTTCCAAATCTTTTCTTCTTCCTTGACTGTTTCTCCAGATATTTGCGATTTTCTGTCTCAAAGTCAAGTCCTTTCTTTGCGCAACGTTCCTCTAAATCATGGATACGATCCTGTTCCTGTATACGATCAGTTTCTTCGCGTTCCCGTCTGGCAATTTCTTCCGGTTCTATCCATTCTTCTCCTTTGGATAAGGCAATCTGCTTCTGACGTTCACGCAAATCCTCGTTAATTTGCGGTAATTTCTTTTCAATATCAACAAACGGCAAAAGTACGATATAAATAATGGATGCCACAATATCAAACATATAAAATGCGAAAGTCATAAACTGAAGTACATCGCTGTTCGGTGTAATGCCCTGAACATCCACAAATCCCAGTTTTAAAATACCGGACTCATATCCTCCTGCGAACGGAGCCGTCAATATCGTTTGGACCGCAAGGACAATGGCAGGTCCAAGCAAGCCTTCCAGACGATAACCGGAATCATGTTCCACGCTGTCATAGGCATAACATACAAGTGTTGCAAACACATAAGCATTTGGAAGCATACCTGTCTGGCGCAGGAAGCCAGCCGCAATTGCAACCGGAATATTGGATGGGTTCAGTAGACCAACAACACTTCCTATCAGAACACAGATGTATCCTACAATGGATACGTTTTTTATCCCAAACTTCTTTGCCAATGGATAAATAGCAAAGGCTCCTATCCCCAGCGGAATACCGGTTGCGACCTGATAGAGTGTAAACATGATCGGGTTATCCGCACCTCCCAATAAGAACTTGATATAGAAGTACTGGACATTACCACCCTTAAAATTATCAACAATACTTCCTACCGTTACAATGATGGTCAACAAAACATAATATTTGTTGGTAAACAGAGCCTTCATCTGTTCTTTTAACGGAATCTTATTCTCATCTCCGTATTCCTGTGTGACATCCTCTGTGATTCGCTCACGGGTGTAGAAGTACTCCAGTAAAAGCAATGGTATGGCAATCACGGATAAGATGATCATCAGTAGTGGATAACCGCTAATGTCATTTTCCAGCCACATCGGAAGAACGACCATAGAAACCATCATTCCAATTAAAATTCCGGAAATCAATGTCCAGCATAACTGACGGACAAATTTCAAGCGCATCTTCTCCGATGGATTTCGCGATGTCAACGAAACGATCGTATCTTTAAAGACAAAGAAATAACTGGAACCCACGGTATGATAACAGATCAGTAAAAAGAAAAAGTAATACCAGTAAGCTTCTCCCAGATCATTCGGTCCCGCAAACTGAAAAATCAGAGCACCAATAATAATCGAACAAAAACCAAAAATCAGATACCAGGGACGCAGTCTTCCCTGTTTCGAATGTGTATGCTGAACCAGCCATCCGTTTAAGAGCCCCATACCGACTGCAAGGATCTTTGCCACAGTCATAACAACTTCATAACGACTACCCATAATACGAATCATATTCACATTTGCCGTACCATACATAGCACCTGTCTGCTGTGTGAAGAATTTTTCTACCAGTGCTGCAATCGTGTTAACAATTAAGATCAACCCCAGTGGTCCTATCAAATGTCCAAAGGCAATCTCTTTTGTCGATACTGCTCTTGTACGTGCCTTTGAATCCATAAAAGGCTTTTCAAACAATCCATGATCTAATAACCTAACTTCTTTTTTCATGTGTAACCCCCTACAAAATACTTCCATTGCTTTCTATTATTTTCTTGTATTCCCACGCAGAATCCTTAACAATTCTTTTTTGCGTCGGATAATCTACATAGACCAGACCAAACCGTGGATCATAGCCTTCCGCCCATTCAAAGTTATCCATAACAGACCAATGACAATATCCCAAAATCGGAATCCCTTCACTGGCTGCACGCTTTAACTGTCCAAGATAACGATAGATAAAATCACATCTCTGCGGATCATGGACGGCACCATCGATACTTACAACGTCGTGTTCAGCAACACCATTTTCTGTGATCATGATAGGCAGATGATATCGTTCGTACACGAAACGTACATTCCAGTACATAACGCGTTCATCAATGACCCAACCGAGGGAATTGCGCGGTGTTCCAGGCTTTGCTTCCTGTCTTTCTGCACCCCATTCTGCATAATTATAGGATGTATAGATATTTAATCCGACGAAATCCAATTCCTGATAGATGGCTTCCATATCTTTCTGATGTGATGCATAAATACCATAGGCACGCACCGGCTTTCCGGCAAGGATCGGATCCATCCACCATTTATTCCCCATCAGACCATTTCCTTTATCCATACTAAGTTCGCGCGCTCTTTGTATGTCGCTAGGACACTCTGTGTCGGGAACATACGCACCAGTTGAAAGTGCGATCCCGATCTTGACCGGCTGCTTTGCATACGCTCTGACCGTTTTGACCCCCTCGGCATGTGCCAACATACAATTGCGTGTCAGTCGCGACAACGCCAGATAGCGATGTTTGAAAGGCGCATGTTCTCCCTGCATATAACCATTCATGATAAAACAGCCCGGTTCATTCATGACGATCCACCACTTTACCCGATCTGAAAGCGCCTCCACTGCCACCCTGGTATAATCCTGAAACGCCGGAATGATTTTGGACGATAACCAGCCTCCTTTTTTCAGCATCCATACCGGCATATCCCAGTGAAAAATTGTAACCAAGGGTTCGATTCCTGCTGCAAGCAGTTCATCCACCAAATCCGAATAAAATTGAATTCCCTTTGGATTTACCTTTCCCTCTTCCGGTATCACACGAGACCAACTGATAGAAAACCGGTATGCCTTAAGCCCCATCTTCTTCATCAGAGCCACGTCTTCTTTCCAATGATGATAATGATCGCAGCTTTCATGACAGTTTTCCCCATGTTTGATCTGCTTTGGCTTGGCAATATCCCAAATACTCGGCGTTCTCCCATCTTCCTGCCAGCCTCCCTCTATCTGCGCTGCTGCAGATGATGCTCCCCATAAAAACCCTTCTGAAAAGCCCTCTTTTCCCATATACATTCACCCTTTCCGGGATCCCCTTTTCCCTTCTTTTTCTATCAGTATAAGAAATCTCCACGCCTCTGTATTGTAATATCGTACATTCTATTGTATATTTGAATCAGGAGGTTTTTACTATGATAGATGATTATTCCAACTTTTGCGAAATGTTTTTTGCTGCCCACTATCTGCCATTGCCTTGTACAAAGGTCATCAATATGTGTGTTCTGCCGGATTTTATGACAATACGGATCCTTATCCTTTCGTCACGCCAAAACTATGTGATGCTTCCTCACCATCCGTCTATGTATCCTCAGACACCGGGTACTATGGCTATGTCGTCTGCAAAGACAAACAGCATTTTTTCATCTTAGGGCCTGCCTATAGCACGCCTCCTGACAGATCTTTCATCCGTTCCTATATGACCAAGAATGGTCTGCCAATAGCAAGATATGACGAGATTGCATCCTTTTTAACCGCTATTCCCTTGTATACATATAATCAATTTCTGGAACTTTTACTTTTTTTGCATTTTATTCTCAATGGGGAAAAACTGGATTTAAACGAAGCCTTTCGTCTGACCGATACGAAATATCAGTTAGAGATCGGAAAACAACAGGCAGAACGTGCCTACACAGCAAGAGAAGAACAAGCACAGCATGGCACCTACCTCTTTGAGCAACAGATGCTTTCCCTGGTCCGTCAGGGCGATGTAATCGGTCTGGAGAATTTTTTACTAAGAACCGCCAAAACATTGAATGTCAAAGAAGGAAAACTGGCGGAAACTCCCTTGCGACAGGCTAAGAATTTATTGATCGGACTGGTTGTCAGTGTTGGTAAAGACGCTGCCATTCCAGGCGGCATGGACATTGAAGAGACCTATCAGTTGATTGATACCTATACACAGGAATGTGAAAAACTGCAAAGTGAAGATGCGGTCAAAAATCTCCAATACAATATGACCATGGATTTTGCCAACCGTGTAGCCATGCAGAAATCCCCCCGGACGATCTCTGCTGATACCAAGCAGTGCCTGCAATATATCACAACACATATCAACCAGCCCATTGGTGTTTCTGATGTTGTAGCGCATTCTTCCCATAGTCGTTCCTCCCTGCTCCGCCATTTCAAGGAGGAAACCGGTATGTCTGTAAACGACTACATAACCCTGCGGCGCATGAAAGAAGCTGCCTCTCTCCTGCGATATACAGACAAATCGCTTGGTGAGATCAGCAGCTATCTTTGCTTCTCCAGTCAGAGTTATTTTCAAAATGTGTTCAAAAAACACTACGGCATCACACCTCTGCAATACCGAAATCAACGAGCCTAAGCCTCGATACCTTCCATTTCAGCGTTGATGGTGTCCTCGCTGGCAGCCATAGCCTCCAGAGTCATGGATGTTTCTGATGCCCTTGCTGTTGACACTCTTTTCAATATCGTCATCGTATTCTTTGATCGCATCTTCCGTCAATGGCTCGATCAAAAGATCCTTTGCAAGCGATTTTGCTTTATGCTTTGCCTCATAAGAATAGCCGATCACGCTAAAGACAAGGGCACCGACAAAATTGACCATAAGGTCTTTCATGGTGTCAATGATTCCGATATCCAGATAACCGCCATCCACTACATAGGTATCTCCATTTTTTGTTTCTATGATCGTCTTTGTAATATCATAGATCCGCACCGGGGTCTGGGTTTTGCTTTCGTCCAAAGTCACGGAACCAATATTTGAGACAATGAAATCTTTTTGCATATCCAAGAGAAATACCTGATCAAAGGTAAATTCGACGAACTCCCAGATAACACCCACCGTCATAGAAAAGCAAAAGGCAACGATTGCCAGATAAAAGGGTGACAACTGCATGGATTTGCTACCGCGGTTTAAGATGTTGAAAAGAGAAAAGCCGATCGCCGCACACAGGAAACCGTTGATGGTATGTAACATGGTGTCCCATCCCGGAATCGCCGTGTAATACTTATTGACTTCTCCCAAGATTTCTGCCGCGTAGATGAATACATAAATGATCATCTGAAATACCGGCGGAATCTCTATTTTCAAAAGCTGCTCAAAAAGGGATGGCAGGAGAAACAGGATAAGAGAAAGAATACATATCGCCAGACTCTCGTAATTCCGTGTAAAAATGCAGCGTACTGCTGTCAAAATGACCAGAGTTCTGAGTATGGAATATGTAATAAACTGCTTTTTGTTCAAGGAAATTCTCGCTTTTAAACGCTTGATATATTTTCTCATGTGCCTGCTCCTTTTATTTTGCAATGATTCTTATATTTTAACATATCCCTTTTCAAAAAGTCTATGAATATGAACCGTCGTTTTTACTGAGAAATTACTGCCTTTTCCGAAAAGCACACTTCCAATATCCACTTTTTTGTCTTGAATGTCCACTTCTGAATCTCCAATGTCCACTTTTTCTTCATTCAAAAGTCCACTTATATGAAGATTTCTATTATCAGAAACAGTATCGTGGGTGTGTATTTTGGGAGCAGCACCGTTTGCGGCTCTCGGATTTGTGAAATACAACGGAATGACAGCGGAGAAATTTATATGGGCGTGGATTAAGTCTGAATTTCTTATGCCCAAGAAGTTGGTAGTTCACTCTACAAACACCTATCACTGACAGTGCCACATCGTTTTGTGCATTACCAAGGATTTAGATAAGTACGTCCTCTTGGTAAATTATCTTCTTCATCTTCTAAACTTTGCTGTATGTGATTATAAACATTATGAATACTTTCAACAAAATTTCTTACCCAATCAGGGTTTGTCTTAGAATAATCTCTCAAACTCCAACCGATGCTATATAATTCTGCAGCCTGCTTGTACGTTACAAAACGCTTACGAATATTACCATCCGCCAAGTTATACTTCTTCTGTTCCTGCATATCAACTTCTCCTTTCTGTTGCCATCCTTTATTTGCTGGCTTCTATCATTTACTTGGAGTTAAAAAAGCTGATTGCAAAAATTGGTCAAAAAAATATGATTTATTTTCAATTATTTTCTTATAAACCACTTTATATCTGCTTAAAATGGTGCACAAAAAAGGCATCAGCCGATTATTACCAATGCCTTATACCTTATCCTTTATTTGGTTCGCTTTGTTCTATTAGCCAATTTCTTATTTTTTTCATTTTTGGCTAATAGAATTATTTATCCAACAACCAATCCGCAATATCAATAACCTTTATTCCCTCATACTGGTATTCATCATGCCTGGTTCTGGCTATCACATACTTAGGGTATGCATCCTTAATCTGCAAAAGTGGAGCTACCTCTCTTTCAAAGGTCTTTTCTTCACTGATATTATCAGATACCTGAATATAGATTTTCTCACTCCGCTTTACTGCGACAAAATCTATTTCCTTCTTATATAATATACCCACATAAACCTCATATCCTCTACGCAAAAGCTCAACAGCCACGATATTCTCCAATATGCGTCCATAATCCATATTTTTTGTTCCAAGCTTTGCATAACGGAAAGTATGGTCACTCAAATAGTATTTGTTGTTGCTCGATAAATACTTTTTCCCCTTAATATCATATCTCCTAACCTTGTAGAACGCGAATGCATTGCACAGGTATTGCATATAATTACCAACTGTCGTATGGTGTATCTTCTCCTGCATGCTTCCGAGAGTATTGGTAATGTTACGCGCAGAAGAAAGATTAGACACATTATCCATAAGAAAATCCACAATTCTATCCATCAGCTGCGTATTTCTTATCTTGTATTTTTTGCGTATATCACGCACTATCAGTGTATCAAACACATCAGCTATATAATCGTACTTTGCTTCCTGATCTTTATAAAGATAGGAACCTTATAAAATCTTTTCTTTAATTGATTCATATAATTCTTCACTGCTCTCTTCCCAAATGTTCAAGTCCAAACTGCTCTACTAGTGCTTCGATCTGTGGGCGAATGTATTCCTCGCACCAACGCAACTGTCCATCATGATTCTCTTCCCGTCAAAATAAATTTCAGAAAATCTGCTTTTCCTCTTCCCCTGTATTCAAAATACAATGGCTTCACTCCTTCTGCCATAAATGATACACCTTTGCTCTCTTTCCATTTGTCAGAAGCCTCTAGCGGAATTTCTGCGACGATTTTTCCCGGTTCTGTCATCACGCGGAATAAACCGGAAGCTCCTCGCGTCACAACCTTTACATTTGTTTTTCCACTAAAAGCAAAGTATTTATATCCGACCAGTGTTTTATTTTCCAGATCCTTGACAAAGCGCGTATTCCCCTCGTGATTGACGTTAGGTGAATATTTTCCTTTTTGCACATTACTTAAATGTGGCATTTTTCCGTTGGTCAAGTTACAGCAAATTGCTGCCGGATATTTTCCTTCTGTCACAAGCGGTTCTCCGTTTAAACCACAACTTGTCATCTCCACCTGTTTAATGGTACCATCCGGCAAGATTTTTATTTCTTCTGCACATCCCTGTCTGGAAAAAGCGGTATTATGTGTCAGTCGATGATAAAAAATATAATATTTTCCATTGATGTACTCAATGCTTCCGTGATTGGTTCCCGTAGCAGCAAGGCGATCCTTCGCACTTCTGCCATGATAACCAATATCACCATTCGATACAATGACACCCCGGTATTTATATCCATGATCCGGATATTTACTGGTTGCATAGCATAGTTCATGGTTGACATGAGAAGAATAGATAAAATAATACAAATCTCCAAATTTACGTAAGGAAGCTGCTTCAAAAAAGCTATGTTTCCGCAGTTCACTGCCCTTTTTCGCATTGTTGAGTGCAGGCAGAATTCTTACCGGCTCACTTTTTACTGTAAGCATGTCACCACACAATTCCACAAAATTTGCTCCTAAAATGCTCTGCGGTTCTTCCTGCCTGATTTCTTCCACTGTTTTGTTAAAAACCTTGCTCATGATGCCCGGCATGATTTTCCTCATCACTGGTGCATGCGTATCCATTCCAAGTCCCCATCCATATGTAAGGTAAATATGCCCGTTATCATTTATAACCGCTGGGTCAAAGGGAATAAACCGTTGCATAGGTCTTCCGTCCGGATAGCAGACATCTCCATAATATTCATATTTACCGGCGGGTGTATCACACACTGCCACAGAAATCGGTCCATCAAATCCATGGTCTCCCCGACCTGATAAATCATAGTACAGATAATAGCGTCCGTCATTTCCCTGCACGACATCCGGCGCATACATATCCTGCCGTTCCTCACAGTAATGTCTGCATTGCTTGGCTTGATAAATTATTCCCTCACAACGCCAATCTGTTAAGTCATCAACTGGTGCAGACCACGCTTCATAATCGAGAAGACAAAAACAGTCCCCGCCCTCCTTATCATGGCTGCCATAAATATAAACTCTATTACCAAACACATGTGGTTCTCCGTCCGGAATGTAAGTGTCTAACGGGAGATATGGATTAAATACCTGTTTCTTCATTTTGCCTCCTTACTTTCTTCTTACTCAAATTGTGCATAATCTGTTTCGGATACCTGACTCATTTCCTCATCATCCCATAAATTAATGACTCCGATACCCATTTTTTCTGAAGTTCCAATAACCTTGTTACCATGCTCTGATATGCTTCACTCTCATACTTTGTTCCCGTATAAAATACGACCGGACAGTTCCACGTCTCCTTTGGATTATTCCTTAATTCACTCTATATCATATCGAACAGGTTTATTCCTAACACATTTTAGTTTATCTATAAACCATCACTTCTTGCTGGCGTATGGAATAACGCAACTTTCCATCTCCCCCAATCACATCACATCCATCCTTACCGTCTTATCCATCCCATCCGCTGTCTTGATATGTATAGTAACTTCTCCTGGCTCATATAAAGATCTTATCACAATCTGACATCTGCCCTGATAGGTCTTCTGCGCATTATCCGTAAAAGATCGATTAGAGTAGGGCTTCGCTGTACCTATGCCTTGAATCACTGCAGGACCTTCTATTGAAACCGTCAACTCTTTTTCTTCTGCGGGGCACCATATTCCTGCTTCGTCTATGGACTCCAGAATAATGTAATTCAAATCCTGTCCATTTGCTTTCATGTTTTTTTCTCAGCTTTCACACTTAATTCTGAGATACCGTGGCCAGAAGAAAGCACCGTCCTAGCTAATTCCTTCCCCAGAAGATCATAGGATATTGCAGTGAGCGTCCCCTTATCATATTTGCAGACAAAATCAGTGCGATAGCCCTTAACTCTCTTCTTTCCAAGTGTCTTTCCATTTAATTCAAGCTTTACATAGCTTCCATTACTGTAGACTTCAACATGAGCCTTCTCGCCTTCATACCCGGGCCAGTTCCAGCTAGGTATGGCATCCGTAAATCTCCATGCTTTCTTTAAGACTTTCTGTGAACTCATATTAACCGGTCGAACGCCAATATATATATCTTCCAGTCCCCAAACCACCTTTTGAAATCCATTTTGTGCATCTGCATTTCCTAGGATATCAATTGCTCCACTTCCGGCTAAAAGTGGCATCTCTTTACTCGATTCATACTGCCATGCGCCAATTCCTGCTTCTCCGATATAATCCATAGCGGTCCAGCAAAAGTCGCCAATTAAGACATTTGAACTCATCACTCTTGACCAATTATAAGCCAAATCACCAATATATGTTTCCGTACCAAGCAATATTCGTTCTGGATGATTTTTAAGTTCCATATCATATCTGCATTGCCCATAATTTAATCCCAATACATCAAAGCAACCTGCTATCCCATCCACAACAACTCCCGCCTTTTTTGTCTTGGTCTGGGTTGACATTAGAGATCCCAATTTCTGTGCAAGAGCATTAAAGAAAGCGGAACCCGATTTCTTTTCTTCAACATAATCTAATTCTGGTAATGGTTCAGCTACATATTCGGCTTCATCTCTATATATTCCCATTCCCTGTTTTGCCCAGACAGTGAGCATAATATTTATTCCACAGGTTACTGGTCTTGAACTATCCAGCTTCCTTACAAATTCTGTCATTTCTGAAGCCAGCTTAATTCCTTCTTCCGTACCAACTTCACTAACCTCATTGCCTATAGAATATATAATGACAGAAGGATGGTTATAATCTCTCTCTACCATTGTCGATAAATCACTTTTATACTCATCCCAAAATACTCTGCTATAGTCATGATGATTCTTTGGCATATACCACCCATCAAACGCTTCATCTAGTACATACATTCCAAGCTCATCGCAAGCATCTAGTAAGCTTTCAGAACAAGGATTGTGTGACGAACGAATTGCGTTATATCCGGCTTCCTTTAGTATCCGAACCTTACGATATTCTGCATCTTTGAATGCACAGGCTCCTATCACACCATTATCATGATGGATACATCCACCTCTTAACTTTTCAACCTGTCCGTTGATTGTTAACCCCTTCTCTGAACTCCACTTCAACTCACGAATTCCCAACTTCTTCTCTACATATTCAGACTCAGTGCTAATCTGACAGGTATATAAATACGGCGTTTTTGAACTCCACAAATTAGCATTTTCAATCACAAGGTCACCGAGTGGTCCTTCAGCTACAATCTTACCATCCGCATCTATTATTATTACATTTGCATTCTTCATGTTACATGAAACATGAATAGTAGGGGGATTGATACAAACTGTATTGATTCGAACATCATCAATATGTGTTCTATCTCTCCTAATCAGTGTTACCATTCTATAGATTCCGCTGCCGGAATACCATCTGGTATTGGGAACGAGTGTATTATCAACAATGACTTCCAAAACATTTTGCCCATCAACACTTGCATCCGTTATGTCCACATCAAATGGAGTGTATCCATACAAATGATTTCCTACATTTTGCCCGTTTAATAGAAGTTTAGTTCGACCGTATACCCCATTAAAATGTATTATTATCTGCTCATCCGAACTTCTGCTATCAAGCGAAAATTCCTTCTTATAGACATATTTCCCGCCCGGAAAAAATCCTGTCTTATCACCATTTCTATTTGAAAAACTTCTTTGTTCATGAATCATTGCATCATGTGGCAAATTAACATGACAACTAGACCCATCCTCTTTCATCAAAAGCCAATCTCTATTGAAATCTAATTCCATTTTTTTCTCTCTACTATTCTCTGTTTTGTCCAATCTCTTTTTTGATTTGATCCATTTTGTCGTCCAGTTTATAAACACTGATAAGAACAAACAGTATTACTCCCACGATAATAGGTGCATAAATGGTTAATCCCTTGATTCCTGCCATTGCCAAAGTACTCTGTGTGTCTGCACCACTAACAAATCCTGTTGCTCCCATGATAAGTCCAGCCACACCACTTGCCACTCCGGCTGAAATTTTTTGACCTGCACTGCTCACCGCTGAATAAGCACTTTCAACCCGGTATTTCATTTTCCATTCGCCATAGTCCATGCAATCCATAAGCAATAATCCAATAAAATAAACCATAGGAAGTGTTCCAAATGAACATACAAGGGAAGTTATTGCATAAAGTACAAGATTTAATGGTGCAAACGCTCTCACAATACATGCAAGTAAATTACATAACAATCCCATCTTAAGAACCTTAGTTTTTCCCCACTTTTCAAGCATTTTAGGAATAAACAAAAGAAAAATTGGGGTTATTAATGCAGTCGCACTGATGATTGATAATAATGTAAGATTACCGACGTTATATGTAAAGTAATAGCCTGTTACAATTGTTCCCAAATTTGAATTAAAATAATAAAAGAATACTAATCCAAGACAGATCAATACATATTTATTGCCAATAATATGCTTGATCATATCCAATACAGAAACCTTTGTTTTTTTAGCAGTATCATTTGTTTCATTTGTAAATGGAATTTCTTTTACAAAAACAAATCTGAGTGCAGCTAAAATGATAGAAGGAATACCCATTGCCAAAGCCAAAACAGTCCATCCCTGCCTTTTAGCACATAACGTGGTAATAATTATAGGCATTGCAATTGCAAGTATTGTGCTTCCATAGGTTACAATTGCTCCACCTATTGCAAGAGTAGATGACTTATCCTTCTCATTTGGCATAGCCTAAGCATATAAACCTGTTCAGAACAGTTAAAAAATGTTAATGCTACAGAATTGATAAGCGTATAACATACAAAAACGTATGTGAGTTTTGCTGTTGTACTAAAGAAACTTGGTACAGCAAAAATTAGAATAATAAATACCCACGCGACAGAAGCAAATAATGAATATGGACGTCCCTTTCCCCATTTTGAATTTGTTTTTTCGATAATGTATCCTGCAATTAAATCTGTAAAACCATCAAATATTTTTGATGCCATCAGTATTCCTCCAACAGATGCCGATGATAAAAGCACACTCTGCGTCAGATAATATGTCAGATATCCCGCCATTATTCCCCACAATCCATTCGATGTTAGAGATGGCAAATTCCATACCACTTTTTGAAACATTGTTATTTTTTTCTCGCTCATTTTGACCTCCTACAGTATACGAACATCTTTATTTTATTCTATATATATCAGATCTAATATTTTTAATATTGCACAATCGTCTCTTTTATTGTACTATTATCTTATTAGGGGGAATTAATAATGAACTGGTCAGAGCATAATTTGGAATCCATATGTAAATACTCATATAATATTTTCCGGATACCTGTTTATTTATATGAATCTGAAAAACTGATATCTTCAATTCCAACAGAATTAATGACATATCATCCTCATGAGGTATTACAAAACCCCAATTTCGTTGGTAATTCAATCTCATACTATCAAACCAAAGACAATTTCTTCTGGGGAAGTATTTCTATAAAAGATACCGAATATAAACTTCTTATAGGTCCTATTTCTTCGCTCCCATTATCAGATAATCAGCTTTCTTATCTTTTTTACCAAATGAAGGTGCCTGCTGTGAAACGTAAACTAATTGAAAGAATATATAAAACTATACCACTCTATACGCAGCTTGACTTCATTGACAGACTTTTATTTCTGCAATACATTTTTAACCAGGATGATATTACCAGGAATGATTTTTTCCGCCTGCAAAATGACACTTTGTCCGACACCTCCAATCAAACATATATGAAGAAACAATCATTCAACGAGGATTCCTCTTCCATGCTTATCGAGCCAGATTCAATTATTATGTACATAGAAACCGGTAATATCCATTCTGTTATGGAATACCTTTGCTCCCCAGAGGCATACACAGAACTTCCGTGGGGGGAGAACAGTATTATGCAACATAAGCAGATTGGATACTATTCTATCGCTCTGTTTGCAGAGGCAGCCAGACGAGGAGGAATACCATTAAAGGAATGTAGCGAGATTGTTGCAAATTATTACTCCGACATTACAAAGCTTGAAGATATTGAACAAATTGACTTTTTAATCGGACGCTGCGCTCTTTTCTTTGCAGAGAAAGTCCACTCTATTCCGCTACCCCAAAATCTTGATCAGTCACTGCTCTCAAGTATTCATTTCATACGCCAAAATGTGTATTCGAGCCTCACTGTAGATGATGTTGCTCAACAATTGGGCTATAGTCGATCACATACAAGCAAACTTTTTCACGAAGAACTTGGATTTACACCAGGGGAATTTATTATCCGTACGAAGCTCGAGGAATCGAAGATTCTACTAGCTCATTCCGACAAATCTCTTTCAGAAATAGCATCCTTGTTAACATTTGCTAACCAGAGCCATTTTCAGAGATCCTTTAAGAAACACTATAATATCACCCCTCTACAATATAGAAAAAAAAGTCTGGGCACTTCAATTCCGAATCAATACCCACAAACCTAAAGATGGCAGAAGCATGCATGCCTCTGCCATCTCCTATAAAATAACAAGATTCCACCTTCTCCTAGCATAAAAGAATGACACTAGTGGTATTGACGAGGACTTTTCTACTTTATTCTTCATAGCCATCGTTCCTTGGAATTTCTAATTACTTCTTGATTTATATCTTCCTTTTCCGTGACCGGACACTGGTTCAATAATATCCGCCTGCACCAAATTGGAAAGAAGTTTTGAAGCACCTGAACCTTTCAGTTCAAAAAGCTCCACAACTGCGCTTCTTTCATCGTAATCTTGCCTTCAATATTCTGAATGGCGGTATCAATCAAATATTTTAATGGTTTGAGTCCGTCCACTGCCCGAAATCCGATTGCCGTACTCCAAGCATACCCCTTAGCGACACCACCTATAAACTTAAATGGTTCAAATGTGTCATATCCCTTCTCTTATCTACTAAAACTTACGCCAACACTTTTCATTTCAGTAAATACATACTATTTGTAATCTTTGTTTTTGAGCGACGTACCGACAAACGGTATCGTTGCAAATTCCCGAGGGTTACTACGTATAACGTAATCGATATAATTAGCCACCATCAATGCGTAAGCATAGTACCCCATCGGGTTCGGATGGAAGCCCAGCCCGAACGACTTACGCATTTCGGCATCGTATACGGGCGCATGCGCAGTCATATCCAGCAAGTACGTAAAGTCAAACATATCGCACAATTTGGCAAGTTCGCTTGCGATATAACGAATATCTTTATCGCAGGCTTCACCGCGAAGTTGCGGAGTAACGACAAAAATACGCGCATTTGGCTCGATCGTTTTAAGTTTGCAAACGATTTTGCCCATATTGCCGAAGAACGTATCGGCGTTATCCTGCGGACATTCTGCGTTGACGTCCTTGACGCTTCCCAACGGATGTCCGAAGACAAACGAATCGTTATTGCCCAGCGCAATGATATACGCTTGATTCCATTGCCAAAATCCGTTTGTATCCGCCCAACTTTGCATATACTCACGCGCGGTCATTCCGCCGCGAGAATAATTGTTGTACTTCGTCCCCGTAATGCGCTCCAAAACAGCGGGCCACGAATACTCGTACATATCGGTATAAACTATGCTGCCGTTTTCGTCGTGGCTTTCGAACTCACCCGACGCCAAAGAATCCCCTATCACTCCTATTTGTTTGAATATGCCTGCAAAACCGCATGTTTCCTTGATAATATCCAACGGCTGTTCGTTTGCGCCGAGTTCAAAACATTTGTTATCCATTTTTATTCACCGTCCTGTGTTTCTTCTTTAATTTTTTTAGGCTTATCCCATTCCGTACCCGTTACCGTTTTAAGATCCAGCCCGCGAGTTTCGCCGACAAACAGCCACATTATTACGATTGCGCCCACAAGCCCCGGCACAGTCAAACCCAAGTACATATAGCCGAACATCTTTTCGGGAATGATAGGAAGCAGTATCATACTGATAACCGTTGCAAGTCCGCCCATAATTCCGTTAAGCAACGTGTTGATTACAGTTACGGACGAACGCAAGTTTGTAGGAGAAGACTCGGAGAACATTATTCCGCCGATAGTATCGCCCGCGCCCCAGTAACTGCCCATAAATCCGCCGATTGCAAAGCCTGTCAAATACGGAGTCCACTTGAACATACCGCTTAAAATAAACAGCAAATAGCACGCCAACGCCGAACAAGACATCGCAATTATAGTTATTTTGCGCCCGAATTTGTCCGACACAAAACCCGATATTAACGTAAACAGCGCGTTGCCTACGGGATACAAGAATAGAGCAAGAGTTATTTCTTCTTCCGTCATCAAAGCAGACTTTGCCATAACCGTACTGTACGTTGCCGTACCTAATGAAGCAAGATAGAAACAACAGCAGGCGATAATCAAAAAGCGTAATTGCCTGTGTTTGAATGCGAATTTTACAGCGGTCAGAATTCCGCCTTGAGCGTTTTGCTCGCACTCTTCCTTACTGCGTTGTTCGCGTTCTTCGATGGGAGTTTTTAAGTACTCTATTCTTTTGGTTAAAAACGCGTTTGTTTCCTTTGCAAAAAGCAACGCGAAAAACGCCATTACAAAACCGATCATTGCCGGAACTAAATATACAACGTGCCAACGCTCGCTTACATTTTGCATAAGCGTAGCCCTAAGCAACGGAACAAGCAACGTACCCAGTATCGCCACCGCTTTTACGATTGCGTAGTTACGGGCGCGGGACTTTTCGTCGGAGCATTCCAGTATGTACACACATTGCATATCGTGCGACACCATAAAACTCATCAACGTGCTGCCTATCATGTAAACGTAGATATCCTTAGATAAATACACAATGAACAGCCCTAACCCCATACAGAATGTGTTAATAACCAAAAACGGCTTACGCCCGAATTTGTCCGCAAGGGGACGGTAGAAAATAATAAGCACCGTTACCGGATAGGAAATAAAACCTATGGCGGAAAAGAGCGATAATCCCGCGCCGTATTCCATACCCATATTTTTTACGAAGAATTCCGTAACTATATTCGCCTGAAACTGAATGGATATAGTAGACGCCATTTCGTCCGTTATGTAGATGAGCGCCAAAATCATAAACAAGTAAATCATATAAAACTTGTTGCTTCTTGCGCCCAACTGCTTTTCGCGGCGGATAAGTTCTTTGGCTTCGCGCGCCTGTAATCGTTCAACATTTTTTGCCATTTTGCGTTTTCTCCTTTTGAAAATTGTAAACAAGAAAATTCTTGGTCATCTCGTCGGTAATGCCGTAGCGCTCCGCCAAATTGTGTATGGCTTGCAAAAAATCCGCACCGGAGCATCCCTTGGACAACAGGTTTTCTTTTTCGATAAGTTTATTCCAAAAAACATTCAAAACTATTTCGTCGGTGGCAAGAGAAACAACCGAATGATTGCGCGTATGCACGTAAACGTTGCGATCACCCTCTTCGCCAACTAAGCACTCTCCGCCGTCGATTATGATTGTTGTTCTGCGGTAGGGAAACAGAGTTGAAACGTCGTTGATATTGTACGAATACACCGTTGCGCCGACGACCGAAATACTTTCGAAGGTAAAAATATGCACCTTTACTCCGCGAGATATTGCGTTTTCGATATTACTACGCAGCACTTCGAACGACTCCCGCCAAATGGACAGCGAAATTTCCGCTTGCGCGCTGTCGATAAGTTCCTTTGCCTTGGCAACGTATTTTTCTTCGCCCACTATATTCATTACGTAATCGACGTCGGCATTTTCCGTTGCGAGTTGTTGAAGTTCGCGTTCGGCGCAGGCAATATTCTTTTCGTTTTCTTCCTTAATGCTGCGGATAAGGTCTTGATACTCGATAGGCTTGTAAAAATTAGGTTCTCCGTCTATACGGATGACCGCGCCCTTTGCAATCAAACGATTGATGACCTCATAAACCAACGAACGCGCAACGCCGGATAATTTGGCGATTTCGTAGCCGTTTAGCACTTTGTATTTTATCAACGTGCCGTATACTTTTGCCTCGTTAGATGAAAAACCGAGTTTTTCCAAAAATTCAAAACTTTTCATAGTAGTTATACCCCACACCACTATTGTAATGCGAGTCTTTCCGTTGTCAATACTCTTTTTAAAATTATTGTTTCATCAATGCAATCCTCAACTATATGGAATGTCTCCAGATACTTATCCATTATTTCTAAATTGACCAGTACCAACTGATTTACCTTGTAACAAGCTTTTGGTGCACGCAAAAAGGCATCAGCCAATTATGACCAATGCCTTATTCATTATCCTTTATTTGGTTTGTTTATCTATTAGCCAAAATCAATATTCTTCAAAAAATTATACTACAATCTCTTTTTTCTGAGTTTTGAGCATACGGCAATAACACTGCGAAGAAATTTGACCGATTTTTTCTAATTTATTCTTCATAGCCATCGTTCCTTGGAATTTCTAATTACTTCTTGAATTTATATCTTCCTTTTCCGTGACCGGACACTGGTTCAATAATATCCGCCTGCGCCAAATTGGAAAGAAGTTTTGAAGCACCTGAACCTTTCAGTTCAAGAAGCTCCATAACTGCACTTCTTCCAAACACCTCATCAAAGCCAAACTTTTCAAAGAGTTTATGGATATGTTCTGTCGTTTTTACCGAAAAATCGCTAGTTTTTTCGGAAAGCACACTCTCAACATCCACTTTTGGGTCTTGAATGTTCACTTTTTCGTTCTCAATATCCACTTCTTCATCTCCAATGTCCACTTTTTCTTCATTCAAAAGTCCACTTATATGAAGATTTCGATTATGAAGTTCATTCTTCTCGTTCAAAGGCAGATTTCTGAGAAATGTTTCCAGATACTCTGTTGTTTCATGAATACCTTTTTGCAGATTCGTATAGTTTGCACGGACAAGTGCATTTCTAAAATACCACGCATTTTCCGCAAATATATCATTAGTTGCAGAAAACCCCAGTGTCCTTAAATATTTAATGAAGAATAACAAGTTTTATAACTTTCTACTCTCTTTCCATTTGTCAGAAGCCTCTAACGGAATTTCTGCAACGAACTTTTCTGGTTCTGTCATCACGCGGAATAAACCGGAAGCGCCCCGCGTCACAACCTTTACATTTGTTTTTCCACAAAATTTGCTCCTAAAATGCTCTGTGGTTCTTCCTGCCTGATTTCTTCCACTGTTTTGTTAAAAATCCTGCTCATGATACCCGGCATGATTTTTCTCATCACCGGTGCATGCGTATCCATTACAAATTCCCACCCTCCTTATCATGGCTGCCATAAATATAAACTCTATTACCAAACACATGTGGTTCCCCATCCGGGATGTAAGTGTCTAATGGAAGATATGGATTAAATACCTGTTTATTCTTTTGCCTCTTTCCTTACTCAAATTGTGCATAAAGTCCTTCCTCAATCTTCGGCGTCCACCATTTGAGGTAGCCTGCTTTGGTAGGATGAATAGGGTCTGCCATATACAGTGCATAATCTGTTTTGGATACCTGATTCATTTCTTCATCATCCCATAAATTAATGACGCCGATGCCCCATTTTTCCTGAAGTTCCAATAGCCTTGTTACCATGCGCTGATATGCTTCGCTCTCATACTTTGTTCCCGTATAAAATACGATCGGACAGTTCCACGTCTCCTTTGCATAAGCGATGATGTATTCCATCGCGCCGGTTATCGTCTTTGTATCATAATCCGAAATGTCATCAGAATCACTTATTTTTCCAAGTTCCTTTCCCTGTGATGCATCATTGGTAGACAACTGGCAGACCAAGAGGTCAACTTGCATATTCGGATCTAATTTTTTCAATCTGGTAATGTAGGAATCTACGCCCTCTTCCACAAGTGTTGTACCGGAAACAGCCTCTTTTACCACCGTGCATTGATTTCTCTGTCCGATATAATCGACAAAAGAAACGTCACCGGAAGCTGCTCCCTTGGTAACAGAAGAGCCAAGAAAGCAAATCGTCTTTCCCTGCAGCACGCTGTTTTCTACGGTTCCTGCATATTCTAAATCGTATTCCGTGGCATTGCCAGGCAACTTACTTGTCTTTATATTATGCAAAAAGTCAAACGGTCCCCAACTCCACTGGAAACCACAAAAGGCAATCCAACCAACAAGAAGCAGTACAATTGTCAAAATAACACACTTTTTTTTCTTCATCTTCTATTCCTCCAGCAACTTTGCCTCCAAATTGATATTTTGTGGCATAAACTCTTTTTGATAATCCCAGTTTATCACCGATTTGTTTATACGTATTGTAATTTTAAACATCTTATTGTAATTTTGTTTTATTATAAATATTAATAGAGTCGTACTAGTCGTGAAGACCGCTTAAAATCATGCGTTCTCCTTAGATAAATGCATGTAAAATTTCTTTTACATAGCTTAATTGCGGTCTATTTAGCTTGTTTCTTGACTACTCAGGAAAAATATTTCTACCCTCGCCCCACCTGTATTTTCAGAACTTGAAAGTTTAATCCCTCCGCCATATTTTTCAGCCACAGTTTTTGCGAAAAAAAGCCCAATCCCATAATGGGCTTCGCCATTTCTACTTGTGTCATCCATAAAAAACTGCTCTGTGCCATGCAATAATGCTTCTTTTGTAAATCCTGATCCGCTATCCTCCACAATGAATGTCAGCCGGCCATCCTGCTCCTTTGCGTCAATATAAATGATTCCATTTTCTTTTGTATGCTCCACTGCATTCTGAATCACATTCATTACGGCTCGGAACATTGGATCATAAGCAATCGTTACCTTTTTATCACTTTGTTCCGCCTTCCAATCTATCTTCTGGTGATAGATTTCTACCAGTCCGAGTGCCTGTTCCTTTATATCTGCGAAAAAATCTTCTAACCTCACCGTTGTATAGGTAACATCACTGCAATTCCATGATTTTGTGACATCTATCAACTGTTTTACATAACTTTGTATCTGTGTTGTGCCGTTCAAAACATAAGTGATATTATTCTTCTGTTCTGTGGTCAGTTCAGTCTCTGAAAGTAGTTCTGCATTTCCCCGTACAATCGTAAGAGGTGTTTTAATATCATGCGCCAAAGCAGACATCTGCTGTTTCTTTTCCTGCTCTGTTTTCCACTGCTTTTCTAAAGATTCTCGCAATGCATCTCGCATATCATCGATTGCCGATAAACAGTCATCAAACTCTTTGATACCGGAACAGGATGTCTCATATTCCAGATTTTGATCCTTTATTTGTCCGATTGCGTCTAATACAGGCTGCATCTGCTTTTTGATTCTTTTTCCAAAACGTATGGACGGAATGATGATAATCGCTACCGCTCCAATCACAGACATAATACTCATCACATTCTGTGGTTCTATAAAATGCTCCCTCAAAAAAGCTGAATGATATTGAGGTGTCAGGCGATATTGCAATACAACATATTCATTTTCCCTTACAATTACTTTATAAAAATATTTCCCGGATGCGTTTCCGTACTTTGCAACATTCCATGCTATCTGTTCGTATTGTTCTGACAAATCTCCACCTATTTTCTCTCCATTCTCTGAAAAGATTACATAATCACAAAGTGCGGGAATCATCTCAGCAGTCACTTTATCTGCACGTAGAATCGTATCATATGCTTCATTAATCTTTTGCTCTGCATAATTTGCCGGATAAATACAGCCCACACTAATCAAAAGGCACAGCAGCAGATAAGCAACAATCACCAAACCAACTAATGATCCAAGCATGACCAGTACATATCTCATAAAAATCCTGCTGAGTGCATTGCTTCTCTTTACTCTTCCCATTTATATCCAATCCCCCAGACTGTTTTTATCGGCATATAATCATAATCCGCAAATTTTGCTCTTATATTTTTGATATGCGTGATTATAGTACTGTCATTACTCGCATTGTCAAAGCCAAAGACCGCTTCTAAAATCTGTTCCTTCGAGAAAACCTGTCCTCTGTTTTTAGCCAGAAATTCACAGATTTCGTACTCCGCTTTCGTAAGAGGAAGTTCCTTATCATCAACCAATAGTTTCTTTTGAGATATTTGAATACAGACCCTCCCCAAAACCATCCGGACAGAATGTTCCCTGTGCTCTCTTCTAAGATGTGCATTGATCCTTGCCCGAAGTTCCATCACTCCAAATGGCTTTGAAATATAATCATCTGCTCCTAAAGAAAGTCCGTTTACAAGACTGTTTTCCTCCGTTTTTGCCGTAAGAAACAAAATCGGACAATCCACAAGTGCCCTGATTCTTTTGCATAATTCAAAGCCATCCATTCCAGGCATCATAATGTCCAGTAAAATCAGGTCATAACGATGTAATTCTTCCATATTAATTTTTAGTGGATTACTTACTTTGGTAACCAGATGTCCATCCTTATTCAAAATGCTTTCTATCATTTCCAAAATTGCCGGTTCATCATCAACTACCAGTATTTTTGCCATAGTTTCCCCCGATTCTATTCCGATATTCTGTTTCCTTCCCAGTGGTTTACCCACCAAAAATAGTATACCATACTAATCCCTGTAAATATTAAGCAACCTGGTATGAATGACAACCATTCACCTACACTAGTTTCTCCCAATACAGATTGCAGATAAGTATATGGTACTCTACCCGTCCAGCAGACAAATACATATTTCCACACATAATCTCCAAGTCCGGTAAGCATCAATGCACTAATTAGTCCTGATATAATCCCTGCTCCAATGGATACCCCTTTTCCAAACTGAAAAGCCAGAATCAGCTGCCACAGATAAAGTGGAACACTGCTTCCCCACAGCAGCAATGCTGCAAATATACATCCTTTCATGATTTCGATATCGCTTGATGCGATTCTTCCAAATCCAATTCCGAATATGATTGCTGTCAATAGGATAGAGCACAGACACAAAACCAGTAGCATCAACAGTTTCGATAAAAATGCTGCAGGTTTATCTGGTAAAGACAACAGATTTTGAAAATCACCTGCATTTTGTTCCTGTTCCATCACACTTGCTGTAAAAATTCCAATAAGTACCGGAAGTCCTGCTCCTATTGCCTGATAAAATGCAATCACTTTCATATTTTCATTCCATGGTGAAAAAAAGTAATATATTAAAAATATAACGCTGGTTATAATCGGAATCAGTAAGTGTGCCAGAATCACAGATGTTCCTTTCATCTTTCGCAAGTCTGCATTAAGAGATCTTCCAATCATCTTATTTCACCTCTCTTCTCTCAAACCATTTCAAAAACAGAACCGTTACAAAAACAAACCAGATGATTGAGAGACACATTCCCGGAACAATGACTCCCGTATCCAAAAGAGGATTCCCTGCTTCTGCGGCAAGTCCATTTGGTAAAACATGAAGCAACGGGCACATCATTCGCATAGGGATTGCAGAAACAAGTACATACCAGATTCTGGTTTGTGATATTACCACGCCGCTGACGGTAATAAACAGGCAGACGTACAGGTTTACAATCATTCCAAATCGTTCACTTAAAAATAAAGCTACCGGAATCTCCCATAACTCAGAAACCGTCAGAAACAATACTGCAATCAACGCTCCTCCAACTGGAACATGTGTCGTTAGAAGAAAGCCTCCAAGCGTTGCTCCTGCAAACACAATCACATTAGAAAACAAAATCATGTACCCAATATAAATAATTTTCCCCAGCAACAATTTTCTTCTGTCTATGGGAATAGTCATTAAATGATAGTATTTTATCTTTTTCTCCTGCGCCACAGAAAGATAACAAAATAGAGCAATCATCCCCGGCAGCAAAAGTGTATACCACCAGTTCCAAACACTTTCTGCATAAGCATTTGTCATCCCAAGAGTAAATATAAATGCCATAACAAATGTAAGAAGAGGAAATCCCCAGATAAACTTTTTTCGCATGGTTCTTTTGGCTTTTTGATGTTCTGCTTTTATAATATTAACCATGGATTTCACCTGCTTTCTGGTTTTTTCTTACCACATTCATAAACAAATCTTCAAGATTATCTCCCTGCTTTAATGCTCCTTCGTATCCTAAGATTCCACCTGAAATAATCCCGACTTTATCTGCAAGTAACTGTACCTCTGAGAGAATATGACTGGAGAGAATTACAGTGATTCCCTGTTCCGGAAAAGACCGGATCAGCTCTCGTAATTCCTCGATGCCTATTGGATCTAATCCATTCGTAGGTTCATCCAATATCAAAAATTCCGGTTCTCCAAGCAATGCCATTGCAATGCCTAGTCTTTGCTTCATCCCCAAAGAAAACTGTCCTGCTTTCTTCTTTCCGGTGTTTGTGAGTGATACAATCTGCAAGACCTCATCAATTCTGTTTTCATCTGTACCAAGCAATAATTGTCTTACCTTCAAATTCTCTCTGGCGGAAAGATTTTCATAAATAGGCGGATTTTCAATTAACGCTCCTATTTTTGATAAATCTTTCCTATCCCAAAGTTTTCCATCAAAGTAAATCTTTCCTGCAGTGGGTTTCATCATACCGATCAACATTTTCAATGTGGTAGATTTTCCCGCACCATTCGGTCCAAGCAGTCCATAAATCTGTCCCTTTTCGATATTAAGCGAAACATTATTTACCGCTTTCTGTTTTCTAAAATATTTACATAGATTTTGTGTCTGCAACATCATTTCCATCTTTACTATCCTTCCTTCTATATTTCATTTCTCACTGAAATATAATCTATCAGGGAAAAATAAAGATTTGATGAAGATTGCTAAATAATTCGTCTACTCTATTTTTATTCTCGTATGGAATAAACCATCAATTAGAGTATATGAAGTTTTGGCTTTATCTTGTAGTTTGCGAATATCTGTATAAATAGAAAAAGCCCTTTGAGAAAAGGATTTCTCCTCTCTCAAAGGGCAAGTTGGCAAACTGGAAGTTATAGTGCAATCTTTTTCCATTTTCTAATCTTGGTTCTAAAGGTTCCGAACGGAGCAACTGTATTAACATGTATGAATTTGTATACTTCCCAGACAGCTGTTTTAGTTGCTTCGTCAGCCCATTTTCTCATATGTGGTTTAAATAATTCTTCATCACTCAGAGAATCAATCATTGCATAAATAGAGTTGATATTCTCATTCAATCTGTCTTTCAATTCTTGCAGTGACAGCTGAGCATATGTATCTGTGAACCATTGATATAATTCGCCAAGCTGATTCCACTTAAAATTATCCGAAGGAGTTTTGACAGGAATACCCTTTCTTTCGTCTGATTCCCATTTAATAACAAGAGTTGTCCAGCCAACCTGGTAAGCAAGATTTTCTGCTGGAGTTCTGTCAACTTCCTCAACTCTCTTATCTTTTAATGATTCCGGAATAATATCAAATTCTGAAATGTACTTTGCAAAACTTTTATTTATCTCGTTCTTAAGTTCATCTTTATTCTCGTATGTTCGCACTAGTCTATCTCCACAAATCCCGATTTGTATTTCTGTTTGTTTTAAAATGGGCAACTCCGATTGGAATTGCCCACTCATTGCACTAATTATGCGATTTTTTCTTGCTTGCACCGATTTCTGCATCAAATGATGTAAGTTTGATGTAAATCGCTGTTTTTTCAGTTTTTTATCAAATGAAGTACATCCCGTCTATTTTGTGAAACGGTACATCCATACATCATCTTAATAGAGCTTTGCACCTGCTGGAATGTGGTTATCAACCATAATCAGATGCAGTTCTTCATCTTCTGAGTCTTTCAGATTATTGACTGCTGAAAGTAACATACCACAAGATTCAATACCCATCATCTTTCTCGGTGGAAGGTTTGTGATGGCAATCAGTGTCTTACCAACCAGTTCTTCCGGCTCGTAATAAGCGTGAATACCGCTTAAAATCGTGCGATCTGTGCCTGTTCCGTCATCAAGCGTAAACTGTAACAGTTTCTTTGACTTCGGTACTGCAACACACTCTTTAACCTTTACAGCTCTGAAATCTGACTTGCTGAATGTATCAAAATCAACTTCTTCCTCAAATAAAGGCTCAATCTTTACATTAGAGAAATCAATTTTTTCCGGCTCTGCTTTCATTTCTTCGGCAGCCTGATTTTTTTCATCATTTTTCTTATTTACATCACCGAGTGACTTCATTGTCGGGAAGAGCAATACATCTCGAATCGCTGCACTGTCTGTAAGCAGCATAACCAGTCGGTCGATTCCGTAACCGATACCACCTGTTGGAGGCATACCGATTTCAAGTGCATTCAGGAAATCCTCGTCAGTATGTTCTGCTTCATCATCACCTGCTGCTGCATTTGCATCTTGCGCTGCAAAACGTTCGCGCTGATCAATTGGATCATTCAACTCTGAATATGCATTACACATTTCCCATCCATTGATAAACAATTCAAAACGTTCTACCTTGTTTGGATCTTCCGGCTTTTTCTTTGTCAGTGGAGAGATCTCAATTGGGTGATCCATAATAAATGTCGGCTGAACCAATTCATGCTCACAATATTCCTCAAAGAACAGATTCAGAATATCGCCCTTCTTATGGCGTTCTTCATATTCAACATGATGTTCTTCTGCCAATCTCTTCGCTTCTTCATCATCTGCCACCTGATCAAAGTCAATGCCAGCATATTTCTTGACAGCATCTGTCATAGTAAGACGTGCAAATGGCTTTCCTAAATCAATCTCTGTACCTTGGTAAGAAATCTTGGTTCCACCACATACAGTCTCTGCCAAATAACGGAACATAGACTCTGTAAGTTCCATCATTCCTTCATAATCTGTATATGCCTGATATAATTCCATCAATGTGAATTCCGGATTATGTCTGGTATCTACACCTTCGTTACGGAACACACGTCCAATTTCATATACTCGCTCTAATCCACCAACAATTAATCTCTTCAGATATAATTCCAAAGAAATACGAAGTTTTACATCTTCATTCAAAGCATTGTAATGTGTTTCAAATGGACGAGCAGCAGCACCACCGGCATTGGATACCAGCATCGGTGTCTCCACCTCCATAAAATCACGTCCATCTAAGAACTTACGGATTTCCTTGATAATCTGTGATCTCTTTACAAATACATCCTTGCTTTCCTGATTCATAATCAGATCAACATATCTCTGACGATAACGGGTATCTGTATCTGTCAATCCATGGAATTTCTCCGGTAAAATCTGTAAAGACTTAGAAAGAAGTGTCATTTCTTCTGCATGAATAGAAACTTCTCCTGTTTTTGTACGGAAAGCATATCCCTTAACACCCCAGATATCACCGATATCTGATTTCTTAAATGTAGCATATAAATCTTCACCAATGGCATCTCTTGCCACATAGATCTGAATGTTGCCCTTTAAATCCTGGATATTTGCAAAAGAAGCCTTGCCCATCACACGCTTGAACATCATGCGTCCGGCGATAGACACCCGGATCGGAGAAGCATCCATAATGCTTCTTCTCTCGTCGTATTCTTTCTTGATGATCTCTCTTGCTTCCCCTTCATCCATACCCTCGGTATCCGGATCCTCTCTGCCAGCAAGAAGTTCTGCCTCATGTGCGGCATAGATTTCCTTTACGTCGGATGTATGATGGGTCACATCATACTTTGTGATCTGGAAAGGATCCTGACCTGCTGCCTGCAAGTTGGCTAACTTTTCACGTCTGATCTGTAAAAGTTGTCCAGATCCTGTCCCTGTGTATTATTCTGATTTGCCATGTAACACCTCTATATCTATTAGTTTGATCTCTGAATCTCTAAAATCTTGTACTGTAAATCGCCTGCCGGAGTCTCAACGGTCACGATATCTCCAACGCTTGCTCCCATGATGGCTCTGCCAACCGGTGACTCATTAGAAATTCTGCCTGTCAGGCTGTTTGCCTCTGTAGAACCTACAACCTTGTACTCCAGTTCTTCGTCAAATTCAATATCCAAAATCTTGACCTGACATCCAACACTGATCTTGTCAAGATCTACTTCTTCCTCATCTACAACTTCTGCATTCTTAAGAATCTTCTCTAATTCCTCGATACGAGCCTCAATATCACGCTGCTCATCCTTTGCTGCATCATACTCTGCGTTCTCTGATAAGTCGCCCTGCTCTCTTGCTTCTTTGATCTTCTGAGCAACTTCCTTTCTACGAACAACCTTCAACTCCTGAAGTTCATCTTCGTATTTTTTAAGTCCACCATATGTCAAGATATTTTTCTTTTCCATGTCTGCATATCCTTTCTGATATTTAATCAATCTATTATAGGCAAAAAGCCTCTGATTGTCAAGAAAAGGTGCCCTTAAAACCACGTTCCTACGGGTCTTAAAGCCACCTCTTTTCTTTTTTATTTACTTTTGCAGACGACCGTATATCTTGGTCATGCGATATAGTTTCTCTGCAATCTCTGTCGTTGCCTCTTCCGAAAGCATACGCCAGGTCCAGTTTCCACTTGCCGTCCCCGGCACATTCATGCGATGTCCTTTGCCCAGTCCCAGATAATCCTGCATCTGTGCCACAAAGAGAAGTGCTACCGACCGCATGCCACCGCGGATAAAGCCCCAATAATAAGGTTCGTCCCCAATGCCTAAATACTCTGCTGCATAGGCGGCATCTTTCGGCTTTGCCTCTGCCTTCCAGAGCATGACCGGACTGTTATCATGGGTTCCGGTGTAACAAATGCAGTGTCTCGGATAGGTGTGCGGCTGATAGTCGCTTGGCTCATCCGAATCAAAGGCAAACTCTAAGATCTTCATGCCTGGGAAGCCACTGTCTGCAAGCAACTGTCTGACACTTGGTGACTGCTCACCCAGATCTTCTGCGATAAATTCCAGTTTTGGAAATGTCTTTTTCAAAAGTCCGACCAGATCCATGCCCGGTCCTTGCTTCCACTGACCGATCTTAGCGGTCTTTTCCCCATAAGGCACTGCCCAATAGGTATCAAATCCGCGGAAGTGATCGATACGAATCACATCATACAACTTGCCGGCTCCTTCGATCCGTCGGATCCACCAACCGTATCCATCTTTTGCCATAGCCTCCCAATCATAGATCGGGTTGCCCCAGAGTTGCCCATCCTCACTGAAATAATCCGGCGGTACACCTGCCACTTCCAATGGGATACGCTCCTCATTTAAAACAAAATACTCCGGTTCTGCCCACACATCCGCAGAATCCATGGATACATAGATCGGCAAATCCCCGATGATCTCAATGCCAAGATCATTGATATAGGCACGCAGGGCATTCCACTGTTTAAAAAAGAGATACTGGATGTAAATAAAGAGTTCCATATCCTCCTGCAAATCCCGGCGGTACTTTTCGACCGCTTCCGGGCGGTGCATACGGATATCCTTATCCTCCCACTCACTCCATGCCTTCATGCCAAAATGCTTTTTACATGCCATGTAAAGTGCATAATTATCCAGCCACTGCTCATTTTCCTGACAAAAAGCCTGCACATCCTCATAGTCTCTCGCATAGCCTCTTGCCTTTGCCTTTGCCAATATGGCAAAGCGGCTTTCGTAAATCTTTCCATAATCCACATGACGGGGATCTTCTCCCCAGTCACATGCTTCTACTTCCTCCGCCAAAAGCAGTCCATCCTCGATCAAAAGATCCAGATCCACAAAATACGGATTTCCCGCAAAGGTGGAAAAACTCTGGTAAGGCGAATCCCCATAACTGGTAGGCCCCAGTGGTAAAAGTTGCCAGTATTTCTGCCCTGCCTCATGCAAAAAATCAGCAAAAGCATATGCTGCCGCTCCAAAGGTGCCTATACCATATGGTGATGGAAGCGAAGATATGGGAAGTAATATTCCACTACTTCTATTCATATTTTTCACCTCATAATTTTATAAGGGAACAAGTCTTAGCCTTTGACAGCACCAGCCATAACACCCTTGATAATGTACTTCTGGCAAACCAGATATACAATGATGATCGGCAATACCGTCATAAGGATACAAGCCATCATTGGTCCCATTTCTACTTTTCCGTAACTTCCCTGGAAGTACTGGATCAAAATCGGAATGGTCATATACTTCTTACGATCAAGTACCAGATATGGTAAGAGATAATCGTTCCACAACCACATGGTTTCCAAAATTCCAACGGAGATCAGTGTCGGTTTTAAGATCGGAAGTACGATCAAAAAGAAGGTCTGCAAAGGATTACAGCCATCGATCATCGCCGCTTCCTCGATCTCCAATGGTATGGACTTCATGAAACCACAGAACATAAATACCGCCAGTCCCGCTCCAAATCCCAGGTAAATAATACAGATATTGTATGGTTTATTCAAATCCAATCTGTCTGCCGTAGAAGATAAGGTAAACATCAACATCTGGAATGGCACTACCATAGAAAATACAAAGAGGAAATATAAAATCTTGGATATGATGCCATTGACTCTTGTGATAAACCATGCACACATAGAGCAGCAGATCAGAATCAGTACAACTGAGGTGATCGTGATCATCAGACTGTAACCAAATGCCTTTGCAAAACCCTTGGAGGTTAGTGCATCCACAAAGTTTGACAGACCGGCAAAACTATCTGCATTCGGCAGTTGGAATACCGTTCTTGTCGTGATATTTCGATCCGTCTTAAAGGAGTTGATCAGGATCATAAATACCGGATAGATCCATGCTAAACTAAGGATCAAAAGTACAACAAATAAGATCTTGCTTTTTAAGGTTGTTTTCTCTTTCATTACTGCTGCACCTCCTTAGATTTGGTTGCCTTCAACTGTATCATGGAAATGATGATGACTAAAATACAGAAGAGCACGGCTTTCGCCTGTCCATAACCCTTCCACTGTGGTCCGCTTCTCGCATAGAAAGTACTGTAGATATTCAGCGCCAGCATTTCGGAAGCATGTGCCGGTTCACCGCCGGTCAGTGCTAAGTTCTGATCGAATAACTTAAAGCCATTGGTAAGGGATAAGAACATACAAATGGTAATTGACGGCATAACATTCGGAATTTTGATCTTCCATAATATTTGTCCTTCTGTAGCTCCATCAATCTTTGCTGCTTCAATATAATCATCCGGGATCGACTGCAATCCTGCTATGTAAATGATCATCATATAACCGATCTGTTGCCAGCACATCAGTATGAGCAAACCGATAAATCCGTATTTTTCATCCAATGCCAAAAGCGGCTTTTCCAGTAAAGTCAAGGCTCCGTTGAGCAGAATCTGCCAGATGTATCCCAAGACGATACCGCCGATCAGGTTTGGCATAAAAAAGATGGTACGGAAAAGATTGGATGCTTTCAACTTACTGGTGAGTGCAAGTGCAAGTGCAAATGCTCCGACATTGATCAGTATCGTAACCACGATCGTAAATAATGCCGTAAACCAGAATGCATGCAAAAAAGTTGCATCGGTAAGTGCGTATTTATAATTCTGCAATCCGTTGAACTTTGCCCGGTCAATCGTAATGAAGCTGCAGAAAGATAAATATAATCCTTGAATGAACGGATACAAAAAGCCTACACAAAAAGCCGCAGCGGTCGGCAGCACAAAGACAGGCCAATATTTTCTAACTGCTTTTTCCATGGTAACCTCCTTTAAAAAACGATAAAATCATCTGCCTTTTGGGCATAAATATAGAGGGCAGGCGTTGTTTGCCCGCCCTCCGGTTATTCAAAACAATTATAAGCGATGCTATTCCTGCGCAAGGGAATCGATGCATCTATGAAATTTGCAAATGCGGATTATTCCTGATTTGCTGCCTTGTACTCTTTTGCCCATCCATCTACGAATGCTGTCTTAACATCATCCCATGATCCAGTTCCAGCTGCATAAGCTGTAAGTGCAGAACTAAGGTCAGCCTTCCACTGCTCTGAAGGGATGGTTGTGAAGTCCCAAGGAATTGTTGTCTTGCCTGCAGCCTGCATTTCCTTATCCTTCTGAACGAATACGTTGTCTGTATCCTTTGCATCCTTGAAAGGAATTACAAATCCCATGTCATCAGCCATTGCTGTTGTTCCCTTGTCAGAAGATACACACCAGTTCATGAAATCAAGTGTTGCCTGAATATCCTTTTCATCAGCAGCGCTGTTTACACACCAGTAGTTCTCTGTACCTGTGCAGAGTCCCTGATTTGCTTCATCACCAACACCAATGTAAATAGGAATCATTGTAACATCATCTGCAGATAACTTCTTATCACCTACTACGTTGCCATATTCCCATGAACCATTCTGGAAGAATACTGCTTCGCCATTGATAAACTCAGCTTCTGAGTCATCACCGGTCTTGCTTGCAAGTTCCTTTGGATCACATGTTGAGTTGTTGATGTACAGATCAAAGATGTTCTTGTAGTTGTCAAGATAGGTTCCCTTGATCGCATCTGTGCTTGTTTCGTTCTCATCCTGATACTCAAAATAGATTGGAAGATTTGAAAGGTGTGTCTTAAATCTCCAGTCAGAAGAATCATCCATACCTGCAGAAGTAAATGCTGCAAATCCAAGTTCGTCTTTTCTTGCTGTGATGTCTTCTGCTACCTTCTTTAAGTCATCGAAACTCTGGATATCATCTACAGTATATCCTGCTTCTTTTAATAACTTTGTATTTGTAATGATACCGTATGTCTCAACAGCCATTGCGATACCCTTAACTTCGTCGCCATCTTTCAATGCATATTCATCACCGTTTAAGTTCTTATATACATCTGTATCTGAAAGATCCATTGCGTAATCTTTCCAGTTCTTCAATCCAACCGGTCCGTTTACATGGAATAAAGTAGGAGCCTCACTCTTTGACATCTCTGCCATCAGTGTCTCTTCATACTTGTTGGATGCTGCTGTTACAACCGTAACATCAACACCTGTCTCCTTGGTGTATTCCTTTGCCAAAGCCTGCCACGCATCATCTGCTTCGGGTTTGAAGTTCAGATAGTAGACCTTTCCGGAATCTGACTTAGCAGAATCTCCCCCATCTTTGGAACTGCCGCATCCGACAAATGCGCCAACTGCCATTGTAGCAACCATTGTCAATGCTAATACTTTTTTTAGTTTCATGATTACCCTCTCCTTCTCGTGATAATTGATAAGTATTTATTTCCAATTATGGCACTGCGCTTTTGCCACAATCAAAAATCATTATATGCAGGACCACTGCTATTTATGACCGATTTATCGGACTGCAATGGTCTCCCCCTCGCGGAAGATTGTCGGCAGGATGATCTGCCTGTGTTCTCCCTTTTTCTCGATCAGATCGATGAGAAGGTCCACACTGGTCTTTCCCAGTTCTTCCATCGGCTGACAATATGTAGAAAGTGCCGGTGCCATATACTCTGACACCTCAATACCATCGATCGCTACAATGGAGCAATCTTTCGGCACGATAATCCCTTTTTCCCGAAGCGCTCTCATGGCTCCCATGGCAAGGTTGTCTGCGATCGCAAAGATCGCATCAAAGGCTATTCCCTTATCCAGCCACGCTTTTGTCCCATGATAGGCATCTGCGATATTGTAACTGTCCACAGACATGATCAGATCTTCTGTCGGAACCATCCCCACCTCGGTCAATGCCTTGACATATCCCTCATAGCGGATCTGGGAAACCGAACCGTCATCCGGTCTTGCCAGAAGAACGGCGATCCTGCGGTGTCCCTCTTTATAGAGTTCCTTGACTGCTTCATAGGCAGTCTGCGTATCGTCGATCGATACACTGGAATAACAGGTATCATCCAAGGATCCATAAGCATTGTTGGAAGAACAGGAAACAAAAGGTACGCTGATCGCTGCGATCTGTTCCTTGGTATAGTCCAGACGTCCTCCCAAAAAGATCAATCCCAGCAATCTCTTGTCCCGCTCCATCATGGCACCTGCTAAGAGTTCATCCTCCGTGGCGCCGATCTGCTGCATCACAAGTGTGTAACCAGCCTTCTCGATATCCTGCTCGATCTCATGGATGATGGATGTATAGAAAGGATTGGAGATACCACGGACGATCAGTCCAATGTTATCTGACTTGCTCTGTCCCAATGATCTGGCGCTGTTGTTGGGAATGTAATTGTACTCCTCCACAACTGCCATGACCTTGCGCCGTACATCCTCGCTCACATCCGGGTGGTTGTTTAATACGCGGGAAACAGTGCTGACGCTCACGCCACTGATTTTTGCTATATCTTTGATCGTCATATCTGTGCCCTTTCCCGTTTATTCTTTGAAAACGTTACCGGAAACGTTACTGGAAACGTTTTCAGTTGATATGCATATATCTTATACCCCAAAATTTACCATGTCAACATACCTATGTCATTTTTGCTATTTTCGACGAAAGCAATCCATTATTTTTGTGCAAGATCACAAATTCCTGTTTTCATTGACCTTGCGGAAGTCTCTTGGAGTCATGCCGAATTTCCGCTTAAAGACGCGGTTGAAGTAGGACATGTTATCAATACCGACCTCCTGGGCTATGGACAGAACGGAGGCCTCGGATGCCACAAGCATGCGGGATGCCATGGTCAGTCGGTAGTCGTTGAGGTAGTCAATGAAACTCTGTCCCATGTTTTGTTTGAAGTATTTCATAAAATGGGAAGCGCTGAAACCGCTGACCTCCGCCATATCGGCGATCGTGATCTTTTCCATATAATGCAGTTCCACATATTTTAAGACCAGTTTCATTTCCTCATGGGGTCTGCTGTTCTTGACCCTGCCCCGTTGCCCACTGGTCTGACACAAATGATATATCAGAAGATAGAGCCTGCTTTTGAGCAAAAGTTCATAGCCCTCCACAGGCTCTTTACAAATGCTGTCGCAGCCATCTAAAACCTCTTTGATCTCCCGGTAACCGGGAACTCCCTCCCCATAAAAGGCAGGAATGACGATCTTCATCTGAAAAAGGGGATTAAAAAAGCCCTGTCTTAAGCCATCGTCCTTTTTTCCATATAAGATTTCCGGGCGAAAGAGGATATTTTCGTACTCGACACTTTCCCCCGGCACAGAACGGATGCCATGCAGTTGCCCCGGCAGGACTACGACAAACTCTCCTCCGCTCACGATCCTCTCATCAAATTCTACGGAGACCATGCCCCGCCCTTTCTTTATATAGATGATCTCCATCTCGTCATGCCAATGCATGGGCACCTCGCTAAAATCCAGCGGCATGGAGCACAAATAGGTATTATATGGAAAAGTCTGTCGGCTGTGTTCTTTTCGTTCATGATAGTTTTCGTATTCTTTTATATCCATTTTCTGCCTCTTTTCCTGTTCTTTGTTTTTCCAATGATAGGATTGTACTACTTTTTGCTATGATATGACAAGACCAGAGTCATCATAGCCTATATACTGGAAGCATAAAAAGAATGTGTAATTTAGGAGGTTTTTATGGATGCATTAGAAATCAAGGTCAAGGATACCTTTGGCACGGATCCGGGACATGTCACAAACGAGCAGATATATGTTGCTCTTTTAGAACTAGTAAAGGAAGAAGCCGAAAAAAAGGTGACCACCGAGGGCAAGAAGAAACTCTACTATATTTCTGCTGAGTTTCTTATCGGAAAACTCCTCTCCAACAACCTGATCAACCTGGGGCTCTACGACGAGGTGGAAGCCTGCCTGCAAAAATACGGAAAGACCATGGCAGAGATCGAGACCATCGAGCCGGAACCATCTCTTGGAAACGGTGGACTTGGTCGTCTGGCTGCCTGCTTTTTGGATTCCATCGCTACACTTGGCTTAAACGGCGACGGTGTCGGCTTGAACTATCATTTCGGGCTTTTCAAGCAGGTATTTGAAAACAATCTGCAGCAGGAAACGCCAAACCCTTGGATTGAAAACAAGAACTGGCTGACCAAGACCAAGCGGACTTATGACATCGAATTTGGCGGTCTGACGCTGACTTCCTGCATGTATGATATCGACGTTGTCGGCTATATGGGAAGAACAACGAAACTGCATTTATTTGACATTGATTCTGTCGATGAATCACTGGTAAAAGAGGGCATTGATTTTGACAAAACGGACATTGCCAAAAACCTGACCCTATTCTTATACCCGGATGATTCGGACGAGGATGGTCGTATTCTTCGTGTTTACCAGCAATATTTCATGGTCAGCAATGCCGCTCATCTGATCTTGGACGAAGCCTTAGAGCGTGGCAGCAACCTGCATGATCTGGCAGATTATGCAACCATCCAGATCAACGATACCCACCCAAGCATGGTGATCCCGGAACTCATCCGCCTTTTAATGCAAAAGGGAATCCGCATGGAAGAAGCGATCGAGATCGTGACAAAGACCTGTGCTTATACCAACCATACCATCCTTGCAGAAGCACTGGAAAAATGGCCGATCCACTACTTACAGAAAGCCGTACCGCAACTGCTTCCGATCATTTACGAATTGAACAACAAAGTAAATGATACTTTCCACGATCCAAGCGTTGCCATCATCGATGCGGAAGACCGCGTACACATGGCACACATGGATATCCATTATGGCTATTCCGTCAACGGCGTTGCCTACCTGCACACCGAGATCTTGAAGAACAGCGAACTCAACAACTTCTACAAGATCTATCCGGAAAAATTCAACAATAAGACCAACGGCATCACTTTCCGCAGATGGCTGCTCCACTGCAACCATCCGCTTGCCGATCTTTTGACCGAACTGATCGGAGACGGCTACAAGAAAGATGCGACCGAGTTGGAAAAATTATCTGCCTATGCCGATGATACTGCGGTACTGGAGAAACTGCTTGCCGTAAAACAGGGCAAGAAAGAAGAACTTGCGTCTTATCTAAAACAGACACAAAACATTGCCATTAACCCGGATTCTGTCTTTGACATCCAGATCAAGCGTCTGCATGAATACAAGAGACAGCAGATGAACGCCCTCTATGTGATCGATAAATATTTTGAGATCAAGGAAGGCAAACTGCCAAAGCGTCCGATCACAGTCATCTTTGGTGCCAAGCTGCTCCGGCTTATGTCATTGCAAAAGACATTATCCATGTCATCCTCTGCTTACAAGAGATCATTGCCAATGACCCGGAGGTATCTCCATACCTGTCCGTTGTCATGGTAGAAAACTACAATGTCACACTTGCTGAAAAACTGATTCCGGCAGCAGATATCCACGAGCAGATATCACTTGCTTCCAAGGAAGCATCCGGTACCTCCAACATGAAGTTCATGTTAAACGGTGCCATTGCGATCGGAACCGAAGACGGTGCCAACGTGGAAATGCATGAATTTGTCGGAGACAACAACATCTATATCTTTGGCGAATCCTCAGACGAGGTCATCGCCCATTATGAGAAGGCTGACTATGTTTCCAGAGATTACTATGAGAAAGATCCTGCCATCAAACGTGCCATCGACTTTTTGATCAGCGATACCATGCTTGCGGTCGGACAAAAAGAAAACTTAGAACGTCTTTACCATGAACTTTTGAACAAGGACTGGTTCATGACCTTACCGGATTTTGAAGATTACAAGGCGACCAAGGAACGTATCTATGCGGATTATGAAGACCGCATGACCTGGGCGAAGAAGATGCTGATCAATATCAGCAAAGCCGGCTTCTTCTCATCCGATCGAACCATCGCCCAGTATAATGAAGACATCTGGCATTTATCTTAAGACGCGCTCCATCAGGTCTTCCAAGTCCTGATAAGTGTTGACCTCATTGATCATACCACGTAAGCGTGCGGAATTGTGGTAACCACTGGTGTACCACGCCGCATGCTTGCGAAATTCTCGTATTCCATACAATTCATCCCCTTTAAAGGCGATCTGCATCTTCGCATGCCGAAGCATGGTAGCCACCACAACATCGATCGGCGGCTTTCCTATCATTTCCCCTGTCTCAAAATAATGCAGAATCTGATGAAAGATCCAAGGATTGCCCTGCGCACCACGGCCAATCATAAAGCCATCACATCCGGTCTGCTCTTTCATGGCGATCACATCTTTGGCATCCAGAAGATCTCCATTTCCTATGACCGGAATGGATACGGCATCTTTGACTTGGGCGATAATGTCCCAATCGGCTTTGCCGGAATAATACTGCTCTCTTGTCCTGCCATGTACGGCAATGGCTGCCACACCGGCATCTTCCGCAATCTTTGCTATTTCCACGGCATTGACATGGGCATCGTCAAAACCTTTGCGGATCTTGACTGTGACCGGCTTTTGAATGGCTTTTACCGTTTTTCGCATGATCTGCCCTGCCAGTTTGGGATTTTTCATCAGTGCGGAGCCGTCGCCGTTATTAACGACTTTTGGCACAGGACAGCCCATATTGATATCTAAGATATCAAAAGGACGGTCTTCGATCCGCTTTGCCATCTCGCTGATGCAATCCGGGTCCGAGCCAAATAACTGTAAGGAGACCGGCCGCTCTTTTTCCTCAATCTCCAGCAGTTGATATGTGTTTTTATTGTTGTACTGTAAGGCCTTGGCGCTGACCATTTCCATGCAGATCAGCCCTGCGCCCTGTTCTTTGCATAAAGTACGAAATGGCAGGTCTGTCACGCCTGCCATGGGTGCTAAGACCAGATTATTTTCCAGTCTTACCTTTCCTATTTGAAGTCCTTGTAATGTCGACTTGTCCATGCTTTTCCCCTATCTAACGATCTGCCCCGCGGTTTTTCATCTCTTTTTCGTAGATCAGACGCAGTCCCTGCAAGGTCAGTTCCGGATCATAGATATTGATACAATCCGTTTCCTTGGAGATCAGATTGCCCAGCCCACCGGTCGCTACGACCTTGATATCCTCGTAGCCGGATTCTGCGATCATATGTTTTACGATATATTCCGTCTGACCGATCTGTCCATAAACCAGGCCCGCCTGCATGGAGGAAATCGTCTCCTTTGCCAGGATATGCTCCGGTTTGCGGATCTCGATCTCCGGTAGTTTTGCCGTCTTTGACCAGAGTGCCTCTGCGGATGTACGGATGCCCGGCGCGATCACACCGGATACATATGCCCCCTCTGCACTGACCAGATCATAGGTGGTCGCCGTACCATAATCAATGACGATCGCCGGTCCGCCATACAAGCCCAGTGCGCCTGCGGCATTGACAATACGATCTGCTCCGATCTGACGCGGATTTTCCGTGATGATCTTGACCCCGGTACGCACGCCCGGCTCCACTAAGATCGGATGCACCTCAAAATACTTGATGATGCCGCTGGTCAGGGAGTGCATGATCTTTGGCACTACGCTGGCAATGATGGCATCGCTTATGTCCTGCTTTTCTATATCATTGTAGCGCAGGATCTCCCCGATCGCCGTCCCGAACTCATCGGAAGTACGTGTCATGCCTGTTGTCAGACGAAAATTTCCCACTAACTTCTGTTTGTCAAAAATACCCACGGTAATATTTGTATTTCCTACATCAATCGTCATTAACATCTTATCTTCTCCTACTCCTCGCCTTCGTATGCCTCTCCCAGATAAAAGACACGATAGTACATTTCCAGCGATTCAAACAATTCTTCCTTTTCTCTCTGCAACTGCTTGATCTTCAAAACGCTACCAATCTCATCATAGAGGATATCATCCTCCTCTGTCTGTGTGCGCAACTGCAGGGAGCCGTCCTCATCAAAGACAACCTGCAGGATACCTCCGACATCTGCCGTAAAGAGCACACACATAATGTGCAACTCGTCCTGTATCCCCTGTGGCAGAGAAGAAAACTGCTCATTAAAGTAATATTTTTTATTGTAGGAACTTGCCCCACAAAGTACGATTTCGTCATTCATCTATCGAATGTTCCTTTCTATACATAGCCATAGACACCCCGGACTGAGACCTCGCCGGAATCCACCTGCCGCAGGTCCTCCTTGGTCTCTACCAGTAGTTTGCCCGATTCGTCGATACCACGCGCAATACCTTCCCATTCGCCGTTTGGATCCAGTACACGCACCTTGGCATTGCGGTTGATCAGAAAACGATTGTATTCTTCCATGACGATAGACAGATCTTCTGTCATGCAAAAAGCCTCATACAAAAGGGCAAACTCCTGCCAGATGCGGTAGGTCAGTTCTTTACAGTCGCCCCGCTTTGCCCCAAAAGGATCCTGCTCTTTAAGCGCCATATCCACAGAGATTGCCTTGTCCGCCAATTCCTCGGAAAAAGAAGTCTGATGCACATTGACCCCGATGCCGACTACAACATATTCTGCCTTGCCCTCGCTGGCACTCATCTCTGTCAGAATACCGCAGACCTTTTTGCCATGGATGATGACATCATTGGGCCACTTGATCCAGGTCTCGATACCATAAAGTTCTTCAATTGCGCGTCGCACCGCCACTGCAGCCACCAGAGTAAGACTGCTGAGGTGGTCTATGGCTACCGTCGGTCGCAGCAAAAGCGATGTGGCGATCGAAATGTCCGCCGGTGTCTCCCACTGGTGTCCGCTCCTGCCCCTGCCTGCCGTCTGCTTTCCGGCAGAAATGACAAGCCCTTCCGTCTCGCCGGCTACCGCACGGCGCTTGATCTCATTGTTGGTAGAATCAATACTCTCTAAATACTCATGTCTCATCTGTATCATATGCTGTCTTGCTCTCTTATCCTTTTATTTTAAAGTCGCATACATGATCGCCTTGATGGAATGCATACGGTTTTCTGCCTCATCAAAAACAACAGACTGCTTGCTTTCAAAGACCTCATCGGTCACTTCCATCTCGGTCAAACCGAATTTTTCATGGATCTCTTTACCGACTGTCGTATCCAGATCATGGAAAGCCGGCAGGCAATGCATAAAGATGGCTGTATCCTTGGCATAGGAAAGTGCCTTGGCATTGACCTGATATGGAAGCAGGTCATGGATACGTTCTTCCCAGACCTCGGTCGGCTCGCCCATAGAAACCCACACATCCGTATAGATCACGTCAGCATCCTTACAGCCTTCTGCCACATCCTCTGTCAAAGTGATGGATGCCCCTGTCTTTTCTGCAATGGCACGGCACTCTGCGACCAATGCCTCATCCGGGAAATACTTTTTATTGGTGCATGCAACAAAATCCATGCCCAGTTTTGCACAGGTCACCATAAGGGAATTGCCCATGTTGTAGCGGGCATCGCCATATAAACAAACTTGATCCCATCCAACTTGCCAAACTTTTCCTCAATGGTCAGCATATCTGCGATCATCTGTGTCGGATGAAATTCATTGGTCAGTCCATTCCATACCGGAACACCTGCATACTCTGCCAGCTGCTCTACGATCTCCTGCCCATATCCGCGGTACTCAATACCGTCAAACATCCTGCCGAGTACTCTTGCCGTGTCTTTGATGCTCTCCTTCTTACCGATCTGGGAGCCGGACGGATCCAGATAAGTCACATGCATACCCAGATCATGCGCTGCCACCTCAAAAGAGCAACGGGTTCTGGTGCTGGTCTTTTCAAAGATCAAGCAATATTCTTGCCCTTTAATTCATCATGCGCGATCCCCTTTTTCTTCTTGTCCTTCAATTCTTTTGAAAGATCAATGAGATAACGGATCTCCTCCGGGCTATAATCTAAAAGTTTCAAAAAATTTCTGCCTGACAGATTCATATGTATCGATCTCCTTTATCCTAATTTTTACCCACTTTTTTCTCATTGTATTATATTTCCTTTTTCCCTCTTGTGCAAGGAAAAAAGAAAAGGCAGCCGCGCCTGCGACCGCCTCTTTTCATTTCCGATAGAAAATGTTCTACTCGTCCTTTGCCACTTCTGTGATGGACTTGACCAGACCTGCCATTCCCTGGATCTCAGACGGAATGATGATCTTGGTTGCCTTGCCATCTGCTGCCTTGGCAAATGCCTCTAAACTCTTCAACTGTAAAACAGCATCATCCGCAGCGGCTTCCTTTAAGAAACGCAGACCGTCTGCATTCGCCTGCTGGACTTTGAGAATGGCTTCTGCCTGACCTTCTGCCTCGCGAATGGTTGCTTCCTTGACAGCCTCTGCCTTTAAGATCTGTGCCTGCTTCTCTGCCTCAGCGTCGAGAATGGCAGACTCTTTTTTACCTTCGGCGATCAGGATGGTTGACTTCTTCTCACCTTCCGCGATCAGGATAGCTTCTCTTCGCTCACGCTCTGCCTTCATCTGTTTTTCCATGGCATCACGGATGGCCGCCGGTGGAATGATGTTCTTTAACTCAACACGGTTGACCTTGATACCCCATGGGTCTGTTGCAACGTCCAGGGCAGAACGCATCTTTGTGTTGATGGTCTCTCTGGATGTCAATGTCTCGTCGAGTTCCAGATCACCAATGATATTACGCAGTGTCGTCGCTGTCAGATTTTCGATCGCCATGATCGGATTTTCAACACCATAGCAATACAACTTTGGATCTGTGATCTGATAATATACGACCGTGTCGATCTGCATTGTAACATTATCCTTGGTGATAACAGGCTGTGGCGGGAAATCAACTACTTGCTCCTTCAAGTTGACATTGCGTGCCACACGATCAATAAACGGCACCTTGAAGTGGAGTCCTACCGGCCAGGTCGTAAGATAAGCGCCCAAACGCTCAATAACCATAGCATGTGCCTGCGGTACAACCTTGACGCAAGAAATAACCAGTAATAAGATCACCACGACTAAAATGATAACTACTACCATAAACTACCTCCCATATGCATTTTATTCTTTGCTACCATCTTATAGTACCCTATCTGTGCTAATAGCGCAACAAATTTGCGATTATGTCTACTATTCTACTGTATGATAAATCGTCATAGCAAATCCTGCCTGCTTCTTGCTGGCGTACATTGCCTGATCCGCTTCCTGATACAGGCGGTCGAAACTCATCTGCTCTTTCTGACGATAGAAGGATGCGCCAAGACTTAATTTGTAATCTCTCCTCCAAAGTCCGGATATAGGACAAAACAATGACAAAATCCCTTTCCAACATGATTCCATGTCAAAAAGGGATTTTTGCTTTGCATATTTTAATTTAGAAAAATACGTGATTGCCGATCACAACGCCGCCGCGTCCACTGCTGACCGGTCTAAAACTCAATGCTCCGCCTGTGTTGTCCGTTCCTGCAAGGGCTGCCTGCGCTGCCTGCATACAGGATGCCTTTGGACCACTTGCCGCTACGGATGCTACAGATCCGCTCGCTGCCGGTGTAAACTGTCCGCTCTGATATACAACACCGTAAACAGAACTTGGATAACCACCGCTGCGGACACGGTTACATACCACCGCACCAACGGCTACCTGACCTTCATAGGGTTCATTGCCTGCCTCACACTGGATCAGGGCTGCTAAAAGTGTCGTATCATCATAAGATGCTGCCACTGCCTGATTCTGTACGGTCACAGCGCGTGCCTTTGCTGCCGCTGCTTCTTCTGCGGCTTTGGCTGCTGCAATGGCTGCCTGTTCTTCTTCGATCGTAATGGCTGTTCCATAATCAATGCTGACATCCACATAATCACTGCTGACATATCCGGTACCAGCCTTGGTGCTTACGGCCACCCAGCCGTCTACCGGCGTAGCCTGCGTATCTACTTCCAGCGAATCGCCTACCGCCATCACGGTATAGATCGCACTCTCAGCACTTGCCTCGCTACGGACGCGGATACCGCCTTCCTTTGCCTTTGCATAGGTCTTGCAGACGCTTTCTGCCAGTGCATGTGCATCATCACCGGTAAGACAATACTCACCGAGCACATAGCCATTCACATTGCCGGATGTGATCTGATACCAGTCGCCCTCCGTCGCTGTAACCTCTGCCACATCGCCCTTATACATCTTACCGACAATGTCAGAATCTGTACTTGCGGTTGCTCTCACATACAAGAACTCATCCACATTTGCCATCAGGCGATCCTGCCACTCAGGATATGCGACCTGTGCCTGCTCATTTGCGGCAGCAACTACGGTTACCTGAGAACCTACGACATTGGCAGTCGCATACGCACCTGCTTCCATCGTACTGACTGCCTGGACAATACCGGCGGTACGATATCCGCTCACAGTGTCTGTCGCTTCTTTGGGCTGACTAAGTACGGTAGTCGTACTCATCGCCGTCACTGCCAAAGCAACCACTGTTCCCTGCGCAACGCGCTTCTTCCAATTATAATTCATATAAATAATTCCTCCATATTCATGTAATACTATCTATATATCAAGTATTGCATTTCTATGATACTTTATACAAAATTTGTTACATTTGTTACAAATTTATTACGAATTATAACAAAGTCGCCTCACTTTGTCAAGTTTTGTTCATTTTTCATCCCAAAAGGTTTCCCAGCATCTCCTGTAAAAGGGCTTCCTGCTCCGCAGGTGTCATGGCATCCGTTTCCTCTTTCTTCCCTCTTATGATGGGATCTTCCCCTGTTGCCAAAGGCTTTTTTTCTGCCGCCTCGCCTGTCTCCTCATAGTCTCCCAGCACATCCTGCACATATACTTGGATCTGTCCTGCCGCCTGCTCACACTTTTTGCAAAACGTGAAAAGCGAATGATAAAGATCAGCAAAAGCAGGACCAGTAAAGCCAAAAGTCCCAGCCCGATCCAGCCCTCTGCTCCCGCTAATTTTTCCAGCCATGTCATATCCACCTGTTCTTCCTCCTCTTGCTTTTCTTCCTATATAAAATGGTACAAGCCTTTGTCTGCAAAAAATGACGTAAAAAGTAGACAGTCACCATCTTGACAATTAGCAAAAGCAAGGTAAGATTGATATAGATTAGAATAAAGGAGTTTTTGTATGAAAAAAATAGTTATGACAGGTGGCGGTACCGCAGGACATGTAACGCCCAATATTGCTCTGTTTGATTCTTTACAAAAAGATGGATATGAGATCCATTATATCGGTTCCTACGAAGGTATTGAAAAAGGATTGATCGAGGATAAGAAGATCCCTTACTATGGTATCAGTTCCGGCAAGTTCCGCCGTTATCGTTCCTGGAAAAACCTGACCGATCCCTTCCGTGTGCTTCACGGCTTCTTTCAGGCAAGACGCCTGCTGGGAAGGATCCGTCCCAATGTTGTCTTTTCCAAAGGTGGTTTTGTCTCTGTGCCGGTCGTTATGGCAGCCAAGACAAGACATATCCCGGTCATCATCCATGAATCCGACCTGACCCCGGGTCTGGCAAACAAACTTGCGATGCCATCAGCTACCAAGGTATGCTGCAATTTCCCGGAAACACTGCCTTATCTGCCAAAAGAAAAAGCCGTCCTTACCGGATCTCCGATCCGTCAGGAACTTTTACACGGCAATAAGCAGGCAGCCAAAGATTTCTGCGGATTTACCGACGACCTGCCTATCCTCATGGTCATGGGCGGCAGCATCGGATCCGTCTATATCAACAATGCCATCCGTGGATGCATTGATACCCTGCTGACCAAATACCAGATCATCCATCTGTGCGGCAAGGGAAATATCGATGAGTCCCTCAAGGATAAAAAAGGATATGCACAGTTTGAATATATCAGTGAGAACCTCCCGGATCTTTTTGCAGCCGCAGACCTCGTTGTTGCAAGAGCCGGTGCCAATTCCATCTGTGAACTTCTGGCACTACATAAACCAAACATCCTGATCCCACTATCCAGAAATGCCAGCCGTGGCGATCAGATCTTAAATGCCAATTCCTTTGCAAAGCAGGGCTTTTCTGCGGTACTTGAGGAAGAAGAAGTCACATCCGAAAAACTTATGGCGACCATTGATGATGTCATGGCACATCGCAGCAAATATATCGATGCTATGAAAAACAGCGGACAAATGAACGCGATTGAGACCATTATGGGCTTGATCGAGGAAGTCAGCCGCTAAATCCCAAAATCAGAAAATTATCTATTATATAAAAAGATGTCTCTACAAGATGGGAAGTCTCTTTCCCATGCCGTAGAAACATCTTTTCTTTTTGCCTTATCTACTACTACATCCGGATCTGGTCGCGAATCTTATCCAACTCCTCAGCGCTAAACTCACTGTGGCTCCATGTGACATCCTTTGCATTGCCGCCTTCGTAGCGCGGAATCACATGCATATGAAAGTGATGCACTGTCTGTCCTGCAACTTCCCCATTGTTCTGCACAAGATTAATGCCATCGCAATGCAGAGTCTTTTTTAAATGCGCTGCCACTTTTTTTGCGGTCGGAAGCACCTTAGCCGCCACCTCATCCGGCATTTCAAATACATTGGCATAATGATCTTTTGGCAGGATCAGGCAATGTCCCTTGGTTGCAGGCTCCGCATCCATGATAACCTGAAAATCCGCATCCTCAAAAACTACTCTGGATGGAATGTCTCCATTTAAAATCTTACAAAAAATACAGTTGTCGTCTCTCATTTTCGCATCTCCTTTATCTACTACTTACTTGTCCTGTGTAAAAGTAAAAATATCATCTAACATACGAAGTGTCTTGAAGTTACCCTTGGTCGTCAGATCTCCCACACTAAAGGCTCTCTGGAATGTCATCTGCCCACGCACCAGTTGATCCATGATCTCCTGCGGCACTTTTAAGTACACATCAATCTCCTCTTCCTGTCCATAATGGCAGACGATCTCATCGCCATCCACACCAACAAACAAAGGCTTTTTCTTACCGCCGATCATAAAGAGGTAGCGTGCCGAGAAATCCGGCTGCGGTGCAAAATGTGACTGAAATTCCATGATATACTCGGTTGCTGACTCCTGCGCCTCCTTGCCCATCATACCACGGAACATGCTGGATAACTCCTCAATATCCTGCTTCTGCTTCTTGACATAATTGTCATCTGACACATATTGTGATAACTGCTCGCTCTCCTGCGGGGTCAGTTCTAATTGCTGGGTACGAAGAATACTTCTTGTGACTGCCTGATTACTGGTCGGAAGCCCTTTGGACTTCTGCGAGATCGTGCGATAAAGGTTTTCTGCCTTCTTCTCAATGATGTGGGCATATTCCTGATTGACCTGAAAACTCACGATATCCTCAACATAACCACACAATCCGGCACAAGGCAGACCACCCAGGATCTCCCATGCATTTTCCAAGGTCAAAGCACCTTCACGCTCTCCATAGGTCGTAGACATCACAACCGGCTGCATGTAAATAGAAGAAATACTCTCCTTATCGCCATAGAGCCAGCAGGCATCCAGAAATTGGTTCATATATCCGCCGATCCCCAGCCACTCCACGGTCGTCGCCAGAATAATGCCATCCACATCCTTTAAGGTCTGTGGCAACATGGAAATGGCGTTTTTCTGCTCATATATGTTATACCGATGTACCTCTACCCGAAGTTCTATCAGTACGCTTTCCATTTTTTGAATAACGTAAAGCGTCGGATCGTCCAATACGCCTCGTCCACCATAATAAATATTGACCTTCATAAAAACCTCTGCTCTTACTTATCGCTCATCAATTACTTTTTTATTATAAATAACCTCTTTTTCTTAGTCAAACGCAATCTTTAAACAAACAAATACTCCACATCCGCGAAGGTAACACGATCCATAGGCTCCAGTTTTTTCTTTTGGGTATAAGCCAGCATGACACCATTGACAAATGTGCCATTGGTCGAATTCAGATCCTCAATGTAAAACTCTCTCTCCTGGCGTATGATCCGGGCATGCTGATGGCTGACCGCCGATGAGTGCAACTGCGCCTCATTGCCGGATGCATCCGTACCAATGCGAAAGGTCTTTTCCCTGATGAAAAAATCTTCTTCTCCGCCATTTCCCTGATACAATAATTGTCCCTGACAGGATGCCGCTTTTTCATGCAGAAGAACCGTTCGTTCCACCGGGATCGGCTCCGGTTCTATGAGAACATCCTTCTTTCCACCGTGTACTTCCCGATTCTGTGCAAACCAGGACAGGATCAATTCCTTGATGTGTTGCCCCTTTGCCCGGATAGTCTCCAGAATTTTCTCGTAACTGCTTTCGTAATAGACAGATTCCTCCGGCACCATACTCTCCCTTTCTTCTACCATAGGGGGCACATCTTCATTGTACGAGGGAATTTCCGACTCCTCGTAAGCAATCGTTGATTTTTCCTCTATATAGCGCATGCCCTCCATTTGTTCTTGCAGATAATGCAAAAGGTCATATAAGGTCGTTCCATCCTGTAAAGTCATATCATACATTTCATAACAGGTGCGCATCAGATCATCTGTCCCATGATCCACGATCGTCAGAACATATTCCATCAAGGCAGCAAACGGATTTTCATCAAAGTTTTCAAAAGGACAATAACAGAGAAAAACCCGAAACTGTCCCTGTCTTGCCACATAGACAGTCTCCGGGCACAGATACACCTTGTCCTCGTGCAAAAGATATTTATGGATCTCCTCATACGCCATCGCCAGATATAAAAAGACCTCCTCCATGCTCTCATAAGTCACTTCTTTTTGCTGCAGATAGTCTTTTAGCGATTGTTTTCCGGAAATGTCATACCAGAATTGTATTCTGCCGTTCATTTCCATGGTATAAAAAGACAAGAGCGACCGGATCTCATTTTCCTTCAACATCTGTTCTTCATAATCCGATACATACTCCTCTGTTGAAATGATCATATAACTTTCTTTATGTGTTCTTTTATAACTAATCTCCATTTCTCATCCTCCCCTACCTGCCAACGCTCTGCATCAGCAATTTTGCTTTCCGAAAAGATGTGACCACATCCATTTCACACACTGTATCTCTGGCAAATACCAGTGCCTCATGATAAACCTCGTATCCCAAAAGGATCAGCATACAGACGATGCCCAGACAGATTGCCATTACCCAGGAGGCTTCCACCGTATAAGATGCCGCCAGCCACATTCTGGGGCGTTTCACCCTTTCACTTACCATTCCTTGCTCCCCGCTTTCAAATATTTGCCGCTGTCGCGCCCAGAATCAAAACAAGAGATATGCGACCAGTAAAAATGGCACAAAAGGCAGGCTCTCATCCTTCTTCTTTCCAAAAAAGATACAGACCACGACGCCAAAGATCGCCGCCATGATAGATGCCATCCAAAGCACCGTCGTATTGTCCCAAAATCCCAGATAGACGCCCATGGATGTCACCAGAAAGGCATCCCCTTTCCCTACTTTTCCGTGTGAAAAAATACTGAGCAGATACAGCACAATGCCAACCAGCATACCGCCGCACATATCCAGCGCGGTCTGCTTGCCATCATAAAAATGCAGCAAAACACCTAAGATCCCAAATGCACTGATCACAACCAGATGAATCTGCCGTTTCCACAGATCCTCCACACTACAGATACTAAGCATCCCTACCAATCCCATAACTTTCATACTTCTCCCCCTTTGCTACTTTCCCATACTGCATTTACTACATCCTGCCAGCATGAGAACATCTTCCTTACGCTTACGATAAATTGTCCGTTTCATCCACCACAAGACAATTTGCTGTGATAACTGTCCCCATAGTCGGTAATATACACAGTTCCCTCTTTCTTTTTTCCACTCTTGCAACTGCGGCATATCTTATAACGATTACCACTTGTATTTCTGTATGCATCCAGTTCTTTGACAGCCACCGCATGAATCGATGGATGCAGGTAGGTGCAGTCATACCGCTCGTGATAAACACTGCCTTCTTTTGTTACATAGACATAGCCATGACCATCTCCATCTTCCTCCGGGTCCCAACCGATCCACTTTCGCCAACTTGTCTTAGACTCCATATTCCAGTGGTAAGTCCCAAAGATCCGTATAGGAAAGGTGATCCCGTACTCTGCCACCAGTGTGATATAGTTATCTTCTACGGACGACTTATCATAAGAGATCCCTAAAATTCCCCCTCGGATATAAGATGTCGGTGTACCGATCATTATCATTCTGGCATTGCACGCCAGCACCAGTCCCGACAGCCCGACCGCATCCTGCTCTCCGCAGATTGCTGTCTTCCCGGCTACTTCTTCCATACTGCGGTTCACACCGATCTGTACCATGGCAATGCGAAGAAAAAACAGAATAAAAATACATGCACTGATCATAAGTGGCAGGATCAGCGCCGCCTCGATCGTGTAACTTCCTTGATAGGAGATGCAAAAGGGTGTCTCTTTATTTGGATTAAGGTCTGAAGAAAAGAATAACTTTTTTCTGCTATTTTGAAGAGATTTCATACTAGATTGATTTTGAATAAAAGGTTCGTTACTCTGGATTGCTTCCGCCGCAACACGGAAACACATTTGAGAAAGAGACACCCTTTTACACCTCCTTTCCTGTTTAGTAATATAAAGTTTCCTGACATTCGGATCTGTATAGATCTACCCAGAGGGGCTGCATGGGCAGGAAGGCATCAAAGAGACCCTGACCTGTAAAAGAGCAGGAAATATCCATGGTATAGACCATATGATCCATTTTGACATAGGCATAATCCTCCTGCTGCTGCATGGAGGCTTCCATCAGATCCATACAGCCATACGCCAATTTCTTCTGCGGCAAAAGGGCAAGCAGGGCAAATAAATACTCCTGATAACCAATCCCCTTTTGCACCGACGTATCTTCCCCTCCATCCAATGCCGTCTGCAAAGCCCCCAACTGGCTTTTCCACTGTGCTCTGGCCTTAAGCATTGGGATCTTCTTTCCATCCAGCAGGGCACGCAAGTCCAATATACTCTCAACCAATGCCCACACTGCCACAACAGCAACCTGCACTACCTGCACCAGCGCCGGATTGACGCTAGCCCCTGCCAATGCAAGTGCGATCTCATATGCCTGTCCCATCATAGTAGGATCCGTCAGTATGACCTCAGCATTTTGTACTTCCCGCATGGCAAGCAAGCGTAATACGACTGCTTCTAAATTTTCTCGATCACTTGCCTTTCCTGCGATCAAATACTCCACTTCATAAGAAAGCGCACGATCCGCAGACACCTCCCGGTCAAAGTGTGAAAACTCCTGCAAGACATACCAGTCAAAGCATATCCGGTCGTACCCGGAGACTTCTCTCCTCTTTTCCCCGCTTCCCTGACACAGCAAGCGTTCTTCCAGCCCTATCGCTGTCGCTAGCGTCTTCTCCGAAACCGCCTGCTCTTTAAGCACCAAGCCCAACAATCCCTGCTCTTTGATCTGTGAAAACAATTCCAGCGGATTTTCCCGGACTTTTTCTACCGGGGTGGAACTCATTTGATCTTCTGCCACCTGTTCATTCCCAGCAGAGCCTTCTTCTGTCTTTTGCTCTTTGGCTACCTCTATCCCCTTTTTCGCCTGCGCAACAATCTGCCCAACATCCGGGACTTCTCTGTCATCCGCCACTTGCCCATACTTGGAATCCCATGTCTCCCAAATGCCCTGTAGGATCTGTTGTCGCGCTACTTCTGCCCCCTGACAGATCAGGGCTGCTCCCTCATCATCTGTCAGCAGTCCATAGGCTGTGACCTCTGCCTGCTCCGGCTCGATCGAAAACAGTTCCAGTCCATGTTCCTTTTCTGATCCCAAGCAATTTTCCCATGCGAAATCCGACAAACGCTTTTCGATATGTGCCAGATCAAAATCCTCTGTTCCATAGCCGACGTCCAATGCCAGGATCCCGTATGTTTTCCATAGATAGGGCTGATATTCCGAAAAAGCATTTGCTATGGCGATTTTTGTCACACTCCTGCTTTCCAGACGCATTTCATAGATACGCAAGGTCTCGACCATAGAAAAAAACAGGCTAAATAAACTCAAAAGGATCATACTGAAAAATATGGTAAGACTCCCCTGTCTCATTTATACTTTTCCTGCTTCCTTGTTGATGGTCTTAAAGATACTGTTTACCAGTTCCGTGATCTGTTTCTTAAAGATCAGCACCAGCCCGATCAGAACCACCAGGATCAGGATCACTTCTACCACACCCACGCCATCTTCTTCCATCAAAAAATCTTTTATCCTCATATACTTTTCTCCTCTTTCTACAAACTTCCCATTGTCATCATGGCTGGCAATAGAAGGATCGCAATGACGATCCCCAGCATCCCCAGCATAGGAAAAAGCAACTTGACTGATGCTTCTTCTCCCGCCTTTCTTGCCTGATTCTTGCGCATCTCATATGCCAGCAGATTTTCTTCTTCCAACTGCTGCACAAGTTTTTCACTGCCCTGCCGCCTGTTCTGTTCCAGCAAAAGTGCCAGTTTCTTGTACTCTTTCAACTCACTCCGCATCCCCATATGCGCGATCGCCTCTCCTTCCTGCACGCCCTCACGCATTTCATAAGAAAAAAATTTCCATAACTCAAATCCTGCCTGGACTTTCCCTGTCCGCTTCTTTCTTTTTTCATAAGCCTCCGTCATCTTACGGGCGGCTTCCGGCAAGGTGATACCGGCAGATAAAAATAATGCCAGTTCATCTACAACCAAGGGATAATCTTTCTTTCGCTCCCGCCGTATCTTTGCCCTCTGCCTTTCCCTTTCTTTCCTGTCTCCATAGGGCAAAAGAAAACATACAAGCAATCCTAATACGGACAATAGGGCTCCATCCCCATTTCCTGCCTTTTTCCAGTGCAGGGCAATACCTGCCACCTCCTCCGGCAGGACTATGTCCCCGCTCTCTCGGGACTGGTCTCGGATGCTCTTTTGGATCTGGCGCAAAAGCCCCTCTTTGCTGTCCGCAGGACTCGGACACAGGCAAAAGGAAAAATCATAGATCTCCTGATAAGGACCACAGGACAAAAGAACACTTGCCCCCACCAAAGTATCTTCCTCCAACTCCTCGGTCTTTAATTTGCCATCCGCCGACACATAGGTGTAGTCATCAAAACTCCAATCCGCCTCGACCTGACCATCCTGATAAACCTCCGATATCTGCACATCCCTATAGATCTGATCCAGCGATTCGTTTTCTGCCAAAAAAGTCGCATCGATCTCTGCTATGGCATCCTTGATCTTCTTTTCTGCTTCTTTTTGATCCGGCCATTTATCTTCTACCTCAACCTCAAGACTACCGCTGTAAACAGAAGATGAAAGTTCCAGTTCTTCTCTATAAGATCCTTGTCCCATATCCTCCCGCGCCAGCCTTCCGCTAAATCCCCATCCTGACTCATACCACTGCTGCAGACTGAGCATGAGCCCCATCAGTTCCATGATCCCTAAAAGAAGCACTGCACGCTTATATTTTTCATACCTCTCCTTTCTCTTTTTTCTTTTCCATAAGAGAAACGTCAAAAGACAGATCAGACTTACGATCACTGTCTGCACCATAACCACATACTCCCCATCATTTCAGATCACAATATCCATAATACGCCGACTCCACAATGCCATCAGGACATAGACCACCAGACAGGCACTCATGATCAGCCTCCTGCCAGATTGCCATACAAAACGGCAAGCAGGTCTGCAGATGTCAGGCGTACATAGGCAATAATAGCAAGTGGGATCACAAGCATGACCTTCATCTCCAACTTCTTCTGCGCCATCATCGTCGTTATCTCCTCCTGTAAACTCATCTTCTCCCCTAACTTTGTGGCGGTCCTCTGAATATTTTTCCCATAGTTTCCTCCCAATCTCTTGGCAAATAAGAGGATCTCGCCAAAGGCACACGCCTCCTCCAGGTCCATCTGTTCTGCCAGCTCCATGTATGCCTGCTCTACTGCAATATTGACCTTTACTTTCTGGTTCATCTGATGCAGGGCATAGATCATGTCTTTTCCTTCCTCTCCCAACATGGCAAGTTGCCCTTCTGCCTGCAAAAAACTGTTTTCCAGTGACATGCCTGCCTGTAAAAAACCGGAAAGCAATTCCAATAACTCCTTAAAAGCTCTGTTCTTCCTTTGCCCTTCTTTCGCCTGTTTTTCCTCCCGATAAATACGGCTGGACAAAAGATATACCACTGGAAACCAGAGTAAGCCGTACCATGCATTGTAGAAGATCCACGCCACAAGCAGGGTCAGAAGAACAGCGATACTCACTTCCACCAAGGGCTTTTTTCTTTCACCTGTCCTACAGATCGTCTGTACTTTTGATCTCTTTGCATTTTGTTTTTGAGTATCCATGCGCCCTTCACCTTCTCTCCACTCCCCTTTTCCTCAAAAGAGAAAATCGGCTGTAACTGTATTTCCCCCTGCTCGACTCCCAGCACCTCGACGATCTCCCGCACCTTGCGGCTGCCATCACGCATACGCTCCAAATGAATGATCAGATCCACCCCCGAAGCGATCTGCGAACGCAATGCCACCAGCGGTATCTCGCCTGCCCCCAGTGCCATAGTTTCCAATCGGCTCAACATATCCTTTGCCGAATTTGCATGCCCGGTCGAAAAACTTCCGTCATGCCCGGTATTAAATGCCTGCAACATTTCGATGGCTTCCACACCGCGGCACTCCCCCACAACAATGCGATCCGGGCGCATACGAAGCGAAGTCCTGACCAGGTCGCGAATAGAGACCTGTAGTTTTCCTTCCATGGTGGCATCCCTCGCCTCCAGACGAACCAGATTGGGAACCGACGACATTTGCAATTCTGCCGAATCCTCTATGGTGATAACGCGCTGATCCTTTGGGATAAATTCGGACATGGCATTTAAAAAGGTTGTCTTGCCCGAACCTGTTCCTCCCGATACAAAAATGTTGTATCCGCTCTGCACCAGTTGACAGATAAAGTCTGCTGCTTCCTGTGATAAAGCCTGCCAGGCGATCAACTTTTCCATCGTGATCTGCTCTTTTGGGAATTTTCGGATGGAAAGGACACTATGATCGACCGCGATCGGTGCCAGGACCATATTCACGCGCGATCCGTCTGCCAGTCTGGTATCTACAATCGGATGTGATGTATTCGCCATTTTATTGTTGGCAGACGCGATCCGCTGGATCACATCATCCAACTTCTCGTTGGAAGAAAAATGATACTTGGTCTCCTCCAGGCAGCCATTTCTTTCAATAAAGATCTGATCCGGCCCGTTTACCATGATCTCCGTGATCGTATCATCTGCCAACAGGTCTTCCAGAACATCCAGACGACGCAGGCCGTAAAAGATCCGGTGTTCCAATTCCATGCGATAGGCTATGGATAGATATTCCCCCTTTCCAACATCACAGATTTTCTGCCGAATGATGCCTAAGAGTTCCTCATCTGAAATCTCCCGCGTCATATCCAGATCCCGTAAGATCTCCTCCTGTATGCGTTTTTCAACCGATGCCATAAGCCAGTCCCTGTGCCATGACACCCTGGCGAATCATCCGACGTACAAACATGCCAAGATTGCCCTGGATGAGTTCTTCCACCGCATAGGTACCATCTACCAGATTACCTGCGGACATAGGAAGCAGGACCTCATGTACCTGCACTCCCGTGTAATGGTTCTCGGCGTATTCTACAAATTTTCCCTGACTCATCCGGTAGTAGTCTCCGGGTTTTCCCAGAACGATCAGTTCCTGACAGCCCGATATGATTTCCTGAAAGCCTCGGATAGTCCTGCCAAACAACAGCACCACCGTATCATAATCACTTGCCATCAACTGCTGAAAAAACGCCACCCAGGTTTCCTTTTCCACATCCGCCATTTCCTCCGGTCCTGCAAACGGACTGACATAATCCACCCCCATAAAACAGTTGGTATAGGCTCTAATGTCCTCGCCGCCCGCCTCCTGTCGGGTCATCAGATAAAGCAGATCGACAAAACTCCGGTTTCCCTGTTGCTTTGTCAGCATCTGTAAAATGCTAAGTTCCTCCATGTCTAAAAATAAGACCTTGCCACTCTCCCGATAGACCTGTGCTAAGGACAAAGCAAACGGTAATTGCAGTTCGTGTGAGATTGGTGAATAGATCCCGATAAACTGTGTCTTTTCCTTTCCGGCGCGGTGCCACCAACTGCTTGTCTCTTTCTGTTGCAGGCGCTTTAACATTTCTTCCACGATCTCCATAGATTGATATTTATAGACCATAGGCAGATGCTCATATTCGCTTGCAATGATCTCGTCACACAGATAAAACTTTTCGTGCACCATTTCTTTGCCGGAAAACTCTAAGACACTTAGGAAATCCTTGCTCAAAATGCCTATAGAATACACTGCCTCGCTTGCCAGGAACGCTTCCTCCGATGTAAACGAGACGATCGTCACATCCGAAAGACATTCCATCAGGTATGCCGCAAAGGCACGCACATATGCTTCATCGCTGTCACATACAACAATACTTTGTTTTGTCACTTTAACCCCTCCCTCAATAGACATCCTACCAATGCAAAAAAAATGCAGATGGTAAAATGCAGTTTTTCTCCTCTTTCTGTGAAATAAGCGGAATTTTGCTTGTAGAGCAGGACTTGGCATAAGCCGGCGTACATTCCATACATACGGCCTTTCAGTTGTCCTCTCAGAATCCATCGGCAAAGCCTATGACGGCACCGATGATCAAAGAATAGATGATGACTGATAGCGCAAGACGACTTCCGAGTATAACCGATAATGCTGCAAAGCATTTGATATCCCCGGCACCCAGTCCCCGGATCAGATAGATCGGATACAAAAGTGCCACCGGCCAGATCAAGCGTATCAGAAATAGAACTACTCCCCCAGATCTTATCCCCATAAGCGAAAGCATGACGCCCGCTAAAATACCAAGTACGATCAACCCATTGGGTACACGCGTGGTCTTAAGATCTGTGCAGACCGCCGCGCATGAAAATACTATGGCTACTCCCCATGCAATAATTTTGGCTCACCTCCCCTTCCTTGCCCACAATTATTACACGATAAATCCCCTTCTGTCCATGATCTCTGCGATTTGTTTGATATTTGTCGAATTCTTACAAACTTTTTCACCTGTCTTTAAGCATATGCTCCAAAAGCCCCTGTTTTTCTACAGGTGTGGCGTGCATTTTTTGTATAGTTTAGCCACGCATCTGATTTTGCATAGGCAGATACCCTTACTTTTTGCATTTTGGGCAAATCCCAAAAATAACGAATTTTCTCATGTATGTATAAATTTAACATTCTGACTCATACTTTGTAATAAAGAGTAAAGGGATAGAAAGTGAGGTTATTTTATGCGATTACTTACCCATACAAAAAAGACAGACCCGCAGGTCCGCCTTCTTCTCGATGATCTGACTCAGACACAGCACGACCTTGCCAATGCATACTCCAATTTAGAGTACATGACAGATCCCGATCTGATCGATTACTATATTTATCAGGTAAAAGCCGTACAGATGCGGCATAAATTTCTCTTGACTAAGGTAAAACAGTTAAATCTCTAAATCTTTGCATAGCACACCCAAAAAGAGCCTAGGTGACCCAACGATCACTTAGGCTCTTTTCCTATCTTTTATGCGAAAAAACCGCGGTTGCTTTCCATAGCCCCCATGGACTCATTCAACTGTCCCTTACCATAGGTAAGTCCTGCCGTCACCTGCTGGGCATTTCCCATCATAGGTCCGCTGGCATCCTGTTTTGCCACCCGGACAAAGGATTCTTCCAGATCTCGCATGATCTTCCCTGCACTTTGGATCCTTTCGACCTTCTGCTCATACATGGCTTTCGCCAACTGTCTCTCCACGAAATCATAAAGTGCATACAGGGAATAGGAAATCTTATAAGAAAAATCTAAGGCATCCTTTAAGTGTCTGACCACCTGTCCGCATTGGCGCAAAGCCTTGGTATAAGTATCTCCTGCCTCTTTTCCTTCCCCTGTCAGAGCCTCAATTGCCTCTTGTTCATAGGAAAAATAGATCTCATATAATACACATATCAATTCTGAACGATTGCTCGCCACGATTTTTCTGGTAAATGTCGCGATTGTTTCTGCTGTCATACCTTATATCCTTACTGCAATAACTGAAGTGCCTGTGTTGGCAGTTCATTTGCCTGTGCCAAAACGCTGGTGCCTGCCTGCTGCAAGACATTGTACTTGGTGTACTCTGTCATTTCCTCTGCCATATCTACATCTTCGATACGGGACAGGGCAGATTCCATATTTTCCTGCGTCTCATCCAAACTGCCAACCGTATAGTCCAGGCGGTTCTCATAAGCACCGATCTGGGAACGGATCTGGCTGATCGTTGAAATGGCACTATCCAGACGATCCATGGCTTTTGACGGTCCATTTACCGTCGTCACATCAATATCGTCAATATAGAGGCTGTCCACATTAGTGGACGGAATGCGCACCTGCATGGTCTGACCTTCATTGGCACCGATCTGCAGATCCATGATGCCGATATCTGTCACTTCCAGATTGATGACACCCGTAGTGGTCGTTCCGGCTGCTGTTGTCGCGCCTGCCTCAAAGCCTGCTTCCAAAAGGAAACTCATATTAAATCCATCTGTGTTGGTGATCGTGATCTTATTGCCATCATAGGAAACGGTCGCTCTCGGATCAAAAGCACTGTTTGCTGAATCCAAAGTCACTTCTGCATTATCGCCGGTGGTCACAACGGCTTTTGCATCCGGGTTCGTCTGCGTATTTGGGATGCCTGCGCCAAAGATATCTCCATCTTTTGACTGCTGTATCAAAGAAACCGATGCATGTGATCCATAGGCTGTCGAAGTAAAGGACAATGGCTTATCGATCCGGCTGATCGTGCACTCTCCGATCTCTGCCCCATCACGCAGGGCTGTGTAGATTTCTTCTTTTGTCATCTGATCTGTGATCTTGACGGTATAGCCATTGATAGAAAGTTGTCCGTTCTTGCCAACCAGATCATCTACCTGGATTCCTGTATCATAGGTCGCATTGGTCGCTGCCTTATCTACAGTCAGACTATAGGTGCCCTCTGCCACACTGTCAGAGACATAAATTCTTGAAATATTATCACGGTTTTCTTTGTCCGCATACACTCGCGCATCCAAAGAGCCATCCAAAAGGCTCTTGGTGTTAAATTCTGTCGTCTCGGAGATTCGGTCGACCTCATCACGCAAAGATGCGATTTCCAACTGACAGGCTTCCTTTTCTTTCTGTGAGTTGGTTCCGTTGGCAGCCTGTACCGCCAATTCACGCATACGCTGTAACATATCGGTCACTTCGCCAAGTGCGCCATCCACGATCTGAATGACGGACGTACCGTCAGAAGCGTTTTGTGATGCCTGATCCAATCCGCGGATCTGGGCTTTCATCTTATTGGAGATTGCCATCCCGGACGGATTATCTGATGCATGATTCAACTTTAAGCCGGAAGAAAGTTTCTCCATAGATGAACTCAGATTGTTCTCCGTTCCGAGTAACTGCTTATTTGTGATCACTGCTGAAATATTATTATTGATCTTCATATCTGATACCTCGCTTTATCCTTTGCCAGTTCGTTTTCATCTGTCGCATCCATGCGGGGTTTAAAGCGGACAATCCTTTGTCACACTTTTTATATCGGTTATCTGCCCTGCAACTTAACCGATCCTTGCTGTTTTTTGCAGGTCCATCCTTAAGACAAAAGTTCTGCCACCTCTGCTACAAAACTCCGCGCGATCCCGTATAAGACCTTGGTCGAAACCGCGTCCTGCTCTTTTGTCACAGCAAAATCTGCGTCTTCCTTTTCATAGAAATCATCTACATTAGTCCCGGCATCCGCAGCGTAAGCAAAAGATACCGGCAGACCGGTTTCCTCACGCATAGCATTGGCTAAATATGGCATATGATCTGAAAACAGTCCGGCGATATCCTCCTTTTCAAAAGCCACATCGCCCGAGATCTGACCATTTTCATAGCGGAAACTTGCAGAGACAGCACCGCTTTCGTCCATATCCAGTGCCACATCGACCAGACCTTTCTCCTCGCTTCCACGCACGATCTTGAGGGAAAGATTGCCCAGTTTGTCTTCCACAAGGATCGGAATATTATAGGTCTCGCTCTGCTCTCCCATCTGTCCCAATGCCTGGATCTGAGTCATGACAAGTTTCATGCCACGCACATCGATCGAGGTCACATCTTTTTCCACCAGCATATTTTTCATGACCTTCTCTGCGGTTTCCTCTAATTTATGCTGGGCATCTGCCATTTCCTTTGGTGTCTTGCAGGCTTCGCCGTATTCCTCGATCAAATCTCCGATCAGATCCGAAATCTGCTTTGCGGATATATCCTGACTGTCACCGGAAGCAAATCTCTGTAAATTGCGATAGACGCTATTGCGGTCCTTAAGCATTTCCGAAATACCGCTCAGAAAAGCCGGTGTCTGTGGCAGGTCATATTTATCAAGCATCTGATAAACGGCTTCCTCGCTCTTTAATGCCTCTGCCACCTCTTGTCTGGTCTGCTCCCGCGCCATCTCCTCGACCGCTTCTTCTTCCTTAACATAAGCCGCATCCTGCCCGCTTAATGTCTCCTGCGGTGCCAGGCGCATTGCCTCAATAATATCCAGTTGGGATTTGAACTGCTCCGGTGTTAGATCCATGTAAGCGTCCTGACTTTCAAACTGCTTCATCTTGACCGGTGTCATGGTATCTTTTGCCTCATACAGGCAATTTGCCTGAAATGCCATCTCTGCCTGCTCAGTGATGGAAAGGGATGCCCGGTCAAAAGAGTCCACCTGCCCAAAGGAATCATCGACCGCATATTCCTGTCCGCTATGTTTGGTTGACCGCACTGCCGTCATGAGATTGCGCAGGGTCACATCTTTTCCCTGCATCATCAAGGCTCCGATCGCGGCACCATCGCCCGCTTCCACCTGATAGATCATACGGTAAATGCCAATGTAACTGTCGCGCTCCTCCTGACTGATGTCACCGGTCTGCTCTAATTTCCACAAAAACTTTGCATACTCATCGCTGTCCTGTCCGGTCTTGGATTCCCCTTGACCGGAAAGATCTTCCGCCAGATCGGTCAGATCTTTTACCGTCAGATCCAGCGGGTTATGCCCCTGTCGGATCATTTCCATGACACTGACCGGCTTCATCGCCCGGAACATTTTCTGCACTGCCATATCGGACTGGCGCACCTTTTGGATATTTTCTTCGGTCAGATTCATCTCATTATATGCCAGAATACGCACGGCACGGCGGTTTTCCTCGGTCAGTTCCATGCCCTGATCCTGCAAAATATCATCCACATTGGCAAATGCCTTTTGTATGGAGTCTCCCAGATCTTTTCTCGGTTCTGTCCAGACCGTCTCGTAGCGGCTCTCAGCACTTTCAAATGCAGCAGATACCTTTCCCGCCTCTGCGCTCACCTGGCGCAGGGTCATTTCCTCCACTGCCGGTATCTGCGCTAAGAATGCTGCCGGTGCACTGCCAAACGTCTCCTGTGCCTCTCTGTAATCCTGATAAACGGCAACATTCTCCGCTGTCTGCTCCGGATCATCCACGGAAAGCATCTGCTTTACATATTCTTCTTCCAAAGACTTGAGGGCATCTACCGTCTCCTCGATCGACATGATATCCATCGCAATGCCCTTTTTCAAAAGACTGTAATTCGCCTCCACACTCATCAGAAGCCTTGCTTCCTGCATCTGTCTCGTGCTTGTGATCGCATCCAGTTCTTTCATCTGTTTCGCATACAGATCTTTTGCCTGCCCCATCAGACTGTAGTCCGATAAAAGCATGGCATCCCCCGGCTCCTTGCCTTCTGCTACGGCATCTGCGATCTGTTCTGCTGTAGCGCCGCTCTCCTGATCCAAAGGCAGTTCTAACAACTTTGCCATATAGGTCAGATTTTCTGTAGTGACCGGGATCTGATTTTTGATCAGATAATTGCAATAAGTCAGGTTTTCATCGGAAGCCTCCATGCCTGCATCCGTAAGCATGGTCTCCAACTGGGCTTGCAGATCTTTTGGCAAAGCCTCCATATCGTCTGCCACCCCACTTTCCGTTCCACCGGAAAAATACGCCTGATAGACATGATCAATAGTCGGAGACAAGTCATTTTTTAACATATAGCAGGCAGCCCCCAAGGACAGCTGGCCATCCATCTCCTGCGTCTTGGTCATTGCGATCTGTCCTGCCGCAAGCGTATCCTCCTCCACCGGAAGATCGGAATTTTCCAGCGCATATTCCAACTGGACTTTTTGTCCCGCACTGTCACTCATAGCCTCCAACTTGGCATCCGAAATACCGCCCATCCGGGAAATATCCGCACCGCCTTTTGCCATAGCAACCTTAATACGATCTGTCACGGTCACAATGGTGTGTGCTTCCATATGCATAGGAGAAAATCCCTCCTCCTGCATTTTTTCGTAGTCCTTGTCCGAAGTCGTCTGGGCATAGACTGCCATCTGGTTATGTAAAAGACTGGCATCCGTTCCCTGTGCCAACTGTTCTTCCATTTTCTCTGCCATAGTCTTTTCTTTCAGATCATTTTTATTGTAAAAAGGGTTATTGACCGAGATACTGCGCAATTTTTCCTTAGCGATCTTTTGCTCACTTTGCGCGGCATCTGTGGTAGTCGCTTTTCCATCAACCTTTCCTACCTGCTCTATGATGTCTTTTCTTCCAATCTGCTCCAGTTGCATGCACTGCCTCCTTTATCTGTTGTATTATATTTCGGTCGTCTGTGGGTAAAACTTGACCTTTTAAGGCAGGAGCAATTTATCTCCGGCACAAATATGATCTCCGTTTTCGATATTATTTTTTTGACAGATCTGGCTGACCATATCTTCTGTTCCGTAGACTTTTCTGCTGATATCCGTCAACTTATCTCCCTGTTCTACAATATAATAGCCCTGCTGCAGATATACGTTCGTCGTTGTGCTGTTATTTGCCTCGGCAGAAGCACTTGCCGTCGCGTTTTCGGTCGTTTGACTCCCCCCGCTATCGTCCTGTGCCTCCTGCGATTCATCCGCTTTTGCCAGTTCCTCTGCTCCCTTGCTGATGGTCTCCTCTATCATCTGGCTGCTGGCATCATCACTACTGCCACCCAGTGACGCGACCGTCTTTTGCATCTCGTTTAACTTGGTATAATTTTGAAAGAGTACGCCGGACAGCAGGATCATAACGACCAGGGCAACCGATACCGCCACTTTAGACATCTGGCTTTTTCCGCTTCCCCTGCGGTCATTCATATAAGACCGATACCTCGCCAGTGCCTCTCGATCCTGCCGGATTTCCTCGTCATATCGCTTCTCGTCATGCAAAAGGAAACGATCCATTTCATCCAGATCTGCCCGCTTTGCCATCTGCTCTTTTTTCCATGATACTCACTGAGATAGGTACTCATCAGGGTATTCTTTTCATAGTAGACAAAAAATCCGCTTACCTCCTCCATGATACCATGGCGATCCATGTAAAGTTTTTCCCATTCTCCATAGGCATCATACAATAGGACATTGCCATGATCCCCCGGAAAATGACGGCTACAGATCTTTTGGATGTCCTCCATCCGGGTCGGCTCGCCCAGGCACTGCATTGCCCAACCTAAGATACTCCACTGGGGGAAATAATTTCTGACCTGCCGGTATATCCGATCCCAGATATCCTCGGAAAAGACCGGCATACCGCCTCCGAAACTGATCTGTTCCAGTTCCATAGCGCCTTTTATGTATAAATTGGGCTGCTGCCCTCCCTGACGGATCTCTCCTAGCAAAATAAAAGCATACCGTTTCTTCTGGCGACTGCTTCCATGTAAAAAACGATACACATAATCTTCCACGTACACGCGGGCATCTTTGGGCAAAGTTCCGATCTGTCTTACATTTCTTGGTTCCTCAACTACTTTTTCTACGGGTGTGGGTTCTTTTACTATTTCTATCATAACGGTCTCCTTTTTTCTTCACGCTACCACACCCCCGCGAAGAAAAATGTAGAAATTACACAAAAAAATCACCGGGATTTCTCCCGATGATCTTATAACTCTGTTCTGCCTTCCAGCGCACGTAGCAGGGTCACTTCATCAATGTACTCCAGATCGCCCCCTACAGGAACACCGCTCGCGATACGCGATACCTTGATGCCTGTCGGCTTGATCAGTTTGCTGATATACATTGCTGTCGTCTCGCCCTCCAGACTGGAATTGGTTGCTATGATAACTTCATCTACATCTCCCTGCAGACGCTGCATCAATTCTTTTAACTTGATGTCTGCCGGTCCGATCCCCTGCATAGGTGATATGGCACCATGCAGGACATGATAAACGCCCTCGTATTTACCGGTCTTTTCATATGCCGCCAGATCCTTGGTATCCTCTACGACCATGATCACCTTTTGATCTCTGGCAGGATTGCTACAGATCGGACAGATCTCATCATCTGTCAGCGTATAGCACTGCTTACAGTAGTGGACACCCTTTCGGGCACTGACCATGGCATTTGCCAGATCTTCTACTTCTTCTGTAGGCATATCAAGAATATGAAAGGCCAGACGCTGCGCCGACTTTGCACCAATGCCCGGCAATGTAGATAACTCTGCGATCAGTTTTGTGATCTGCTTGCTATAATAATCCATGTACTCTGCTTAGAATGGTAATCCGCCACCCATGCCTCCGGTTATTTTCGACATCTGTGTCTGTGCCTTTTCGTCCATCTGACGAAGTGCCTCATTGGTCGCTGCCATGATCAGATCTTCCAGGGTCTCGATATCATCCGGATCTACGACTTCCTCGGATAACTTGATCTTTGTGATCTCCTTCTTGCCGGAAACTGTCACTTCTACGACACCGCCACCTGCGGTTGCTGTCAGTTCTTCTTCCTCTAATGCCTTAGATGCTTCTTCCATCTGACGCTGCATCTTCTGCGCCTGTTTCATAAGGTTGTTCATATTACCCATGCCACCACCGCCTGGGAATCCTCCACCTCTTCTTGCCATTTAAAAGTCCTCCTCTTCAATTTCAATATTTGCGACCTTTGCAAAATAATCTACCGCATTGGTATATAACTGGCTGCTTGCCGCACCTGATGTATTGACTTTCACAACGATCGGCACATGTTTACCGATCGCTTCTTCCACCATAGCCTCTAGATCTGCCATCGTATCTTCGCTGGCTAAGATCGAACTATTGATACTCTTGGCTCCTGGTGGCTCGTCATAGACGAGCATAAGTTGATTTTGCTCATTGACCGTCGGATAAGCACTTAAAAGTGCCTGCCGCAAAAGTCCGCTGGAACCGGAAACGATCTGTTTCCACTCACGGCACAATTTCTGCACTTCTTCCGGCATAGCATCCGGCAGATCTTTTTTCTGCACGGCAGATGCTCCTGCCCCAGATAGCCCCGGATTAACGGTTCCTGCGCTTGCCTGCTGCACCATGACTGGAACGCCCTCCTCGATCTTGTGCTCTACCACATCCAAACGATCTACGATCGCCTCGTAATCCTGTTCCATCTGCGGTCGGCACAATTTGATCAGTGCGATCTCGATCAACACACGTTTCTGTGATGACTGGCGTATCTGGTTGGACAGTTCCGAGAAAATACGGACATAACGCATCAGCGTCTCATCCCCTACCATAGCTGCCTCTTCCTTTAATAATGCCATATGTTCACTGGAAACTTCAAGCACATCTTCCATATTTGTATCGCTTTTTACCAACATAAGATTGCGCATATACCAGGTAAATTCGATAACGAACTGGTTTAGATCCCTGCCCTGTACGACCATCTCTTCCAAGACACCGATCGCACCTGTGACATCATGCTGTAAGACATGGCGGAGCAGTTGGCTAAAGATCTCATTATCCACAGCCCCCAGCACCTGCAATACCTTATCATAGGTCAGGTTTTCGCCCAGATAAAAAGCGATACACTGGTCTAAAAGACTTAGGGCATCACGCATAGAACCGTCTGCCGCCTTTGCCACATAGCGCAATGCCTTATCCTCTACAGAGATATTCTCCTTGACCATCAGCTCCTGCAAACGTCCTGCAATAGTATCAATGGAGATCCGCCGGAAATCATAACGCTGACAGCGGGATAAGATCGTGATCGGAATCATATGCACTTCTGTTGTTGCCAGAATAAAGATCACATATGCCGGTGGCTCCTCCAAAGTCTTTAAAAGAGCCGCAAAAGCACTTGCAGAAAGCATATGTACCTCATCGATGATATAGACTTTGTACTTGCCCTCTGTCGGTGAATATGCCACTTCTTCTACGATATCTCGGATATTTGACACACTGTTGTTGGAAGCCGCATCGATCTCAAATACGTTCATGCTGCTGCCTTCCGCGATACGTTTACAGGTCTCACATTCATTGCAGGGACTGCCATCCACCGGATGCTCACAGTTGACTGCCTTTGCCAGGATCTTTGCCACCGTCGTTTTACCGGTTCCTCTCGTCCCGGTAAAGAGATAGGCATGCCCCAGCCGATTGGCTTTGACCTGATTTTTTAAGGCTGTCACAATATGATCCTGCCCCTTTACATCCTCAAAATCCTGTGGTCTGAATTTACGATATAATGCCGTATAAGACATCCTCTACACCTCTTACTTCCTAATCACCAAAACTGATGCCGATCCGCTTTGCTTCCTGAATCATCTGGCAGTCAGGATCTACCATCTTAAGTTTGCCCGCCACATCTTCCAGCGGAACACGCTTTGTCTGCCCATCAATCATAGCGATCATATAGCCATAATCTTTTTCCAGGATCGCCTGAGCTGCCGCAGATCCCAGTCTCGTACAAAGCACCCGGTCATACGGACAAGGACTGCCGCCCCGCTGTGTATGTCCCGGCACTGTCACCCTTGCCTCTGAACCGGTACGGTCTCCGATCAGTTTGGCGATCTCATAAGAAACGGACGGATATGGTGAATTTTCTCTCTTTTTCTTCCATTCCTTTTTGGAAAGTGCTGCATCCTCCTTGGAGATCGCGCCTTCCGCTACCGCTAAGATCGTAAAGCCCTTGCCTGCCTGATGGCGTTTATCGATCGCCTCGATCACCTTATCAATATCATATGGGATCTCCGGTAACAAAATAATATCTGCCCCGGATGCCACACCGGCATAAAGGGTCAGCCAGCCGACCTTATGTCCCATAACCTCCACGATAAAGACACGGTTGTGGGAAGCCGCGGTGGTATGAATACAGTCGATCGCATTGCAGGCGACATTGATGGCACTCTGAAATCCAAAGGTCACATCCGTTCCATAGATGTCATTGTCAATGGTCTTTGGAAGATGGATCACATTCAGCCCTTCCTCACGCAAAAGATTGGCTGTCTTTTGTGTACCATTACCCCCCAGAATGACCAGACAATCCAGATTGAGTTTATAGTAAGTCTCTTTCATTGCCTCGACCTTATCCAGACCATTCTCATCCGGAATCCGCATCTGTTTGAAAGGCTGTCTGGATGATCCTAAGATCGTTCCTCCCACCGTAAGGATACCTGAAAAATCCTTGCTTGACAGCAGGCGGTAATTTCCATAGATCAAGCCCTTGTAGCCATCATAGAAGCCATATACTTCCAAGTCTTTGTCGTTCTCACTGAGTCCCTTGACCACACCTCGCATTGCGGCATTGAGTGCCTGGCAGTCGCCACCGCTCGTCAACATTCCAATTTTCATTCGTACCCCATCCTTTCTTTTTGATCTGTCTGTATTATTTACTTGTTGTACTCACCATATTCACAGCCTGCATGGGCAACTGCAATCTCATCGACCAGTTCCCACTCCCACTTTGGCTTTGCCCCATCCTTGTTCAGGCGCAGATGCTTGCGATATAACTTGATCGTACCACTGCCATTGCCGCCATTCCACAGATGGTCATGGCGCTTGCTGCCATCCGGTGCTTCATAATTGATAAAAAGCATCTGATCCTTTTTGCAGGCGATCTCCGTACACATTTTTGACATCGGTGTTTCCTGCACAACACGCCATACGACATGATGCTTTGTCTCTTTACATTTAAACTTCGTCTTGGTCAGCGTCCATACCTTAGAAAAATTAAATTCAAACGGCTCGCCCTCATACCACATGGCTCCAAGTAATTTATTCTCCATAGCGACCGGTCCTACCTTTGGTCTGCCCCCACCGATCACAAATGCGGAGTCCTTTAATTTTTCTCCGGTCGTCTTGCTGGTCAGATCACTGCTCGCCAACCATACCCAAGGGCTTGTGAAATCCCTGCCCCAGTTTTTATCTGCATATCCATAGGAATCTTCCTTGGAAACGATATACTCTTCGCCATTTAATACGACTTTTCCCTCGAGGCAGTCTTCATGCCCTCACAATGCCAGAACATCTCAAAGGCTCTGCATCGCGAAGTGGTTCGCTGGCGCCATAACCTACATTAAACGTCAGTTTTTTGTCCATGGTCAGATCCCAATACATCTTGCCAGCATCTGACATATATTCCGGATGCGCCTGACATTCTTCTTCGGTCACGTCCACCATACCAAGCGTTCTTGTCTCAGAGCAGAAGCAGTTGTCTGCACTGATCAGGTAAGGGGCATCCTCCTTGACCGTCACCTCATCCCATGCGAAGAAGCGGTGCAGCTGTATTGGATGTTCTCCCCAGCTACCGACCTTGACCATCATATAAGAAGGCTTGACCTGCTTTTTTTGATTTTCCTCGGTCTGCCCTAAAATGGCTTCTTCCCCGCCAAGTGCCGGTTGATCGTAAAGAACTCTACAAAAAAGGCTCTCTCCTCTCCGGTCTTGCTATGGTGGGCTGTAAAGGAATGCCACCACCAGTCATAGCCCTGTTCTGCCAGTTTTCCATGCAGCATGAATTTATTTCGACTGACATCCGAGTGGTTAAAATTGATCTCAGGCAGATCGACCTTGGTTTCCACCACCTCGACGCTCTGTCCAATCTTTTCCTCGATATCCCCGATGGTCTGCCCCACCTTTTCTTCTAATCCCTTTGCCTTTTGTTTGATCTCATCCAGATTTTCAAAAATCTTCATAGAAACACACTTCCTTACTTATACTCTTTTAGTTTGTCCTTGGTCATCACAGTGACCGGATACATCTGCCCATCTACCTCTACAGACGGTACGGTAGCATCATGCGCAAATGCATGCTCTTCCATATAGGAATACTTATCCGGTGTCTTGCCTGCTTCTAGGGTCTGTATCAGATTTTGTACCTTTGGTCCCTGATTTGGATTACATTCTCCCACATAGGAGATCTTATCTTGTAAAAGATAGGATAAAACTTCTTTATTCACGCCGTCAAAAGACATGACCATGATATCACCTGCCGCGATATCCGACCCCACATGATAGCCGGCATCCTCGATCGCCTCAATGGCTCCGAATGCTTCATTGTCATTCTCACAATAGACAACATTGATGTCATCATACTGCTTGAGCAGCGTGCTCATGGCTTCCTTTCCCTTTGCCTGAGTAAATTCTCCCGGCACCTCCGCCAGAAGATTCCAGCCATAGGTGACTACCGCATCCTGCAAGCCCTTGGTCCTGCCGATCTGCGCGGATGCACCGATCGTTCCCTGAATATTGACAATATGCAGACTGTCCTCTGCTATGCCCTTGGCGACCGCATATTGATGCAGCCATGCGGTTGCCTTTTTTGCCTCTAATTCAAAATCAGATCCCACCCAGGAGTTAAAGAGTGTCGGATCCGACACTGCCACCTGGCGGTCAATGACAATAACCGGGATATTGGCACTGCGCGCCTCCTCTAAAACGGTCTCCCAACCTGTTTCCGTCACCGGGGCAAGCACGATATAATCAACATCCTGCTGGATGAACTTGCGGATTGCCATGATCTGATTTGCCTGTTGCTGCTGCCCATCCTCGATCAGTAACTTGTAACCCTGATCTGCGGTAAAGGTCGACTTCATGGATTCGGTATTCGCCGATCTCCAATCCGACTCTGCTCCCAGTTGGGAAAAACCGATCACGATCTGCTTGCTGTCCTGACTTTCTGTATCCTGTGATGTCGCTGCCGTCGTCGTATTTCCACAGCCTGTTGTCAGCGTAAAGGCTGACAATAAGACGCTAAATACAGCAACCAGCCGGCTTGCCATACTGCGTCTGGTCTTTTTGATTCCTTTCATTGTAAAAACACCCCTTCTCATACCACTTCTTATTATCTCCGAATTGCGACAATTTCGCAACACCCATACCAAAAGAAAACGAAAAATAGAGATGACGCCGGATATGCGTTCATCTCTACTTTTCTCATGTCGTTTCTAAAAAAGAAGGAGGTTATTTATTTAAACTTTGTGCTTTTTTCTTACGTGACATAACTACACTCTGGATCACTAAGAAGAGACAGAGCATTGCGGCGATCGTAATTCCTGTCCACCAAGCCTGATCCAGACCTGCAGAAGAAACGATATTCTGAATGGTGCTCAAAGAAAGTACACCAAAGAGTGTGCCGATGATATTTCCCACACCACCGGTCAGCATGGTACCACCGATGATAGAAGATGCGATGGCGTTCATTTCCATACCCATGGCATGGGAAGCAGAACCGGATCCAACATGGAGGAAATATACAAATCCGCCAATACCTGCTAACAAACTACAAATCAAATGTGACAAAAACTTTGTTCTTCTGACATTGATACCAAGCATGAGTGCACTCTGCTGGTTGCCACCAACAGCATAGAAACTACGTCCCAACTTGGTCCAGCGGAGCATGATAAACATGAGGATGACGACCAGAAGTGCTACAACCACACCAATCTCTACATATGCATCCACATATCTGCCTAATTTGTTGACAGAACCCAGTCCCGGAACGATCACTCTGGTATCCTTTAATGCAACGAATGCTTCGTTTTGCACATTGAAAGGATTGGTGTTGACGATCGTCGTCATACCTCTGGCAAAGAACATACCTGCCAAAGATACAATAAATGGCTGGATATCTAAGTAGGCTACCAGATAGCCCTGAACAATACCAAAGGCAAGACCGATACCAAGGGAGATCAGCACAGCCCCTAAGATGGAACCGTTATGATAATCCAGATATACGGCACTGCACATGCTGACCAGTGCTACCACACCACCAACGGAAATATCGATCCCGCCTGTGATCATGACCAAACTCATGCCGCAGGAGGTAATGATCAGTGCTCCGTTTGCATTTAACATACTAAGGAAGGTCTGCGGCCTCAAAAAGCCCTCTCCCTGGAATACGATCGCTCCAATATACATCAGGAAAAAGATAACGATCGTGATGGTCAGAAGCATATTCGTATCCGTCATATTTTTGATTTTGTATCCAATACCTTTTTGTGCTGTAGAAGTCTTATTAGCCATATTATGCTACCTCCTTTGCACGGAATTTTTTGCCAAGACCTGCCAGTTTTTCACGGACAACCGGTGCACTCAGGACAACCAGTAAGATAACGACAACCGCTTTGTATGCCGGAAGTGCATCGGATTGCACATCGAATTTGTAAAGGGTCGTTGTCAAGAACTGGATAACATAAGCACCCAGAATAGATGCCGCCATATTAAACTTACCACCACTTAAGGAGTTACCGCCAAGTGCTACGGCAAGAATGGCATCCATTTCAATATCCTTTGCGATAACGGAATAGTTGATCGTTGAAAGTCGGCTGACCTTGATCAGACCAACAACGGCAACGCAAAGTCCTAAGATAACAAAACTCAAGAACTTGATAAAGGTCGGGTTGATACCGTTTAAGCGGGATGACTTTTCATTGATACCAACAGCCTGTGTGTAAAGTCCCAAATTTGTAAATTTCAATACCAGCGCGATAATGATAACGCAGGCAGCCGCGATAAAGAACGGCGTTGGGATCGGAATTCCCGGTAAAAATCCACCATAGTAGCCAAAAGACGGATCACTGATCAATGGCAATTCATTGTTGTTGATCCAGGCTGCAATGGAACGACCTGCAGTATATAGGATCAGGGTTGCGACCATCGGCTGTATCTTAAAGTGGGCTACCAGGACACCGTTGAATGCTCCAAATAACATAGATACAAGACATGCTACCAAGAATGCCACCAAAACCGAGGTACGAAGTGTCTCCGGTCTGGAATTGGAACCACAAAGTACACGCAGGATCACACTGCCCGCAATGGCAACGGTAGCGCCCACACTGATATCCTGTCCGCCGGAAGCAGCCGTTACCAGTGTCATGCCGATCGCTAAGATGGCAAGTTCTGAACCATAGTCTAAGATGGTGATCAGATAACCGGATAAGACCGGTGCCCCGGAACTACTGTATCCAAGTGTGATCTTAAAGAAAGACGGATCTGCGATCAGATTGAACACAGCCAGGATCACAAGCGCTGCCACCGGGATAAACATCTGCTGTCTTACCAGATTACTGAAAAATCCAGATCCTTTCGTTTTTTTCACTGCTGTATTTCCCATGATTAATTTTCACCTCCAGCGATTGTACTCATAATCTTGTTCTGTGTCAGATCTTCTCCGGAAAGTTCGCCAACCACCTTGCGATCACGCATAACGATCAGGCGGGAGCAGGTACGGAGCATTTCATCTGTCTCAGAAGAAATAAAGGTCACGCTCATACCTTCGGAAGCCAGTTCAATACCAATTTCTGGATGTCGACCTTGGTTCCGATATCGATACCACGTGTCGGCTCATCCAGGATCAGATAATCCGGATGGGTCAGAAGCCAGCGTGCTAAGATACATTTCTGCTGATTACCACCGGAGAGTGATTTGATCGGTGTGTCAGCGGATGCTGTCTTGATATCCAGAAGTTTGATGTATTCTTCCGCATATTTGTTTGCCTCTGCCTTTGAGAGCGGACGGAAGAAGCCACGCATTACCTGCATTGCAAAAATAATATTTTCCCGAACGGAGAGATCTCCGATAATACCGTCATTCTTACGATCCTCCGGTAAGTATGCAATACCGTTTTTCATGGCATCGATCGGTTTTGTAATCTTAATCTCCTTACCGTTCTTCTTTACCTTTCCGCCAAGCACATGATCGGCGCCAAAAATAGCTCTGACACATTCACTTCGACCGGAACCCAGAAGTCCGGTAAATCCATTGACTTCACCCTTTTTGATGTTGAAATCAAATGGCTTGATACCCGCATTACTGTAAAGTCCTTCTGCCTCAAATACAATCTGGTCTGCATCCTTGCCACTGTATGGCTCCTGCTCGCCGCGGATATCGGACATATCATCCAATTCTTTACCAAGCATCTTGGCAACCAATTTCACACGCGGCAGATCTTTGATCTCATACTGACCTACCAGTTTGCCGTCACGCAGTACCGTGATCTTGTCACAGACCTCATATACCTGATCCAAGAAGTGGGTTACAAAGATAATGCCTACGCCTCTGGATCTCAGATCCCGCATCAGGGTAAAGAGTTTTTCTACTTCCTGCTCATCCAAAGAAGATGTCGGCTCATCTAAGATCAGAACCTTGCAGTCCATATCTACCGCACGAGCAATGGCAACCATCTGCTGGACGGCGATGGAACAAGAAGCAAGCTGCTGCGTTGCCTTTGCCGGAATGTCGAGAGACCGCAATAATTTGTCAGCATCCGCATTCATTTTCTTCCAGTCCTGATAGATATTTTCTGTTCTACCTATGTACATGTTTTCAGCTACTGACAAATTAGGACAAAGTGTGATCTCCTGGTACACCGTACTAATTCCCAGTCTCTGTGCATCCTGTGGTGATCGGATGGATACTTCTTTGTCATTTCCCTCTACGAAAATCTGACCATCGTCCTTTTCATAAACGCCTGTCAAAACCTTGATCAGTGTCGATTTTCCAGCTCCGTTTTCGCCCATCAGAGCATGAATTTCACCGCCACATAATGTAAAATCTACATCCTGTAAAGCGCGAACTCCAGGAAATGATTTATTGATATGTTTCATTTCCAAAATGGTTTTATTACTCACCTGCGTTTCACTCCTTTTCTTTAAAAAATGCGTGATGCCATGCGTAGAATCTTCGTACGCCGCACCACGCATTTTCAAAATTTTTAAATTGTCAGGAAAGATTAGATTCCGTACTTATCAATGTCTTCCTGTGTGATCGTTGTAGCATCAAATCCCTTTTCTTCCATGATGACTACCTTGTCTTCTAATTTCTCGCCAGCCTCTAACTTCTTGATGATGCCATCAATGGTAGATGCCTGATAAGGGTTGCACTGTCCATCATAGTTCCAGTTCTGGTTCAAGAGTTCTTCCAATGCCCATGAGTTGCAGTCAAATCCCATAACAATAACATCTTTGCCAACGCCGTGAGAGATGTTTGCCTTGTCAAGAGCTGCTACAGCACCCTTAGCCATGTCGTCGTTCTCAGCATAGATAACATTGAACTTTGTTCCCTTGTCGATCTCTGACTGAACGATCTGCTGTGCTTTCTCTGCGTTCCACTCTGCTGTCTGCTGTGTAACGATGTTCCAGTTGTCATCTGACTTAGCCTTCTTATCCAAAGCGCCGGTACGTCCCTGCTGTGCTGCAGAACCCATAACACCCTGAATGTGGATGATATTGTATTCATCTAAGCCCTGATCTGCTAACCAATTAACTGCTGTCTCGCCTTCTTTGTCCATATCAGATACGATAGATGCTTCATATAAACTGTCATCAGCGTCGATTGTACGGTCGAATAAGATAACTCTGATGCCTGCATCCTGTGCATCCTTTAATACGGAATCCCATCCTGCTGTATCAGCAGCAGAAAGAAGAAGATAATCAACACCGTCCTGAATGAACTTCTGTGCTGCTGTGATCTGCTCATCGTTCTTCAAACTGTAAGCAAAGGAAGCGTCATATCCATTCTCCTTTGTGAACATTTCTTTCATGTCCTTATCGTTTGCTGTACGATAACCAGACTCATTAGGATCATTGTTGATGATACCTACTTTGATCAGATCTCCTGATCCTGAATCAGATGACCCCCCATCTGATGATGCGCCCTTAGATCCACAAGCGGCTAAACCAAATACCATTGTGAGTGCCAAGATGGCTGCAAGAACTTTCCTCTTCATATAATTGTACCTCCCAAATTATAAATTTTAAGGACCATCCCTTGATGTATTACATTCTATGAGATGATCCTTTATTTATCCATGCAGAAAAATCTCAGAAAAGTTGAAATTCTTCTGCCTTCCATATTTTATTTGATTTTTTTATTTTTGAAGTTGATTTTTTTATTTTGCTTCAACGTAAGGGAGAATCACACGTACACTTGTGCCCTCTCCGTAGACACTTTCAATAAAAATGCCATATTCTTCACCGAAATTCAGACGGATCCTTTCGCAGACATTGTAAAGCCCGTAAAAGTCCTTGCCGGTCAGGACCTTATTTTGTATGCCGGACTGCACCTGCCTAAGGCGCGTCTCATCAATACCGATACCGTCGTCTGTCACGGTGATGGTAAAATCCTTTTCCCCCGCCTCCCCACGAATACTGATATGCCCCATGCCGCGTTTATTCTTGATGCCGTGATAGAGGGCATTTTCTACCAGCGGCTGGATCGTGATCTTGGGGATACTGTAAATATAAAGGGCTTCCGGCACCTCAATATCATAACTTAAGATATCCTGATACCGGACATGCTGGATCTCCAGATAACTCTTTACATGGAGCATTTCTTCCTTAATGGAATTGATGTCCTTCCCCTGATTTAAGGAAGTACGGAAGAAATCCGAAAGATTTCGCACCATACCGACGACCCGCTTCTGTTCGCCTGCTTCTGCCAGCCAGATGATGGCATCCAGCGTATTATAGAGGAAATGCGGATTGATCTGTGCCTGCAAAAGTTCAAATTCCGCCTTGCGCAGACGGATCTGCTCTGTCGTGACCTGTTCCAAAAGTTCGTTGATCTTATCGATCATGGTATTCATGGAATTGCTGAGTGCCGTCGCTTCCACACCAGTATTGACGTTGGCACGGACAGACAGATTTCCCTTGGCAATCTCATCCGTCACCTGGCTCAATTCCTTAAAAGGCCGCGTGATGCTCAGCGGAATCAGATAAGACATGATACCGACTGCGACCACAACGCCCACCAGAGCGATCAGGCAAAAACGGAGCATCCAGGTGTAGAATTTCTGGTAGTCATCCTTTGACTTCTGGATCCCCTGGATCTCATAGTAGGTGTATTGCGAGATCTCGTCCCGCACCAGGGTCGTAACGATCTGGACATCATTTTCCCAGATTTCCATGTTCTCCTCATACAGATTGCCCTCTGCCATGTTTTCATCAATACGCGCCACATAGACCTGCAAACTATCCAAGTATTTACGGATATCCTGCAAACGATCTCGATTATCCTGCGATTCTGTGATATTTTCCAAGCCCTTGACGACATTTTTGGCATGACGCAACATGGGGTCTACATCCGACTCCTTGAGTGTCTTATTACCAACAATCACCAGATAGATCTCATAGTCAAAATCTTTCTTAAAATCCAGACTGAACTCACTCGCCACCAGCGTCGAGTTGATCATGTCCTCATAACGCTGATTGCCGGACCAAAGATTGTAAATACTAAAAAAGAGGATGGAAAAAATTGGCACCAAAAGGACAAGATACGAAAATCGGATCTTGGTCGCTAATGTGGATCGATTGTAAAATTCTATCCATCGTTTTCTCATACCGTCTTGGCTCCATTTCGATACTGGGTCGGTGTCATTCCCTGAGTCTTTTTAAAGAGATAGGAAAAATAATGTGCATCCTTATATCCCACCAAAAGACTGATGGCACTGCTCTTTTCGCCGGTGCAGCGCAAAAGTTCCTTTGCTTTTCCCATGCGGTAATCTGTCAGGTATTTGATAAAGGTCTGACCGGTCTGCTGGCTGAAAATGGTACTCAGATGGTTGGGTGAGAAATTGACATAGGAAGCAACCGTATTTAAAGACAGATCTTCCTCTGCATAGTTCTCGCCTATATAATGCATGACCTGCTCTACCACATCACGGTAACGGTCAGTTGCCCGCTGTTCCCGTAGGTTGACCGCCTTTTGTAAAATGCCCTGCACATAGTCCATGGCTTCTTTTTCATCGCCCACAATACCGGAATTTAAGTCCGGTGCAGCCACCTGCTCTTTTCCTACATGAATACTCTCCAGGAAATCACTGACGCAGAAGTAGGCATCCATGACGATATACTGGCGGAAAATACCGGATTTTAAGGCATTTGTACCGACTCCGCGGAAAAATTCTTCCACAAAATATACCACTTCATCCGAACCGCCCACCTTTAAGAATTCCGTGATCTTACCGCGGTTGACTTCCTTGGTATTGACACTCTCGATAGAAAATGCCTCCTCAGCCTCCGCCTTTTCACTGTCCTGACTGCGAATGACCATATTCTCCTTTTGCAGATAACGATGTGCAAAAGCACGTCTCGCCTGTTCAAAGGACTCCGGCAACTCCCGCAGACGGTTGACCGGCTCTCCCATGCCAACATAGTAGACCAGATGATGATAGGTGCCGATCGTTTTCTGCAAGACCTCTAAGAAAAGTTTTTCCTTTTCCTCGATCTCTTCCCTGCTGTCTCCCTTAAACAAAAGCGCCTTTCCTTCCAGACTGCGCTCGAATGCCAGTACATCGCTCTCGGATTCATAGGCCTTTAAGGTTTCTTCTGCCTCTACAATACTACTGGAGAACTCATCTCTGGCATGTCTGGTCGATTTGATCTGTACCAGGACGATATTGTACCAGATGGCAGAAATATCCAGTTCCAGATGGTCTGCCATTTCCAGCAATTCGACCGGCGTCTTGCTTCCGGTCACCAGATACTTAAAGAAATCTTTACGGTTCTTCTGGACATTTTCTTCCATTTCCCGCTGATACTGCTCGCGGACTTCCTGTTCTCTCTTTTTCTCCCGGATCTTTTCCGCTAACTGATCCAACTCCTGCAAGAGTTCATCCCCACTGATCGGTTTGGAAAGATACTGTGCCACACCAAGTTTGATGGCTTCTTTGGCGTAGGCGAACTCCTCAAATCCTGTCAGGATGATGATCTCGATCCATGGCATCTCCTTCTTGATCAGTTTGCTCAATTCCAGACCATCCATAAAAGGCATACGGATATCCGTAATGACGATATCCGGTTTACATTTTTGGATCATAGGATAGGCAACTTCCCCATCGCCTGCTTCCCCGCAAAATTCATAACCATGGGAAGCCCAGTCAATATTATTCTTGATGCCTTCCCGCATAACGAATTCATCTTCGACTAAAAATACCTTCAACATATCTCATCTTCCTCTGTTTCCTCCACCAGATAAAGCGGACGCTTCTTGGTCTCCAGATAAGTCTTTGCCATGTATTGCCCCAAAATACCCATACACAGAAGTTGTATGCCCGCAATAAAGATAATGATGCAGACCATGGAAGGCCAGCCGGAAGTCGGATCACCAAAGATCAGCGTTCTTACTATGATAAAAATGATCGCAACAAATGCCACCAGGCAAAATACCATCCCCATCACCGATGCGATCACAAGCGGTGCCGTTGAAAAGGCAACGATGCCGTCCAAAGCATACAGGAACAACTTCCAGAAAGACCATTTTGTTTCTCCGGCAGACCGTTCAATATTTTCATATTCCAGCCACTTCTTCCGGAAACCGACCCAGCCAAAGATACCCTTGGAAAAGCGATTGTACTCCCCCATGCTTAAGATCGCCTTCACGACCTTGCGGTTCATCAACTGAAAGTCTCTGGCTCCATCCACAATATCTGCATTTGAAATCTTCTTCATAATATGGTAGAACATTCTGGCAAAAAAGGACCGGATCGGCGGCTCTCCCTTTCGGGTAACACGGCGCGAGCCTACACAATCATAGCCTTCCTCCTCGATCGCCTGCAGCATTTCCGGCAACAATGCCGGCGGGTCCTGTAGATCTGCATCCAAAATTGCCACATAGTCACCCGCCGCATTCTGCAACCCTGCATAGATGGCTGCTTCCTTTCCAAAATTTCTGGAAAAGGAAACATATCGCACACGCGCATCCTTTTTATGTAAATCCCGTAGAACTTCAAGGGTTCCATCCGAAGATCCGTCATCAATAAAGAGATACTCGATCTCCACTCCAGGTAATTTCTTTTCTACCCGCAATGCCTCCGCATAAAAGATAGGCAGTGCCTCCTCCTCATTGTATGCCGGAACCACCATGGTCAACTTCTTTTCACTCATACTCTTTCTCTCTGTCAAAATCAATATAATCTGCTCTACTTACGGTCAAACAGAGCCATCATGTCCTTGGTAAGGTCCTCCAACTTATCCTCTGCATCTGCAAGGGAAGCCCCCTTTACGCCAAAGTAGAATTTGATCTTTGGTTCTGTACCGGAAGGACGTACACAGCACCATGCATGATCCTCCAACTCATAGTAAAGCACATTGGAAGTCGGAAGTCCGGTAGGACTCTTGCTGCCGTCTGCCATATCGATACGCAGATCTGTCTTATAATCACGGACTGCCAGCACCTTATAATCACCGATCGCCTGCGGCAGATTTTCTCTCGCATCTGCCATCATCTGCTGGATCTGTTCTGCGCCATCCATGCCCTTTAAGGTGATGGTCTCTAATCCCTCTTTGAAATAGCCATATGTTTCGTACATATCCAACATGGCATCCCACAGGGTCTTGCCCTGCTTTTTATACCAGGATGCAACTTCGCAAAGCATCATAACGGCAACACAGGCATCCTTATCTCTGGCATAGGTCCCGGCAAGACAGCCGTAACTTTCTTCCAGACCAAAGACATAATGATATGTGTGATTTTCCTCAAACAGACGGATCTGCTCACCAATGTATTTAAATCCGGTCAGGACCTCGATCAGTTTCACACCGTAAGCCTCGGCAATGACTTTTGCCATATCCGTAGTAACAATGGTCTCGACCAGAGCCGGATCTTGCGGCATGGTTCCTGTGGCGGTTCGCTCCTTTAAGATATACTCTGCAATCAGCATACCTGACATATTTCCGGTAAAGGAAACATACTGACCGCTTTTGGTATCCTTACAATAGACGCCAAGACGGTCGGCATCCGGGTCTGTGGCAAGCACGATATCCGCATCCACTTTCTTTGCAAGTGCAAGGGCAAGTGCAAATGCCTTTGGCGATTCCGGGTTTGGATAGGCAACGGTCGGGAAATTGCCGTCCGGCCTTTCCTGTTCCGGCACAACATAGACCTTTTCAAAGCCCAGTTCCTTTAATACACGGCGGACCGGGATATTTCCGGTTCCATGCAAAGGGGTATAAACGATGGTAAAGTCTTTCGCCATCTCAGAAATAACCTCCGGGTGGATGGACTGCTTCTTCAGTTCTGCCATGTAGGCATCATCGATCTCCTGATCGATCTCCTGATAAAGTCCGGCTTCTTTTGCCTTGACCTCGTCCATAGTCTTGACCAGATCAAAGGAAGTCACTTTTGCCACCTCGGCTAAGATATTTTTATCATGCGGCGGTGTAATCTGGGCGCCATCTTCCCAGTAAACCTTATAACCGTTGTATTCTCTCGGATTGTGGCTAGCGGTAATGACAATACCTGCAATACAACCCAAATTTCTAACCGCAAAAGAAAGTTCCGGTGTCGGTCGCAGGCTGGTAAAGCGATAGGTCTTGATGCCGTTGGCATTGAGGCAAAGGGCTGCCTCCTTGGCAAATTCCGGTGACATGATACGGGAATCATAAGCAATCGCCACGCCCTTATCCTGTCCTTTTTGTGCCAGAATGTAGTTTGCCAATCCCTGGGTTGCCTGACGGACGGTGTAGATGTTCATGCGGTTGGTTCCTGCACCGATCACGCCGCGCAGACCACCGGTACCAAATTCCAGTTGGCGATAGAAGCGGTCTTCGATCTCCTTTTCATCATCTGCGATGGCGCGCAGTTCTTCCTTTGTTGCTGCATCAAAATATGGATTCTGTAACCAATCGTTGTATGTATCTTTGTAGTTCATTCTTGCCTCCTAATTATATATACCTAGTTCCGCTCATATCCCACCAATTCATTGCAGACACGTTCGCACTCTTGGCTCCACGCAGCGGTACTAAATTCGTGCAAAGCACTCATTAAGTGCCGGCGTGGACTCCAAAGGTCTGCAATCGAATTATGTGGGATATTTCGCTCAAATATATCTTATTATAAAAACTCTGTCTCTCCACGCTTCTTCAACTCGTCCACAATCTTTTTAACATCCTGGGCACGGTTCTTGTCGCACACAAGGATCGCATCGTCGGTCTCGACGACGATAAGATTGTCGATGCCGATCGTGGTGATCAGGCGTTTCTTTCCATAGACAATGCTATTTGTCGTATCAATGCCGATATGGTTGGCTGCGATCACATTGCCGGATGCATCCGCATCATAAAGAACACCCAGATTATCCCAACTTCCCACATCATTCCATCCAAATTCCGCAGAGATCACAAGCACATCAGAACTCTTTTCCATGATACCATAGTCAATGGAAATGCTTGGAATGTTTGGATAAACACGGGCGATCGTCTCCTTTTCTACATCCGTTCCCATGGCGTCACCAATCTCATGCAGGCAGGCTGCCACATCCGGGAGTAACTGGTCAAAAGCTCGCAGATGGTAGATGCCCGCCAGATGAACATGCCGCTGTTCCAAGCGTACTCTCCACTGGCGACATAGGCTTGTGCTGTCTCTTCATCCGGTTTTTCCTTGAATTCTACGACTTTTTTTGCATAAGCAGCATCTGTAGCATCAAACTTGATATATCCGTAGCCGGTCGATGGGAAAGTCGGTGTGATCCCCAGCGTGATCAACTTATCCTCCTGCTCGGCGATCTGAATGGCTTCTTTTAAAACGCGCGTAAATTCCGGCTGGTTCTTGATGAAATGATCCGACGGAAAGATACACATGATGCCGTCACCATATTTTTTTACGATCTCTAATGCTGCATATCCAATGCAGGCGGAAGTATTTCTTGCTGCCGGCTCCGCTAAGATATGGTCTGCCGCGATACGGCTTTCTGTTGCCGTACGCATTTTCGGCACCTGGGTCTCATTTGTCACAATGAAAATATCCTGCTTGTCTGTAAAAGTAGCGATCCGGTCGATCGTTTCATTGACCATCAGGTCTTTTCCACTCAAATTCAATAACTGCTTTGGTTCCTCTGCTCTGGAGAGCGGCCAAAATCTCGTACCGCCGCCACCAGCCATGATTACGCCATATGTCTTCATTCTACTCTACCTCTCTTTTTATTCTGCAATATGTCCTAAATTCTCGTTGTGATCAGTTCGCAAGTCCCCTCGATATGAAGAACCTTGCGCCCTGCGGAAACAAAAATACTGTCTCCTGCTCCAAAGGAAATGCTTTCCTCTCCACATGATATTATGCCATTTCCAGCCAAAATCACAAGAGAAACAAAAGATGCTTCATCCACATAAAGTGTCTGTTTTTCCCGAATCCGGTACTTTTCACACTGAAAATACTTGCATAGGCTCAACTGCTGCACCACATTTCCATCTTTTTCCTGTGGCTCCAGCAAACCAAATGCTCCCTGCTCATAAGGTTCAAAATTCATGACATCCAGTGCCTTATCCACATGGAGCGGACGCTTCTTCCCCTCCTTATCCACACGATCGTAGTCATATACACGATAGGTGGAATTGGAATTCTGCTGGATCTCGCAGATCAGGATACCTGCACCAATGGCATGGATCGTCCCCGCCGGGATAAAGATCACGTCCCCCTTTTTGACATAAACCTTATTCAACACTTCCGTGATGGAATTGTCCGCCAGACGTTTTCGCACTTCCTCCTCAGATACCCTGCGCGAAAAGCCGCAATACAGATAAGCGCCTTCTACGGCATCCATCACATACCACATTTCATTTTTGCCAAACTCTTTTTCATGAACAAAAGCATAGTCATCCCCGGGATGGATCTGCACGGAAAGCGGTTTTGCCGCATCGATAAACTTGATCAGGATCGGGAAACGGTCAAAGGTACGGCTTTTCCAGCCGCAGACTTTCGATCCATATTGGCGGATAAAATCGCCAAACGGCTGATCATCAAAAGTCCCCCCGACAATATGGCTCTGTCCATCTTTATGCGCCGATAATTCCCATGATTCCGCAGTGATATCATAGGGACTCTGTTTGCCGAACTGTCTTACCAGACGATCCCCTCCCCACAGATAGTCCTTGTATGCCGGAGATAAGAGATACAGTTCCGGTAATTTCTGTCCTGCCATCGGCACCTCGTCCAGATGGATCATGTCTCGTTCATCAATCTCCTGCCCTGTGTCGACCTCGATCACGACTACATTCTGGTCTCCATCATTAAACAGTCGATGCATCTGATTGGGCAGAATATTGATACTTTCATGCTCCCGGATATGTATTACTCTGCCATCCAATTCTATTGCAAGTTGACCTTGTATCACGGCATAGTTCTCATTTCTTTTCTCGTGAGAATGTGCCGATAAGGTCGCTCCCGGATACATCAGAATACGCCGCACACGATAGCCCGGTGCCTGTGCGATGATCTCCCGCATGCCCCAGTTACGATATACCATGGGACTATAGTTAAAATATGCCTCATAAGTATCCGGCGCCTCTGCGATAATGCTCTTGATATCCTGCTCAGATTCCTTTCTGGTAATATAAATGGCATCCTCTGTATTGACCACAAACAGATCATCCAGATCATTGCCCACGATCAACTGCCGATCGGTCTGATTGATGACCGTCGTATTCTTGCAATCACGCAAAATGGTATTTTTGTGTTCTTTTCCGACGGACACACTCTCATAAGAGTGGAAATTACTGACATCCTGCCACTGCATAAAAAGCGGTACCACAGATAGATGATCTGATGTCTCAAGAAGTGCTTTCTCTATGTGAATACGTCCGGTCTTATATACGCCGGATGGACTTTCATGCTCTTTTTCATACTTTTCCTGCCGGATCCGCAAAGTATCTTCCAATTCTTCCTGCAACATGCCATTATTACAAAGGATCATGCCACTATTCCACAAAATATCATCCTGATAGAATAATTGTTGGGCAAGCGCCTTGGATGGCTTTTCAATAAAACGGCTGACATGATTTCCCTGATGCCGGATATAGCCATAACCTGTTTTCGGTGCATCCGCCCGAACACCAAACAGAACATACTGTCCCTGCTCTGCCAGCGTCTTTGCCTGATAAAGGGCATCCGAATATCCCTCACCGATCAAAACCAGATCTGCCGGCATGATCAGTACCATTTCTTCTTTGGAAAGAACAGAACTCGCCTTGAGTACCGCCGGTGCCGTACCAAGTGCCTCCGTCTCCACAATGATCTGGTAGGAGATCCCCTGAAACTGGTTCATCTGCCCTTCAACAATCTCCTGGTATTCCTGATTGGTAACGATGACAAACTCATCACAAAAAGGAATACTACGGATAATGGTCTCCTGGAACAAAGAATTATCCTGGTTCAGATTCAAGAATTGTTTGGGTGCATTTTTTCTGGAAAGCGGCCACAACCGGTCACCTGCGCCCCCCGCTAATATGATTGCTTTCACTGATCTACTCCTATCATTAAAATCTATCTAAGATACTCCTTCAAATCGTACCACACGCATTCCTCAATCTTCCTCGCTATTCTCTCACAGCGAGTCTTATCCATTCCGACTTTTTTCCCCACTGCAACAAGATCTTTCATGCCCGGATTCCTGCCGTTGCCGTCTACTGTTGTTGTGTGTTCACCATAGTACGTGTTACTGTAAGTCAAATCATAAGCAGGACTCATATGCCATTTTTTTCTTTCTTCATCATAGATAAATGAAAAATTTTTGGCGTGATCGTCACGGTTATGCGCATACACATTAAAACACATCCTTCTTCTACAACTCTATCAAAACGCTTTGTTCCAAAATAACCAGAACTGGTCTGTGACGGAAAAAGTCTTGTCTCTGTCATCTCAATCCCACATTTTTTAGCACAAAGGGAATAATCATACTCCATCTTTCCACTATTCTGCTTATCAACATGTGCCGGAAACTTTATAATCCAATATTTGTCATTGATCTGCGTCATAATCTTTGGTCTTGCTCCACCACTGGTTCCTCCCAGTTGGTACAGTTCATCTAATTTGTCCGAATATTCTGTTAAAAGAATTTTTTGGCATTGTCTAGCCAATTCATCTAAATCAGCCTGACTTTCTGCCAATCTGATAGAATATGCTGGCTGATATGTTAACGTTCCCTTGCCAGAGGTTCCTACAATCGCAAGGCAATCCAAGACATTGTAAGAACTAATATTCTCGCCATGCTCTTTTATAATCCGCTCTAAAAGTAACTGCCCCATGCATCTGAAAGACTATCGGCAAATACACCAAATAATCCATTAAAATATAACTTTGAAGGAACAAAGACACCTCTTTTCAAGGGTAATGAAAAGGGACTGATGGAAAAACCCTTTTCCAGCCACACATCACTGTACGAAAATGCCACCTTATGATTGGATGTTTCCGCAAGTATTCCTACCTTGTCACTGCCGAGATAAACCTCCAGTCCTTTCTCTGTTTTCATTGATTACCTCCTGAATATCCTGATATGGCACTTGTGAAAACAAATCTCTCAGTTCATCCGCCAGTCCCAATGCCATAGCCAACTTAGTCAACGATAATAAGGAAATCTGTCCTGTTGTTTCAAATCGTTTGACAGAGCCATAACTAACACCGCTAAGATCTGCTAAACTCCGTTGAGATATCTGACGTCGTTTGCGGATATTTCGCAAATGCTCTGCTACTTTCTTATCTAATTCTTCTGCCGTTTCCCAAACCAAGGCTTCCATTTCAGTGCTCCTTTTGGATAATATATTGTTCAATTTATGCATTTTTGCTTATTTATGTATAATATATTATCTATAATAGCATGGTTTTATCGATGATTCAACCTAATAAAATCCCAGATATCTCCCAAGTTTTTTTCCACATATACGCTGCCCAATCCATACACACAGATAAGTGAGTATCAAGGTCAGTATCGTGTTAAGAGGAAATAAAAATCCTGTATTATGCCTCGAAAAATATATCACTAGGGGATGCACCAGATAAATACCAAAGGAAGCATCACCAATAGAAATCACGATTCGCCTAAAAATTTCTTTTTTACTACCTTTCTCCGTATATATTTCATCTTTATGAAGACCTGTAATATAAAAAAACACCAGCACACACACACATCCTGTCACAAACATAGACGAAAGTTTGACCTGTGTTGTAGCAAAATCTTCTCTGCCAAAAGATAGCCAGAATTTTCCTTCCAACACTTCTAAAAACATTGCCAGCCCCATAACTATACTCCACTGTTGATATCTGCCGTGTATCCGAATTATTCCTCTTCTAAAAAGCATTCCCAGATAAACAAAAGATATCCAAACCAGGCAGTTATTGATATTCCATGGATAAATCAGATAGTGTCCCGTCAATGCCCAGATTACCTCGACCAGAATTGCCACCGGCGTAATAGCAAGTCCCAGCCAATAATATCTTGCATCTAATAGTTTCCATAAAATTGGCACAAGCAATGTGATCTGCAGATAAACAAAAATATAGTAGTAAATGCTACTCTCCTGAAATGTCAGCAGGTTCCATGCCAGATCCTGATAATCTCCATAAACCACGCAAAGCAAAAGTGACCAGACTAGGTAGGGTATGAATACCCTAAGTATTCTTTTTGTGTAAAATACCTTCACATCCTCTATACGGGGTGTCAGAAAACCTGATAAAAAAAGAAATACTCCAACACCAAAATTCACTAACGGACGGATGTATAGTTCATATGGACTCTGCCCTACGGTATGAATCACTAGCACAGATATAATGGCTATCGCCCGAATAATCTGTATTCTATTTTTAGATTTTTCATTTAGTTGTATCATTTCGGCTTCCATTTATTGACGTTCGTCAAGTTTTCTTGTGTGTTTTATTATAATTTTCCAGACCAGAACTATCCCTACAATCAGTCCGGTCTGAAGTAGGGACATAACGAATATACTATGTATTCCCAAGCCCTGACACAAAGCCTTCCAATCACTAAACTGCCGAAAGATATTGGCTAGACACAGTATTTCTAAGGTATTTTGCCCACACCAGACAATCATTGATCCCAGCAAAGGTATTCTTTTCATAAAATGACTGCAGAATACAACGAGATAGGTTCCTGCGATAGCAGAAAAAATACATAGAGGGAAACCTTCGTAAACACGATTAGCCATGACAAGCAGGCCGAAACAGATCCCCAACATCCATATGACAAGCATCATTGCTAGAATTCCCATACGCATCCATGAGAATCTATATAATTTCTCCCAGGATAGTTTTTTCGCTGCGTCGCCAACCGCCACAAAAAGCACCGCCATCATCCCCTGATCCAAATAATAAAAATTGGCACTTCCATACTTTTGTGATAAACAGTAGCCCAGTACAAAAACAAGCAAAACCAGTATGATCTGCATATACCGATTTTTCGTCAGGCATTTGATGCCAACATAAATCATAAGAGCCTCAAACAATGCCAGCAAAAACCACAAAAGCCAGATATCCCTTGCACAAAGTGTATCAACCATCTTATGAAACAGATAGTTGCCTGTTGCCTGCCAGTTAGCGTGCAGAATAAATATGGCCTTGAAAAAACCTACAAGTATTGCCAGTCCGGCAAACTCCAGATATGGCAAAAGCAGTCCTTTCGCTTTCTTTTTCAAAGTCTGTCTAAATGGTTGATCTTTCAGAAGATATCCGCTAATGATAAAAAACAAGGGCATGTGAAAAGAGGTAATGACCTTTCCATGCCCTATAATATGATCATAAATCATTAGAAGAATGGCAAATCCTCTGGCAAAATCCAGTGTTAAGTTGCGTTTTTTTTCTTCTTTTCGTCCCATGTCTGGTACTCTTCCAATCTCTTGATAAAACCATCAAATTCAGGAACCGTAAAGTCCAATTCTCGGTATCGAACCGGATATATAATTCCCTTTCTTTTACAGACAAGGAAAATACAACTTGTCTTTGGCACTGTACTTACGAATGTATGCTTGTGCACATGCAGATATTTGAGAGATAAAATCATTTCTTGTCTCCACCTCTACGTGTCTGCTGAAAATCTCCTTGTCCTCTGCAATTTCCTCCAGCGCATTTAACAAGACCGTCTCCCCCCCCCGAAGCCCACTATAAATAATAGATTGTGTCGGTATGTTAAGCCGCAAAGTTTCAAATATCTGTGCTACTTCTTCCAGATCCTGATCACGTCCAGCGAGAACCAGAGGCTTCGTTCCCGCTCCCGGTCTATACGGATTTATAAGTTTATTCTTCTTATTACCATCACCTCATGGTTCTAATATGCCATTTAATCGCACCCGCATCAGTGCCTCTACGTTATCATATGTAAATTTACACAATTGATTTTGCTATAAGTTTTCTCAATTGCATCTTTCTTATTTTATTAGTTTATATGCTTTCCAATCGACAATCGAAACTCCCGCAACATATTCCTCTCCTGTGTAACCCAAATCACCTGCAACTTTATCAAGAGCCCCTTTCTCATCAGCATAGTGATTCGCATAAATGCTAGCTTTTCCTTCTAGCTCTAAAAACTAATTTAGGGGAGCAATTTCTCTCTTATGAACTCTTCTATTTGTATCCTATATCTCTCCATGTCATAGTTAAAACAAATGGCAACGAAAGTAATATGTAAAAACTATAGCGGTAGATCATAGACGCAGGACTTGCAACCATCATACATCCCCAACATAAATACAGTGGCAGAAACGTTAACATTAATTTATATCGTTTATTTTTCCAGGCAATACATGTACACAAATTTAAAAGTAAAAACATAATTCCTGGCGTAAGCCACAGGTTCCATTCGCAGGCATCTTCATGAAATCCTTGAAGCAATTTAGTCAAACCATTCGGCAATAAAGAATCATTTTTCAAGGATATACTTGCTAAGTATTCGCCCCATATACTAGTATCCCCTGTATTATTATTAAGTTTTAGAAAAATTGATTGCGTCTTATCAACCGCGTTCGTATTGTATGCAGCCAAACTCCAATTTCCATACGTGTGATACAGATATGCCTTCACATAGATTGTAAGATTCTTTTTTAACATACTTGCCCATGTTTGCAAAAATTCTTTTTTGTGCGCGGCTAGATAAAGGTTATCAAAATGCTCGTCAAACTTTATTGGATCCACAAACGCAAAAGCATAATTTTGTCTCCACTTTTCTTCTGGCAATACCGCATACAGCACTTCTTCCTCATCTTCTGATATGTTTCCATTCCACACAACAGTTGCAGCCATTTGGACTAATGGTACACTCATAGACTCTCTAAACGACTCATCATATCCTCCAAATCGAACATTCTTTGCATAATCCAAGCCACTATTCAATACTACTAATGTGATTAGAAGTATCGCCAAATGTTTTCTTTGGCTTTTACAAAAAATAAACAACAATATCATAATCGGCACTAATACCAATTTACCATTAGAACGAGAAAACCAAACAACGAAAACTGCCACAACAATCTGCCACCAGCATGCTTTTTCTCCGTGTATCAAATCGTAAATGTTCGGTAACAACAGAAAAAACGCATATGTAAACCATGTATCCTTCAATAAAGCAATCGTATAATTCCCTATCAATGGCATAGCCATAATATATATCATATTCAAGATAAGCAACCACTTGGCTATGCCTTTCCTCGCAATCCACCGCAAATAGTTGGCAACAATATAGGATGCTGCAAAAATTTGCAAAATGACAATGATAGCATATGCTATGGTTGCATTTTTACACATAAAAAAGATGCCCTGAAAAATACCATATATAATCATCTGAAACATCGCTGGTTGAAGCGTATTCTGCCAAAATCCCATCAAACAGTTGATTGTATCGTTCATCCCTGTTCCAGGAAAATATAATGCCAACAATATTCCTAATAAAAACGAGTATATAATAAATGTACTCCAAAATACTCTGTTTTCATTATATGGTTTCATTGTGGCGACATTAGTTTGATGCGCTCCTTTATCAACAACGGTAATCAACAGATACGCCATAATGGAAAGTATGGCACACACTAAAAGTCCTCTTTCATTAACTAAGTCAATGTCATACCTCAAAAATCCTCCTTTATCTACTGCTACCGGATTCAATTGATAAGTACACATACCTGCAATACCTACTGAAAAAGAGAATAATAGGTATATTAGTTGACATTCGATATTTCGTCGCCCTATGTTTTTTATATTTCTTAACATTATTCTTTTCTCTCCTTCACTAACATCTATATGTTCTCCTCTCTACCTTATTTCTACTTTCTATTTATACTAATTACATCGTTCATTCTTTTCCAGGATGATGAAATCTCTAATTCCCATTCGCTGTTTCCGGCTGCATCACATGCCACCTGTGAAAATCCCATCTTACCGTAAAAATCCTTTACCATCGCATTTTTCGCAGTTGGATAATAGAAGCCGCGGATCTTTTTGATTCCCTTATTTTGACAGGTCTCTATCAGGGTATCCAGCATAGCGTATTCCATATCCCTTTTTAAAACACGGCAACTCATGATCCACAATTCAATGTGACATTCTTCTTTAACCCTCTTGCCGATGACTACAGATATGCATGATAATCTGTAAAAGCATGCTGACTTTTCTTTCGATTCGCATTAGCACGGTACATGTCATTACGTTTCTGATCATCTTCGGACAAAATCGTTGTCTCAAAAAATCCATTGCGGTCTAAAATACGGATATAATCTCTTGCATCCCCGATCTCCGGCGCGCATACCCCATCTAAATTTTGCGCCACAATACCATTTCCTAACTATATCCACTTTCTGCTGTATTTATTTTTCGACATGCTCCACACGACCAAAAGAGTAACAGCAAAAACTAAGATCACATCCACCAAACTCCTAATCGGTCTCCAACTAACATACCGGATTGTCAACCAATGCTGCAATAACAGAAGCGCAATCGTATGTAGAAAGTAGATTCCCATAGAATAGCATCCTGCAAAGAGTAGAACTCTGCTATACCATTTTCTGATTTGACGTTCTCTCCATATATATTTTATAAAAACGAATACTGCAATAGTCAGCCATATAGTTGTCGGAGAGTAATAATCAAACAATGTATATTCCAGTCCGTAGCCTCTATCCACTCGTATCGTCTGCTCGACAATAGATACAATACATGCGAATCCCCCTATGCTATATAGCACATATCTCTGGCCTTTGGTAAATTTCTTTTCTCCCAAATAGGCTCCCAGCACCACATACCCAGGATATCCATATACTGTGCAAAGATTTTGATTTCCATTTGTCCATGTGTTTAAAAAGGAAAACGGTTCTAAATAAGAAAGTCCATTGATCAGACTCGCCATCATCCATAGTCCCAAAAATATTTTTACAACTTTTAGGGAATGATCCTGCACCACAATCGCTTTTAAAATAGGTAGCATGAAATAAATAGGGATCAGCGCATACATAAACCAAAAGGAAAATTCCAACTCTCCCGTGATAAATTTTTTAGGATATGCGAGCAACAGTTCTCCAAAACTGAGTTGCCCATACTGTCCCAAGAAAAAGCGTGTGATCTTATGTAAGAGCCCATAAAGAAAAATAGCAATTAAAAATCTTGGAATGTTTTTCGTATATAATTTATGGATATTCAGTTCTCTGTCTTTCTGCAACAGAATTGCTCCCATACAAACGAAGAACATAGGGACACAAAAACGAGTTAGTCCAAGATAAACAATATGCCATACTCCCGTTTCAACACCTCCCAAAATGCTGATAACGTGTATCAACACAACACCAATAATGGATATACCCCTTAATATATCTATATACTCTAGTCTCTTCATTGATTTTCTACTCCCCATTGACACAGATCACATTGTTTTTCTTTTCCCAGACCAATGTGATCTCTATTCCCATTCGCTATTTCCGGCTGCATCACATGCCACCTGTGAAAATCCCATCTTGCCGTAGAAATCCTTTACCATCGCATTTTTTGCAGTCGGATAATAGAAGCCGCGGATCTTTTTGATTCCCTTATTTTGACAGGTCTCTATCAGGGTATCCAGCATAGCGTATTCCATATCCCTTTTTAAAACACGGCAACTCATGATCCACAATTCAATGTGACATTCTTCTTTAACCCTCTTGCCGATGACTACAGATACAATGCCGTTATCGCCAAATTTGTCCTCTAATTTCCCGTATAAGGTAATATAGTTCTCATCTTTCGCCCGCATTTCCATCTCATCACGCGTATAGCGCTTCGTCGTCAGATTAAACTGGTTGCTCTTGTTCGACAACTGCGCCACACGATTCAAAGACATCTCATCAAATGGCAGGATCGTCCCTTTCATCTGCAAAGATTCCAGATATGCATGGTAGTCTGTAAAGGCATGTAGGCTTTTCTTTCGATCTGCATTGGCACGATACATCTCATTACGTTTCTGATCATCTTCGGACAAGATCGTTGTCTCAAAAAATCCATTGCGGTCTAAAATACGGATATAATCTCTTGCATCCCCGATCTCCGGCGCGCATACCCCATCTAAATTTTGCGCCACAATGCTGCGCTCTGCCGGATTGTCATCTACAAATACCAGGCTTTCTGGTAACAAATTTAGATCTTCTGCAATTTCCCTGAAATTCTGATCTTTTGGTTCCCAATTCGCTTTTACCTCAATGAAGTCCTGCATACAAAAAGCACTATCCGGGTGTTCTATACCCGCCTTGGCATTTTCAAAATCATTCTTAGAATCAATATTTAAAATTACACCCAATTGCGTCTGCTCTTTCACATAATTTTGAAATTCGGAATAGATCTGTCCCTCTGCGACTTCCTGCCCCAGTGCAATGTTTTCCACACCATCATCACCGATAACACCGCCCCATAAGGTATTATCCAGATCAAGCACAAGACCCTTCTTGTTTTTGCCAAATACGGATTTAATGATATTCGCCACATTAAATGCCAGATACGGAATGGCATTGACATTTAAGGCATATTTATACATGTGGTAGAAAAATGGATCAGACCATTCTGCCAGCCCATAATCAGCGGAAATATAATTGATATCACAGATATAAAAATCCTCATGGTTGTCCGCATAATCGTAGAACATCATATTGAGTCTGGTCAAAAAATTGACCTTTCCATGTCTATCACTGGCATCCCGATTGCCCATAAGCCGATACATAGGCATTTCAAAATTATTCTGTATGATCGGGCAATGATATCGGTCAGCAATACTTTCCCAGATCGTGCAATATTTCTGATATTCCGCCTCCAATAAGTCTGTAATCCGACTTTTGGAATCACTCATTTGTGGATAACATGTAATATTGCGATTACTGGTGTGGATATAGATCAGATCCGGTGCAAATGCCTCTAACTCTGCATTATCAAATACTGCATCCTCATAATACTTGTTATATTCGGACTCATAAAAACTTGGACGGATTCCTTGATTTAATAAAAATAATTCCAGAATCAGTTTAATATCATTTGTCGTAGATCCTCCTAAAATAGCAATCTTTTTATCGACAAAACGTTCGCCCTCTGCCAACAGTTCTCTTTTGATCCTTTTCTTTTTTGCTAAAATATAGTTTGCATCAAACGGATACAGTAATTCTTTTTTCATGATCATTTCCCTCTATTTTTTATCTTTTGCACCAACTGATATCCCAATAACGGCACGCCAATGCCCAGCAGTAAATAGACCGGCCACATATAGTCGAAAGAATGTGGCAGCGTCAGATACAATACCCGGTCCGGATCTCCTATGTGCGCCGCCCAGATTCGATCAATGATCTTTATGAGCGGAAAATGCACCGCCATAATCCAGAAAGAAGCCTTTCCGCAGGATGCTATCAAAGAACCGAGCCTGTTCAACCGGCTGATATATTTTGCCAGAGCCATACATACATAAATACCGGAAAATGCCACCAGATACATTCCCGGATATAAAATACCGATGATCAGATCCAGACTATGATGAAAACTGATAAAATAAACGGCTAGTGCAGGATGGCTGCTGCACATACAGACAGATATTGCTCCAGTCCTTTTCCGTAATTTCTGAGCAGGTATCCTATCCACAAAAATGGCATGACCGTAAGCGATACCTGGATATTGGCAGGCATTAAAATAGATATAACGATACAGCCGACGATGGAACATACCAGGATGACTACAAACTGAAATGCAAATTTCAGATAGGAATTTCCTGTTTTCTTTTCTATTTTTCTGCTGATCGTAACCAGAAAGCTCAGGAATACAGATGCCATACAAAGTGCCGGAACAAACCACAAGGTTCCTCCCATCAATTCATTGGCTGTACCCAAAAGCACAAAAGCACAGGCTTCCGCTAAGGTCCGCAAACTAAAATATTCTGTTCCGATCGGCATAAAGCCCCAGCGGATCAGGGAATTATGTAATAACATAATGATCCAATAAACAATAACGTATTTGATCCAGGAAGACTTGAAGCGGTTGATCACATTTAAGTACGGATCATCCCCATATTTTTTTTCGCTATACATAAACCCGGAGATAAAAAAGAATAAGGGAATATGAAATTCATAGACAAAATCATGTGCCCAACTACATGCATGTCCCAAAACAACACAAAGGATTCCTATCCCTTTTAACACATTCCAATATCGTCGATCCGGCATGATCGGATTCTGCTCTATCATTTGGCAACTCCTTTCGACAGTCTATTCCAAAATGCCTGTAACAGTAATGGCAAGCCAATACCCAATACTAAATACAAAGGGATCAGCATATTGTGATTTCCTAAATAATGTTCATACATCATAGAAATATCCTGATGATATCCTGCATAGATACGATCAATGCCGCGGATAATCATAAAATGTGTTCCCATCAAAAGGAAGGATGCCTGTCCCATTTTGACGAATAAACTGCGCAGATAATTGCTTTTTTGCAAAACACAGATTCCCTTTGCCAGACACATACAGACGTAAAATCCCATAAATGCAGTCAGATACATGATCGGACTGACGTATCCATCCACCAGGCTATACAAATGATCTCTACTATAGATCGCAAGAAGCAGAAACAGGATGATACCCACCCAGTATTTTATGTACTTTTCCAGATCGGACATATAATTGCGTAAAAGATAGCCAGCCCAGAAATATGGTTGTACCGCAAAGGCGATCTGCATATGTGCAGGCAGATCCCAGCCATAGGCGATCATAAGATAGCCCACGATACTGCTACATCCTATGACAATTCCCTGAAAGAGGAATTTGATCTTTTTACTTTTAAACCGATCTTCCAGCATACGGCTGTAATAGATAACAAAGCCCATGAAGGCAGAGCCGATCACAAGCACCGGAACAAACCACAGCGGACCTGCCAGAAGTTCATTTCCGTCTCCGATGACAGCGTACGCCATTTGTTCCACCATCTGTGCTTTTGTATAAAGCGGCTCATCTATGCGCAGCATATCATAATACCCCAAGACATTATGAAGTAAAATATAAACGATATATAAAGCAACATATTTTACCCAGGACTTCATACGCCCTTTGAGATTATCATATGGGGCATCCCCGTATTTTTGCTCATTATACATATAACCTGAGATAAAAAAGAAAAGCGGCACATGAAACAGATAGACAAAGTTCTGCACCGGCATGGCACAATGTCCGAGCACAACGCAAAAAGCGCCGATTCCCTTTAAAATATTCCAGTAATCCCTTTGCAATTTTCCATTTTCATCCGTCATTACATTATTCATTGCGTTTTTCCATTTCTTCGGTACGAGACAATAATCTTTCCTGCGTTTTTTCATAAATGCTGTCTGTTTCTTTTTCATGTTCCGGCAGTTCGTACTTTTCTTTCAGATAGTCTGCCATATAGTCTGTGATCTTAAATGCACCACGATAATTCACATGCATATTCTCGTTGAAATCCGTTTCATAGTCCAAGCCGATCTCATCTACACGATCGTTCAGATCCAACACTTCATAGCCTCGGTCCTCAATCTTCTTCTTGATATAATTGTAGTTGGCAAATTTGTCCTCTTCCAGATTATTCGGGGTATTTGTAAAGAGAATGTTTCCATCGAAAGTATCCAGATAATCCAGCAGCTCCTCTAAATACTGCTGGTTGTCACTTGAAACTTCCAGTGGCTTTGCGCTTCTTCTTGCCAGTGTTTCCTGTTTATCAAAACTTTCTGTATCATCATAGATATAGTAGCCCATAAAACTATCCGCATCCGGTCCAAAATCTGCCGCCGTCAACTGACTCCAGCGATTATGATAGAGCGTGAAACTAAAGTAGTAATCAAACGCATTGACACGGCTGCCCGTTTTTTCTCCAAACGCTCCACCATATCCTTTATGGCTTGTGTCCGATTATGCGAAAACCGCATAGAATCCGTTACACGCCGAATATAGTTATCACAGAAGATCTCATTTCCCATCACATCATAATCATATGCCAACATCCGGATATCGATCAGATAGACCTTGGGATCCTGTGTCTTTTGCACCTCCTGCAAGAGATATTTCGTCAGTGCAACCGGTTGGCTTGCCGTTCCAAGCCCATACATCTGCACGCCATTATGCGCGCAGGCTTCTGACGGTATAAAGGACGACTGTACCGCACTGGCACCAATCCATACGGCATCCAGACTATTTTTATCCAGCCTGTAAAATGTATCAAATTCTGCTCTGGAATGTGTATCGTCAGATATCCTAAGCACCTGCACCGCTCCCCCAAAGAGAAGCGCCACCACCAGAAGAAATGCAATGATTTTTGTTATGTGTCTTTGTTTCGTTTTCAATATGTACTCCTAGAACTGTCCATATATAAAGGATGATGCATCGTAACCCGGACCGTAAACACCACAGATCAAGACTGCAAATAACAATACAAGATAAAGGATCCAGCGGACCGGCAATGCCTTCTTTGCCACATACATCCGCACATCCTCTTTTTGCTTACCATAGGAGATCAGCCATACGATGACAGCTCCGATAACAAGAAGGAACCAGTCTGCACGCGATGCCAGTGGCAAAAGGGATGAAAGATTTGTCGGTTTAAAACATCTTGCCCACATACGAAAACCATCTTTCATGCTGGCAGACCAACTAAACGATATGCTGGCAGAAAACAATACAAAGGTACGGATCCGCTGCCAGAGTTTCCATCCAAAACTCTGTGTCGGGATATGCATCTTCTCTATACACCATTTACCAATCGGCTCTAAAATCTGCCCACCAATGATCATAAGAAAGAAAAACAAACCGGATCCGAAAACAAAGGTCCATGCTCCGCCGTGCCACAGACCTACAACCAGCCAAGTAAAAAACAGACCGATCCATGTCGTCATCTTCTTTCCCATTTTCTTGCCGAATTTCTTTTTCCACTTTTTAGCCCGCGTCTGCAAGCCTTTTGTTTTCAGGATTGGATACATGACATAGTCTTTTACCCAAGCTCCCAAGGTAATATGCCATCTTCTCCAATATTCGGATAGTGAGGTCGCATATAATGGTGTATTAAAGTTCTCCGGAAGTCGTATGCCAAACAATTCCGATGCCCCTAACACAATATCCATACATCCGGAGAAATCCATGTATAACTGCCATGCGTAACCGAGTACCCCGATCAACACACACCATCCATAAAAGTCTCCCGACCAGATCTCCTGTATGATCGGCGCCATACGATCCGCGATCACCAGTTTCTTGAAAAGTCCCCACAGAATGCGCTGCAATCCAAAACAAAAGCCCTGATAGTCAGCTCTGTTTCCCGCATACAAATCCTGTTCGATCTCCTGATACCGTGTGATCGGACCAGAGATCATGATCGGAAAGTAAATGCCAAAAAGGCAAAACTTCAAAAAATTCCTCTGCGGGCTGACAACGCCCCAATAGACATCCAAAATGTATGCGATATAACTTAATGTATAATAAGAAATCCCCAGCGGTGCTACTATCTGCCAAAGGAACAAGGTACTTTCCTTTCCCAGCAGATGAAGCAGGATATTGCCATTGGTCACAAAGAAGTTCATCTCTTTGTAATAAAGCAAAGCGCCTATCTGAAAAAGCACTGCCAGACAGGTAAGGATCCCTGCGGTATTTATCTTTGTAGAAACACCCTCCCTCTGCTGCTTGTCCGTCCGGATTGCCGCGCCATATGCCACGAGGATCTGTAAGAGTGTGACGACAAACAAACGGAGTGATCCACAGACCACATAAAAGAACAGACTCGCCCCAAGCAAGACAAACCAGCGTTTTTGCCGCGGCACCAGACAATACAGCAAATATATGACTGCCAAAAAGGCAAAAAATTTAAGTGACGTGATTGCCATGTCCTTCCCCGCCTACTTAGTCGCTCTCTCGATGATAATATCTACCATCTCACCTACATTTTTCATTTCATGTACTTCACCCATGGTAAACTTCATGCCAAACTGATTTTCAATCTCAACTACCAGATTGATATGCTCCAGGGAATCCCAATCTTCAATATCATCCGATGTGGTCGCATCGGTCAATCGAATATCTTCATCATCAAAAACATCCCAAAAAATCTCATGTAATCTTTCAAACACTTCTTCTCTACTCATCTGTTTGTTCTCCTTTTCTTTATCTCATGCCACCGGTAATGGCAATATTTTGTCCGGTAATCGCCTCTGCTGCATCAGACAAGAGATATGCCAGCATCGGCACCACATCATCCACTTGCAGATTGCGTTTCAAGGGACTTTTGGCTGCATTTTCTTCCACGATCAAATCCGGCAGATCACTGAGGAATTTGGTGTCGATCATCTCCGGGGAAATGCCATTGACTGTGATCCCCTTGCTATCATATTCTGTTGCCAGAGCTTTCATCAGACCCAACAGGGCATACTTGGATGTCACATAAGCACTCTGATACTAGGTGGCAGTCCCAGACAATAGGATGTCAGCATGAATACAACCCTGCCATACTTTTGTTTACTCATATGTGGCACAAAACTCTGTAGTATATGAAAAATAGATCTGACCGAAACTTCAAATGCCTGATCTAATCTGACCGAATCCATCTTGTGAAACCGCTCATTCGTAGTCTTTGGCGCTGCCAGATGCACGATATGGTCCGGCAGCCACTGTTCTTTTATCATCCCATCGATCATCGCCTGTACTTCTTTGGGATCTGCCAGATCTGCTTTGACCTTTTGGATCTTGCCCGGGAACTTTTGCGCAAGAGCGTCGATACTCTCATGACTATGACAATAATGTGCTACGATCGTGTCATACTGATCTGCTATTTGCAGGATCAATGCCTGCCCGACATCGGATGATGCCCCCGTGACAAATAAGACTTTTTTCTCTCTGCTCATTATAGCATGCACCCCGCTTTCAAAATACCTTTCGAAACTGTCTTACCTGTCTGGTTCCTAATCACAAACTTGATCGTCAGACGTCTGACAGATTCATGTATTTCCTTCACTGTGCCACTAATAGTCAGCTTATCTCCTATGTAGACCGGACGTGCGAAATCAATCTCCACGCCATGGATCAGGCAGTATTTCCCCGGCAGGTAGACACCTCCCAGCGTAGATATCTGCGATGCGATCAACATGCCATAAACCACACGATCTTCATATCCTCTGGCTTTGGCAAATTCTGTATCGTTATGTAAAGGATTGACATCACCGGATATATCCCGGAACTTTTCCATCATTTACCGGGTGATCTCAACTTGAAAAGATTCACTCAGACCCAGACTTATTTCTTCAAACCGATATTCTTTCATCTGTTTTCTCCCTTAGTAAACTCAAGACCAAAACACATGCGGCAAACACACTGACTACCCATTCTCTCCACTCCAGATGTGGATGCAAAGATGCATGATTATTGACAACCACATACCAGAGGATCGGCGAACATGCTACGAGAAATGAAATAAGGACTGTTATCTTTTGAAAGATCGGTTTTTGCTTTTTATACAACATATAGGCGATCACACCGACCAGGAAGATCACTCCAAGCAGGACTGTCGTCCATCCGACAAAAGCATGAAAATTAATGCGGAGTGCCGCCATAGGGCCAATCGCCATCCCATACTGATTGTCTCCAAAGTTGTCACCGGTTCCTGTTCTTCGCAGTACATTGATCCAGCCATCTCTTAAAATATTTTCATGGGTAAAGGCAGTTGCCCAGATCCACTTCATAAACCACAATCCGGCATAGCCGATCAGAAAGGAAACGCCCTTGCCCACGATCTTCTTTACATTCTGTAAAAATCCGTCCTCACGATATAATAGATAGTAAGTCAGAACCGGAATGGCAAAGGCAACCAGCGGATAGGTCAAAAAGTCAAAGAATGCCACCAGCATACCATCGATCAGGAATATGTAAGGGATCTGTTTTTCCTTTTTGCAATACAAAAGTAAGAGCAGGGTCAACTGCATGGCATAATAGATGGTAGACAACTGAAAGGACTGCGCAATCGCAACCGGATTCATGGCAATGATAGTTACCGCATACGCAATACAATATTTTCCCAATCTCTTATAGAGCAGGCAGAAGATCCATCCTGTCAAAAAGACCATAAGCATAGCATGCAGATAATAGATGTCCTGCACATTCATAAACATCAGAAGCGGTTTCAAAAATACCAGATAGCCATGCCAATATCTGGCATAGTTGACATAAGACAGATCGCCTTGCGCATCATTTGCATAGTTCATCAAGGTATCTGCCCAATCTCCCCACTGATTTTCCAGATATGCCCCGGACGGACACAGCAGGGCATCCTGCAATGAACCGTTGAAATCCGGTGCGATGGCTTCTAATAACATGATAATGTTGGTGTCTGTATCGTAGGTATCATAAAAATTGGAAATACTCATATTGTAATCATCATTTTGCAAACGGATCGTATTGTCTGATTCGATAACATGCTCTACCATGCGATTTCTTGGCAATTTATAGACAAGGCATAAAAGCCCCACCAATACTATACTGCTAATGACTACAATCCCTATCATTTTAATCAATACTTGGATGTTTTGCTTCACTTTCATCTTATCTGCACTCCACTGCTTTCTTTCTTCTATCTGTCCAGAACCATGCCAGCCACATTAATGGTGCAAAAACTGCCACCAGCCATTCTCTCCATTCCAGATGTGGATGCAGGGAGCAATGGTTATTCAATGCCACGATCCACACAATCGGAATGATTGTCAGTAATGCAAAGATCACAAACATTCCCGCTGCTCGCTTCGTAAAACCAGCCTTATGCCGGATCATATAAATGACCAGAACAACCGCAGCACATAGGAGCAGGAAAACCATGATCCTGACCGGTCTTGTGCCAAAGGCATGTAAATTTTCACGCATGGCGGCTGCCGGACTGATCTCCACGTTAAAAGCGCTATCCACATCCGACATCGCGCCTTTTCCTGTTCGGTGCAGGACACTTTCAATGCCCTCGGCGATCACGTTCTCATCCGTAAACAAAGATGCCAGGATCCACTTGCTTACCCACATTCCGGCGTAGCCTAATAAAAAGGCTATACCATAACGGATACTCGCAAGCAGATTATGTAACAGGTCTTGTTCTGAGAATACCAGCACAAAACAAAGAGGAACCACGAATGCCACCGGCGGATAAGTAAGGAAATCCAAAAATGCCAGAATAATACCATCGATCACAAAGGCATACAGGAAAAGATGTTCCCTTTTTTCCTTGTCATCCCAGCAAAGTACCATTATACATGTAAGGATCATCGCATAGAAGACACTCGAAAGTTGAAATGACCTCGCAATATAAGGCGGATTAAAAAGCGCAAGCAGGACAAGAAACGGTCCAACGTATGCTTTTTCTTTTTTATAGGTCAAAAGCAGAGTGGCAAAACACAAGCCACATAAGATCAAGGTATTGATCTGATAAATCTCATTCAGGTTAAAGAAAACAAACATGGGTTTCAAGAACAGTACAAAACCGTGCCAATAACGCGGATAGGTCAATTTATTATCCTCACTATAGGCTTTCGCATGTGCATCATTTTGCAGAGTATTGACCCAGTCTCCAAAGAAATCCCGGATATAATTGGAACTCGGTGCCAGCAAGGCATCCTGGAAAGCCGTGCGTTCTCTCGGCGCGATCACCTCTTCTAAGGTAATGATATTGGTCTTGGTATCATATACATACCCGTCTATATTCGCGTTGATATTATTGTCATCGCACAGGCATATAAAAGATTTTCTGACTCCTCTATATGTTTTACAAAAAGATCGCGCGGTATCATATACGCAAGCGTCAGCAAGAGTATTGCTGCGATGGCACACCCTATCACAAGCCCTATTGATTTGACATAATCTTTGATCCACTCTTTCAATTTCTTTACCTCGTAAATTCTATGATCGACTCTGCATCGATGAAGTCATTGGATACCATCCAGAATGTCAGAATGATCAATGGATAGATCACAACAACCGGCTCTAAAACCACCTTTTCTTTGATCCACAGTCGAAATGTATTCCATGATGTCTGAAATGCCAGGTCCTGACAATACAGGATCAACAGCAGTAACAGGTAATATACAAAAGCATATATGACCGCCCGGCAATAATCGCCAGATAAGCCCACAGCAAAAAGCCCGGAACGGAGCCAAGACCACACAAAAGATAAGCAAGTCTGTGCCGTCCATCTGTCTGTTCTTTTATCAGAGAGGCCAAAAATTGAAAGATGGCATAAGTATATGGCAGAAACAAAAGAACAATGACCAGGAAGCGTTTCCCTGAAATACGCCCCTGCACATCTGCTGCAAATCCATAAGTTTCCTTTGCCAGAACAAATGCCACGAAAGCCATAACGACCATCCCTGCCGCCTGCACCATATTTCTCTTGTTATCCTCACACATGCCCTTTGCCAATACTGCCGCGAACAATAATGCTCCACCGGAAAATACGATCATCGGACAGATATATGCGGCAAGCAGGATGCCCGGCAGGACAATACCATCACATCTTCCGTTCAAAAGTGCCACAATGCATAAGAGTATGATGACCCACGCGTACAGATCCGGTGATCCCATATAACTGTCGCAGATAAACATCGGCATCAGGCATACGGCAAGTAGCGTTGCCATATAATAGATCCCGCTTCTATTTTCTTTACTGACCTTGCGCAGCGCCTGCCCAGCCACTCCGATCAAAATAAGGAAAAATACTGCCGTCATCCCCTGTATGATACGTCGGTTCCCCAGAATGGATAGTGCCCACAGGTGCTGCATCATATTTTCATTGTAATAACGCAAGACACACAGAAAACCAAAACCTGCCAAAGCAAGCAGAAAGGTCATATCTTTTTTTTGTAATTTATCTTTCATCCAAATCACCTCATCCTCTAGTAGAACAATATGCCCTTACTTTGCATAAAGCGCTGTAAGCCCTTGACTAACATGTCAATATCCACATCCATATAAGGGACAGTCAATACTACCAGGGTAAAATATACCAACCATGCAGGATGTTTTTTTACTCTATCTACGACAACTTTTGTTTCTTCCGTAACCAGTGGATCCCGCAAGATCAACATTGCCAGAATAATAAGCAGATAGTAAGTAACCACTGCCAGAATCCAGCGACCATAATCTACCTTCAAGAGCATATCCGGTAAAATAGTCAGGGAACCGACCGCTACCGCAAGATATTTTAACTTGGCAAACAGGTCGTCCGCTTTCTTGATGATCCTTACAAAAGCCCTTGCCAGAACAACGATTGCCGGCAAAAGTATCAGCAGATAAAGGACTAATTGCACATGGTTCATATATACAAAATCCGTCTCCGCACCGGAAACATCAATGCCTAAGACCTCATGGTACAAGAGGGTTGTATGATAGATTCCCTGATAGGAGACATTGGTCGCATCCCGCAAAACAGTCTCAAAAATGTCATTGCCATTGGTGCGGCTGAACAACTCAAACCACAAAAACATACCGGATCCTATCAGAAAGGTCAGGAAAAACAAAATGGTATTTTTCTTATTCTTTCGTGTCATCATATAATAAAACTGGATCACCAGGATCACATTAAAATACATGAGGACGAAGCCCTGATGGAACATGATACCCAATGCCGCAAATGGCAGGGACAACCATTCTGTCTTTTCATTCATCAATGCCATAAAGCCCAATAACATCATCCATACCATGCAAAAATCTACACGCAAGAAATTGTATGCATAGGTAAAGGTTGCTACCATGGCAATATGAAAGGTCAGCAAGATGTATTGCTCTGCCTTTGTCACCATGCCATTTTCCATATCACTCTTCTTTAAAACATGATAGGAAAAAAATAAAAGGAATACGATAAACAGGACCGTTACCACATTGGCAAATACCAAGGCATTCTGATATTGCATCATATCTACCGGTATCACCGCATCCAGAATATGGTAGATGGTTCCAAGCAGGGATCTTGATGTAAATCCATATTCATAGGACAGCGCAAGCATGGTCGTATTGTAGGATCTGACCCAGCCTCTGTAATTTGTAACAAAGGTTGCCAAATCCACAAAAGCCAGCATCATGATAAACTGTCTGATATTGTAATTTGCCTTTACAAGTTTCTCTTTCATTTTCCTCTTTTCTCCTGCGTTTCCTATTTTTATTGCCACGGAATCCATATATGCAGATGCATATTCAGGATATTAACGATCCTCTCTGTCAGCGGACAGATGCTAATATGCATGAGCGGCTGGAACAAAAGCGGGTATATCAACAATAAGACCGCATATGGATATTTGCTTCTTAGCCTGTCTACTGTCTGCCGGCTCACCTCTGTCACTGCCGTATCGCGCATTGCAAGCAGTGCCAATAATACGACGGCATAATAACTGATGATGGAAAAGATCCAGCGGCCATAATCTACTTTTAGTATCATATCCGGTAAAATCGTCAGGACACCGGCAAGCACAATGATATACTTTACCTTGTCAATCTTTGTTTTTGCCAAGCCAAGCAGTTCCCGCGCAAAGCCTAGCGCGATCAAAATATAAGGCAGCATAAACAGGCAGTATAATGGAAATTCCACAAAATTTTGCTTGTGATACTCCCATTCCTTGGCTGATAGGTCCACACCCAGGATCTCATGATCCACAACTTCAATATGATAATCAGCATCCGGTCCCATACTGCATGCCGTATCGATCAACTGATCCGCGAATTTTTCTCCATCAATATGTGAAAAACCCTCAAACCAGATAAATAAAGCAGACACCGTAAGCATGGTCGCCAAAAACATGCCCAGATATTTCCGGCTGGTCTTATTTGAAAAGATAACCCTCAAGTCTTCCTGTCCCTTGACCGCATCCAGTGCTTTATATAATTGCATCGCCAGCACCATTCCCATATACATGAAAACATGTCCCTGATGGAACATCACGCCAATGGCAGAGAGCGGCACCGCCAGCCATTCTGCCTTTCCATAGACCATAAGAAGCACAGATAGCATACTGCACATGAGACAATACATGTCCAATCTTCCCAGATTATACTCACTGGAAAACATAGGGATCGCTGCAATAAAATATAAGATGATAAAATACCGGGCACTCTGCTTTACCTTTTCGTCGCTCATTCTCAGACACTTCATACAAAAGAGGAAAAGTAATACAACAAAGACCAGAAAACATCCTTCAAAAAAGAGCATTGCCCAGCCGAAAGTATATAAATCCCAAGGCAGGATCCGGTTTAAAACACCATAAATCGTCCCTAGTAGCCCACGGGAAATAAAGCCATACCCATAATGAAAAGCAAGCATAGTCGTATTGATATTGCTTGTCGTTCCCGCAAAATTATTCCAGAATAGTACAAAGGTAAAGAGGATCATTGCCCATGTAAATTTATTTTCTTTTATCTTCATCTATTTCAATCTCCTCTTATAAAGAATCCAGTCTCCAACGTATGGTATTTTCCCGATCAGACGGACCAGCCCCCAGGCAATTCCCCAAACCAACAGATAGGTAAGAATCATTTTCAAATATAGATTGCTGTTCCACTGACTAAGCCACGGCATCATCATGAGTGCGATCATATTATGTATAAGGTAAATACCAAAAGAATCCTGTGACAGACGCTCCACGAAGGAACAATTCTTTTGCACAAGAAACATCGCAAAACCAAACAGTGCCAGACTGAGCAAAACAATCCCCGCGTGGTCATACCAAAGACTCACGTTTTCTCCCCTTCTGTGCTGGAGCCATAAATAGCCCTCACATCCAGCCAAAGCGAAAATGCCTGCCAGACTGTATATGGTGTAAGCAGCTTTTTTGTGTTCTACCAACGCTGTATGCCACCTCTTGTATGCTCCGCCAATCAGCATATACATGGCATAGGTTATATGTTGCGCCATACTCTCTTGGGCAAAATTCTGCAGCAACAATACAAGTGCCCATAGCAAAATGACGGTAATGAGGCATCCCCGATTGGAAAGTTTTTTCCAAACCAGTGCAAAAACAGGCAAGAGCAAATATAAACCCAATATAACCGGCAGATACCAGGCATGTGACAAGACTGGTTCCTCTATAAATAATAATCTAAGAACAAAATCTTTCCATACAAAAGGTTTCCCTTGCACGCAAACAGCAAATACTTCGTAAATGGCAAACCATATTTCTGTTACCAGCAACAAATATAACCATTTATGTAAATAAAAACTTTTCCATTTTCCATCGCTATAGTCTCGATCTAGCAGCAGATAACCTGTAATCATAAGAAAGAGCGGCACGCCGCATCTGCCAAAGATCAGCAAAGTATATAGGATGATCTGTCTTGCCCCGGACATGTCCTGATATCCCAGCCAGAACATGCAGTTGACATCAATCACATGGCACATGATAACCATCAGGATTGCCAAAGCACGAATATAATCAATAAATATAACTCTTCTCTGTTTCATTTTATCTTTCATCCATATTAGCCACATTTATGAAGCCATTTTCCGAATCAGCGGTACCCTGCTCACCAGACCAACCACAACGTAACATACAAACGCTACTGCGAACGTTTTTATCAAATTCATCCCTATAAAATAATGGAATTGCAACCATGAAAAACAAGTTGTCCATGAAAATACCGCCAGTAATATGTAATGCAGATAATAAATTCCCAGTGTATTTTGTCCTATGTATTCTCCTATGATTTTGCTTGCCAAGTTCTCGCGGTCGGAAAATAGGCTCTCACATACCCCATACAGCCCTATTGCAATCAGGGCGGTAGATAATCTGACATAGCCAAAACTCAGATAAGTGTCTCCCCATATCAGTAAGCCGGTCTCACGGTATTTGATAAACATAAGCCCCATAAGTCCGATTACCAGACATATCCCCGATAAAGGCAATCGCCATCTATAGATCCGCCCACATTCTTTTCGATCAACGCCTTGCTGATATTCCAGTAAAAATGCTCCCAACAGGAAATAAAACAGCAAATTATTATTGTTGCCAAAAGTCAATATGCTATTCCATGCCTGCAATGGCAGTTCCCTTCCATGTATGATCTGTCCAACCAGCCAATTCACAGATGGAAAAAGGATACCTGTCAGACCGGATAGGATCATGATAAAGAATGTAATCTGCCTTCCCAGTGTACCGCCGGTAAACAGGAAATAGGTAATAGGATATACGATCATAAGCCCCAAATAGGCGATCATATACCACATAAGACCTGTATCCACGCCCTCGTAATCCTGTAAAAAGAACAGATACTTGATGCATGTCCAAAGGGAAATCCCGGTGATCTTTCCTGCAATCCTATAAACCACCAAATACAGCAAACGCCAGCAGACCAAAGTCATATACATAGATCCAAGGCGTTTCCCGTGTTTTTGCCATGTAAAATGTCGGCTCTGATGCAGTACTGCCCCCGATGCCATAACGAAACAGGGAACGGCTCCCCAGGCTAAAGTCATCATCAAATTTCCTACCACAGAATGATAGGCAGCAAAACGCCATGACAATAGATCACCAGGAGCATACTGACACCTTTTAACACATCCAAATATACAATTCGACTCGTCTTTTGTTGCATAACTTTTTCCATAACCTCTACCGCATCAATACCTTGCGCAGCCCTGTCAGTTCGCGTCCCATCCTGCCCTCGATCAGACCGATCAGCTTTTCCATGAACTCCTTATACTCTACCGTTCTGCCATAAAGCAGCATCAGCAGGATATTATACATAGCCGTACAAACGACAAGTTTTAAGAAGATCTCCAGCAATCCGCCCATGACAATAAAACTACAGACAAAATAAGTAAATCCACCGACTGCCACCGCAGATGCCGTATAGATAGAAAACATCTTGAAGTAATGGCTGACGCTCTTTTCAAAACCGTGCTTGTAGGTGACCAGTGCCTCCACCCAGAAGCAGACACCAGCCGTCGATACAAAAGTACCGATCAAAACACCGACCAGACCATACTTGATGACCAGAACAATAGAAACCACAAGGTTTACGATCACTTCAAAGATCGGCTTGTAACGATCGTACCAATACAGTCCCATCGCATCACGGAAATTCAGTGTCACCTTGCGCATACCGCTCATATAAAAGTTCAGTACAATCAAAAACACAACACTCATCGGGAAAAGATAATCTTTGCCCGCCCAGACCTCGATAAACGGATTGAACATGACAAGAAAGGTCACTGCCGCATAGGAATGGATCCAAAAGCCGATAAAATTCAAGGTCTTATAGATATGAAAAACGCGTTCTTTGTCATCCGTGACGCTAAGGTTTCCGATACTTGCGACAAAGGAACCCAAAATGCCATTGATGGCTGTATTGACACTTCCCAGAAGCATACGGTAATTGTCAAAAATACCCACGGTCACCAGACCGACAAAGGCAGAAATGATCAGACTGTCCGTATTGTTGACCATGACATCACCCAACTTGTGCATGAACATGGCACTGACATTCTTAAAGATGCTCTTCTGTGTTTCCTTGGATGGCAGAGACTTGCGATCCTTTTTCAGATACGGATACATCCGGTCGCATTTCCAGGCGATTGAAAGATTGGTCAGGATATTGCATATGATCTGCATCAAAAGATATATGATGAAATTTTCAAATACCAAAAGAACAATGATCTGCGCAATGAACTGGATGGTCATAAAGGCTGTCACATAAAGCGTACTGATATAGCCTTTTTGATGTCCGTCGATCAGCGCTCTCTTATAGCCCCATAAATAGGACACGACCGTATTCAACAGATAGAGCAGATAAATCCCTGTCAGCCCGCTGATCCCGGGATCGTCTGCAATAAAATATTTTAAGAAAGGAACCAGGCAAAGTCCTGCTACCGTGATAAAGCCTGCTACATAAGAGTAGAGTTTGCGGTAGAGGTTCATCAGTTCCGTGATCTCTTTTTCATCTTCGCGCGCGATCGGGCCATACATATGGTAGATCATGCTGTTCCGATACCGAGTTCTGCCAGAGAAAGCACGGAAAGGATATTGCCAAACAATCCCTGCACGCCCAAATACTCCTGTGACAGGACGCGGATAAAGATCGTACGTGCCACAAAAGAAAGTATCAAATTCACAATATAAGAGCCCGAATTTGCCAGAGCATTTAAAAAAGTATTCTTTGTTCTCATTTCACCTATCCTTGTATGCCCGGACGCAATGCTCCTAGCATATTATTAAATTATATTTTATCTTGATGTAAAATTCAACATTGGGTATGATTATCCTATGTATATATGGGAAATATGGCAGATTTCTGCCGGAAAATGAGGGGTTTTATGGAAACAAACGTAAAAAACGCAAAAATCAGTGTCATTGTGCCGGTCTATAACACACCGACCTTACACCTGAACCGCTGCATTGACAGCCTGCTGCAGCAGGACTATACAAACACCGAGATCATTTTGGTGGATGACGGGTCTAGCAGAGATTGCTGCGCTGTTCTGGAACAAATTGCTACTCGTGATAACCGCATCCACTTATTTCATAAGGAAAACGGAGGCGTAAGTTCTGCCCGAAATTTGGGACTTAGCAAAGTAACAGGAGAATTTTTGACTTTCATGGATTCTGATGACTATTTAGACTCTCACGCCTGGTCGCTCTGTATAGAATCCATGCAAAGCCACGACTCCGATCTGGTCTGCTTTGGCTGGCAGGATCATCTTGCCGATGGCACTCTGGTCGACCACTGCATTACGCAAGACTATTCTATGTCCACTATTGCCAAACATTTAGAAGCCATGAGACACATAACGCCAATAGAAGAAACACTTGCTTCCGGTCAAAAGCGTGTATCACTCCCTCGCTCGAAAGAAAGCAATCAGCCTCTTGTCTGTGACCGTGAAACACTTCTGACCGAAATCGCCTCTGACAATATCCATTATGGCGGCGGCTATCCTTGGAATAAGATCTGGCGTACCTCTGCCCTGCGGGATGCGGACGGTTCCCTGCCTCTTTATGATGAGTCACTTACCATCTACGAGGACAAACTCTGGGTACTGGAAGCCGGTGCACGGATTTCCTCTGCCCTTATCATGCCTCATATCCTGTATCATTATATGTTTTTGCCTGGCAGTCTGACCCACAAGGACACGGACATCATCGACCGGCAGCCACTGGCATACAAAGCATACGACAAGATCCTGGATTTTCTGGAAAAGGATTTTCCGGAAGCCTATATCAGAGCCTACAACTTCTATTTTGATGTGATCTTTGATGACATCCATGTCTTAAAAGATGCCAGACATCGCGATCATTATCAGAAGCAATACACCGAGACCATGGCAACTTATAAAAGGCTATGCAAACGCATAGCCCCTCGTACCTTATATTATCCGGTCCGGTCACCGCAGTTTTGCAGTTGGCTGAAGGAACGCACCCTTCCCTAAGCCTACCACCAACCCAAGCCCAGCCCGGTATTGATATAACCGGCAAGTTTGGCAACGACGCTGCAGATTGCCACATCCCAAAGCGGCTGGAAGATCAGCGGATACAAGAGCATGACAAGAGCCGCAAATCCGTGTTTTTTGATGCGCTCCACCGCTAGGACAAACTGCCTGCCGACAGCCTCATCCCCCATGGCAAACAGTGCCAGCAAAACAACGCAATAATAGGCGATGATCGCATACATCCAGCGTCCGAAATCCACCTTTAAGAGCAGGTCTGGCAGGATGGTTCCTGCCCCGATGGCAACAAAGATATATTTTATCTTATTTTTTTTCTCTGCCGCCTGTGCGATCAATCCTTTAAAAAAGCGCACCATAAGCAGGATATAAGGCAGCATCAAAAGAATAAATATCGGAAACTGCACCGCATTCATACGGTGGTATTTTACCTCACGACCTGTTAGATCGATCCCTAAAATCTCTTTATCCACAACGTCCTGATGGATTTTCCCGTTTTTACACAATTTCTTGGCACTTGCCACAATCTCCTCATAGATACCATTGCCATTGGCATGAGCAAAAAGTTCAAACCAGAAAAAAAGAATACATGCCACCAGCAGGGACAAAGCAAAGATAGTAATGTATTTTTTGCGTTCTTTGCCCTCTGTCGACAGTATCTTATACATGAGCAGGACTAAAATGATGTTAAAAAACATAAAGACATATCCCTGATGCACCATAACGCCAAGGGCTGAGATCGGGATCAGAAGCCACTCTGCCTTACCTTGGATCAAAAGCATAGCCCCAAGAAGACTTAAGAATACGCAATAAATATCCAGTCTGCCAAAATTGTAATGACTGGCAAACATAGGCACGGTAAAGATCGTCAAAAAGAGCATCAGATAGCGCATGACATCCAGATATTCTGCCCTGGCTCTTTTTAAACACAGGACAAAGAGCCCCAGCACCGTTGCATAAAAAAGCAACGTGATAACAAGCGTATAGCCCACACAAGCCTGATAGGTCATCATGTTGACCGGCAATATTTTATCCAGTCCCTGATAGATGGTTCCGATCAGACCTCTGGAAATAAAGCCGTATTTATAGGAAAATGCCATCATGGTCCCGTTGATTCGGTGTACCCACGCCTCATAATAACGCAGGAACAAAAGTGCCCCTAATAAGATCTCCACCAGAACAAATTCTTTTATTTTTCGATTCTTTTCTTCCATTTTCTATCCATCCGTTTTCTTCGGTTTAAAAGTAAGCCCGTTTCCATTTTCAGATTCTTCCCTAGCCCGGCAGTTGCATACCCAGCACTTCCATCACCAGCGTCCGCAACTTGGATGTCGCCCCGGAAATGATCACATCATAAAAAGGCATCAAAAACATAGGGTACAAAAGAACGATCCAAGGCACCGGAATCGTCGCCTTAATCTTTTCCTTGGTCGTCTCCAACTGGTCTGCGACAGCCTTATCCTGCATGACCATCAGGGTCATGACCATAACAATATAATAGGTAAAAGTCGTAAAGGCATAGCGGCCGAAATCTACTTTTAGGAGGTATTGCGGCAGGATCGTACATGCGCCCAGCAAAAATGCCGCGTGCGCCCATTTGCTCTGCCCACTCTCACTTCGTTTAAACAGACCTTTGAAGAAATGAATAACGATCGGCAGATATGGCGCATACAAAACCAAAAATGCCGGGAACTCCGTCCGGTTCAGTGCATGATAACGCGCCTCTGAGTCATAAACATCTTTTCCCAGGATCTCATGCTGGATCACGGATTTATTGTAGCCTTTTCCGTTTTCCGAAAGTGCCTTTGCAGCGGCTACGACCTCTTTATAGATGGATGCCCCATTGCCATGGCTGAAAAACTCAAAGTATAAAAACAGGGCAGAAATGGTCAGGAAAAATCCTGCAAAAAGAAGGATATATTTTTTCCGCCTTTTTCCTTCTTCCGTCATGATCTTATAAAAGAGCGGCACCAGAATCAGATTAGCATTGGTAAAAACAAAGCCCTGATGAATACACATGCAAAGGATGCCAATAGGAATGATGATCCACTCGGCTTTTTCATCAAGCAGGGCAAAAAGACAGATAAAGGTCAGGATATAGAGATATACATCCAGTCTGCCAAACATTTCTTCCGACCAGAACATAGGGAAAAAGTAAATGGCACAGGCAATTGCCATATAATACATGTTATGACGATGTTCAGCTTTGACTTTTCGAATGCATTTTCCCAAAAAGACGATTACCAGAAGGCTAAAGAGCCAGGTAATTCCCCAGTTGAACCAGTAGACCGCCTCATAGGTCATCAGATCCAGTGGCAGGATCTTATCCAAGCCTGCCCAGATCGTCCCCAACATACCGCGGGAAATGAAGCCATACTTATAGGACATGGCAAAGAGCGTCGTATTGTACTCTGTCATGGTGTGCTTAAAATAACGCAGATAATAGAATACCGCAAATGCCAGCATGGCTCCGATAAACTGCCTGTATCTTTTTTTCTCAACTTTATCAAATTGCTCTGTCATTTCTACCTCAGTCTATCTACCATAAATTCAAAAATGTCTCATTGATCGGGTTGCTGATTCCTCGCAGCAGCCCATTGATATGCACATCCCAAAACGGTGTCAAAAGCGCCGGCAGCAAAAGCAAAAGGATGGCAAAAGGATATTTTTCTTTGATCTCTGTAAAAATGCCGGTCAACTCCTCCGCCACGATCCGGTCTCCCATGGCAACCAGTGCCAGAAAGATCATACAGTAATAGGAGATCAGGGCAAATACCCAGCGCGCATAATCGCATTTCATCAAAAACAGGGGCAAAAGCGTTCCTGCGGCAATGGCAAGAAAGCCGTATTTAAGCCGTTCTGTTTTTCCTTGAGCCCGCGCCAGGATCCGCCGGAATAGTTTCACCGCCAGAACAATATAAGGCGAGATGATGGCTATAAAAAACGGGATCTCGATCCAGTTCATCACGCGGTAAGGATATTCCACATCGGACAGATCGATCCCCAGAATCTCATGGTCGATCAGGGTATCATGATAGGTCATGCCGTTAAAAGGCTTTGTCATCGCCTTAGCATTAGCGATGATCTCATCCACATAACGCACTCCATCCGTATGGCTGAAGAACTCGAACCACAAAAAGAGGCAGAACATCCGATCAGGCTGACCAGAAGAATGACGCCATAATAAATGCGTGCCTTTTTTTCCTTTTCCGACAAAAGCCGATAAACCAAAAGGGCAAGCAGGATATTGTAAAACATAAAGACATAGCCCTGATGGTACATAACACTGATCATGGAAAGCGGCACGATCAGCCATTCTGCCTTTTTTGCGATCAGACACATGGTCCCGATGACGGTCAGCGCCATCAGATAGAGATCCAGTCTTCCGAAATTGCGCTTGTAGGCAAACATGGAAACAACAAAAACAGCGTAAAAGAGGATCAGATACAAAAACCTGCCCAGATACTCTTCCTGACACCGCTTCATGCACTGATAGCAAAAAGCAAAGAAAAGCACATAAAAAGCAAGCGTCACGATCAGCGTAAAGCGGAGCACCATAGCATAATCAATCATATTGACCGGCAGGATATGGTCTATCCACTGATAGATCGTTCCCGCAAGACCTCGCGATATAAAACCATATTTGTAAGAAAATGCCAGAATCGTCGAATTGTAAGGCAGCACTCTCTCGTCATAGTCCAAAAAGAAAATGGCGCATGACAACAAGATCAAAAGCCACATAAAACGGCTGATCTGCTTCTTTTTTGGCATTTGGCTCATTGTTTTTTCTATTCCCATGCTACAAACTCCATACACGCATACTTTTTCATATCTTTCACACTTCTACCCCTGCCATCACGAACACCTTAGTGCCTTTGATGGAACAGGCAATCTCCCTCATTCATGATCCATACGACCAACAGAGAAATGACAAGGTGCATGCTCCATACCGTCAGACTGCTGTAATTTAAGTCCAGATGACACAGACGGTTGATGAGTTCCATCCCAAGATCAGTCGCCATGTTCCACAAAAAGATCGGCATACAGACATTTCCCAGCCAGACAAAAGGTTTTGCCCCAAAGATCTTTCGCAGGATATCCACCTGACATGCCAGATAGATCAGACTTGTCCACACAAAAGCGCTGACATACCACAAAGTCCGCAGGCTCTCGTGTCTTTCTGCCAGAACCAGACTGCCGATCAATACCACACTTGCCAATATACAAGAAAACGTCTTGCCCCGCTCCTTGGTCTTTTCTATGATCTGTGCCAGTATAATGCCGGCAAAAAAACTAAAATAACCTCTGCCACTGGTACAGTATAAAGAGGCAGTCCCAAGGGATGAATCATGAGGAAAATCCCCAATGCCATCATACCCATATAGGATACATTCTGCCACAAACGTCCTCTGACATAGCGCGTCAGCAGATAGTAAATGGCATAGCAGACAAAGAAAACACTGACAAACCAACTCGGTCCGTTGACCGCCAGCGTATCATTGTCAGAAATCCATCCTGTCTGCAAACCCAGCAGCGATACCAGGAGTGCCTTGAGGGAATTTCGCACCCCGGCTCCATCCGGATGCAGGATATAGACACCATAGATAGCATAGCCGACTTTCTGCAAAAGCCAAGTTACCAAAGCAGATGCCATCATCATAGGATAGATCTTTTTCATCTTTGGCAGGATAAAATTACCCAGCCGCAATTCGCCCTCGGACAGACGTTTCTGATAGGACCAGTACAAAAGCAGACCACTGAGCATAAAAAAGATCTCAGACATGCAGACACCATAGCGTGCCAAAAATCCCATGACTGCCGCCTGTATGGGGAAACGTTCCGGCATGGTATGAAACAATTCTGTATAGTGAAAGATATAGGCGATCGCGCAGGCACTCAAGCCCCGCAAGCCTGTAATCTCATTTCGTCTTTTCTGTGTCATCTCTTATAACTCATTTCATTTGATCTATGTTTTCTGTCAGATTTTCTGCAAACAGCCTCTTGCCATCGTCAGTACAGGATATGCAGCCATTTTATCTTCTTTTGTGCCAGCAGGATAAGTTCTGCCAGCCCTATGGTCACAAGCAATACCGACAAATACAAGCCCGTCATATTCCAGACAGCCCCGGTATATTTTCCGAGCAAATACTGCAGCCCTTCCATGACACCATAGTGTATGGTAAAGATCAAAATACTAAGCCTGCGCATATGCGCACAGATCTGATCCGTCCATATCCGGGCTTTTTCTCCCGGTTTTTCCCAAAAATCCACGTTCAAAAGCCATTGCAGAAGAAAATAGGATGTTGGAATCAAAAAGAACATAGCCCCAAAACTCTGTCCCAGTCCCTTGTCACGGATGACATAGGATTCAATGATCAGGAGTAAAAAACTGATCAGACTCGGCAGGGCAAAATCCCTGCTGTCGTTTTTTTGTCCTCCCAGTGTCCGTTTATAAGCGATCCACATGCCCAGAGCGCAAAAGAAAAATCCGTAAGTCAGACCATTTCCATACCAGCCAAAAATACCGTAGATGGCAGAGTCAAAATAACCCGCCACCTGCCAGCCATCGGTGATACTGCAATATTCCATCCTTGCCACCGTAAGCAAAAACCATGGTGCCGATAAGAGAAGACACAGTCGCGATCCTAAATATTTTGTCAGGATAAAGACAGAGGCATAGCCAGCAGGAGGGCTGTCATAAACCACATTGCCCCATAATAACCGCTCAGCCAGTATTTTTTAAGCAGTGCCAAAAGCATCCCGCGGATATTTCCGCACTCCTGCCATGTCCGCGGCAAAACGACAGGCGCATAAATAACAAACCATGCGGTATATAAAGCCAAAATACGCTTCATGTAATGTCCCAGCATGCACCAGGACATCCCCTGTCTCAGATCGCCGGATATTTGTGCAAATATCTTTTCAAAAAATAAAAATGCTGTAATCTGAAAAAAGAGAGGGTCTGCGATACGCGCTATAATGTCATCATAGACAAAGGCTGTCTGTCCTGTAAAAGGACGCACATGAATCGCCACGACAAGAATTGCCATGACAAATTTTGCGATATCGATCGCGCGATACTGTTTTCTTTCTGCTCTTGTATTGGTCATTTTCTTATCTCTCGATCCATCGGCTTTCCTAACACTACTGAAATCCGCATTTTTTGCAAAAGGCATCAATGCCCCGCTTCCAGAGCGGTGCCAGAAATCCGGTGTATAACTTCTGCGCCACTATTCCTACAAGCAGACAGGTTGCCGCATAGACGACCAGCCAGCCCCAAAATCCTGCCACCGAATAGTAAGGATACTGCCCATTGATCTTGCCAAAATACCAATAGACGCCCATGACTGTCTCATGCAAAAGGAATACAAAGAATACACTCTTTGCCATACGATTGATAAGCGGCGACTGGCGGAGCCGCAATGCCCGGAAGAAAAAGAACACGGCAAGTCCCATGACAAATTGCAAAGGCGCATATTTGCCGATCAGATGCTTTACGACCAGATTGGCGGCATCGTCATTTGCCATGACTCCCGGCATCTTGACATACCAGGCGTAAAAAAACGTAAACAGAAAGCCTGTCATATAAATGCCAGCCATCCATTTCTTCCCTGTCGGAAAGATCCAGCGCCTGTAATCGTCCCTGCGCAGATAACCCATGACAAAATAGGTAAGCAGAAAAGCGACCAGATCATTGACAAAATTCATCTGTAGGGTCATGCCATTGATGACAAACCAGATAGCCAAGCCCAGACAAAGCATCCCATGCCAGCCGCGGGACAGCCTCTCCATCAGCCGGTTCAGCCACGGATAGACCAGGAGCAGGACCATATAAGGTGCTACGAACCACCATGCTCCACCCAAAATATAGTCTTCTACAAACCAGTTTCCTGAATGGAATCCCCAAAGCCCGCGAATGACAATAAAACGGATGACATAAAGCGTCAGCACCTGTGCGCCAAACGTCAAAAACCGCCGGATTACTGGGCGGTCTTTGCTTTCCAGCAGAAAATAAGATGTCAGAGCGATAAAGGCATAATCCGCCGTGATCGCTCCCCCACTGGAGAGGAACAATCCCGGTGCCACATTCTTATGATAGTCCATATAGAAAACACCATTATAGAGCATCAGATGGTAAACCGGGATCGTCAGCATCAAAAGAATACGGAGCAGTTCAAAGTTGGATTGCCGTTCTTTTTTCTCCTGCGTCATTTATTCTGCCTTTAACTTTGCCTCTCTCTTGGCAAGTTCTAAGTCATGCTGTGCCATGATGCGGCATAATTCTTCATAACTGGTCTTCTGTGGATTCCAGCCGAGTTTGGTCTTTGCCTTGGTCGGATCTCCCCAGAGGTTGACAACGTCTGTCGGACGGAACCACTGTGGGTTGACACATACCAGCATCTTGCCGGTTGCCTTGTCATAACCCTTTTCTTCCATGCCTTCACCACGCCATTCTAGTTCGATACCGTCATTGGCAAAGGCAAGTGTTGTAAATTCACGGACGGTATGCTGAACACCGGTTGCGATAACATAGTCGTCCGGCTGGTCCTGCTGTAAGATCAGCCACATACATTCTACATAATCCTTGGCATAGCCCCAGTCACGCAGAGAATCCAGATTGCCGAGTTCCAGATGATCCTGTAATCCGCAGGCAATACGTCCTGCTGCAAGGGTGATCTTTCTGGTAACAAAGGTCTCACCACGTCTCTCAGATTCATGATTGAAGAGGATACCGTTGCAGGCAAACATGCCGTAAGCCTCTCTGTATTCCTTCATCATCCAGAAGCCATACTGCTTTGCAACCGCATATGGGCTGAATGGGTGGAACGGTGTGTTTTCGTTCTGCGGAACTTCCTCAACCTTTCCGTACAACTCAGAAGTAGAAGCCTGGTAAATACGGCAGGTCTTATCCATGCCAAGCATATGTACTGCCTCAAGGATACGAAGAACGCCAAGCGCGTCCACGTCTCCTGTATATTCTGCTGCATCAAAAGACACGCCTACATGGCTCTGTGCTGCCAGATTGTAGATCTCTGTCGGGCGGACTTCATTTACCACACGGATGATGGAAGAAGAATCCGAAAGGTCTCCATCATGTAAGGTAATGGCATTCTCAGCGATCAGATGATCGATACGCTCTGTGGTCGATACGGAAGAACGACGGATGATACCGTGCACCTCATATCCCTTTTCCAATAAAAACTCTGCTAAGTAACTACCGTCCTGTCCGGTGATGCCTGTAATAAGTGCTACATTTTTGCTCATTGCTTGTCTCCTTTGTCCTCATAAAATACTTGTATCATATCATAAAATCAGGGATTTCTCTACCCCTATCACATAGCCGTCCACCTGATAATACTGCAAGTGCGTCTCCTCAGACGGTGGTATATCTGAAATATCAAAAAAGATATAGAGGGTATGCGTAAATTTCTCTCCCTCTTTTCGCTTTTCAAAATGCGCATAGGTCTTTTGATCCGCTGTCCTGCTCATATCCCGGCTCATGTAGGTCACATTCAAAGACATAGCATGGGCAAGCGCATATTCCTCAAAAATACAGGATGTCTTTGGATCACACTCGATCCCAAACTGGGTCGGCGGATAAAAGACAATCTCATCCATCTGGTCTCCCAGCATATCCCAGACATCCGACGACAAATACTTTTTGTATGCCGCTGTCATGGTATCCCGGCTTTGAGACGCATCCCTTTCGCCGCCGGTCTCTGCCGCATAGGTATATGCCTGATGTTTGTAGGAAACACCCGGATAGAGATCATAGACCTGTAATACTAAAAGACCGATCAAAAATCCCAGAGAAAACCTGCCCCTGGATCTTTCCAAGAGGAAAACCATGCCATAGATCCCCAATGCCAGCAGTCCATAGTAGACCGGCCAGATCAGGCGCCCCGTCGACCGAAAGACACTGAGCGCCTGATAGATGACCTGCGGATAGGAGATCTGATACAGGATCCTGCTGCCAAGACTCGCCCGCGGTGACAGGGCAAGAAAGGTAAAAACCAAAAAACCGACCAGAATACTGATGATCCAAGATCGCCGGTTGGTTTTTTGCGCCTGCCCTATCTGCGCCTTCTCCCCCTCATGTCTTTTTCTATATTTACCTGCGATCCAGCGGATGCTGCCATAGACCACAAGGCAGGCAAGGAGAAAGATCATGCCAAAGCCAAGATAAGCAAAGCCTTCTTCCTGCCAACCGGATACAGTCGGAAGGGCCGGCAAAAGTGAGGAATAATTCTGTTTACTGAAAATATAGTTCCTGTGATCAATGACGCAAAGATCATTGCTCGGATCAAAAAACTGTAACAGATTAAAAGACAATTCTTCCAGCCCTGTCGTAGAGACAGACACCTCCCCATAAAAATAGCCCATGATATAACAGATCCCAAAAAGGATCAGTCCGGCAACGAGCACTTCCACCAGATAGATTACAAGCAGCCCCTTGTCTTTCTTTCCCGCTTTCGCCAGATACTCCTGCAGATCACTACAGAGCCAGATGCCAAGGATCATAGGCGTAAAATAGGCATTGGTCAGAGCCGACAGACATAAAAGGATGATCCAACGCCCGGCATAACGCCAGCGCCTTCTGATGATCTGTCCCGTTGTTTCCCTCTCTGTCGACGCATACTCCGGCAAAAGGCTACCTCTCCAGACCCAGAGACAAAATGCCGCCAGAATCAAAAAGTGGGCAGACAACGCCGTATGATAAAAAGTCCGTTTCAACATGACCGGTGACAGGACAAAAAAGAGAGAAGAAAGCAGACAGATCTGGCTTCTTTTTGAAAATGCCCGCACAAACAGCGCCCCAAAGCCCCCCATCAGGCATAGGACAAGAGTTCAAACAAGCCAAAATACTGAAAATTTGCCGGGAGCAGGGGCGATAGTATTTTAAAAAGTAGGGCAAAGAGAGGGATGGAGTCTGTATAGACGATAGACACCGGCTGGCTGTAAATCCCCTCGACCAGCCCCAGTGGAAAGTGCCATGGACTTTTCCGGTAGAAGACCCAGCCCAGATAATGCTGGGTCAGATCCCATAGCCCTTCTGCCTGTGAGGAGTCCGTCAGCCATGCCACATTTGTGACATTTACCACAGCCAGACCATAGATACATACAAAAACTAGGCTGCCCAGCAGACAACCTAGTACAAAAATCAGGTATGGATTTTGTAATCTTTTTCTTATTTTCATCCTGTAGTATTTTTCCATCTAATTCTCCGGCACCGCTCTATGCACACATGTGTCCTATCATATCCATAAGCGTCTGACGCAGTGGGATCTCCGCTGTCCAGCCGATATCCTGTCGGATTTTTTCTGCCGAGCCGATCACAACCTGATTGTCGCCCGGTCTCACAAAGTCCGGATTGACGCGGGTTGTCACGGAAACGCCCACGATATCTGCGATCTGATCCACGACTTCTGCCAGAGACACGCCCTTTTCGCCACAGATGTTATAGACTTCTCCCGCTTTTCCGTCCAAAAGCAGACGGTAGTAAGCACGCACGACATCGCGTACATCCACAAAGTCACGCACAATGGAAGTATCTCCGGTCTCGATCTCGCCGCTTTTTGCACCGCTTTCTGCAATATCTAAGATCCTGCGCACAAAACTCGGGATCACAAAGCGTTCATCCTGAAAAGGTCCCATATGGTTAAAAGACCGGGTCAGCATGATCTGCATGCCAAAACTGTCTGCCAATACCTTTGCCATCATTTCCTGGGAAACTCTGGCAACCGCATAAGGATTGACCGGAACTAAAGGCATATCCTCCTGCAGCGGCAGTTCCTCTTTTTTGACATCGCCGTATTCCTCCGAAGATCCCACCGACAAAAGACGGCAGTCACACAAGTCATGCTTGCGCAATGCCTCTGTCACATTCAAAAAGATGCTGGTATTGTTCATAAAGCAGTCTGCCGGATGCTGCCAACTATAGGCAACACTGGAAAAAGATGCCAGATGCAGGATATAGTCCGGTCGGAAAGTTGCGATCATATCTTCCACTGCCTCTTTATCAAGGAGATTTACCTGCTCAAAGGACATAGCCAGTGTTGGCGCATAGTCCTCCATGGCAAATTTCGGCAGATTGACATCTACGCCAAGCACCTCATAGGACAGATTATTTTCTACAAGATAATTTAAAAAATGACGGCTGACGAAACCGGAAAATCCGGTGATAAGCATTCTTTTCATATCCTATTCTCCCTCAGTTTCCGTCTTTTTGTTTTCTAAGAAGATCTTTCTGGTCACGAAATTGTAGACCATAACAACTGCCGTTGCCACGATCTTAGCGCCCGCTGTTGCAAGGGTAGCACCAACCAGTGCATGAAGCCATGCCCAGTTGCATAGACAATATCAATGCAGAAAAGAATGATGAGTTCGTTGATGCCCAGACCGAATACACTGAGCACAACAAAGATGATGAATTCTTTTTTACGATCCAGATCATCCCTGCGCTCAAACACATACTTCATAGAAAGGATGTAATTGACAATGACCGATACGACAAAACCGAAAAAGGCACCGATCAACGCCGCCTGTGATGTCCCCATGCCCGCGCCCTGACGAAGTCCGGTCGATACTGCCATGGTAATGACAAAGTCCACAATAAAAGAAATGATTCCTACCACACCAAATTTTAAGATCTGGTCAATTAACTTTTTCATCTAATACTACCTTCCTGTGATCTCTCCGATCACATTTCATCTTTCTATCGGTCTCTTATTTATGCAGTGCATCTTGGATACGCACGCCCATAAGACGGAAAAGTGTCTTGATATAACTGATGATAAATTTCAAAAGTTGGCGCTTGGACTCGCCGTACATACGCTTCTGGAAATTGATCGGCACTTCCCCGATCTTTAACTTCTTGTCACGCTTGTTGAGTTTTAAGCGGAGCAAAACTTCTTCCAGAACATCATAGTTTTCACAGGTCAGTTTGACCTTTTTCAACTGTTTTGTGTGATACATGCGATAGTCTGTAGACAGGTCATTGGCATGCAGTCCCAGACAGACGCGGAATGCAAAATTGAGCATATGCGACATGATCTGTGACGACTTGGCATCATTGGTCACACCGCCTTTGACATAACGTGATCCGATAACAACATCGCATTTTTCCTCGACAAACATCTTGTGGATTGCCGGAATGCTCTTCGGCGGATGGGAGCCATCACTGTCCATGATCAAAAACTTGCTCTTGTTCGCATACTTGATCGCAGTACGGAAAGCCCCTCCGAATCCCGGTTCTTCCTGATTGATGTATCTTGCGCCATATTCCTGACAAACACCCTTGGTGTTATCCAAAGGCTTGGCTGTATCTACAACAAGGATCTCATATTCCTCATTACACTTTTCTACTTCTTCAATGATCTGTGGCAAAAGAACACGTAAATTATCTTCTTCCTTATATGCCAACAACACAAGGCTAATTCCCATAATGCCGATTTCCTTCCTTGATTCCTACTGTCCAAAGACAGTTTTTACACATATACTGCTATATTTTACCATCAATGCCCGATTTTTGCTATATCTTTTTCTGATGCCGTCTGACTTTCTCTCTTTGACGCCCTGTGCTATACTAATATATGCGGTCAGACTTGAAAGAAAGACCGCGTCTTACATTTTAAATTCAGGCAGAATAAGGAGTATAACTATGGGAGAACGTTTAACACCGTCAGATGTAGAAAAGATACAAAAAGAGATCGACCACCGCAAACTGGTTGTCAGAAAGGCAGCCATTGAAGCCGTAAAGGAAGCGCGGGCACAGGGCGACCTCAGCGAGAATTTTGAATATTATGCCGCAAAAAAGGACAAGAACCAGAACGAAAGCCGCATCCGTTATCTGGAGCGCATGTTAAAGAATGCGACCATCATTGAGGACCATACTTCCGAGGACGAGGTGGGTATCAATACGATCGTGACCCTCTACATCCCGGATGAAGACTGCGAGGAGACTTACAAACTGGTCACCTCCATCCGCAGTTCTTCCCTGCGTGATATGGTAAGCATTGAATCACCTCTGGGCAAAGCCATCCGTGGTAAAAAGGTTGGCGAGACCGCGACCGTACAGGTGGATCCGTCCTTTTCCTATGATGTTGTCATCAAAAAGATCGACCGCAATGTCGGGGATGAGGATGACCAGATCCGCAGATACTAGAATCTTATATGGATAAACAGATAAAAATGGCGCAGAAATCAGTTTTTCTGCGCCATAAGTGTTCCTATGGATACCAGGATCAAAGAGATCACCAAAACGCCTATGCGCAAGGTGTCCGCCTCCCGCAATAAAATCGCGGATAAGAGCACGCCAAAGATCGGCGTGGTAAAGCCAAATACCGCCACTTTTGATACCGGGTTGTACTTTAAGAGGACACCCCAGAGCGAATATGCCACCGCCGATACCATTGCCAGATAGAGCACGATACCGCATCCTTTGAGACTGAAAAACCCGCCCGCCATATGGCTTGCAACGGCTCCCAGCACCTGTCCTGTCGTCATAGCCGCATAGCCGGATCCCAGACTCGCCGGCAGGAAGATGCACATCAAAAATCCCAGAAGGATCAATGTGATCCCGCCCACGATAAATTGATATCCGCTTAATACAAAAGGTTCTTCCTGTTCGGAATACTTCCGCAGATAGACCGAAGAAAAAGCATAAGCGACCGTGGAGATAAAGACACAGATCTCTCCTATGCCAATACCACCCAGACTGCTTCCCGTCCCCCGGCTTCCCCAGATCTCTACAAGAAAGACTCCTGCAAATCCAAGGATAGATCCAATTAATTTTATTTTGTTTATTTTTCCTGTTTAAAAAGAAGGCATGCCACAAACAATGCCACAAAGACATTCAAAGCCTCGATAATGGATGCCTTGACGCCACTGGTCTTTCCCAGGCCGATATAAAAGAAAAAATATTGCAGAGTCGTCTGTAAAAGGCTCAGATGCAGGATCGGCAACCAGGACGTTTTCTTTGGGAAAAGCGGACGTTTATGGGCAAAACTTCCGATCACCACCGCCATGATTCCTGCCAGGAAAAATCTAGTTCCGGCAAAAATGATCTGTAATCCGGTCTGCTCCCCCGAAATGTCAAAAATCCCATAACCGATCTTGATGCCCGGAAAAGCACTGCCCCACAAAAGCAACACAAAAGGGCGACCAGACATACTACGGCTGTATTAGTCCAGACAAGTTTTCTCTCTGTCTTTTGTTGCATTACTTGCCCCTTCTCTGCTCATACAAGCGTGTCAGTGCATCCTGCTCGTATTTTTCATCCGAATAATCTGCAATCCTTTTGAGCAGATCGCCCTTCTTGATCGCGATCATGTCGATCTTTTCTCTTAACTCTTGTTCTTCCCGTTCTAAGACCTGTAATTCTCTCGTGAGGCTTTCCACCTCAAGTCGTCTCTCCATATCCATTGTATTTTCCTCCCAGGCTATGCCTGATCTTCTGCTATTTCCGCTGTTTCCATGCCCTTTTTATCATCTGCCTTTGCCGGCAGAAGTTCCAAAGGGATCAAAAACGGCAGTGTATATAAAAGCGGCATCACATAACGTGTATTTCCATTGTCCGGCGACACCATACAGACTGCGATCGTAATCAGTGGCACCAGAAGCAGCGCCTGCACTTCTTTTTTCTTCCATTTCAGATTGTAGAGCAGGGCAAACAAAAACAGCCACGGCCACAATCCGATCGAGGCAAAGATATTCACGATTGGCACTTTTTCCGAAAAAAGAACCAATTGGTTGATCGCGTAGCGCTGTTCCAGATACTCTTCTGTGTTCTCCACATAAAGATAGGTATATTGCCCTTCTTTATCGTGCAATTGCAGATAATCATTAAACTTATAATACACCAGGCTGGAAATCTTATTGATGTCATAATACTGATAGGTATTATGCAACACGGACTCCACATAGACTTCCGGGTGCTTTAGGAACATCTGCCACCAGACCTTAAAATAATTCTTAAGATCCTGCTTTGTCGCTTCCTGATTGTAATATTTCTTGACCGGATCCGAAAGTTCCGGGTTGTACTTCTTTGCCAGTTTTTTGTAAGGGAGCACCTTATTGATGGCTTTCTTTTCTGCCGCTGTCACCTGGTCGCCGTATTCCGTGACATAGCGCGCCGTCTGCTGAAACGGCACGGACAGCGCCTCCTGGATGCCTCCCGGTGCTACATTCAGTGCCGGAAGCAGGATGCCGCAGAATACCACCTTATATAAGATAACCGGCAGGATAACCGACGCGATGATCTGGGCAAAAGTCCGTCGATATTTGACCAGATATACCACGCCAACGATCAGCAAAATGTACATTGCATATACCTTGGTCAAAACCATCATACAGGCTACGGCAAACATTGCCAGATCAAACCAGACCTTGCGGAAAGCCTGTCCCTTTGTCCTTGCCACATAGTGCATCATCATAATAAAGATCAGACAAAAGGTGGCATAGACCGTATCCTTTAGCATACAGATGGCATACATAGGAAAGATCGGTAAGAAAATCAGTATCAGCAGGGCTCCGATCATGCGCTTTGTCGTCACGCCACAAGTGCGGATATAATACAGACATCCGGCAAATACCAGTGACAGCGCAATCATCTGCAAGATAACATAGGCTGCCACGCCAATACAGATGTCTCCAAAATGCAATCCTAATTTAATAAACCAAGAAAACACCAGCGTCAGGATATAAGGATGATGATTTGTGATGAAGATATCATCCGCCTGCACCGCTGACATGGTCTGGATATAAGACGGGATCTCGTTATACTCCATGATCATAATGACCGTATCTTCGTTGCTGGTTCCCGGGTAGAAATAAATAAAATACGGAAGCCACGCCACAAACATACAGACTGCCATCAAAAGAATCTGCAATACCGGTGGGATCTTTCGTCCCGCTTGTCCTCTGATCTCCTGTTGCTCCGCAAAATTTCGGAAGAAATGCATCATGGCAGCCACGATAAAATAGGAGATCAGAACGTAGGCAGACCACTTCAAGAAAATGCGGTACATCTGGATCTCTGCCACGCCGCTCTCCTCCATGGCATCCATCATGGCGTACCAGCCGCCCCACTTCTTAAAGATCATGGCAACCAACTGCCCTGACGCAAACAGAAGACTGAATAAGAGATCTGCCAGACGTTCTTTATAAGTTCGGCTGAATTGCAGGACCATATAGACCAGTATGCCGATCACAAGTGCAAATAAAAAAGTCCGCAGACGATTGGACGAAAAAGACCGGTACATGGTCCGCGTATATAACATGATCTGACTCTCCAGATCAATATCCGGGCTGTTGTCTATGGTTGCTTCCCGCGAAAGAGAAATAAAGGCACCTAGGGCACCATAGATTCCCAGGATCACGGAGATCCAGGAATCTCTCCCTTTCAGTTTTATTGTAATTTCTTTCATTATCTTCCTATCTTTTCTTATATATCCACCAGGTTTTCTATGTGACTTTTCTTCTGCGCAACAAAAGTCTACATTCAGTGTATTAGTATAGCGTAATTCTTGTCAAAAATAAACCCACCAATAGAAAGCCGCATGAGATCGCGACTCCATGGTGGGTCAATTCTTATGCCAAAATATCCTGGCGCGCCAGCGCCCGCTTTAATGCCAGTTCTGCCCGCGCGACATCCAGATCAGCATCCTTGCGATTCAGACGTTCCCTTGCCCGGTCTTCCGCCTTTCTCGCACGTTCCAGATCAATCTCTTCCGGCCATTCAGCCACCTCGGCAAGAAGTGTTACCTTCTCCCCCAAGATCTCCGCAAATCCGGCATGCACCACGGCCTTCTTTGCGCCGTCTGCCTCCGTGATCGTCACGATCCCCGGTGCCAGAACTGTCGTCAGCGGAATGTGATCCTTAAAAACACCGATTTCTCCCTCGGTCGTTGTAAACTCGATCATGCTTGCCTGCCCCCTATAAAAAATGCGGTCAGGCGTTATGATCTCGACTTGAAACAAATTATCTGCCATAGTCGCCTCCCTTACTGCATCCGGGCGCGTACTTCATCAATGGTTCCTGCATTCAGGAAATGTCCTTCCGGCACATCATCATGCTTGCCTTCCAGGATCTCTCTAAATCCGCGGATGGTTTCTGCAATCGGCACGTATTTTCCTTCCAATCCGGTAAACTGTCCCGCTACGAAGAATGGCTGTGACAGGAATCTCTGGATCTTTCTGGCACGGCTGACAACCAACTTGTCATCTTCTGACAATTCATCCATACCAAGGATCGCGATGATATCCTGTAATTCCTTGTACTTCTGTAAGATCTCCTGCACGCCACGCGCTACCTCAAAATGCTCCTGTCCTACGATACGAGGATCCAGAATACGGGAAGTAGATGCCAATGGGTCTACTGCCGGATAAATACCAAGTTCGGCAATGGATCTCTCCAATACCGTGGTGGCATCCAGATGGGCAAACGTGGTTGCCGGAGCCGGGTCTGTCAAGTCATCCGCCGGCACATATACTGCCTGCACAGATGTGATGGATCCGCTCTTGGTTGATGTAATACGCTCCTGTAAAGCGCCCATTTCTGTCTGCAGGGTCGGCTGGTAACCTACGGCTGACGGCATACGTCCCAAAAGGGCGGACACCTCAGAACCAGCCTGGGTGAAACGGAAGATATTGTCAATAAAGAGCAATACATCCTTGCCACCCTTATCACGGAAATATTCTGCCATGGTAAGACCGGTCAGACCGACACGCATTCTTGCTCCAGGTGGCTCATTCATCTGTCCAAAGACCATGCAGGTCTTGTCGATAACCCCGGATTCTTTCATTTCATAGTAGAGGTCATTTCCCTCTCTGGTACGCTCTCCTACACCGGTAAATACAGAATATCCACCGTGCTCGGTAGCGATATTATGAATCAACTCCTGGATAAGTACCGTCTTTCCTACACCGGCACCACCAAAGAGTCCGATCTTTCCACCCTTTTGATAAGGACAGAGCAGATCTACGACCTTGATACCGGTCTCCAACATTTCTGTGGAAGTTGCCTGCTCCTCAAAAGCAGGTGCCTTTCTGTGGATCGGCATATATTCCACGTCCTGCGGTGCATCAATCTCGTCGATAGGCTCGCCCAATACGTTAAAGATACGTCCTAAGGTCTGCTCGCCAACCGGAACACTGATCGGTGCCCCCGTAGCGTGTGCCTCCATTCCACGTACCAATCCGTCGGTCGTTCCCATGGCAATACAACGCACAGTATCGTCTCCCAGATGCTGGGCTACTTCGACTACCAATTTCCCGCCATCTTTTGTTGGGATATTGATAGCATCATTGATCTCCGGCAGTTCGCCTTCGGAGAACTTGATATCAAGTACCGCACCAATGATCTGAGTGATCTTTCCTATATTTTCTTTCGCCATATTTGTCACTCCTAATTCATCAAAACTTTGTTTTTGCCTTCTCCCTTGGTAAAGATTAGGAAATGGCTTCCGCACCGGCAATGATCTCTGTCAGTTCCTGTGTGATGGAACCCTGTCTTGCACGGTTATATTTCAGTGATAAGTCGTTGATCATATCCTCAGCATTGCTGGTCGCTGAGTCCATCGCCTGCATACGCGCACCGTTCTCACTGGCTACCGCCTCAACCAGCGCGCCGTAGATCAGACTGGTAATGTACTTTGGAATGATCATATCCAGAGCCTCTTCTTCATTTGGTTCAAAATTCATGAGAAGGTCCGCGTCATTTGCTGCAAGATCTTCTTCCTTTACCTGTACCGGTAACAAACGAAGCAGGGTCGGCTCATGGCTGACTGTATTCTTGAAATGTGTATATGCTAAGTAGATCTCACCGATCTCGCCTTTTGCATAGGCACTTAAGACTTCCTTACTGATCGCCTGCGCATCCTCATAAGTAGGAGCCTCCATGACATCCGAATAGTCGGACTCCATGTGATAGCCTTTGCGCGCCAGAGCCTCCTGCCCCTTGCGCCCCACTGTGTAGATCTTTGCGCTCTCCAGCGGGATGTCACTGCCCGTGATCAGACGGATGATATTGGAATTGTAGCCGCCTGCAAGACCACGGTTGGATGTGATCACAATGATTCCCTTTTGATCCGACGCGCTCTCCCGCAAATAGGGATGATCGATATTCCCTGCCTTTGCCAGCATGGAACACACTGTCTGATACATATACCGGAAGTAAGGTGTCGTTTCTTCTGCCTTATTCTTGGCTTTTTGGAGTTTTACGGTAGATACAAGTTTCATGGCTTTTGTGATCTGTTGCGTACTTGAAATACTTGTTTTTCTTCTTTTAATGTCCCTCATTGAGGCCATTTCATCTCACCGCCTTTGCTATTTATAGCTTTTCTTACATTCCTCAATCGCCTGAATAAGCGCCTTTTCGGTATCCTCTGTCAGCACTTTTTCGGTGCGGATGGATTCCGGTATCTCCGGATATTTGGTATCCACATACGCAAAGAGGGCTGCCTCAAACGGCAGTACATCCTCGACCGGAATATCCAAAAGATATTTCTTGGTTGCCGCATATATGATCATGATCTGATATTCTACCGGCATCGGCTTGTATTGCGGCTGCTTTAACATTTCCTGAATACGCTCACCCTGTGCCAGCTTCTCTGTCGTGTCTGCATCGAGTTCCGAACCAAACTGTGCAAAAGACGCCAGTTCTCTGTACTGTGCCAACTCCACACGGATCGGGGCTGCGATCTTTTTCATCGCCTTGATCTGTGCGGAACCACCAACACGGGATACGGAAAGTCCGGCATTGATCGCCGGTCTGAAACCTGCGTTGAAGGCTTCGGTCTCCAGATAGATCTGACCATCTGTGATCGAGATAACATTGGTCGGAATATAAGCAGATACATCGCCCGCCTGCGTCTCAATGATCGGCAGGGCTGTCAGTGATCCGCCGCCAAGAGAATCATTCAAACGTGCTGCACGCTCCAAAAGTCTGGAATGCAGATAGAATACGTCTCCCGGATAAGCCTCACGTCCTGGTGGACGACGGAGCAGCAAAGAAAGGGTACGGTATGCCGTTGCATGCTTGCTCAAATCATCATAAACAACAAGCACATCCTCTCCGTTTTCCATCCATTCTTCTCCGATCGCACATCCTGCGTACGGAGCAATATACTGTAGCGGTGCCAACTCACTGGCGGTAGACGCAACTACCGTGGTATAAGACATAGCACCGAATTCTTCCAGGGTATTTACGATCGTAGCAACGGTAGATGCCTTTTGCCCGATGGCTACATAAATACATTTGACGTTCTGTCCCTTTTGGTTGATGATCGTATCGATCGCGATGGCGGTCTTACCTGTCTGACGGTCACCAATGATCAACTCTCTCTGTCCACGTCCGATCGGGATCATGGAATCGATCGCCTTGATACCTGTCTGTAATGGGGTATCAACGGACTTTCTGGAAATAACGCCGGATGCCACACGTTCGATCTGTCGGAACTTGTCTGTCTCGATCGGTCCCTTGCCATCGATTGGCTGTCCCAGCGCATTGACGACACGTCCTAACATTGCATCTCCAACCGGCACTTCTACTACACGTCCTGTTGTCTTTACGGTATCTCCCTCATTGATATTGCGGTTATTGCCAAGCAGAACCGCACCGACATTGTCTTCCTCGAGGTTGAGTACCATACCATACACTTCTCCAGGGAACTCTAAAAGTTCTCCCTGCATGGCATTTTCCAATCCATGTATACGTGCAATACCGTCTGCCACCTGTATAACGGTGCCGACGTCTGCCACTTGAAGCTGCGCTGCATATCTTTTCATTTGCTCCTTGATCACAGAGCTGATTTCTTCTGGTTTTAAATTCATGAAGCGCTTTCACCTACTTTCAACTGTATTTTGGATAATTCTCTCGATAGTTCTGAGATCTTGGTGCGCACACTGCTGTCCACAACGCGATCCCCAATACGGATTACCATCCCGCCGATCAGGTCGGCATCCACCGCATAATGCATACGAAATGACTGGTATGCAGTGGTCTCTAGCAAACGGTCCTCGATCTGCTTTTTCTGGGCATCGGTAACTTCCATCGGTGTCGTTACATAGGCGATCCCGATTTTCTTTTCTTCCAATGCCTTGTCGATAAAGAAGGTCAATACCTCCGGCATCTTTGCAAAATGATCCTTCTCCACGATCATCCGCATCAGCCCGACCATCTCATCGGAAATCCTGCCCTTAAAACAGTCTCTACCATCTGCAATTTTTCTTCTTTTATGATGTTGGGATGAGTCATCATCTGACTAAATTCCTGATTGTCCCTAAGGACATCAAGAACTCCCTGGCTCTCCTCCAGATAGGCATCCAGACGGTCCTGCTCCATTGCCAGTTCAAACAATGCTTCACCATACACATTTGAAACTAACTTTGCCATGTAGCATCACCCATTTCCTTTAGCGTTTCTTCCACCAATTCATTCTGAATCGTGGTGTCTATATTGGCAGCCACGACCTTGCCAGCCATGACAGAAGCGATGGAGATCATCTCCTGCTTCATCTCATCCGCTGCACGCTTCTTCTCCAGAGCCGCTTCTTCTCCGGCTCTTGCAATAATACGTGCCGCTTCCTCTTTGGCATCCGCTATGATCTTGGCTTCGTTCTTTAGCGCCTTTTGTCTGGCTTCTGAAAGAATTGTCTCAGCCTCTTTATCAACATCCTTTAAACGCTTTTCGTACTCTGCTTTGACTTTGGCGGAGTCTTCTTTATCCTGCGCCGCACTGGCAATATCCTGACGGATCTTTTCCTGTCGATCCTGCAAGAGTTTTCTTACCGGATTGAACAGAAAATACGACATGATCAGGAATAGAAAGAAGACAGAAATGCCGAGTGAAACAGAGTCAAACAGCAACTGAAAATCTAAGTCAAATAATCTTGTCATAACTTTCCTGTAGTTCCTCCTTTCCCGGGAAATTCCAAACTACACGCATTAGCCTACTAATGGTTTTACGAAAAGTAAGAGCATGGCAACAAGAAGTCCATACAGACCTGTTGTCTCGGCAACTGCTTGTCCAAGTAACATGGTTGACATGATCTTTCCCTGTGCGCCCGGGTTTCTACCCACGGCTGCTGCACCGTAACCTGCTGCAATACCCTGTCCAATACCAGGTCCGATACCGGCGATAACTGCCAGACCTGCACCAATTGCGGAACATGCTAAAATCAAATCTTCTCCTGTGATATTCATAATTCTTTCCTCCTAATATGAAATATAAATTATTCTTCGTCCCCATAGGACTGTGTGATGTATGTCATGGTAAGCATACAGAAAACGTATGTCTGAATGGCTCCGGAAAACAGGTCAAAATAGACATGTAATACAGCAGGCCAGACATATGCAATCTTCGCCAACAGACCGTAAACCAGGGCCATCATTACGGTTCCTGACAATACATTCGCAAACAAACGCAGTGATAAGGAAATCGGCACTGCGATCTCGCTGATCAAGTTGATCGGCAGCCATAGTGGAAACCACGGCGGTAATGGAGAACACATGTCAACCCAGATCCTCTTGAAGGACTGGTGTCTCCATTTTGTGATGTGAATCAGTGCAAACGTAATGATACCAAGGGCAAATGTGGTTCCATAGTCCGCGGTTGGCGGTCTGAGTCCAAACAGTCCGGATATGTTACTGAACAATATAAATACGAAGATCGTACAGATATAATTCGTAAACTTTGGTGCGTGGGAACCCATGTTGTTTTCCACGATACCGGACAATTTTTCTACCATCAGTTCCAGAACGTTCTGAAAGGTATCAGGCACTTCTGTAGCATGTGCTATTTTTCGATTGGCTACAATAGAAAAGATCACAAGCACAAGCATAACAATGGCAATACATACATGGGATGTGGTGATCCATACTTCTTGTCCAAATAACTGAAATGAGAACAAGCCATGTATCATAAAGTCAATGTTATCAGCAGAAGCCGACATTAGAATTGCTTCATTCACAATTTCACCTCCTCTTCCTGTTCATTCGTTGATTCTTCCGGCGCAATGTCCTTAAAAATCATTTTATGCATAAAAGGTTGTACATATGCACTCACCTTTAGCCCCAAAACTCCTATAAATGCACTCACCAGATTACCCAGGTGAAAATACATCATGATAAAAAATACAAATACCACAACCAGATAGCGCAGAACAGACTTAAAGGATAAGCGCTTGGTTCCAGTATCTCCCATGCGCACCGCTTCCTCGATCACCATGGCCAGATGGATTCCCATGCCCATAGCGCAGGCGATGCCGATCCACAAGCCCGATGTATAGCGCAGCTTGTCGGAAACAAACCACACACCGGCAAATTCTACGATCAGTCCATATATGGCAATGCCAAGGAGCAGTCCCGGCAGAGCCTCATTCAGTCTCTTTAATGCTTTGATCATATGATGCCTTTTCCTGTTCTTCTTTTTCTCTTTGCAATTGACCCGGGGATTTTGTGTCTTTTAGATATTTCTTGACCAGACGATAGACATTCTGAAAACCAGCTATCGCCCCTAGAACAAACCCCAATACACTAATCCATCTGGTTCCCAACTTATGATCCAGCCATGCGCCACCGATCGCACACAACAAAATAGGTACTAACATAGTCACGCCGATCTGGACGATCAGAACCAGAGCATTTGCCACCTCATTGCTTTCTTTTTTTCTCAAATCTTCTCCTAAAAACTATAACGAGATCGTGATCTCGCGTCCTGTATGTTCATACTTATAGAACTCTACCCCTGCGGCACGCAGCATACGCTTGGATGCCATGACGGCAGGCGTGTGCTCATATTTGTCCTGATCATAGACAATGCGGCGGATGCCGGACTGTATGATGGCTTTGGCACACTCATTACAAGGAAACAGTGATACATATAAAGTAGCCCCTTCCAAACTGCCCCCACGATAGTTTAGAATGGCATTCAGTTCACTGTGTGTCGTATAAAAATACTTGTTATCGTAAGGCTCTCCCTCACGACACCAAGGAAAATCGTCATCCGAACATCCCATAGGAAATCCATTGTACCCCATAGATAGGATCTTATGATCGTCGCTGACAATGCAGGCTCCCACCTGCGTGTGCGGATCCTTGGACCGCATAGCCGATAACATGGCTACGCCCATAAAATATTCGTCCCAACTGATATAATCCTGTCTTTTGTCACTCATGATGCTCCCCCTTTATCATCTGTCTCTAACTTTGCCAATAACTTTTCGATGGACTTTTTCAGCACTTCAAAGCATAAGCCATAGGTCTGTAAGGATGCCCCATAAGGATCGACGACCTCGATCTCATCTCCCACATAGGTCGATAAGACAAAGGTATTATCCTCATCTGCCCCCTCGATCTCCTCGATCACCTTGACGCGCTGTGCCTCATCCATGGTCAGGATCAGTGTGCCCGGCACGATGTCTGCCGCTGTCAACTGCTCTGCCGCAAAATTATCCGGTGCAATGCCATTGCTGATCAGCACTGCCTCCGTCTTTTGATTCATCGGTTCCGGGAATAAAACGACATCTCCTCTTGCTAAGACATCGATATCTTTTCCCTCCGTCATCTGCTTCATGATCGCTGCCGCCATGGGTGCGCGGGATGTTCCACTGCCCGCGGCAAAGATCACACGTTTTATTTCTTCCATAGTTACTTCTTCTCCCAAAAAGTTCCCTTATACAAAAATCCGTTTATGCCCTGCCGCTTTCAGCAATCGGTTCATGATCGCCTGTCCCACTCCGGCAGCCGCAAAACTCTCTGAATATATAACATCTACACCAAGCGTATCAAACTGACGTAAGACATCAAAGAGGTGTCTTGCGATCTCCGCTTCATCCTCCCGCTGTCCGATCACGATCACATGATCCGCTATATAAGCATCCTGATTTTCCGCTGTTGCCAATACGCCAACGGACTGTCCCTTGACCTGGGCCTCCTCGGTCAGTGCGTTGATCTTTGCGATCACCTGATCCATATGTCCCTCGACCAAGGTAAGGTCTGCCTTTGGTGCATAATGGCGGTAACGCATGCCCGGTGCCTTTGGCGGCTTCTTGCTGTTTTCCGATGCAATGCCCGGATCCATACCGACCTGCCCCAAGACCTGAGATAACATCTCCTGGGTAATAAAGCCCGGTCGTAAGATCATGGGCTGGTCCTCGGAAAGATCCACGATAGTAGACTCAATGCCGATACCGACCGGTCCACCATCCAAAAGGACTTCGATCTTGCCCTGTAAGTCCTCCCACACATGCTGTGCCGTTGTCGGACTCGGGCGACCGGATGTGTTGGCGCTCGGCGCTGCGATCATACAACCGCTGTCTTGTAAAAACCTGCGGGCGACCGGATGGGACGGCATACGGATGGCAACCGTATCCAGACCTCCTGTCGTCTCATAAGGAATGACCTCATTCTTGCGCAGGATCATGGTAAGCGGTCCCGGCCAAAAAGCCTCCGCTAAGTCTCTCGCCTCCTGTGGCACCTCTGCCACGATATCCTCCAACTGTGAAAAATCTGCTATATGAACAATCAAAGGGTTATCCGACGGACGACCCTTTGCTGCATATATCTTGCGGGAAGCCTCCGGATTTGTCGCATCACCGCCCAATCCATACACCGTTTCCGTAGGAAAGGCGACTAAGCCGCCGCTACGAATGACCGCAGAGGCTTCCTTGAGTTCCGCTTCTTCTATCTGATTGTCTCTAGCCACAAATACTTTCGTTTTCATAGTCCTCATTATAACACTTTTCGTAAATTACACAACTAAAAACGCTAGTTGCTCTCCTGCATCTGTGCAAATGTCACAATTCCCTGATAGATCGCCTCCACGATCTTGTCCTGATACTTTTCTTCCTGTAGTTTCTTACACTCCTTCTCATTGCTTAAAAAACCACATTCCACGATCACGGTCGGACTGACGGTCTTACGCAGCATATAATAGGAATCGTTTGCCTTGGCTGCCCTGTGGTTGGTCGGATCGACCATGGATATCAGTTTCTCCTGTAACTGCTCCGCCAAGAGCCTGCTCTTTTCTGAGGTACTGTAATAAAAGACCTGCGCGCCGGAGATCCCGGCATCGCTATAAGAATTCTGGTGGATGCTGATGGTCACATCCGGGTCTACATTTTCTACGATCTGACAGCGCTTTTGTAAATCTTTTGCCTTTTTGCTGCCCCCGGACTCGGTGCAGAGTTCGCAGTCACTCTCCCTTGTGTAATAGACCTCCACGCCCTGCTTTTCCAGATATGCCCCCAGTTTCTGTGCGATCGCCAGATTGATGTCTTTTTCCAGAGATCCGTCCACCGCCACTTTACCCGGATCACTGCCGCCATGCCCCGGGTCGATCACTACTTTCAGGTGGCTTGCCGTCTTTTTTGCAGAAACGACCGACACGCCCCAGACACTTGCTAAGAGACTGATCGCAATAAAAAAGACTGCCATCACCATTTCTATTTTTCGTTTCATAAGATCACCACGTGTTTTTTATAATATATGGTGTCAAAAATAGAAATATGTAATGACAGTCTGTTTGGCTTTATTTAAAGTAAGTCTTTATTGTCTGCCAGGTATCCTTTGTCTCGAAGCCAAGTTTCCAGAAGGATGCACCTGCCAGTTTATTTTCTTTCATGACGTCTAACTTCTTGGAAAGTGAAGTCGCATCCTCGATCCATGCCATATAGGTCGTGTCACCTTCCGTAAATTCGGCATAATACTGACCTGCTTCCTCTGACCAGGTGCTCGTTGCCTGATTGCGATTGAGGAAAGACTGCATATCTTCCATACCGTATGCCGAACTGGTCAGACCGCTATCGGACTGCGCCCACACTCTGGCATAGAAAGGCATGCCTAAGATGATCTGATCTGCCGGTACTTCTTCCAGAGTATCCGCTACACCTTTTTCCACAAAACCGATGGATGCGACGGATCCCGCCTCATCACCACCGACATAATGCTCATCATATGCCATGACCGCAATATAATCTGCATAGTCTGCCTGCACGCTTCTATTATAAAAAGCAGTGGATGCGGAAGGCACGTAGTTGTCTACCGATAAGATAATGTCATTCTTTTCGCACTTGATGGACAATTCCTTGATAAACTCAATATAGCCATCCTTGGCAGAAACACTGAGCGCCTCCATATCGACATTGATACCGTCCAGATCATAGGAAATCGCCTGTGTGATCAGGTTGTTGACCAGACTATCCCGGTAGGAAGTCGTATTCAGTACCGTTGTCGTGTCGACATTTTTATTTTCCAGATTGCTGACTAAGCCCCATACCTGAATGTTGTTCTGGTGGCAATAAGTCACATAATCGCTGCTGGCAAGACTCTTGATATTGCCCAGATTGTCGCTGAGCGAGAACCAGGTCGGTGAAATGACATTGAGGCCTGTGCCCGCCACCACCTGTGACACGCCGCTGTTGGCAGACTGGGATGTCACCTGATGCCAGCCCATAACGATCGGATCCTTGACGGTGATATGATTGTAAGTACGCTCCGGCAGCGTCGCCTCTACCGTCTGCTTTTCCGACTTGGATAAGCGCCTGTTCTGGACACAAGCCAGAACACCATCCTCTGTCAGCACATGGCTCCATTTGCCATAGTTTTCCAAGATCGTCAACTGATCGCCCTTTTTCGCATCCTTTAAGATCTTGCTCTTGACTCCGCCGAAACGGCGCAGTGCTGCATCACGTTTGAGGCTTGCAACCTTTTTCTCATAGCCTGCCGTCTCGATCACGACGCGGTTTGGACTGTCAAAAAGTTCAAAGGACATATCGGTATATAATTTGACAAAATCCGCTGACACAAAGTAAGCGCCATTTTGTGAAACAACAACGTCTTTGCCCAGAGATTCTCTGGACTTTCCTACCGTGTAGGCATCACTGTTTAAGGAAGCAGAGACCACATCCTGATCTGTCACATAACGCAGGACTCCCTCCGTCGTATCGTAAACATAGCCGTCATCCAGATTGGATTTTAAGAAACTGATCTCCAGATAAATGCCCTGGTCTGTCGCAATGGCATAGATCGCATCATCGCTGTCCGAGACTTCTTTATATTCGCCATTTAAGATAACGGCTGCCTGATTTTCCTCGGTCAAAGTAAAGTAATCGCTCAGACTCATATGCTCCTTGGTCGGCGTGTATCTGCGGATAACAAAGATCATCCCCACGACGACCAAAAGTAGAAAGGCGATTGCGAGCAGATAAATATGATTCGGTATCTGTTGGTTCTTTCGCTCATGTTTCCGGCTGCCGCCGCCCACTTTTCTTCTATCTCTTTTGTCCATTCTACCCTCCAATGGTCATTTGTGTGCAAATTTGCATTCATTATAGCACATCTTGTCGTGCTATGTCATCTGCCAAGAAAAGCCACATAACAAATAGGGCGCACCTCTTTATCAGATACGCCCTCATCTTTTTTCGTGTTTACTGTATTAGCATTCTTGTTTCCTTTCAAATATAAGGATAACAACATTTTGTCATTTGCTTATTCGTTCGGTGCTTTACCTCCTCCTTCTTGTGTGATCACTTCTGTAACCACTGTTTCAAATAGTAAATATCTTTTTCCTCCAACGAAAAAGGATCTGCTATGTCCGGCATGGGTCTGACCCACACGCCGTTTTCTTTTGCAAATGAGACCTGCGACTTTCTATTTACATGCCTGCTATAGTATTCCATTTGCGCCATGTCGCTTTTCTTTTTATTTTTTTCAATACATGTCGCATAAGCCTCGCGTTCCCATGGCTGTAAGCCGCCCATAAGAACTCTGCGCTGACATCTGCTTTCCAAAAGTGGATTTTCCTTTGCGAATCTGCCAAAGTCAATGACCATCATCCCGTCGAAAGCATCCAATAGGCGTAAAGCCTCTTTCTCCTTGGGACAGATCAGATAGAATACCCCTTGATAGGCATAGAGGATATCGCCGCTTTTCTCTACGACTCGGTCCGAAAACATGGGATATAAATGACTGAAATCCCCCAATTCCAAGTACATTACCTCCCACTTTTCCACTGAGTGCAGATAATTTGCTACGCTCAGCGCCATATGCGTACAGCCCGCTCCCTCCCTTGTGCCAAAGAACCCCATTACTTTTTTAGGCATCTGCCTGCTTCTTTTTTTCACATAACAACTCCCTCTCTATCATTTTTGAAAAAAGTCTTTGTACCGCCAGTGTCGTATGAAACGGATTTTTCTGCCATGGAAACAAATACATACGTTTCTTTTGCACCCTTGCATACTGCCCGGCTTCCTGCCGTGAGAAATGATTTCCCACGAGGATCATGTTTTCCGCCAATACCTTTTCTTGTCTCTGCCAGACTCTGCCACTACAGACATAGATAGTCGCACCTGCCGTGACGTCTGTCCTGCATCCACAGTCTATGACCTGTATCCCATAGGGAGGTTCGCCCTTGGCGAGTGCCGGTCCATCATCCAGATAGCCCCGGAAAAATTCGTGATATATCATTCCATCCTGTCCTATACAAGCCATATTGTATTGCAGCATGCGTTCGAGTGTCGGCGCTTCTGTTTCATTCCTATAATACGCGTAAAACCCCGCCCGGTTCAAATAACAGACCAGTGCCACAGCCACGTGTGTCGCCCCCACACCACTCTCACTTCCTACAACAGCGATACGATTTAAGAGATGCTTTTTGTTCTTCTTTTCTTTTTTGTTTTTCTGCCACACCCTTTGCAGATGATCCTGCACGCGACTTATGTCTGTGATGCGCCTGCCTTTGTCATAACGAAGCATCCGGGTGACAAGTCCAAGGAACCGCAAACGTTTTTGCATTGGCAAAAATAAAAGCATATAAGAAAAGATTTTGCCCAGACCGTATATATCGGTTCTTTGATCCACCGCACCACCATGCTTTTGCTCCGGTGCAGCATATTTTTTGTTCCAAAATTTTGGAAATCATTTCCCGAACTGGTAAGAATCTTTGCATTGCCAAAGTCGATTAATTTCAACTGATTGCCACATACTATAATATGATCCGGCTTCAGATCCAAATGTAAAATAGGATATGGATCATGCGTATGCAGATATCTTATGATCTCACATAACTGCATGGCAAATTGTAAAAATGTATCCTGGGAAATGTTTTGATGATAAAGCAAATACTGATCTAAGGAATCTCCATAAATATATTCTTCTACGATATAGAAATATGATTCATCTTCTTCTGTTTCAAGTAGAATGGGAATTCCAGGATGACTCAGATCCTGTAGCAGACTTGCTTCAAGAAAAAAATGTTCCGGTGTAGTCGGGTCCTTTCTAATACCCTTGATAACATGTAAATCACCGGTATCTAATGCTCTGACAAGCACTACCCGCGTATGCGACGTCTCATACAAAACGTCCTGCGTCTCGTAGCGATCAGATAGAAAATATGACATTCATATGCTCCTCCCTAGAACCGGAAAAGCATCTCTTGCATATTTTATAGCAAATTCCTTTTTGAAACGCAAGACATTTCTACATTGTTTATACTTTTTTAACATTTTTAGACATTTTTAATACTTTGCTTTCTTTACTTTGTATTTTTCATTGTTTATAATGTGTATAGGTATAAGTTTACCTAATTTTCTGTAAAGGATGTGATCTTATGAAAATTGAAAAAGTAAACGATAACCAGATTCGCTGCACCCTTACCAGAGAAGATCTCGATAGCAGGCACTTAAAATTAAGTGAACTCGCTTATGGCACAGAGAAAGCCAAATCTCTTTTTCGCGAGATGATGGAGAAAGCCTCTTACGAATTCGGCTTTGATGCGGAGGACATTCCTCTGATGATCGAGGCCGTTCCACTTACCGCTGACTCCATTTTATTGATAGTGACCAAGGTGGAATACCCTGAGGAACTGGATACCCGGTTCTCTCATTTTTCAGAGGATATGGATCCGGATGATTTTGACATGGATTCTTATGATGACGCCATGCCACATCCGCCAACCGCGGCAGACGATATTTTGTCCCTCTTTTCCAAGGCAAAAGAAGCCGCAGCCCGTATCGGCAAGTCCGCAGATGCCAGTCTGCCGGATGCCAGCCAGATCTCCGTACCGGTCGACATCACCAAGTTGTTTGTATTCTCATCCCTTGATGATATGATCCGCCTGTCACATGTCCTTGGTGATTTTTACCATGGACGCAACTCCTTATACAAGAGTCCTTCGGATGATGTTTTCTATCTGATCATCAGCAAGAGCGATCACACACCGGAAGATTTCAACAAGGCCTGCAATATCCTGACCGAGTATGGTTCACAGGCAGATTTTTCTGTCGGACAGGATGCTTACTTCAAAGAACACTACACCTTGATCATCCCGGACGATGCTCTTGGTATGTTAGCGAAACTGTAAATGCAAAAGGTGATGGATCTTTGATTCACCACCTTTTCTTTTTATCTACGTTGCGTAGACTGCTTCATAGAACCCAAAAAAGACGCCCGCTTACGCGGACGCCTTTTGCTTTGCTTTGTCTGTGTTATGTAACTATCTAAGGATTACTCCTGAGAGATAGCACCTGTAGGACAAACACCTGCGCATGTGCCACATTCAACACAAGCAGATCCATCGATTTCGAACTGGCTGTCTCCCTGAGAGATAGCACCTACTGGACATTCAGGTTCGCATGTTCCACAACTTACACATGAATCAGAAATTACGTATGCCATTATAAATTCCTCCAATCACCTTGTTGTTTATTCAGCTCTCTGCTGTAACCACATAATAAATCAATTATTTTAAAAAGACAAGTTCTTATTTAAAAACAAGATTAGGAATTGCAAAAGGCAAAAAAAGGCATTATAATAACACCATCAAAAATAAGGAGGATAAGGATCATGGCTAGAGTAAATAAGTCAACTATGATTGGTGAATTGTTACAGATCGATGAAAATGTAGCACCAATTTTATTAAATATCGGCATGCACTGTTTGGGATGCCCATCATCTCAGATGGAGACTATCGAGCAGGCTGCTATGGTACACGGTATTGACCCTGATATGTTGGTAGACGAGATCAACAACTTCTTAGAAGCACAGGGCTAATCAGTAAGCACAAAGAGGCGACGCTATGATCTCTCATGCGCCGCCCTTTTATTTCTCTATTTTTCTGATTTCTTGGTCGGAAGCAGCCACTTAACACCACGGTTCCGCTTGCGCTTTAGGCTGCTGCGGATAACTTCGTCCAATTTCCTATAATGATCTTCTTCCAACTGATAATGCTCCTGCATCAGATAATTCATTTCTTTTAAAATGCGCTCTTCCACATGGGTCGTCAGCGCGTCATTATTCTCACGCATGGCATTTGCCACGATCTCTGTCATCAGTTTTTGAAACTGCTCGATCTTGATGCGTGCCTGTTGCTGCGCTTCTGCAGACACCTGACTGTCTTCCCGCCGGCTGACCGGATGTATCGGATCCGATGCCGCATCTGCGACAGGCTCAGCATCCATATCTTCTCCCAGCCCCAGGTCTTTAGAAGAGGTCAAGGTGACAAATCCATCAATATCCACGTGGTTCTTTCTGGCTTCCTGCTCCTTTTCCTCGTTGCGCTTTTCCTTTTTCAGATACATGCGAATGGCTTTGAGTTGATAGCCCTTTTCCCGCAGGTCTTTGATACGAAGAATTTCCTTGATGTTCTCATCTGTATAGTAACGATGCCCCATCTCATTGCGCGGGATATCCAACTGCAGTTCATCTTCCCAGTAGCGCAGCACATGTTGTTCCAATGCCACCATGCGCGCCGCATCCGAGATCATATAACGTGCCTTTTCCAAAAAACCAGTCCTTCCTGTATGTATACTGCTCTCTTCTATGTATAATTCCAGTATAAACGCTTACAGAAAGGCGGACAAGCAAATCTAATCGTAAGATTTCGACATCTTACTGCTGGGTATGATCTAAATTGCCAAACTTCGTGTATTCCGGCAACCATGCCAGATTGATCGTACCGATCGGGCCGTTTCTTTGCTTGGCTACAATGATCTCTGAAATGTTTTTGAGTTCGGTATCCTTATTATAATAATCATCACGATAAATGAACATTACCACATCGGCATCCTGCTCGATAGCTCCGGATTCACGCAGATCCGAAAGCATAGGTCTGTGATCCGGACGCTGTTCCACCGCACGGGATAACTGCGACAGGGCAATGACCGGCACATTCAGTTCTCTGGCAAGCGCCTTTAAGGATCTTGAAATCTCAGAAATCTCCTGCTGTCTGGATTCCGAACGACCGGAACCGCTCATCAACTGCAGGTAATCAATGATGATCAGACGCAGATCCTGATCCATCTTGTATTTACGGCACTTACTGCGGAGTTCCGAAATGCTGATACCAGGCGTGTCATCAATGATCAAATGGGAATTACCGATGATACCAGCACCCTCGATCAATTTTTCCCACTCAGACTCCTGCAGATTACCGGTACGCAGTTTCTGTGCATCCACGCGGGATTCCAAAGAGAACAGACGGTTTACCAACTGTTCCTTTGACATTTCCAGTGAAAATATGGCGGTACACAGATCCTCGTGAAAGGCAACATACTGTGCCAGGTTCAAAACAAACGCCGTCTTACCCATAGAAGGACGCGCCGCGATCAAGATCAGATCGGACGGCTGCAATCCGGCGGTCTGATAATCCAGATCGATAAATCCGGTCGGGATACCGGTAACCGTTCCCTTCTGCTTGGATGCCTGCTCGATCTTGTGGATGGCATTCATAACGACCTGCCGGATCGGGACATACTCGGAATTTCCATGATTTTGTACTAAGGCAAAAATATCGTGCTCTGTCTTTTCCAAGATCTCCGTCACGCTCTCCTTGCCGTTATAGCAATCGTTTTCAATCTCCTGATTGACCTTGATGATCTGACGGAGCAGAGCTTTGTCCTTGACGATCTGGGCATAGGATGCCACATTGACCGTCACCGGCACGGCTGCGACCAGATCACTGATATATTCCAGGCTGGCCACTTCCGGCGGCACATCCTTTTCCCGCAACTTATTCTGCAGGGTGACCAGATCCACCGGCTGTCCGCTATTATAAAGTTCTACAATGGCTTCAAACAAGACGCCATACTGCTGATGATAGAAATCATCCTTTGTCAAAATTTCAGATGCCGTCAGGATCGCATCACGATCCATAATCATGGAACCGACAACTGACTGTTCGGACTCCAGACTATTAGGCATTGTTCTTTTGATCAGTGCTTCTTCCATGCTACTCTCCTGATACGTGTACGCGCATCACTGCTGTTACCTGTGGATGCAATTTTACTTTGACCTCATAGGTGCCCTGCGCACGGATCGGTTCTTCCAAATGCACCTTTTTCTTGTCGATCGTCTCATTGTACTGGCTCTTGACTGCCGCGCAGATCTCCTTGGAAGAAACGGAGCCAAAAGTTCTTCCGCCTTCGCCTGTCTTGATCTTGGTCTCAACCAGCCAGTCCTCGATCTTCTTTGCCATTGCCTGTGCCGCTTCCAGATTTTCCTGTGCTACTTTATCGGCATGCTGGTTCTGTAATTTCAGATCATTCAAATTTTTATTGTTTGCTTCTACGCCTAACTTTTTCGGCAAAAGCATATTGCGGGCATAGCCCTCACTTACATTGACGATCTCTCCCTTTTTTCCAAGAGACTTAACATCCTGTAATAAAATCACTTTCATAGTTTGATCTCTCCTTCATCTATCATAATATCCAGAATATCTTCGATTCTGCGTTTGACTTCTTCCACGCTGGCATTTTCGATCTGTGCACCTGCGACATTCAGATGACCGCCGCCGCCCAGACGCTCCATGATCTGCTGCACATCGATCTCATCGATCGAACGGGAACTCACATAGATCTTGTGCTGGAACTCCGTCAGTACAAAAGATGCCTTGATGCCTACGATATTCAAAAGTTCGTTGGCTGCCTTGGCTCCTACAACGGTAGGGCTTTCCAACTCCTGCGATTCACAGATGGAGATCGCAAAGAGCCCCCGGTAAACCTCGGCATGGCGGATGATCTCGGCTCTCGCCTTATAGGCTGCCATATCCTCACGCAAAAGTTTTCGCACACGGGTAACCTCGGCACCGCAGCGACGCAGATATGCCGCAGCCTCAAAGGTACGCACACCTGTCTTTGTCATAAAGTTGTTGGTATCGATCAAAATACCGGCATAGATACAATCTGCCTCGTTTGATTTCAAATGTACTTTTTCGGAAAAATACTGTAAAACCTCCGCGATCATTTCACATGCAGAAGATGCATACGGCTCAATATAGGAAAGGATTGGATTGACGACCTGTTCACTTCCCTGTCTATGGTGGTCAAATACAACGATGGACTTGCTGATCTCCAAAAGACGCGGACAGTCCGTATAACTCGGACGATTGGTATCAACGACGATCACAAGCGTCTGTGCGTCTGCCATTTCCTCTGCCTGCTCGGAATTGATAAACATATCCGCCGGATAGCCTGCTTCCTCTGAGAAAGACTCGACCAGTGGGCGCAGGGAACTTGTCACGGTATTTAAGACGATCCTTGCATTCTTTCGGATTTCACGCGCCGCGCAATACAGACCGACTGCCGCACCAAAGGAATCGACATCAGCGATCGGATGCCCCATAATGATGATCTGCTCTCTGGTCTCCATGATCTCACGCAGAGCCTGTGCTTTGACACGCGCCTTGACACGGGTATTTCGCTCGATCTCCTTACCACGCACACCATAGTATGAGACATCGCCATTATTCTTGATAACTGCCTGCGATCCGCCACGTCCTAAGGCAAGATCGATCGCTACACGGGCAAACTCTGCATTCTGCACATAGGAATTGCCACCGATACCAAAGCCCATACTCAGTGTGATCTCCAGTTCATTACCTGCCTTGGTCGACTTGATATCCTCCAGAATGGAGAATTTGTCCTCCTCCAACTTTGCCAGATACTGCTGCTGGAAGAGTACCATAAACTTATCTCGGTCAAGTTTACGGACAATAGCATCTACATTCTGGAAATACTTATTGACCTTTCGATCAATGATCGCCGTGAGCAAAGAGCGCTTGACTTCCTCGATCGAATCAAAGACTTCCTCATAATTGTCAATATGCACTAAAGCGACGACCAATTTCTGCTTTTCGTTTTCTTCTTTGTAGTAATCCAGTTCTGTCTGGTCAAACAGGAGAAGTGCGATCAGAGAATTGAAATTGTCTGCCTCTGTCATGATCTCCATGGCATCCGCATCTTGGTCTTCATGGAATTGCAGGCGCTGCATATCTGCCGCATACTTGCGGTCGCCAAATTCCAGTTCCACGTAAAAATTGTTATTGACCGCTTTCTGGATCTCCTCACGGGTGATCTCCTTAAAGATAGAAGTAATGGACTTGTTGTAATGCTTGTCCCTGCCGGTCACGCGCGCGAATTCTTCGTTGACCCACAAGACCTTGCCTGTGTAATCCATAAGTGCATAAGGAATCTGAAACTTGTTCAGCAGTTCCTTTTGCACCGTCCCATAATGCGTCGCAAAATGGATAATCTCCTCATTCAGCCTCGCAGCACAGGTACGGTAGTACCAAAGGGCAATGGCTGCATAAATGATGATGCAGACCGAAACCAATGCCCCCGCCTTGATATTTTGCAGGTAGACCAGGACATCCCCGGCAACAAACAAGATGATCATATAGATCGGTGCCCGAAAGTATCGCTGCAATTTGCCGGTATATTTTATTGTCTCCATAATATTCTCCCTTATCTGTATCAGCCACCTATGGCATGATGCTTTGTCCTATAGTATAACACACTTTTTATGTTTGTGGGTAGAATAATAATACCCCCGGATCGCTCCGAGGGTATCATCATATAAGATAGGAAGATATATAAGAAAAAGATTAGTTAGTAATCACTAATTCTGTTTCCTTATCAAAGAAATGTGCATGCTCCATATCAAGCGCAAACTTGATATGGTCGCCCTGCTTTGCCGTCGTTCTTGGATCTACACGGGCTGTAACCTGTGTGCCTGCATAATCGAAATACAGGAAAACTTCTGCACCAAGTAATTCATATACACGGATCTTTGCTTCGATCACGCTGTTTGGTGATGCTTCAATGAACATCTGGGAATCATGGATATCCTCCGGACGGATACCGAGAACTACGGTCTTGCCGTCATATCCGCCTTCGATCAAAGCCTTTGCCTTTCCAGCCGGAACTGTGATGTTAGCATCTCCCACCTGTGCTGTAACAGTCTCACCATTGACAGCGATCTTAGCATCCATGAAGTTCATCTGTGGAGATCCGATAAATCCTGCAACGAACAAGTTCTGTGGCTTATTGTATAAGTTGTGTGGTGTATCGATCTGTTGAACAACACCATCCTTCATAACAACGATTCTGGTACCAAGTGTCATAGCCTCGGTCTGATCATGTGTAACGTAGATGATGGTTGCGCCTAATTTCTCATGTAATTTAGAGATCTCAATTCTCATCTGCACACGCAGTTTTGCATCCAGGTTGGAGAGTGGCTCATCCATAAGGAATACCTTAGGATTACGAACGATCGCACGACCCATGGCAACACGCTGACGCTGTCCACCGGAAAGAGCCTTTGGCTTACGGTCTAAGAGACCTTCCAGATCCAGGATCTTGGCTGCTTCACGAACCTTTTGATCGATCTCAGCCTTTGGTAATTTACGAAGTTTCAGGCCGAATGCCATGTTGTCATATACGGTCATATGTGGATACAAAGCGTAGTTCTGGAATACCATTGCAATATCACGATCCTTTGGCTCTACGTCATTCATACGCTTGCCGTCGATCAAAAGATCACCGCTGGAAATATCCTCAAGACCTGCTACCATACGAAGGGTAGTAGACTTACCACATCCAGATGGTCCTACGAAAATGATAAATTCCTTGTCCTCGATATCAAGGTTGAAATCCTTAACCGCATGGAATCCATTTGGATATACTTTGTTGATGTTCTTTAATGAAATGCTTGCCATAATAAAAACCTCTCTTCAATACTAAAAATCTTCTGTCATTATTTTACGATGAACTCATCGATGGCTGCCAAAACAGCATCCAGATTGTCATCCTTCTGGATATTCAGTGTCAGGTTCTTGGAAAGATCCAAACTGAAGATACCCATGATAGACTTTGCATCAATCACATAACGATCGCATACCAGATCGAAATCATTGTCAAAAGATGTGATTGCACTGACAAAGCGCTTTACCTTGTCAATAGAATTGATATTAACAGTAACTGAAGTCATACGAAATCTCCTTTCTGATTGGTATAAGCACTATTCGCCAACTCATGAACTTATTATAGGAAATCCCCTCCCACCTGTCATCGTTAAACTAACCAAAATAAACAAGGGATGTTCGTCACTTTAACTTGGTTGACGAAGTGCTTGCACAAACGTTAAAATATCTATAAAAATACAGAGGATTTTGAACGAGGAGAGATCATGACAAGCGCAGAAAATATCGAGGAATTATTAGACCAGATACAAAATCAGACAGGCATCCGTTTTTCCATTACGGATAGCCAGATCGATGATGAAGAATTGCTCATCACCTTAAAAAATATGCTCCGTGCCGGGCACAGCAGTACATCCAAGGAGGGCTTTTTGCGCGGACTTTTGCTGGGGCTTTTATCTGATCAGGAGATCGCTGAGGGGATCCACCGCTTTCATCTGGAAAAGAACGGCTACTTTTTCCCGGTCCTCATGGAGACCAGACAACCGATCTCATCCATGGAGCAGTCTATCTTTGCCCAGTTCTTCTCCTCCGGTGCGGATACTCTGATCCAGACCGATGAATGTCATATAGCGCTCATCCGCCAGTTACCGCAGGAATCCTCCCAGGAGACACTGCGCCAGATGCTCTTTGATATGCAGGGCACTCTGGAGGCAGAAGCCATGATCTCCCTGCATTTTGCCTATGACCGTATCGCCACATCCTTAGACCAGTTGCCGGGTATTTTTCTCAATATCTCCTCCGCTATGGAGATCGGCAATATTTTCTCCGATACGGAGCACATCCACTGGGCGCAGGATCTGGGGCTTGGCAAACTGGTCTATCAACTGCCGGTCGAGACCTGTGAAGAATATCTGCACGATCATTTCCACGGGCTCCACCTGACGGATATTGATGATGAGACCCTGCACACCATCCATACCTTTCTGGACTCGGGTCTTAGCATTGCAGAGTGCGCCAGAAATCTCTATCTCCACCGCAATACCCTGATCTACCGCCTGGACAAGATCGAGCAATTGACCGGGCTGGATATCCGCAAGTTTGATGATGCCGTCATCTGTAAAATGGCGCTCATGATCTCCACCTATCTCATACATAAGAGCGATTAGTAAACACATAGTTAAAAAATCCCGGACAAGGCAAAGAACCTGTCCGGGATTTCTATAGTTTCTATGTAATTTTTTATACGGTTCTTCTGGCACCGTCGCCGATGTCTACCACATAAAATTCTGCATCAATACCGGTCTTTTCCTTGTATCCGGCACCAACTTTTTCCATAAAGCGTCTACTGCATCATTCTTGACAATGCTGACGGTACAGCCACCAAAGCCACCTCCGGTGATACGGGATCCAACCACACCGTCGATAGACCATGCCAGATCTACCAAGATATCGATCTCCTCGCAGGATACCTTGTAATCATCGCGCAGAGATACATGGGATGCATTCATAAGTTTGCCGAACTTTTCTACGTCGTTATCTTTTAAAGCAGCAACTGCCTCAATGGTACGCTGGTTCTCTGCAACCGCATGGCGGGCACGCTTTTTACATTCTTCATCAGTGATAACTTCCTTGTATTTTTCAAAGCCTTCGTTATCCAATTCGCCTAGACTCTGGATGTCAACGACCGTCTGCAACTGTGCCAAGGCTTCTGCACATTCCTCACGGCGCTTATTGTACTGCCCGTCCACCAGACTATGCTTTACCTTGCTGTTGGTAATGACGATCTTGGCATCCGGCAATGCGATCTTGGCATATTCATAGGAAAGGTCGCTCGTATCAAGGAAGATCGCACAATCCTTTTTGCCCATGGCAACGGCAAACTGATCCATGATACCGCAGTTACAACCATTGAAATTATTCTCAGAATACTGACCGATCAAAGCCAGATCTGTCATAGAAAGATCAGCAAATCCATAAAGATCACGCAGGATGGTTCCGGTCAATACCTCTAAGGATGCAGAAGAAGAAAGTCCGGATCCGTTTGGGATATTGCCCCAGATCGCCATATCAAAGCCTTGTGTCATCTTCTTGCCCTTGCCGTCAAATGCCCAGACAACGCCCAGCGGATAGTTTGCCCAACTGTAACTTTTCTGGTAACTAAGGTCTGACAAAGATACTTCCACAACCTCGCAATCCTCCAGATTTGCTGAGAAGAAGTGGATCTTATCGTCCTCTCTCTTTCTTGCTACACCATAAGTACCGATGGTAAGGGCACATGGAAAAACGTGACCTCCATTATAGTCTGTATGCTCTCCGATCAGATTTACACGTCCCGGTGCAAAATACTCGCGGATATCTCCACCGTCTCCGTAGATCTCTACAAATTTTGCTCGCAAATCCTTTGCGTCCATGCCTTTTTCTCCTTCCATTTGCTTTTATTTCATATGCCTATATATGTACCTTGTCCGGTGAGATCCGCTGCATTGCTTCCAGCAGATCCTCTCCCGGCTCAAACAAGACCTTGATCTCATTTCCCATATCCGGATCCCGGATGATCATCGTATAATAAGTAACCGCCGGGTCATGGGAAAGACAATCGTAAGTCTTCATATTTCGTCCGATGTATGGCTGTACCGGCTCTGTCTTGGAACGGGCAACCACAACCAGGTCCTTCATCTCGCAGGAGATCAACTCCTGTCGCTTGGTCTTACGTTTGATCTTGGTGATCTCCAAAATACCATTGGTATAGGTATAGTCAAAATCTATCTTGGTATTCTGCGTCACAAAATAGCAGGCGATGATCATAACGATCAAGGGAATACCAAACACCCTGTAATCTACAAAAACAAAATTGAGTGCCATAAAGATCGTGATCATGATCATAAGCACATTGTAGATCTTGGTAACCGCCGGTGCCTTTCTATGGACAGATTTTTCTATATATACATCCTGGTAGATCACTTTTTATCCCTCCGTAAGATAATAGTCTCGTAAGGTGATATTTTACCACTCCGACTACCCAAAAGCAACTCGCCCTCGCCAAGTTCCACATGTTGATTCATGGCAGAAAAGTTCTGCAGGATCACATAATCGCATCCTTCCTGCTGCGCGTTGTCACTTCCACGCCCTCCGGGATGTAGTTAAACGGCTTGCACACGCGGGAAAGTTCCACGATACGCTTGTAGAGATCGTCGTAGCATGACTGCTCCACATCCGCCCCAATATAGTAGCCATAGCCCATGCCATAAGGCTGGAAAGTCACAGCCGGCTGTCCCTGGTAAAAATCCGTGCCATAGGTCATCAGCACACGCGCGCTGGTCACATCGATCAACTGGCACAGATACTTGCTCTCGTATGAGATCTGGTTTGCAAAAATACTGCGGTCCTCCGGCACCAGTTGATTGGTCTCTCCATCATACAAGCCATCGATCTCGGTCTGACGCAGTCCAAGCAAATCTGTAAGTCCTGCCGGTGTTGCTCCCAGATAGCAGCGGTCGGTCGCATCCACAATGCCGGAATGATAAGTCGTAATGAAGATACCTCCCTGTGCCACAAAATCACGGACTCTTTCAGCAAAGCCCTCGCGGAACATATATGCCATTGGTGCCGCTAAGATCTTGTATCCCTTAAAGGCATGATCCATATTGATCACATCTACATTTAAGCCAAGTTTGCGGAAAGCATAATAGGACTTTTGCACGGCTTCTACATAGTGGAGCCCCTTGTTTCTAGGTCCCTGTGCATCTTCCATTGCCCAGCGGTTCTCAATATCATAGATCACGGCTACATCCGCATGGGTGGTCGATCCGACCAGTTCGCGGATGGCTCCCAATTTCTCACCCACCTTGGTCACTTCTTTAAAGACGCGGGTATCCCTGCCGCCATAGTGATCGATCACAGCACCATGGAACTTCTCAGATGCTCCCCGGCTCTGGCGGATCTGGAAATAAAGCACACTGTCAGATCCATGCGCGATCGCCTGCATGGATTGCGCATCCAGCATGCCCGGTCTTTTCAGTTTGCTGACCGACTGCCAGTTGGTGCTGGACGGGCAGGATTCCATCATCAGGTATGGCTGATTCTTCAAAGAACGCATGAAATCATGCCAAAATCCATTGTCCGTAGCGGTCAGGATCTCCAGTTCTTTGTGCCAGGTCGGATAGGTGTCCCAGGACACTACATCGATCAGTTTTGCCAGTTGGTGATAGTTGAGCCCATAAAAATCATGCATCATATTGATGGTAGTAGGAATATCCGATCCCGCATCACGGATCGCCTTGATCTCCTCCGCAATAAAATCTCCGGTCTGTTCGCTGACAAAGCGCTTCCAGTCCAGATTTAAGCCGTGTAACATAGTCTCGCCCAGTGGAGACGGACTCTCCACCTGGTCAAAAGACTGGTAAGTGTGACTCCAAAAAGTTGTACTCCATGCCTGATTGAGTGCCTCCACAGTCTTATATTTGTCCTTTACCCAGTTACGAAAAGCCTCCTGACAGAGTGGGCAATGGCACTCCCCACCATACTCATTGGAAATATGCCAGAGAATGACCTGCTTTCTTTTGCCATAGCGCTTTGCCAGTTCCATATTGATGGCACGCACTTTCTGACGATAGATCGGGGAGGTATAACAGTGATTGTGGCGATAGCCGTAATGAGCACGCTCACGCCTCTCATTCACACGGAGCACCTCTGGGTATTTCTCTGCCATCCACTGTGGTCTGGCACCGGATGGCGTTGCCAAAATGACCGATATGCCAGCCTGATCCAGACGATCCATGATGGTATCCAGCCAGCCAAAGTTGTATTTTCCTTCTTCCGGCTCTAAGGTCGACCAGGAGAACACTCCCAGCGTTACCGTATTGATATGCGCCTCCTGCATCATGGCGATATCTTCTTCCAAGATATCCGGTCGGTCTAACCACTGCTCCGGATTGTAATCTCCTCCGTATAAAACCTTGTCCAAGTCCATAAATTCCTCCTTCTCCCAAAAGACAAATGCCCCCACCTTCGTGAGAGCATTTGCTGAAAACTCTCTTTTCTATATGCCTCGGAAAGAGAATGTCAATATTAATTTTTTGCTGTTGTCGATCAGATATTCCGGATGCGTCAATGCGCCCCAGGTATCGTCTCCCGCAATACCCATCTGCTCCAAGCCGACACGGATAAAGGTGTAATGTACCAGTGGAAGTTCTGTCGCATGCAGGGCATTGTCCAACTCATGCGGCGAGTACGGCAGGGCTGAAAAATGTAACTTATCGCCCCGGAATAAAAGTCCTCTGCCTTTTTCGTCTGTCACCTTTGCATAGCGGACACCGACTTTGTTGCCACATTCCTGCGGAACCAGATATTTTGCCATATTGTCAGCCACTTTATTGCTATAAAGTCCCAATTTTGCATGGCACTTGTCGACATAGGTCTCTTCCGGTCCCAAGCCGTACCATGTCAGATTGTCATAATCTGCATCCATGGTAAAGAGCATGCTGTACTCCGGCAACTCGCCAACTTCAGCGGATGGATCCATAGTCATTGCAACCTTGACCTCGCCGTCACCATAGACACTGTATGCCACCTGACAATCCATCTGTGGTTTGACCGGCAAATGGTAGGTATAGGTGATGGTCACATGATTCTCTGCCTCATCAATCGTGCAGTCGGTTGCTGCACGTCCGTGTTCATATTTAAAGGAAGAATACATACTTGCAATCTTCCACTGTCCTGCCCGAAATGGCAGGAGATTTGCTACATCATTATCAGTCAGGGCACGCCAGAAGTTTGGCTTTGGAATGGACTTGAACAACTCTACGCCACCATAACGGTAGGAAACAAGTCCTCCGTGTAAGATAGAGAATAGAACTTCAAAATCCTGTCCCTTAACACCAACATTATGCCAGCCTCTTGTCACCTGATATGGTCTGTCGGACGGTACTGCCTCCGGCATATGCCCGAGCACTTCCTGTCCGTATGCCACCTCATGTCCTCTCTTTGCCCAAGGGGTATCCTCGCGCAATACAAAGGATAAGGTCAATACATATTCGCCGTCTGTCGGAACCGAAACGTCCAATTCGATCTTCTTCTTTCCCAATGGCTCTACATCAATGGTCATGACCTGCTGATCCACAAACTGCCCCTCTTTTCCAGCGTCACGATCGCATCATATACATTCGTGTTGGTAAAGAGATTTTTGTTGTGGATGGTCGCGATCCGGTCATGGATCTCGATCGCCATCGGCTGATAGTTATACTTGACTTCCTGCATCTTTGGCGATGGATCTCTGTCCTTGCCATAGCAGATGCCGTTGCCACTGAAATTGTAATCACACGGGCGCTCGCCAAAGTCACCGCCGTATGCCTGAAATTCATTGCCATAGCGGTCTTTCTTTGTCAGCGACTGGTCGATATAGTCCCAGATAAATCCCCCTTGGAAAAGAGGCTCCTCTTCCATAAGATCTGTATATTTGTGCATCGCACCACAGGAATTGCCCATAGCGTGTGTATATTCGCAAAGAATATACGGCTTGTCACGATGCTTCTTTAAATACTCCCGAATTTCTGCTGCCGGTGTGTACATGGAACTTACCATATCCGTTGTCTCCGGATAACGCGGATCCCACCAGACACCTTCATAATGTACCAGTCTGGTGTCGTCCCATTTGTGGAAGGACTTGCTCATTTCTAAGATATCCTTGCCACCGAAGGACTCATTACCACAAGACCAGATCACAACAGACGGATGATTTTTGTCGCGCTCGAACATACTTCTGGCACGATCTAAGATCAACTCCTGATATTCCGGTCTGTCGCCCGGTACAACAAAATCTCTGTCAACCAGTCCCATCTGGTGTGCATTCCATGTTCCATGCGTTTCCAGATTGGTCTCATCGATCACATACAATCCATATTCATCACAAAGACGATACAATGCGCTTTGATTTGGATAGTGGCAGGTACGGACTGCATTGATATTGTGCTGCTTCATGGTGATGATATCTTTTAAGATGATATCCTCCGTGATGGCTCTGCCACGGTCTGCACTGAATTCATGACGGTTGACACCGTAAAATGCGATACGCTTGCCGTTGATATGCATCATACGGTTCTTCATTTCAAACTTGCGGAAGCCTACCCGTTCTTTTACCACTTCCTCTAAAGCTCCTGCCGGATCTGTGACACGGAGGGTCAGATCATACAGATAAGGATCCTCTGCACTCCAAAGAGACGGGCTCTTAACTGGCATTTCCATGTGGTTGGATCCCCTGGTAAGGTCCCCCGTCATGACCATTTCTACCTCATCATCTGACAGGCAGATCTCTGCCTTGCCATCTGCGGTAGCCTCTAAATCTAATTGTAAGACAGCATCCTTGTACTCATTGTCAAGGACAGTCTTTAACTTCATATCGCGAATATGAACTTTTGGTATCGTATAGAGATAAACATCCCTATAAATACCGGAGAATCGGAAGAAATCCTGATCCTCACACCAAGAACCTGCCGTCCACTTGTAGACCTGTACGGCTAATTTGTTGGTGCCCTTTGTAAGATACGGTGTCAGTTCAAATTCAGATGGTGTGAAAGAATCTTCACTGTATCCAACATAATGGCCGTTCAGCCACAATGCCATACCACTTTCTACACCTTGGAAAGAAATATATACCGGACCATTCTCCATGCTCTTCGGCACTTCAAAATATTTGACATATGACCCTACCGGATTGAATTCCTCCGGAATCTCTCCCGGCAGAACTGCCTGTCTTCCATCCCATGGATACTGGGTGTTGGCATATTGCGGTGTGTCATATCCTTCCATCTGAATATGTGCCGGCACTCGGATATCATCCCAAGTCCTGCAATCGTAGTCCTCTTTCTCAAAGCCTACGATCGCAGATGAGATGTTTTTTGCATAGGAGAATTTCCAGATACCGTTTAATGATTCCCTGAAATCAGAGCATCCTGCCAAGCACTTTCCTCACTGCGATAATATGCATGATCAGAATGTGCCGGCAAACGATTTTCCATAAAGATTTCAGGATTTTTTATGATACTATATCGAAATTCTGCCATATTCATTACCTTCACTTAACTTTAATCAAACATCATAGCAAGTATGACTTGCCAAACTTATTTTACAGAACCTGTGATACCTTCTGCGAACTGCTTCTGCAATACGAAGAAGATGATCATGGTTGGGATGGAGCAGAACAATACGCCCATCATAAGCATTCCATAATCTACTGTGTATCCACTTGCCAGGTTGGCGATCAACATTGGCATGGTCTGTGCTCTGGTATCAGCCATAACAACCTTTGGCCAAAGATAAGCGTTCCATGCGTTCATGAAGGTGATAACCGCTGCTGCTGCATAGGTTGACTTCATGACCGGCATATACATGCGGAAGTAGATCTGAAACTCTGACAATCCGTCCAGTCGCGCTGCCTCCATGATATCAATCGGGAAGTTACGTGAGTTCTGGCGGAACATCATAATCAAAAACGGTGTGGAAATACTTGGTAAGATAAATGCCCATACCGTATTCAAAAGTCCTGCAGATGAGATCATCTTAAAGAGTGGGATCATGGTTGCCACCTGTGGGATCATCATTGCAAGAAGCAGGATAGAAAATACTTTATCCTTACCTTTGTCGTGGTACAATTCAAAACCAAATCCTGCCAAAGAGCAGATAAAAAGTGCTACGACTGTCTGTACGATCGCATAAAGGAAAGAGTTTCCAAGTGCTCCCCACAGATCTGTCTGGGATGTCAGATTTTGGAAGTTCTCTAAGGCATAAGAGCCAAAAGTGATCTTACCTCTTGCAACATCGACAGAACGGTTGGTTGCTGCTGCGATCATCCAGTATAACGGGAATACCGAAATAAAGGATACGATAATCAGAAAAATATAAGTTGGTATCAATCTACGCTGGATAGCGGAAGAGTTCTTTTTATTAGTCACGATTATCACCTACTTTCATACTGATTGCAGATAGGATAGCAACCAAAATAAAGATGAAGAAGGACATTGCTGATGCATATCCAAACTTACCAACACCCTGACCAAATGCATTGTTGTAAATGTAATGTGACATGGTCATGGTTGAATATGCAGGTCCACCCTGTGTCAAGTTTACAGATTCATCAAACAACTGTAAGGTACCATTGATTGACATGATAACGGTCATAACGATGGTCGGCATCAAAAGCGGAACTGTGATCTTCCAGAAAGTCTTCCATCCGTTGGCACCGTCAATCTTGGCTGCCTCGTATACGGAATATTCGATATTCTGAAGTCCTGCCAGATAGAATACCATGTTGTAACCCGTCCATCTCCAGATCAGTGCGATAATGATGATGGCTCTTGCACTTCCGGTATTTCCAAGGAAGTTGTAGTTGGTCTCAAGGATACCAAGATTGACAAAGATCGTGTTGATCAGTCCATCTAATGCAAAGAGTGATTTGAAGATCAATGCATAAGATACGAGTGATGTCGCACATGGTAAGAATACCATGGTACGGAAAAGTCCACGACATTTGAGGTCTCGGTTGTTCAGTAACTGTGCCAAAAGAATTGCCAGAACTAACATGACCGGCACTTCGATCGCCAAATAAAGGAATGTATTACCTACAGAACGAAGGAATGTCCTGTCGGCAAACATACGTGTGTAGTTGTAAAATATAGGATCCGCCATCTTTTGGTTGACACCGGTTCCTGTTGTAAATGATGTAATGAAAGCCTGAACCATCGGCCAAAAACTAAAGACTGCGATCATGATCGCTGCAGGCGCCAAGAAGAACCAGCCTGCTCTTTGTTGTTTACCCTGTATGTTCAAACTCTTATGCTGCTTGCTCAAGTTAAGCCCCCCTTTTCGATTTCATTGAGGTTTCTTTATGGAAAACGGGGAGTCGGAAGATCCGATTCCCCGCTTTTTTAAATATAATGTATGGAATTACTCTTCCATTGCAAAGTCGATATCATCCTGTGTCTGCTGAATTGCATCCTTAATAGATGTTCCATTGTGGATGTTTGTGATTGCTGCTGACAACTTCTCACGAAGTGTGTAGTGGTAATCACTCTGCTCAACAGTCTTAACGTTTGCTCCCATTTCTACGATCTTAGCGTAGATTGGCTGATCGTTGAAGTAAGCAACGCCTTCCTGGTAAACATCAGACTTACCAGCTGAGATACATGTTGTGATAACACCACCGTTACGAAGTGCATTGTCGTATGTATCGATTGCGCCTTCACCACCACCAAAGGTGTATGCTAAGAAGTCTTTTGCAAGATCAACCTTGTCACCCTTGCAGTTTGCTGTGATGTAAAGTGAAGAACCACCGTTAGAAGCATATCCTTCTTCGCCGCTCAGTGTAGGCATAGAAGTGATCTCCCACTTACCAGAGTTCTCATCAACCTTCTCAATGGTAGGAATGATCCAGTTACCATTCATAACACCTGCAACCTTATCCTTCTGGATATCGTTGGTGTAACCATCCCAGTCGTTCTCAAGAAGTAATACGTTCTTTTCCTGCATTCTCTCGATCACGTCTAAGATCTTCTCTAATGTCTCATTGCCAACTAAGTTAGCCTTGCCATCCTTGAACTGTGAAACGCCTTCTGCCTGAAGCATCATGTAAGGAAGGTCATTTCCACTACCGTCCATTGAAAGAAGATACTTGCCTGTCTTGTTGTAAACCTGCTCACCGATCTCGATGAATTTGTCCCATGTGATTCCGGTAACATCATCTAATGTGTAGCCACATTCCTGTAAAAGATCAACTCTGTATGCAAATACGACTGTACCGTTATCTACAGGAACACCATAGTGCTTGCCATCGATGGTAGAGAATGATAATTTCTCTGATCCGAAATCGCTCCAATCGATGTCTGCGTCATCTACATCCTGCCATGCATCCGGGTAGTTTGCCTGATACTGTTGAATGTAATGATCCTGGAATAATACGATATCCGGTAAGTTGCTGTAGTCTCCAGCCTCTGCTGCTGTTGTGACTGCATTCTCAATATCCTTTGACTGAGACTGCTCGATGATCTCGATCTTGGCATCCGGATTCTTTTCCTTGTATGCCTCTGCTGCTGCCTCGATTGCCGGGATGTTGAAACTTGCATCCCATGCTGCAACGGTCAATGTGTTCTCATCATCTGAGGTGTACATTGCTGCTGCACTGCTGTCATCTGAACTTGAGTCATCTGACGTTGCATCACTGCTTCCCTTACTTCCACATCCTACGAATGTAGACATTGCCAGTACCCCAACCAGCAATAAAGAAACGACTTTCTTCTTCATTAAAAATCCTCCTTTAAACATCGCTTATTTGGAAATCCGTGTGAGTGAATGTCTTTGAGATTTCCTTTGCTTGAATATAAATCTATTATACCTAGCCATTTGATTATTTGTGATTAAAAACGCGCCTCTTTTTTGCAAAATCAACCATTCAGAAACGATTTCCGCATTTCTCGTTTCCCTCTTTGAACAATTTGCAGGAACTTTACTCCCAAATTTTGAACATATTGCACAAAATAAGAAAAAGCCGGGAAGTCATGCTTCCCAGCCCTTTAATGCACTGATTTGATAATTTTTCAGAATACCCTCTTGATAATTTTCTTTATGCTTCCATTGGTTTGGACTATAGCCCGTCAAACGCTTAAAGTTGCGGTTGAAGGTCGACTGGGTCTGGTAGCCCACGCGAAAACTAACTTCCTCCATGGAAATGTCCTGCCTTGCCATCAGCCCGCACGCCTTATCTACGCGCACCAGATTCACATAATCCAACGGCTTCATATGCATGGCATCCTCAAAGACACGGCGGAAATGACTCTCGCTCAGTCCACTCGCCTCGGCAATATCCTCCACACGCACCTGCTCCATGTAATGCGTATTTACATATTCTAAGGCATCGCGGATGTATTCGTTGACACGATGCGTATGCATGGAACGGTCGCGCTCCTCTGCAAGCCGCATCATTTCGACCACGAGGGCATAGAGATAACCGCGCACGCTCTCCTCATAATAGATGGTCTTATCCCGGTATTCCCGGATGATATTTAGGATCAGGCGTGCCATGATGCCGTGATTTTGCTCGCTTTTCATCGTACCCCGCCGGTTAATAACACTAAGCACACGGTCTTCTAACAAGGCATCCAGATGCATTTCCGTCCTTACAAAGCGGTCAATATCCACAAAAAGATACTCCCACTTACAGATATGCCCCGGTGAACTGTTGGTCGTATGGGGGATATTGGCAGGAATGATAGTAAACTGCTTGCCCGAATAATGATAGGTCCTGTCCTCAATGATCAGTTCCCCGTCCCCATGATAGCAATAGCCGATCTCCATATAATTATGAAAATGAAGCATATCCCGAATGCCTACGCCGTACTCCTGCTCCCAGCCTTTTCCGAGCAGGGGAAGTACATAGGTGTCTGCCGGGATCTCATAGTAGCGGTACTCCATCCGCTTTTTCTTCTTTGCCATGTCCGTCCCTCTATTTCAATTTGGAATATTTCTTCACATAGGTGTTGCGCTGTAAGGCTGCATCCAAAAGTCCCAGATGCGCGTACTCTCCCTGTCTGCGCCCATAGGCATATGCCAGACAATTTTTCTCCAAGACCATAGCAACCGCTTCTGCTTCTTCCGGATCCGATGCCAGACAGAGTGCGCCGATCCCCCGGATAAAGACACAGGTCTTCTTTTGCAACTGGCTTTCTGCCTTTGTAAGGAATGTCCCATCCGCAGGAGCCAGACATAAGAAACGCACGCCTGCGATCTGCGCCATGTCATCGATCATAGGATAGATCTTTGTCTCGGTTCCCGCTATGTCCTCTACCACTTTTGAAGTATCTAAGAGCAGGCTTTTCTTTCCGGTCTTATCCACCAAAGCCTGTAAGTCGTCAAGACTTATCCCCAGACTTTGTGCGATGGTCCCCGGATCTGTCATGCGTATTTCGTCCACGATCAACTGGTCTTTCCTGCAAATAATGTCCTTGCAGATATCTTCCAAGGTCTCGCTGACAGCGAAAGCATGGTCATAGTCCCTTCCCAGACAAAGCACCCCATGATAACGCATAAAAAAGGCATTGCTTGCGGTATTTTTCTGAATGGCATCCGAAACATTGCGCATCAAATGCTTGGTGGATGAGATCGCATATTTTGCACTGATGACATCCGCCCCCAGGATCTTTTCTTCCTCCGCAGTCCTTGCCGACAGGCTCTTTCCCGTCGTACCGACCGCAGTCGCATATAACTGGTGAGTATGGATGACAAAATTCACATCCGGTCGGTATTTGTATGCCTCACCGTGGACACCCTTTTCACTGGACGGCTTAATCTCCCCCTCATACGAACAGTCACTGATCTTGCAGACCACAAGTTTGTCCGGTGTCAGGCGGTCATAGCCCATGCCGCTTGGCGTGACCAGAAATTCTGTATCCGAAAGCCGGGCACTGATATTGCCCCAGGTACGGGCAATCAGCCCCTTTTCCACTAAGGCATAGCCGGCTTTTATGATAAGTTCTGCCGCTTCTTCTCTGCTATATGCCATACGCTCCCCCTTGTCAAAACGTTTTCTGTTTCAAAGTATAACAGGTTTTCCGCAAACTGGCTACTCTATGCGCGCCCGGTATGCGCTGGGCGAACATCCCATAGTCTTATGAAAGCAGTCCGAAAAATGACTTGCCGAACAAAAGGACAGATCCTCCGCGATCTGGGCAACTTCTAAGTCTGTCGTACGCAATAACATTGCGGCATATTCTATCTTTTTCCGCCGTATATATGCCGGCAGGTGTTCCCCTGTCTCCCGGTAAAATTGACGTGACAGATAATAGACAGAATAGCCACTGGTCTGGGCTATGTTCGTCACATTGATCTTTTCTTTGATATGCAGATCAATATAATCCATACACGCCTGCGTCTTTTCCGAATATTTTCCTGCCTCCTCCTTGATCGCATGCATGCGCCGCAGATAGTCCTCGTAGATCCTTCCCATCAGACGCATGACTTCCACCCCGGATAGGTCTTTTTCGATCTGTCCCATATAAGAGTCTGCCAGGGCATCGGCAATCTCCGGGCTCATACCACCTGAGACAGCAGCATCAGCACATTTTGCTGTAAAAATCAAAGCCGCATCTTTTAAGGTGCGACCGGGTTTCGTGATCGCCGCCGCATTTGTCGGAAGCATGGCATAGTTCATACCTTGTTTCATCTTTTTATCCTGCAAGACAGACAAATCTCCCATCGCAAGCCGTCCCAGCATCTCTGCAAGAAAGATACGACTCTCCCGATAAAGTCTAGGTCTTGTCTCCTTATTTTCATCCACCGGATCTTTGACATGAAAATTGACATCTTCATAGGACAGATGCCGGTGATTTATCACAAAATCCAGCATGAGGGCGTACTGGGTGAAATATTTCTGAAAGATGACCGGAAGTTCTTTTAGGCTGCGGATCAAAAGATGTCTGCTGTGGAAAGCCATCCCCTGCCCTTCATACTCCCGCAAAAAGTCCTCCAGTTGTTCCTCATCGACCGGCGAAAAAAAGACCGGTCCGAGCAGGTGCATCTGCTCTAAGTTACCATTTTTCTTTTCGATAACAACAAACCATTCCAAGCCCATATACATACCAAGGGCATAGGGTGTATCTGCATCCTTGCTATAAATCTCTACCTTTTGCGGAAAATCACTTTGTATAAAAAGAGAATGGATCCCTTGCCGGATATTCCGGGGCGCGTTGGTCTCAAGTATATTTCCGTTCGCGTCACATTGCCAATAATATAAATGCTCCACCGCCCAAAGAAGTTCCTGAAAATCTTTTGTTGTCATTGCCATGCCGGCTCCTCTCTTTCCTTTCACAGAATATGATATATTTTACCAAAATATGATAGCAAACGCAAAAATACGAATGTACGACTATGTATTTTGCATCTATGATAAGGGTAAGAATGATAAGAAAGTGGGGTATTTACACATGAACATTTATTGTAATCCTATCAATTTCGGATACCGCTATCAGTTCAACGACACACAGAAGGATGGCGTGACTGCTTCGCGTGAGGCTGCGGATCCATCCATGGTCTATTTTAAGGGAACCTACTATATCTTCCCTTCCATGACCGCCGGCTTTTTGCATAGCAAAGATATGGTAAACTGGGAATTATTTACAACGACCCATCTGCCGATCTACGACTATGCACCGGATGTCCGCGTTTGTGGCGATTATCTTTATTTCTGCGCATCCAGCCACGACAAGGGTATCTACTATCGCACCACCGATCCTTTTTCTGATACTTATGAGACATTTGACGGAGCCTTTCCTTTCTGGGATCCCAATCTCTTTGTAGATGATGACGGCAGATTCTACTTTTTCTGGGGATCTTCGACCTCGGAGCCTTTGTATGGGGTAGAACTGGATCCTGCCAGCATGCAGCCGATCGGGAAAAAACAGGCACTCTGTGAGATTGATACCGAGATCAAAGGCTTTGAGAGAAACGGAGAAAACCACAAGCCAAGCCATACACCGGAGGAGCAGGCAGGCATCCTTGCCATGATAGAAAGCCAGCCTATGCCGGAAAGCATGAAGGAAGCCGCAAAGAACTACTTGCTGGAACTGCCTTATATGGAAGGCGTCTGGGTCAATAAGCATGCTGGAAAGTATTATTTACAATATGCTACGCCTTCTTCCGGTCATAATATTTATAACGACGCTGTCTATATCAGTGACGCGCCACTCGGACCTTATGTGTTGGCACAGAACAATCCTTACTCCTACAAGCCGGGCGGATTTTTACCGGGTGCCGGACACGGCTCTACCATGGAAGACGAGGCAGGTCGAATCTGGCACACCTCTACTATGCGTATCTGCAAAAACCATAACTTTGAACGCCGTATCGGTCTATGGTCTGCCGGATACGATGCCGATGGCGAACTTTTCTGTAACCAGAGATATGGTGACTGGCCACAGGATATGGATGCCTTGAAAGCGGATCCTTGGGCAGATCCAAAGTGGATGCTCTTATCCTATGGGACTTCAGCCTCTGCTTCTTCTGTTTCAGAGAAAAAGATCAAACTGGATCCTACGGCACAAAGAATGGGAAAGACGGTTGAGATCGTCACAGATTATGCTCCGGCAAATGCCACGGATGAAAATGTCCAAACCTGGTGGAAAGCCGCATCAGAGGATGAAAAACCTTGGCTGCAGATCGATCTTGGAAAGACTTATGATATCCATGCCATCCAGATCAACTTTGCAGATGATGCCTTTACCCCGGATCCTTTGCCGGACGACTTCCATTTGAATGAGGCACTTATGCAGCAGCGTTGGATTGATACCGATCCGCAAAAGACCCGCTGGTTGTTGGAAGGCTCTGTGGACGGCACGCACTTTTTCACCATCACAGACAAACGAAATGCAAATACAGACCTACCGCATGATCTGATCGTTTCCGAGGATGGCATAGAGGCGCGTTTTATCCGTCTGACCGTCACAAAACTGCCATACGATCAGACTCCTGCCATCAGCGGTCTCCGCATCTTCGGCCTTGGAGATAGCCCAAAACCGCAAAAAACCGCCGAAGTTACTTTTGAACTTACGACGGCTCTTGATCTTCTGGTAAATTGGGCTGCATCGGATGATGCCACAGGACATGTCATCAACTGGGGCTATGCGCCGGATAAACTCTACCACTCTTATATGACCTTTGATGACTCCGTAGAAATCGGAGGACTTATCAAAGACCAGTCACTCTTCCTGCGCGTGGATGCCTTTAACGAAAGCGGCATCACAAGAGGCGACATCTTAAAGGTTCGTTAAATTCATACTGGCAAATGTAGGCTTCACGCAAGTGAGGCCTACAAAACTTTAAAACCGCCAATAGCAATATCTGTCTTTCTAGAACCGTGCCAACACCTGATCTAACTGATCCAGCATTTCTGTTCCCATTCCGGCAGCGCCGCATATTTTTCCATTATATCGCGCAGGCTCATATCCATCATCTGCGTTGGCATACGATCCAATCCCATTTTCTCACCCAAATCTTTAACAATCGCTGCATTCGATCTCAATTCACGCACTGTGGAATAGGTGCTATAAGACTTCTTAAGCGCTGTCTTTACCTGATACGTTATCTCATACGTACCAGAGCCCACATGGCATACACCATCACATACATCTGCAAATAAAGGATTTTCCTTATCCGCATAAGTGTCTTCTACCGCATCCGCAAGTACAATGTCAGCACTTGCATCAAATGGCACTTGCACAGAAAGGCTTACCTGCGTCGGATCAACAATCTTCCATGCCACTTTATAATTACCTGCTGCACTGTCAAAATTTCCTGCCGCTTCCTTCAGATTCCAGTTATAGGATGGAGCGATGTTCAAATGTTTTGCACCAGGATCTGCTTCATCCACACGAAATCCCAACACATAGCGGTAGACCCACTCCACTACAGATCCATAGGAATAATGGTTCAAACTATTCATTCCCGTACTTGAGATATGCCCTTCTTCATCCAGACTGTTCCAACGTTCCCATACGGTTGTTGCTCCCAGTAAGATCTCATGTAACCAGCCCGGATATTCCTCATTTAATAGGAGAGTGTAAGCCAGATCATTCATGCCATTATCTGATAGTGTCGGACACATGATCGGCATACCTGTAAATCCGGTCTGTAATTTATTATCGTTTGCAGTAAATAATTTTTTCAACATATCACGCGTCAACGCGACATTATCGGAAAGCCCATATTTCAATGCCAGCAGAAGACCTGTCTGCGTCTTGATACAGCATCTGCCCGTCTGTGAGAAGTACTCTTTTTTCACTTCAGCAAACTCACGTTTTGCAAGTTCATTGTATTCTTTTGCATCATCTTCTTTTCCAAGAACTTCTGCGGCTTTTGCTACAATTTCAGCACTCGCAGCATAGTAGATATTTGCGATATAGCCTTCTTCCGTACCGCCCATGACCTCATCTGCCTTGCCTGACGGATTATCCAGTGCCAGCCAGTCGCCATAGTGGAATACATGGCGCCATCCGTGATCATCACCGTCAAGGCGTCGGATATATTCGACCCAGGCCTTCATGCTTTCATACTGATCTGCAAGGATCTGCTCATCCCCATAAAACTTATACATATTCCATGGAATGATACATGCTGCATCTCCCCAGACGCAGGCACAGGTATGCACACCGACCGATGGCACCACATCTGGCACCATGCCCTCCAGATCTATTTGCTCCGTATACATATCATGCAGATACTTGCGGTAAAATGCATAGGTATCTCCATAAAATGTCGCTGTCGGCGAAAAGACCTGTGTGTCTCCGGTCCAACCCATACGCTCATCTCTCTGCGGACAATCCGTAGGCACATCCACAAAATTTCCTTTCATTCCCCAGCGAACATTTGAAATCAATTGGTTGACAAGTTTGTGCCCGGTTGTGATGTCACCCGTATAAGCCACATCACTATAGAGTGCCAGCCCTGTAAAATCCTCTGTTTTCAGATTGCTGACTCCTGTGACCTTGACATAGCGATAGCCATAAAAAGTAAAATGCGGCTGTATGACTTTCTCGCCGCCACCGCAGATATAAATATATTCCGACTTTGCGGTTCTAAGATTCTCATTATAAAAGCATCCATCCTGCAGAACCTCACCTGTCTGGATATGAATCTTGGTTCCCCGGGCTTCATGAACACGCAAGGTAAAGATACCTGCAAAGTTCTGTCCCATGTCAAAGACCTCTTCGCCCTTTGGTGTGTGAATCAATTCTTGCGGCTGCATCTGCTCATGAACCACAACCGGAAGACTATACCGGGCAGTCAGATGCCCTCTTGGAATCTGCTCATCTTTCTCCGGCTGACTGATATCATCTACCATCTGTCCGTCCGTCTTTCCTGCTGCGGCAAGTTCTTCAAAAGTACGACAAAGGATAACCGGCTCTACTGCAAGATCTTCCAGTGTCTGATCCACCTGTTCACCATCATAGATAGATGCATATGTGATCCGGCTTCTTTCGATCTGCCAGGTCTCATCCGTTCCAATGATCTCCTCTGTACCATCCGCATAGGTAACTACCACTTCCGCTATTAACTTTTTAGCGTTTCCAAAATAACCTTTTTCCTCATGTGCGCTAAAGCCAAAACGTCCGCCATACCAGCCGTTTCCCAAAAGAATACGCAGTTTTCCTCCATCTTTTACCTGCTCAGTCACATCATAAGTCTGATACTGAACCCAGCGGTTATAGTTATTCTGATATGGTGTTAAATATTCGTTGCCAATCTTTTCGTCATTCCAATACGCCTCATAAAGTCCCAGACCACACACATAGAGTCTCGCTTTTGCGACCTCTTCTTTGGCAGCAATGTCTTGTACAAAATAAGGATGTCTGGCCTGTTCAGCGGCACAAGTGATCCATCTTCCGATCCATGCCTCGTCCATTTTTGCTGTCTCAAAAAATTGCGGCGCACTAACAGTCACTTCATCCGCATCAGATGCCAACTCAAGAGTCCAGTAGTAGCGCGTCCGCGGCTCTGTCTTAAAATCGATCTTGTAACCCAGACTATTTGCCTCCCTGTCTTCCCCCGAATCAAACAAAATCTCCTGCATGACCTCATCTGCCGCAATGCGCAGCCTGGCATACTTTTGTGCCTTTCCTTTGGCCTCTTTTACTTTCCACGAAAAGGACAGTTTCCCTTTTCCCAATGCATACCCCAATGGATTACTCAGGTGATTGACCTGTAATGCATAAATTTCCATGGCTTACCTCCTCAATTGTCCTACTTTTCTTTTAATATAGCACAGAAGACACTACCCATACTATCTTTAATACAGTCGGAAAAATATGGTGATATAAAACCTCTTATTTTCCCACATAATCCTGCCAACGCCATTCATCCTTCCAGTCGATAAAAACCATCCCCTGTGGGTATTCCTCACACGCCTCTACAAATCGAATTGGCAGCCAGACATAATCAGCAATGGAAGTATTTCTTCCCATATCATCTATTCGCGAAAATTCCGGCATCTGACGTATGCGGCTTTTTTCTTCCTCGGTCCCGGAAAATAATTTATCGTAAACTTTTGCATAGAATTCGTAGTCTAAATCCATGCAATCCGGACACCAACGGTCTGCCGCCGCAATATATAAATCTTTTGTTCCTTCCACCTTGAAAATACAGGAAATCTGAGAATGAAAGGATGTATGCGAGGCATCCTCAGGATGTGGATTCCCCAACACTCTATATGGGCCGTGCCAGGTATCAGCCACAGCCAGATCAAAATCCCCCGCACTCATACCAAGTGGACGAATCCCCTGATTCACGAGCGTATAGGGACCAGTAATCTTGTCTGCCGTTAATACGGCTTCATCCTGATGTCCCTCTTTGTGCATGATCTTTACCCAACAAACGTATTTTTCTGTTCTTTCGTTATAGATAATATGCGGTCGATCCAACATACAATTCGTGGGATTTAAAGGCGAGTTCTCATCTTCCGTATCCGGAGGAATCACTAAGCCAAGATCCTCCCAGTTATATAAGTCATTTGACCTGTAAAAACGGATACCATAGGTCCAGACATCATTTGTTCCATCCGTAAATTCCTTGTTTTCTCCGTACCAATAATAAATGCCATCAACATAAATGACAGAACCGCCGTGAGCCTGAATGCGTTTTCCCTCGGTATCCAGCCATACTTGTCCCGGTCTAAAAGAATCGTACATATTCCCTCCTACTCAACGCGAGCCACAAAAACTCTATCTCTGCTCTTTATAAATGCATCTTCTGTCACAGAAAAACTACTTTCCAGGCGGATATCCTCAGAAGATGATCCGATCCGTAGTCTGATCTCGCCCTTTTCTATCTTCCACTGCATATCCTCGTCTAAGAATGCCATCTGGGACGGAGAAACCTCCACCTGAATCTTCTTAGTTTCCTGTGGCTGCAATGTCACACGGGCAAAACCGATCAATTCCTGCATTGGTCTTGCCAGTGATGCATAGACATCCTTGCCATAGATCTGTACAATCTCGGTTCCTGCAAGATTTCCTGTATTGGTAAGGGTAAAAGATAGTTGCACTGTCTCATCCGGTGCGACTTCTTCCTTATTGCAGGAAAGATTGGAATATTCAAAGGTCGTATAGGATAGCCCTCTGCCAAACGCATAACGTGGTCTGTGGGAACAGTCTACATAATTCTTAAATCCGATACTATCCCCCTGACTCCAGGCAGAGCCATTGTACAGATTATACTGTAGCGGCAACTGTCCGGCGTGAATTGCTGTTGTTACCGGCATCTTTCCACTTGGATTGTTGATACCAAGCAAAGTCTCCGCAATCGCCTGTGCCCCCATCTCCGATGGATTCCAAGCCTCAATGATGGCATTTAAGTATTTGTCTGCAATATCGCTGGAGATCGGTCGTCCATTCATATGCACGCCGACCATAGGAATCTTTAATTCTGCCGCTTTTTGGATCAGAACATCCTGACAGATCGGCAGATTGATATTTGTTCCATCCACGCCCTCGCCCATAGAAGATACCGAGCAGGAGCCATGCTTGCCGCCCAGCATAAAGATGACCAGATCTGCTCCTTCCATAGCCTTTAACGCCTCCGCATGATGGGAGCAGTCATCCCCGGCTATCGGATAGCCATAGGTCCATACGACTTCTGTCTCCGGCATCATTTCCTGCATTTCTTCTAACAGACTCCTACAATCCGGTTTCTGCAAACGAAGCAGATTGTCCATTTCCTCAATATCATCACTCTGGATATTGGTTCCCGGGATCAACTGATATCCGGCATTTGTAATTGCTGTTTCAATATCCACGCCCGCCATGGCATTGTATGCCGCAAATGGTGCCTCAGCCATGGAAAGATGGGTATATCCTCCAAAGAAAAAGCGGGCATTTTTTGCCTGCGGACCAACTAGCACGATCTTCTTTGTATGATTCTTGACCGGCAATGTGCCATCATTTTTCAAAAGTACCATAGACTCTCTGGCAGACTGTAGGGAAATCTTTTTATCTTCTTCTGTATTGCCATAAAATTTTTTCTCTAATTCCTGACCGGTGTAGGCAAAAGGATGTTCAAAAAGCCCCTGACGGAATTTGGCGGTCAAAGCCTGTTTTACCGCCCGATCCAGATACTGCATATCGTATTCCCCAGACTTGAACTTGGCGATAAAGTCATCATTGTATGCCTCTCGCATCGGCAATTCTACATCCATGCCGGCACGGATAGATGCATAACCTGCCTGATCCATGGTCTCATAAAGTCCCTGAAAACGATGCTGATTTCCGATTGCACCGTAATCTGCCAGAACTTCCCCGTCAAAACCCATCTCCTCACGCAAGACCTGTGTCAGCATCTTTTTATTGGAAGAAGATGCACTGCCACCCGAAGTGCAATAGCAAGGCATGACACCACGCAGATTACCGTCTTTGATGGCAATCTGAAATGGCTTTCCAAACTTTTCGATCATTTCCCGGTCACTCACAGATACATCTGCACCATGGATACCGCCAGTCGACTTGTGAAATCCCATAAAATGCTTGGCACAGGCATCACAACGTCTGCCATTGTCCGCGTCTACATGATCCTGTATGCCCCTGGTATAGGATGCCCCCATAATGCCATTTAGCGTCGGGTCTTCACCATAAGTCTCGCCCTCGCGTCCCATTCTCGGATCCTGTGTGACATCCAGAACCGGTGCCAAAACCTGTGTGATTCCAACTGCCTGTTCCTGACGACTGACGATTTTCCCGATTTTTTCTTCCAATTCCACATCAAAAGAGGAACCTCTGCCAATGCCTGATGGAAAACTCATGGCATCCTGAATAAAGGCTCCGCAAAGCCCCTCCATATGAAAAGTTGCAGGGATATGATGTGGACTTTTTTCCATGACTTTCTTTTGTATTTCTATCTGCCAGTCCACACACTCACGCATGGTCTTTTTCTGGCGCATCTCAAGTGTTGATACCTGTCCGATACCATAGTCAATCTGTCCCGGTTCATCCACCTGTTGTGCCCAAATACCGGAAACCTGATACACTTTTTCCTCTACTGACAAACGCCCAAGCAGATCCTCTGCCCTTTCTTCCGGTGTCAGGGATGAATCTAAATATTTTTCACTCATATACATAACCTCACTCATTTCATCATGATATCTTTATCTTATCTGCTTACTTTAAATCACTCTATCCAGCATTCCGATACTTTTTATCCGAAATCCGATAGGCAGAATCTAACTTAAAAAATCCGCTTCTGCTTCCACTTTCCACTGTAAAAACGCCCCGCCGACAACATGGCTGACAAAACCGCTGCCGGAATCATGCTATACCAGATACCCATATGCCCCAAAGAAAGCCAACTTGTACAGGCAAACATAAAGAGGATATTGGCAACAACCTCAACCACTCCATTCCACAAGGTAAAAAAGGCATCGCCTGCTCCATTGAGCGTCGCCTTAAAAATATAGATAATCTGACGGATCAACATACATGCGCCATTGATCAGCAATCCCGGGATTGCCAATCCAGCAATCATCGCATCACCCACAAACATCGCTACCAAAATCTGTCTGCCGGCAAGAATGATAGCCATGCAGACAAGGGAATATATACTTGTGATGTATAAACTACGCCGACAGCCCCGGTAAATACGATCGTATTTTCCTGCGCCGGTATTCTGCCCGGCAAAATTAGCCATCGCCATGCCGTAATAGCCAAATGGCAGCATAAAAAATTCATTCAAACGACATACAATCGTATAGGCTGACATGACCTGACTGCCAAAGGAATTGACAATTCCCTGACATACCACTCCCGAAATGGATGCCATGGCGTTTTGCAATGCCAAGGGGATCCCTAATTCACAAATTTTCTGGATCAGATGCCAGTCCGGTTGCATATCCTGCCCCTGTAACTGCATACAGGCAAGATGTTTCCTGCCGTGCAGCCAAAGACCAATCACAGATACACCTTGTGCCACAACAGTCGCGATCGCCACACCTGCGACGCCCATAGAAAAATATAGACCAGCACAATATCCATCCCTACATTGATCAGGCTGGATATGACAATATAGATCAGGGGTGTGACCGAATCTCCCAGAGCACGCAGAATCTGGGAAATCGTGTTATAGGCGGCTGTAATCACCATAGCCCCACAGACCAGTCGCATATAAACCAATGCGTAGGTCAGATTTTCTGCCGGTGTTCCCATAAGAAGCAGGATAGGACGGGCTAGGATCAAGCCAATCAGTCCCATAACAAGCCCGGATGCCAATGTCACATAAACCGAATTTGCAACCACCTGCTTTAATTTCTTTTCGTCCCCGGCACCGAAGGACTGGGCAGCGCAGATATTGACACCGCCGGACAATCCGACGCAAAGTGCCATAAAGAGATTGACAATACCTGCCGCGGCTCCCACAGAACCGAGGGCTACAGGGCCAACATAGCGTCCGACCACGATGGAATCGACAAAAGTATATAATTGTTGAAAGGCCGCACCGACCAGCATGGGAAGCATAAATCGCAGAATCTGCATCACCTCATTGCCCTCGGTCATATGTATGGTCTTGCTTGATTTCACTCTATAGCCTCCTCATTCTGTGTATTTATATGTTTTTATGCTTCTTCCATTACTTCTGCATTTTGTCTGCGTTCCTCATTTTCTTTTCGCATACCATCAATCTTTTTATCCAGAGTATAGAACTTCAAGCAGAAAAGAACCACGGCAAAGAAAGCCGCAGGAATCAAACTGTAAAGCAAACGGATCATCATAAGGGCAGAATCCGGTAAAACTGCTGTATCTCCAGCACTTCCGACGTAACCGGATGCAGCCATAAGTACCCCACAAAGGAAGGTTCCGATAGCAGAACCGATCTTATTGGCAAAACCATTTATACTTCCCAGTGTTCCTTCCATACGAGGTCTGCCACACCATTCATTGTAATCTGCACACTCAATGATCAGAAGCGGTCCCATCATAGAAATCGGTAAAGTTCCCATTCCCATCAAAATATTACCGGTTGCCAACAACGCCATATTATCCTTTGCAAGGAATAAAACAAGACCCGCTACGATATAGAAAACACATCCTAACTGAATCAGGTTTTTTACACTCATTTTCTTCAACATAGCCGGATATGCAATCATGGTAAGCATGGCAACAACCGTAAAGAGTGACATAATTCCCATCAGGCTTAAGTTCTTTACAATATAGGTAAAATAGTAAACCGATACACCAAAACCAGATATAATCTGTGCCACCAAAGTAACCAGCGCTACAAAATAGATGTACTTATTCGTTTTTAAAAGAGTAATAACTTCTTTGAAATTAACACTTGCACTTCCGGCATCCACATCATATTTCTCCGGTACAAAGAAGAAGCGGAGGATTCCAATAATAGCAAGTGGTGCTGCAAGCATAAGAATCATATGGCTCCATTTTCCGGCATCTGTACCTGCATTTGCCATCATAGTCGGGAATACCACATTAAAGACTGCAACACCAGCGACCGTTACCAAACCTCCGATGGAACTCAATTTGACATAGGTCTGCTGACTATTAAATGCTCTTACCATATAGGCTGTGTTATTTGCATTTAGTAAAGTATTAAATACTGACTGTGCCATAGTATATGCCACAACGACCCAAACACACTTTGCCACCGTTGACAAAGATGTTGGCACAGAAAATACCGCCCATGTTGCGACCCAAAGACCAATAATAGCAAATTCGTAAGGTCTTGCCTTGCCCAACCTGGTATGTGTCTTATCAACAAGATAACCTGCCAAAATATCGGTCACACCGTCAAAGATCTTGGATGCCATGAGCAGTGTTGCAACTAAGGCTGCATTTAATTCTAAAACATCCGTGCAATAAAATACGATATAACCGATCAGCACTGCCTGAATACCGGCGGACATAGTTCTAAAGTTCCATGTCCAGAATTTTAATATTCCAACTTTTCCCTTTTTCTCTTCTTTCATTTCTGTTCCCATTCTTAACCCTTCCTTCTCTTATGGTAAATCTACTCTACAATGACCTTCACACGATCTAAGTTCTTGCACTGGGTGAAGATGTCGCCGGCATCGCCATGACGGTTGCTTGCCACCTTGATAACCGGATAATAGATACCCGGCTTGGTGAATACATGGTCTGCTTCAATCTTGTATGTAGTATCATCCACTGCCTCGATGACCTCATCATTGGACCAGTCATTTGTCTTTTCATAATCCCATGCTGCATGTGTTACTTTTCCAGCCTTGGGCGGAACTTCGATCACTGCCTTGAAGCATATGTTTTCACCGACTTTTGCTCTGGTCACCTTGCCGTCATAGTCGCTTTGTCCTGCTGCATTTTCTACTACTGCTGATACAACCGGCTGCATGCCGCCACGCTCTTTTGCCCCCTTTGGCAAAGTAATCTGTCCGTCTGCATAGGTATAATTCATGGTATCAAACGGCTCGATCCCCTTTTCACACCATGCAGCCACATCCAAGAGTGCCTGATGCAGAGTTCCTAAATAATCTACCTGATTTTGCGGATCGTCCAGATAACCCGCACGATCGTCATGGATACTATTGTCATGATAGTAGAGGCGGAAATGGTCCTGCTCATCAATACCACAGCGTCCGATCGCCTTGCGATACCAGTCTCCATGCCATGGGCAGGCACTTTCGTCCATCATGGAACATATGCCGATTACCTTGCCATGGATATTTCCCGTCGGCATCAGTCCTGCACCACTGATGGCTGTCATTGGTGCCACCAGCATAGGCAGTTGTGTGTATTTCGGACTGCCGTCCTCATTGCGAAACTGATCATACACATCATAAGTCTCGTCCGGCAACTGATGTCTGTGGAAACACTGCATGGCAATAGCATCGCCATTGTCAATCATAACCTGATCTCCCGGCTTCAACTCTTTGAAAGGATTTTCATGCTTGCCGTCGTTCTCCGGATGGAGTTCCAGCATATTCCCATCTATACTGCTAATATTGATTTCCTTTCCTGCACATGCACCATCTAAGACTTTAAAACGACAATGATAGGTATAGGTATCTGCCGGTATTGCATCCTTCAAATATATATGCGGTAATTTTTCTCCACCAAGGATTGTATTAAGCCAACTGGTATCCACCGTATTTTTTTCTTCTTCTGATAATTCCGGTTCCGCATAGTCATAGTCCAAATGCTCCACTGTCGTCACAAGTTTCATATGGGCTCTAGCCTCATTACTCTCAGGGTCTGCCCCTTCATAGCCTTCCTTTTCCCAGAAATCCTTAAAGTAAGTAGGAAACATCTGATAAACTGCCGGAACCAGTACCATGAGTGCACCGTCTCCCATATATGGATAATCAAACCATGCTTTGGGTGGAAATCCCATGCTGGTCGCCTCTTTTAACGCCTGCTTCTGGTCTTCGTTTAAGCCCTCATAGATGTCACCGCTCCCGCCGGGCTCCTGCGCTGTAACGACTTTTTGCATACCTTCTTCGCCGAGCAGACGTACTGCACGCATACGCGGTGCAAAGACATTTGGTGCTGCCATTGGATTTGCCATCACATAAGGAACCGCTCCATCCCAAACGCCATCCGTTCCCTCAATACAGCCCATAACCTTGAAAGACCCGCCACTGCCGCCAAAGACATAACCATAAGGTCTCTCCTCTGCCTCATAAATGCGTTTTGCAACTTTTCGCGAAAACTCTGCCGTATTTGCACTGACCTTATAAAGGCGGCTGGAGTCTCCTCCTAACATAAATCCGCCCTGATTGGAAACCACAAAATATGCTCCATGTGTGAGTGCAAAGGCAATTTTATTATCCTCGCCCGTCTGACTTTCTGTCGCATTTTCACTTTCCGGTGCCGGAGACAAATACTGGAAAAATCTACCCTCATATTTCTCTTTTTCCGGGAAATATAAGGCAAATCGCGCCTCACTTTCGCCATTGATATCCGTACCATGGAATCCACCATGCACATAATAATGACGAACTGGCGTATCGCGCCATTCCTCAACATCAATGTATGGATCTCTGAAATACGGATCTTCTGCCGGTACATATAATTTATCTTCCATCTTTCTTCACTCCTTTGAAATGGTTTTCAATAACGTTATCTTGTAAAAAAAAGATAGCATATGAAAATTTTTGATTATGTCATTTTTTTCTTGTTGTTGATAATTTTTTATGATATATTCCAAGAAAAAGCGCTATGGAAAGAAGGCACCCATATGTTAGAAAATTTGACCAGACAGGAATTAGATGAATATACGCTTGCCACCGGCATCCCCATCCATATCTTTTATGAGCAGGAGATCCGCTACAGTTCCAATATTGCCGCACAGATCCAGTTATATAATCTTCCTCTCTATCTTTTGTCCAGTCTGCCAAAGGAACTCCCGGATACCTGGATTACTACAACAAGAGAAAATCTTTATTTTGGAGGACTGCGAATTCAAGAAACCGGTGAAATTCTACTTTTTGGTCCCTTCCTGCTTACAGATTGCACCCTAAAACAGGCAAAAGCCATCTTGGCGCGCTTAGGACAAGAAAAAAGAGATGCCATGGACTTCCGTCAGCAATTGAACTTGATCCAACATATTGACGTGCCACAACTGCGGCACCATGTATCTCTTTTGTATTTGCTGCTAAACCATTGTACTGCGCCGGAAATTTCCAGCATTTCTTTTACTTGGGAACATCTCGTCCCAGCACAACTCCCGGTAATTTTAAACGACGAAGATCAAGACAAAAATGCAGCACAATCTGCCTATGTAGAAGACCATATTGTAGATTGTGTAAGACATGGCAAGACAGATGAACTGGTTGGTTTTTTTAATGCTATCCTGTTGGACTCCTCCGGCAATGAACCGGATAACTTTGACCTGGAACTCCGCCGGGGTTACATCTTTGGTGCCAACACCATGTTATCCCGCGTTGCCCGCGCTGAGGGATCAGATCTTGCAACTGTCAATACCATATCCGACTACTATATTGATCAACTGCTTCACGCAAAGAATGTCAATGAGTTGAACTATCTCTTTTACCAGTTTTCCACTCACTACACGGAAGAAGTACGTAAATTAAAGACCCTGCACACCAATTCCATGATCGCCAATCAGGTCAACGCCTATATCCAATCACATATTTACGAAAAACTGTCCACCACGCGAATTGCAGATGCCCTTGGCTTTAGTAATTCTTATGTCTGCAGCGAATTCAAAAAAGCCACCGGCACCACCATTACCAAGCATCTGACCGCTTGCAAGATAAATGAAGCTAAATATCTCTTGGAACGCGGAGAATACTCTGCAACGGAGATTTCGGATATGCTACAGTTTTCATCCGTTACCTATTTTTGTAATACTTTTAAAAAATACAGTGGCATGACACCCTTGGAGTGGAAGAATAAGCAGGAGGCTATCTAAGAAACTCATTTTTACTGGATACAAAAAGTGCACCCTGATATGGATGCACTTTTTTATGGAAGATTATAATTTTTTACTGTTATATAGATTTCTATGCTGTCTTATCCCTTCTCGGTTTTCTCATGCGCTCATAGGCGATATGGATATCACTTTCGGACATTGCCTTTTGTGCGGCTTCTTCCTCCGCCTGATCTACTTGCTCTTGCAAATTCTCCTCGGCTTCATCAAAACGGTCGATGGTCTGATCCCACTCTTTTTGCGTATAAGCCTTTCCACCGATCATGATGGAGTCTGCTTCTTCGATCTCACCCTTGGTTTCCTTAATCTTTCTTTCCATCATAAGGGCATTTAAGATCAGGAACTGGTCTTTGGCATTAAACATGCCGATCACATCAGACAACTGCCCTAAATTATCTTTATTAACAACCAAATATCCCCCACCAGATAATTGGATATTTAAACACTTAGACTTATCCGACGTATCTCCCAGATGCAACTGGTTCTGCTTCGTATCCAGACGGAAGATAACGCCATTGTAATTGATTTCTCCATCTTTTGCCAGATAATCATATGGCGCATGTCCGCCGCTCATATCGCGGTTCGGCAACTGGATCGTATCTGCGAAACTGTCGTCCTGCCGCTTTGCGCTCTTTAAATTTTGAATGTTTTGCGTATTTCTGATGTCGTTGATTCCTAATTCCATACCTTCTCCTTTTTGCCGATTATAGTGTCATTACCTTTTATATCGGCAGAAAGCATGAAAAATGTAGTTTACCGTCCGTTTTACCCTGCAGTTACTATAACTTTCTTCCCAGAAAAAGCAATTCCTAATTTCATCAGTTCCTTCGTTCCCTCATTTCTCATTTCATCCGCATAATGTTTCGAATCAATCTGTACTAATGCCTTTTCCGAAAGACTTTGTAATTCCCTCTCTGAAAGATCTCTTGCCCATTTGAGTTCCATGATAATGCCCGGATACTTTTTCTCTTTTGGAATCAACCCGATGTCATAACGACCTTCACCCGCTTCCCGGTTGGAACGTATCTTGTATTGATTGTCTAATAAAGCCATCAAGCCTAATAATAAGCCATGATAGAACCCTTCTGCCCCTGCATCATAGAAACTGATCGTTTTTTTCATGTATTCCATAATTGCGGTTTGCAGTTTCGCCATATCATTTACATACAGACTTTCTGCGATTTTATTTGCTGTAGACTGTGTAATAAGTCCCACTTGTAGCAAATGTGAAAGAACCTCTCCTTTATATACCGCTGCAATTTCCTTATTGGGAATCGAAATCTGACACATAAATGCTCCGTCCGGTTGTAATTCCTTTTTGACCGCCTTTAAATATCCGGCAACCATCAACAGGCTATAGACATTCGCCGGCTCTTCCGTTAGTGAACGATAGACAACATTTTGATTGATACATGCCAATACCGTTTCTCCTTGCAAAAGTGCAAACAATCTTTCCGTAATATCATCTGTTGCTTCCCGCAAAACATCCGCAAGTATCTCATTCTTACCTGTATTTGCCCAATATGCCTGTGGTCTGCATCCCTTTGCAATATAATTAATGACCGACCATGGATTGTAGATTTCTGTATCACCAAACAGATAGCCGTCATACCATTCCTGTAACTCAGTCTTTTTCTCCGCCACATCATAATATGACAGCATCTTGTCAACCTCACTTTCCGTAAAGCCGAAGAACCTATCATATTCTGTATCCATCACAGAATTGACTGTCAGATTATTGAGTCCGCTAAAGATACTCTCCTGCGCAATCCGTAAAATTCCTGTCAAAAATCCGTATGAAAGATTCCTGTTGTCCTTAAAAGCCCCAGAGAAGAAATTGCGCATAAAGCCAACAATATCTTCATAAAAATCCTTAGCATAGCCCTCTTGGATCGGGATATCATATTCGTCAATAATAATGATTGGGGCAATGCCATAATGCTTATGCAACATTCTGGAAAGATTCTCCAATGCTGCGGTCAATTCCACGCTTCCTGCTGTCCCCTGTAAAACTGCCCGAAAATAATCACGTTCATATTCCTCTAGTTTTTCACTTGTCAGAAGTTGACTATGTCTTCCAAACTCATCCTGTAAAAGTCCGCGGATCTTATCCATCGTGGCATCCCATGAATCAAATTTAACATCTTTAAAGGTCAGAAAAATCACCGGATATTTCCCTTGATACTTGGTATAATCTTCTCCTGCCTGCCAGATTTCCTTGTCCCTGAAATAAATGCTTGTATCCTCCTCTGATATTTCAAAGAAAACACGAAGCATATCCATATTCAAGGTCTTTCCGAATCTCCTTGGTCTGGTAAACAACGAAACAAGTGGCTTACGATCAATAAATTCTTTAATCAGCATGGTCTTATCGACATAATAATATTCTGCCTGTGCTCTTACATAATCAGAAATGCCGATAGGAAGAGGTTTCTTCCTGTAAGATTTGCCATTATTTTCTACTGTTGTTTCCCTTCGACGCAAGTCTACAGGTCGAACCACATCATCTGGAATCTGCCAACTTTTACCGACTTTTGCAGCACCAGCAATACGTCCCTGTTTACATAAATTTGCTATGCTACGCTCCGACATCTTCCATTCTTTTGCAATTTCCTTGCAGGTTTTCATAATGCTCACTCCGTCTCAATCTTATATAACACTAGTTTATATCCTTATATCGCAAATTATACCTCACTTTCCGCAATATATCAATTTACAGTTTGCGGAATAATCATTATAGTTTGCGGTTTGCGAAATATAACATCATGATCGCCAAAAAAGGAGAGCAATTCTCTTTGCCCTCCTCTCATTCCATTTTGGAATACGTTATACAATCAAATCTACGTGATTAACGGTGCCTACCTCGCCACTGCTTTCGTGGAGGTAAATTCCTGTCTTTTTGATCTCGCCATTTAACTTATGGTCGTCATCCTTTAAAGAAAACTGTGTATCCGCATTTCCAAGATATATGGCACCAACATCTGCATCCTTTAAACTGATCAGTTTGTCCTTGCCGTCCTCATCTTTTGTCCAGATCTTTAACTGGGAGAAAATGGCATCATTTTCATCGATCCAGCCATTGCCATCCGCATCATAGGCTGCCAGATCCTTAAAGCCGTCTCCGCTCTTGGTTCCGAATAATTCGGATCCATCATTGATCTTTCCATCGCCATTGCGGTCCAATGCCAGAAATCCGCTGCCCTTGCCCGCAAAAGAAATCTCTTCTTCTTTGCCATCCGTATCCAGATCAAAGAAGAATTTCTGATCGGACACACTGCCGATATCCGTATCCAGATTGATCATCAGAGGATCTGTCTTGATGTAAGACTCCACTTCCAGACTGTTGATACTTGCCGTAAATGCCCGCGACATGGAGACCTCCATATTAAAATTGATGTCCCTGCCGTCTACTGTACGCACGATTCCGCTGGTTGCAAAGGTCGTAGACTCTGCCTCGGTATAGAAACCGGAAGTCGCCGTCACCCTCTGCCAGATGGTGCCGCTGCCCGTCGTCCCGATCACCGGAAGTTCTGATCCCATACTGCTACCATCACTGCCGCTTGAACTCCAGGAACTTTCCATATCCTGATTGCGGTAAAATGGAGAACGCAGATCCAATACATTGTTGGAATCCGAAGTGGCAAGCCCGGAATCCATAAGGCTCTTGCCCTGACGCAAAAGTTCAAACATCCGCTTGATCATCTCCAGTTTGATCTTGTACTGATCAGACATTTCCAAGCGTCCGCTTCCGTTGGTCCTATTTGTGCTCTTGGTCCGCTCCAGCATCTCCTTTGCGGAACGTTCTTCATTTTCTTTGCGCTTTTGCGCGGCTTCCTGCTCCTGCTGCTTTTTATATTCCAGCATACTGGTCCGGTAATCTGCCCCGTCCATTTCCTCGGATTTTGTAAAAATTGCCCCTGCAAGATTTTTGGATGCTGCCGCCTCCATGGTCATAGACTGTTTGTAGGAAAATTTTGTTTCCTGATGGCTGGATGCCATCGCCACATTGCTGCTTGCTATCCTCATATTTTCGCACCGCCTTTCCGCTCCCTCTCTCTGTAACATACATATCGGCGGATGGTGCGATTTCATTAACCCGGGATCCTTGCAAGTTCTTTCCGTCTGCTTCTATCCCAACCATGGCATGTTGTCTATGTCCTTTTTATCCTAAATGCTTAAGCATAGCGTTTCGCCTTCTTCAAGGAAACAATCCCCACAATGAGCAGGATCGGGAAGATGATCCCCGCCAGAATTCCTTTTTTCAGATCATCCGAAGCCAGACCTGTGACAAAACCGACGAGTGTCGGACCACCGGAGCAGCCGACATCACCCGCTAACGCCAGTAGGGCAAACATGGCAGTTCCGCCATTTCGCAATGCCGCGGATGCCTTGCTGAAAGTCCCCGGCCACATGATACCGACAGACAGTCCACACAAGGAACAGCCGATCAGAGAAAAGAGTGGCGACGGTGAGAGCGAAATGCACAAGTAGGAAACAATGCAAAGCAGACTGCTCGCCTGCATAAATTTATCCAGATCGATCCGGTCACCAAACTTGCCGTAAAATGCTCTGGCACTTCCCATCAGGATGGCAAATGACATCGGACCTGCCAGATCTCCGATCGCCTTGCTCACGCCCAAGCCCTGCTCCGCAAAGGTGGATGCCCACTGACTGACCGCCTGCTCACTGGCCCCGGCACACATCATCATAAGCATCAAGATCCAGAAGATACGATTTTTACACAGTTCCCACAGGGACATACCTATTTCCCCTTCTTCGATCAATGGCGCGATCGGCACCTTGCAAAAAAGGATGCCATTGCAGACCGGAATAATGACCCATAAAAGGGCTAAGATCTTCCAGTCTGCAATGCCGAAAAACCAGAAAAAGAGGGTGGATAGCAGTACCACGCCGACATGCCCCCAGCAATAAAAGGAATGTAAAAGACTCATTGCCTTTTCCTTATTTTCACTCGGACAGGACTCCATGATCGGGCTGATCAGAACCTCGATCAGACCGCCGCCGATCGCATAAATGACCACGGCGATCAAAAGCCCGGCAAAGGCATTTGGCAAAAGATCCGGCAATACCACCAGTCCTGCCAGACCAAGCGCAGCAAAAATATGAGCCATTACGATCGACACCCGATATCCTATCTTGTCGACAAACTTTGCCGATAAAAGATCCACCAAGAGTTGGATACCGAAATTGAAGGTGATCAGCATAGTAATCTGGCTCAAAGGTATTCCATAAGAACTTTCAAAAGTTAAAAATAATAGGGGAACGAAGTTATTTACGATCGCCTGCACGATATATCCCACAAAGCAGGCATACATTGTATTTTGATATTTGTCTTTCATTTCTGTTTTCTCCTCGCAAACATCCTATCATTTTAAAATAAGAACCGCAATTTAAAATTAACAACAGAATCTGTCGTCAGTCCGTTCATGTATGCGCGCTGCCCTTTCCAGCGACCCGGAACACCCACTGGACTCCATCCGGCAGATATTCCCTATATAATATAAGCATTTTTTGACATTTGGGAAAAACTATGCTACTTTTAGTTAGTAATGACTAACCAAAAGAATGCATAAGGAGATGTCCTCGATTGCGGTTGCGGCACCGGTCCCATGCTCGAACTGCTCCATGACAAATACCCGGACAAACACTATGTCGGACTGGATCTTACGCCTGAGATGATCCATGTCGCACAGGCAAAAAATCTCTCCAACACGGAGTTTCTGGTCGGCGACAGTGAAAATCTGCCTTTTGATGAAGGAACTTTTGATGCGATCATCTGCTCCAATAGCTTCCATCATTACCCGAACCCGCAGAACTTTTTCAGCAGCGCCTACCGCGTCCTGCGCAGGGACGGTCGCCTGATCTTGCGGGACTATACTTCCTCTGATTTTGTGGTCTGGCTCATGAACCATATCGAAATGCCTTTGGCAAATCTGTGCGGACATGGCGATGTGAAAATCCTCAAGGCTACCGAATTTACCGCTATGGCTGAAAACGCCGGTTTTACGGTTCTTACCATGGAAAAACAAAAAGGCTTCCGCGCTCACTTAGTCGCACGCAAAATGAAACGCATTGACTTTGAAACGGAACCATAACTAGGAACCGCGGGCTTTATCACCATGCTCTGTACCGTGTTACCGGAACTCAAAAAGATGGAAAAATCACAAAGGCAGTTCTAAATACTTTCTTCCGCTATCATAGGCTGCCCCCAGTTTCTCATAAAAAGCGAGCGATGGCGTATTCCAATCCAGACAGGACCACTCCATCCTGCTATAGCCTCCGCCTTTGCTCTCTTTGCGACCGCATCAAAAAAGTATCTGCCAAATCCATGCTTACGGTATTCTGCCTTGATATAAAGATCTTCTAAATGTATGCCGCCACAGGCAGCAAAGGATCCAAAGACCGGATAATAGATGGCATAGCCGATGACCTTTTTCTCATATTCCAAGAGCAGGATCGTCGCGATCTTTCGCTCAAAAAGCCAGTAAGACAAGGATTCCTGTGTCCCCGTCATATCTTCCGGGCGCTTTTCATATTTTGCCATCTCCCGGATCAGTTCCTGCACCAGAGCGATCTCATCCGCCCGTGCTTCACGGATTTCCAGTGTATCATTCATGTTAATTCTCCTTAAACCTCTTCATCATTTCATTAGTCAGGCTGAACTCGCCCGGCTGCAAGACAATGTCCTCTCTTTGCACCCACTCGGCGTACTTTAATTCCTCAGGATCCATGGTGATTCTGTCGTCTCCGTCCACATCACAGTAAAAGCCAAGCAGGATATCATTGGCGGTTCCCCACGGCTGCGACTTATAGTAGCGGATATTTTTGACCCGGATGCCTGCTTCTTCCATCACTTCTCTTTGCACGGTTTCCTCCATGGTCTCGCCGATCTCCGTAAAGCCCGCGATCAGGGCATTGTAGCGAAAGCCGGTTCGGTAGCGGGTAATGAGCAATTTGTCTCCATTGGTCACCCCAACGATCACCGCCGGCATAATGCGCGGATAGGCGGTGTAGTGGCAGGCAGGACAGACCATGGCTCTCTCCGTTTTGGAATGTTGCATCTCATGCCCGCATCTTCCACAAAATTTCGTGTCCCGATACCAGTCTGCCAGATGCTTGCCGGTCACTGCTGCAAAAAGTGCCTCGTCCGGTCCTATGCCCTCTTTTCGCAGACTCTTTTCATCCACATAGGCATAGCCCTCCGGTATGTCTTTTTGCTCCAAAAGATGGTCGCACAGAAAATACCTGCTATCATCTATGGCAAAGAGATAGCGAATGTCAGCAACATACTCGTCTGCCAGATCCTTGACTCTTGGAAACCGCAACTCGTTTTCCTCAAAACAAGTCTCCTCCACTAAGATCCTGCCATTTACAATGCAAAGCAGCGTATCTTCCTTTTTCGTCTGTACGCCCGGATCATAATGGTTGTTTAATTGATGTGGGTAAATATCCTGTATCATAAATTCTCCGATCTTATGCTATTTTAAATACCTGCAAGAGCAAAAGCCATGCCAAACCATAGTAAGTCACTACTGCCACCAGGTCATTGACCGTCGTGATGAGCGGACCGGATGCCACTGCCGGATCCACTTTGATCTTGTGAAAAAGGATCGGCACCAGCGTTCCCACCAGACTGGAAATCACGATCGCTACGATCAGTGCGATACCAACACAGCCGGAAATGAGCATTGCCATCGCAAACGGATAGCCTTTAAACAGGCTGATGTAAATTCCCAGACAAACCAGAGCCATGATCCCCAGCAAAGACCCATTGCAGAATCCAACTTTCATTTCCTTGCCGATCAGGCGGATCTTATCTTTGCCGCTCAACTGTTCATCCATCAGGACACGAATCGTAACCGCAAGCGACTGCGTGCCGACATTTCCCGCCATGTCAAGGATCAGGGACTGAAAGCAGATCACGACCGGCAGGACGGCGACGACACCCTCAAAGGCTCCGACAACTGTGGATACACCCATACCAAGAAACAAAAGGATGATCAACCATGGCAGACGTTTTTTAATACTCTCTTTGGTGCTCTCGTTTAAGTCTTCCTCTGCGGACAGACCAGCCAGTTTTGCATAGTCCTCGCCCAACTCGTCATCCACAGCCTCGACTACATCCTGCGCCGTGATGATACCAATGATCTTCTTATCCTTATTTAAGACCGGCAGGGAATCCTCCGCATAATCTTTGATCTTTTCGATACTATCGGAGATCTTTTCATGGTCCAGCAGATAGGGATAAGCATAACTGATCAGTGAATCCAGCGCCACGTTTTCCCGCGCAACGATAAGGTCTTTGAGGTCGATCGCACCACAGAAACGCCCCCGGTCATCTACCACATAAAGGGTCGTGATATTATCATTTTCCCCTGCCTGCTGCACCAATTCGTGCATAGCCTGACGGATACTGAGATTTTGTTTGATGCGGATATAATTGGTCGTGATCAGGCTTCCGATCTCATCCTCATCATAGGAATTGATGAGAAGGATATCCATTGTCTTCTCATCATCCAGCATAGGACGGAGTTTGACCTTTACGCTCTCGTCAATGTCTTCCCAGAGATCAACGGCATCATCCGCCTCCATCTCATTGATGATCTCCGCCAGTTTGTCTATGCCGATCTCCTCGATATAAGGTGCCGGATCATCCACATAGGACATGATCTCTGCCAGCCACTTGGCATCCAGCCCGCTGTATAAAAGATTGCGCTCTGCGCGGTTTAGGTATTTCAGACTCTGCGCTATATCATTATCATGATAAGCCCTGAGTTGTTCCCGCATTTCATCCATAGACTTGGATACCCGGATCATAACGGCAATCTCTTTTTCAAAAGTTGGTTCTTTTAATACTTCTTTTCTCATCATAAGCCTCCTTCTTCCCCTAAAAAAGGGCATAAAAAATCCATCGTAACTCAGACGTTACACAAACTAAAGTTGTGATTTCGTTCTGACGATGGATCAAGGCTTATCTTGTATTTCAAAAATGGCGCACCTACAGACATTTGAAATAGCGTGTAAGTCCAGATCCATCATTATATGTACTTGAACTTCGACTATCACAACTGTCCATATGTTTCGCCTCCTTTAACTCATAAACTTTTCCGCGCTGATTATAGCACCATCCCGGACCCAGTTCAAGTTATTTTTCCTTTAGATGAATAAGATTGATTTGTTTATTCCTTTTTTCATAAATAAGAATCTCCTCCAAGTTCCGATTTTAAATTACTTTAGGCTATCGGGATTGCACTTCTTTATCATTTGGCCATGCTCTCCGAAGAGCCACATAGGATATCAAAAAATTTGCAAACCAACCTGCTGGTACAGCAAGCCAGACAAATACAATACCAAAACGAGGTGCACAAATCAAAGCAACCGACAAGCGGATTGCCAGGTTCACCATATTTGCAATAAGGAACGGGCGCATGATTCCAAGACCACGAAGAACCCCATCGGTTGCCATTTTGATTCCCATAAAGATGAAGAAGTAACCGAGCCATCTCATATAACCCTCAGACACCTGATAAGCCAGGGCAGTTCCATCTTTACCAAGGAATAGCGAGGAAATCTGCGTATGCAATGTTTCAATGACTATAAAAGCAAGAACTGCAAAACATACATCTAACACCAGTGCAGCGTGATATCCTTTTTTGATCCGTTCCATTTTCTTTGCACCAAGATTCTGGGAAACATATGGGGAAACCGCATTGCCAATGGATACAAATATCAATGAAAAAACATTCTCTACCCGCATCGTCGCCGCATACCCCGCAAGTGCTGTGTACCGAAAGGATTTACGACAGCCTGTACGATCATCATACCGATGGACACGGTAGACTGCTGAAGAACCGAAGGTACAGCAATTTGAAGCATGGAATGTAGTTCCCGCCTGTCGAACCAATCAAAGCAACTTTTATATCGATGCATCCGGCTAAGGAAAAGGAATAGTGAAAACACCGCCGAAATCCCCTGTGCTATAAGAGTTGCAAGGGCTGCACCAAACACACCGAGACCAAGTCCGGCCACCATCCAAAGATCCATAAAAATATTTAAGATTGACGAGAATACCAGAAGTCCCAGTGGAATTTTTGATTCACCAATGGAAGTAAACATGTTGGAAAGAATGTTATACATAAACAGGAACGGAAAGCCCACAAAATAGACCCGCAGATATAACACTGCCTCATTCAGTATATCGCCAGGGGTTTGTAATACCCTCATCATCGAGTGGGAAAAGCAAAAACCAAAAACACCAAGGACTATGCTTAGAATTAAAAAGCTAAACAAGGACGTTGACACGATAGTCTTCATTTTTCCATACTCCCTGGCACCGAAATAACGGCTCACGAGCACACCGGCACCGACACCTGCCCCCAGTGCTATACAAATGAAAACATTGGTCAGTGCTGCACAGGCTCCGACAGCTGCAAGTGCAGAGGATCCAACAAATTGGCCGACGATGATAGAGTCAGCCATATTGTATATTTGCTGAAAAAAACTGCCCAAAATCATTGGCATTGCAAAAACCGTCAACGCTTTCAGAGGCATATCTGTGATCAAATATTCATCTTTTGACATTATCATATTCCTCCACAGCCTTTATAATTTCACTTATTCTTTCCTTCATCAGAATTTATTCTATGTTTTCAAAATGCAAGTTTTAAATTACGTTGCGAAATAATTATATGTAGTTACAGCAGCTAAGTCAAGCCAACGTTTACTTTCAGTAACATAGATGATATGATATTTAAGAAAAATCACTATTCGGAGGATATTATTTTACAGGAGGGACACTTATGTACCTGGACGGTTTAGATGAACTGGATCAGAAGATTATCCAGTTACTTATAGAAAATGCACGTATATCTTACTCTGATATCGGTAAAGAAACCAGTATTTCCAGAGTAGCAGTAAAAGCCCGGATTCAGGCTCTGGAGAAAAAAGGCATAATTGAAGAATATACAACTATAATAAACCCTCAAAAGATCAGCGGTGCTGTTTCATGCTATTTTGAAATCGAGACAAAACCAGATTATCTGTCTCAGGTGACAGATATATTACATAACAATGATATCGTCACGCAGATTTACCGTGTCACAGGAAGAGACCAGCTGCATGTACATGCCATTGCTTCATCAAGTGATGAAATGGAACACTTCCTGCACACAGTCATTGATACACTACCCGGCGTTATCAGCTGCAGCTGCAATACGATCTTATCACGTATTAAAGATATTAAAGGGTTGCGGCTATAGAAGTCAGAACAAGACACCTATTTAGCTGCAAATACTTAATCAACTCATACGTTAATGCTGAAATTCCGCCTTAACTTATACACGTTTGTAAATAATGGGATCATCGTATCCAAAAGTCCGCTTTCCATTAACTTCCATAATTTCAGATACTTCCAAACAACTATCAGAAAACTTTTCCCAAAGCTTAAATGTCATTACTGGTGAAAACTGACTTGTGCTACCTCCCTCCCAGATGCCATCATTTTCATGATAAAGTGCCGGCTTAAACTTTTTAGATTTTTTCAGTTCACTATAATCAACATTTTTCATAGAATCATATGAAAATGTATTTTTGTCTTCTCCTTCCGGAATCTCATAGGAGGAAAGTAAAATTCCATCTTCATTTTCTGTAATAAGGAAAAGGTGCGGTGATGCATGACGGTTACCATTTGTCTCATAATAACTTTCTTCAACAATAAATTTTCCATTGAAATCTTGAGGAATATTATTTATTTTGTCATTGCAGACTGTATTTACATGCTTAGCATAAGGATATATTTTTCCTGTTGCCTGCATCATACTAAACTGCTCTTTATTATCAAAATGTCCCGTCATCATACCAATAAAATTATCAAGTTTCATCATTTTATTTTACCTCCATAAATACCGATTGAGCTTTCCCTTATTGTTTCCCTTGTGTTATATCGTCCCACCAGTGTTTACGAACTCTGATAAGGGAAAATACAAGGGCACAAGATGTCCGGTGGACATCTGCTCTGTGCCGACCGAAGCGGCAGCGGAGACCAAGAAAAATCTATAAAACAGTATAACACAAAATAAAAGTGACATGGTGAACTGATTGAAATGCTTCTGATTTTTGTAGCAAATAATTGATTGAACGATAAGGAGATAAGATACGATGAGAACAATATTTGCAGAAAAGAATTTGAGAACCACACCCGGATCAGATTGTGCATTAAACACACTTGCCATTGATGAACCACTAGAATATGCGAGACTGTATCTTGATGGGAATTTACAGATGTGGGTAGATGCAGAAGATTCCTTGACATTATAGTAATGTTCAAAAAAAGCTCTCTGTGCAATGCACAGGAGCTTTTTATATGTAGACCTCTATTTATTTGTGCTGTCTGCATCAATTACAGACTGAATCTGCTTCATAAGGGCATCATAGTTGTCCTTGTTATCAATTCCGCCGAGCATTGGTTCGCCTACAATATTGCCATTTCTGTCAACAAGTATAGTTGTTGGAAAGGCCATGATTTCTGAGGCATATTTACCGGCAGCACTAGAGGAGTCAATTGACAGATTACGATATTTGACACCCTGGCTTTCAAGAACAGAGGCAGCCTCTTTGATAGCTTTTTTATTGCCATCGAAGGTCTCAGTGTTGATGCCAACAACTTCTCCGCCCATTGATTTGATAGCATCATTTAATTCGTTAAGCTTGGATAATTCAGCGACACATGGTTTGCAGCCGGTAAACCAGAAATTGACGACTGTTACTGCATTACCAGAAAACAGGCTGTCATCAACCTTATTGCCATCAAAATCCTCACCGGAAAAATCACTGAATACAGATGTGGCTTTAGAGCTGTCCTTCTTGTTATCGTCTGATGATGTATTTTTGTTTTCAAGCTCTGCTATCTGTTCCTCGATTTTTCGTATGGTTTCAATATCCTCATTAAGTGTTTTAAGTTCATCGTCTGTGAATGAATTCTTGTTTGATTCTACGGTACCGGCAAGATAATCAGCATAATTTCCGTTTGGGTCGGCGTCACTTTTGTTCATCATGCCAAATACCTTGTTCCACACATCAGCATGATCTGCAAAAAGCTGATTTTCCTGCTGATATAAATCATCAAGCTTGGAATCTGATTTGCCGGATGCTTCTGAGCCGGCTTCAGTCTGAGTGTTCTTAGAATCTGTTGTGGAAGCTTGCTTTACGCCACATGCTGTAAGTGATAATGCTATGCAGAGTGTAAAAATAGAAATAAATGATAATTTGTTTTTCATGAGTAATTTCTCCTTTAAAATAATAGTAAAATGTTTAATAGTTATCTGTTGTCATTTTTTTAACATGATTTTCCCATAAACCGGTAGCAGATGGCGTCCTTCGGACAGGCCTTTATGCAGGCACCGCAGCGTATGCACTCGGGGTGATCCGGTGTCTTACACACATCCACATCCATCTTACATGCCTTTGAGCATTGACCGCATCCGACACATTTACTGCTATCAACGGTGATTTTGAGCAGGCTGACCTTATTAAATAATGAGTAGATTGCTCCAAGCGGACAAATCCATTTACAGAAGGGCCTGTAAAATAAGATACTTAGTACAATCACTGCAATTAAAATCATACACTTGAAAGAAAAAAGCTTTCCCAGCGCAGAACGGATAGCAGCATTTCCAATAGATAACGGTATAGCACCCTCTAAAACACCCTGAGGACAGATATATTTGCAGAAGAACGGGTCTCCCATTCCTATAGAGTTCGTTACAAGCATCGGAAGAAGTATAACGAAAACAATAAGAATGACATATTTTAGGTACCTAAGAGGCTTTAGTTTGGCTGTGGATAATTTCTTCCCGGGGATTTTATGAAGTAAATCCTGAAACCATCCAAATGGGCACAAAAAACCACATATAAATCTGCCGAGAGTTACACCGAGTAAAATAAAAAATCCGGTTATGTAGTATGAAAACTTAAATTTTGATGATCCGACAACTGCCTGAAATGCCCCTATTGGACAGGCTCCTGTCGCGGCAGGGCAGGAGTAGCAGTTTAATCCGGGTACGCATACGGTTTTTGCATTGCCCTGATATATTTTACCCTTAAATAAATTTGGAATATGAATATTGGTCAGCAGCGTTGCTACGGCCTGTATCCAGCCACGTATTTTTGCCAGTTTTCTTGATAGTAATTTCTTTTCCTTATCCAATTCCGACACACTCCAGACATAGTTTTATTGCTTTACCAAGCACTGTAGCCGCCTCACCTCTGACTGCACCATAGCTTATCATGGATACACCAAGGATAAGCAGAATGATTTGACATGTTTTTTGGTATTTCAACATAATGTTGCTCCTTTTTGTTGTATTGTTGACCAGCTGACTTTGGTATTATACAATATAGGTTGTAAAATTATTGTTAAGAAGCAGGCGAACATTTTGAGATTATTAATTGTTGAGGATGAGAAACAAATATGTGATATGGTTGCAAAGAGTCTGTATGCTGCCGGTTATGAGGTGGATACCTGTTATGATGGGAAAGAGGCTCTTGAATGTATACTGTCGGAGAATTATGATCTGATAGTTTTGGATTTGAATCTGCCGGGGATGGATGGCATGGAGCTTCTTAAGGAGCTTAGAAAATACAATGATGAACTAAGGTTTTGATATTATCTGCAAGAGGTCAGATTGCTGATAAGGTAGAGGGACTGGATGCAGGAGCAAATGATTACATGGAAAAACCATTCCATCTGCAGGAGCTTGAGGCACGTATCAGAAGCCTGACAAGAAGAAAATTTGTACAGAATGATATATGTCTTAAATGCGGAGAAATAAAGTTTGATACGATTAAACGCGAGGCATATGCAAAGGAAGAGCCGGTTCCACTGACAAGAAAAGAGAATGGTATTTTGGAATATTTACTTATCAATATAGGCAGGCCGGTGAGTCAGGAGGAGCTGATAGAGCATGTGTGGGATGCCACGGCAGACAGCTTTAGCGGAGCAATCAGGGTACATATGTCTTCACTTAGAAAAAAGCTTAAGGCGAAGTTGGGATATGATCCCATTCAGAACAAGGTAGGTGAAGGCTATAAAATACGGGAGGAGTCCGACAGATGAAAAGAATGTCGCTACAGTGGAGACTTACGTGCATTACTACATTGTGTATTGCTATTATATGTGGCTGCCTGACTATGTTTGTCTATAAAAATGGTGTGCATTACATTGATTCTCTGCAGGATGTGGTAGAGTCACAGGGGGATGAAAAAGGAAACAAATCAGATGAAATATATATCAACATACCGGACGATAAGTGGGATGAGTTTGCGGATGAATTTTCGTTTCAGGTGTACAATAATAAGGCCGACTATAAAAGAAACAGTCTGATAATCACGGTTTTGCTGGCGCTTTTGGGAGGTGTCGTCACTTATTTTATAAGCGGGCATGCACTCAGACCAATCAGGGAGTTTTCAGATAAAATTGAAGAGGTACAGGCTCAGAATCTGTCTGATTCAAGAATAGAGGAAAACAATGTTAAGGAACTGAACCAGCTGGGTATTTCTTATAATAAGATGCTTGAGCGTCTGTCGGAAGCATTTGAGATACAGAGACAGTTTACTGCAAATGCAGCACATGAGCTGCGTACTCCATTAGCGTTAATGCAGGTACAGCTTGATTCATATAATGCTGCCTCTCACCCGGGAAATGATGCAGACACTTTGCAGACCATAAAAATGGTTACGGAACAAAATGATAAATTAAACAGGATGGTAAAGACTCTTCTTGACATGAGTGAACTTCAGACGGTGGGAAGGGATGATAAAATTATATTGGATGCCATTGTTGAAGAGGTTTTGGCAGACCTTGAGCCTCTTGCCGTGGAAAAGAATATAAAACTGATTGGAAAATGTGAGGATGCCACTATGATAGGCAGTGATATCCTTATTTACAGGCTTGTATACAATCTGGTTGAGAATGCCATCAAATATAATCATCCGCTCGGACAGGTTACAGTAACCGCATATCAGAGAAACAAGCATGTTTGTCTGTCTGTAGAAGATACGGGAAGCGGAATACCAAAGGAGTTTATGGAGAGAGTGTTCGAACCATTCTTCCGTGTGGATAAATCCAGAAGCCGGGAGCTGGGTGGCGTAGGGCTAGGTCTTGCTTTTGTCCGTGAAATCGTTAGAGTACATGATGGCAGTATTTGTATCAAATCAGGCAAGACTGGGGGAACGATTTTCGAGGTGACTTTTGCACAGCATTCAATGTAGCGTTCCATTTTCCCCATTTACAACTAATATTTTTCCACCTATGTTCACGACAACATATGAATGGCAGGAGGAAAGTTCAGGAAATCTCTCCACAAATTCCGATTTATTTCAGTTGCAAAAAATAACTTTCATGATTTCTTCTTCATTGTCTCTGGTAAATTTGCTTAATTCATAAGATCGGATCCTCTGGTTGACCAGTATGGGAACTACAAAACCATTTTTCACCAAAACAACTAATCTGTTAATAATTGTTTTGTTCGTGACTGACAGTTTCCTGCTGACTTCAATCGGTGTAAATTCCCCTTTATAATCCGTGATCAAAAGTCTCAAAAGTTCCTTTTCCTTTCCTTTCAGGAACGATAAACTTGCAGCAACATCTTCCTCATTGGAAGCCATCTGCAGATCACAAACCTTTCCAGAGTATAACTTTACCATCCTCAGAAAATAGTTGATCCAGATTTCCGGATGGGGCGGGTTATCTCTTCCGGAATAATATAATGCAGGAAGTCCCATCTGGATGGCTTCGTAATATTCATCGATATCATAGGCAAAATATTCTTCCAACGACCCGATTCCGTTAAATCCGTATCCGTTTAAATCCATAATGTAACCGGAAAGTAATCTTGCGGTTCTGCCATTGCCGTCTTCAAAAGGATGTATGGTTACCAATTGGTAATGTACCACTGCAGCTACGATTAGTGGATGATCGTCTGTCGTATTTACATACGTTACCAATTCGTCCAGCAGATCTGGAATATCACAATATTCCGGGGGAATATAATCCGGCCGTCCTGTCTTAGAGTCATATACGGCAAATAACACTCCCGGCGGCATAGGTCCTCTAAGACCGATTTTTTCCTTGGATGCCCCTTTTTCTACCAATTTCTGTACATCTAAAATAAGTTTTTTAGAGAATTTCTCTTTTCTAGTTATCTTTTGTTCCAGAAAATTCAATGCGAGAAAGTAATTCCGGACTTCCTGCTCCGGTTTCAAATAATGCTTTCTTTCATCATTCTCAATCACCTCATCCACCTGTTTTTCTGATAAAGGATTGCCTTCTATCTTATTTGAAGCATAAGTACTTTTTTTCTTTGAGTTCTTACGCAGCTTATTCATAACGGTTTGGGACAGCTTGATCGAAGATACTTTATATCGGTTTTGCTCGATTTCCGTAATATACTTTAATATTTCGTTCGTTAAAGTTACCTTTATCATGAAAAAAAGTCCTCCTTTTCAATATTATTATATTCAAAAGAAAAACTTTTTTCCATTATTATTTCACTATTTTTACACTATTTTTCACTATCTGTAAATCTCATATACAATAAGAATAGCTGCTGCGACACCACCTGCCTCTATAAATGGGGAAATTGTTCGACCGTTTTGCACCTTAACCGCTGCATTATATAATTCGTTCCACATATCACTTACCTCATTAAATCCCGATTTATACCCCTAACTCCCGCCACAATCGTACTACTCTCGTAACCATCTGCAAATATCAACGACTTGCACCCCCTGATAGTCATAAGTTTCATGATGTGTTCTTGCAATGATCATCATTTAGTGGCTCCTCTAATGACTGCAAGTAGGCAACAAACTCTTGCAGCATGACTGATTTACCGCTTCGTCTGATACCCGTGATAACTTTTATGTCTGGTGTTCCATACAATTCGATCAACTCTTCTAAATACTTTTTTCTTACGATAAGTTGCATGGCGCCATCTCCTATTCCCACTTTTTAAAAAATATTCATTTTCAGGTAGCGAGTATCCACAAAAGTATCATCCTGTTTGAACGTGTAATCAAGGATTGACGGATACTGCTTTCCACTTGCCTTGTCGGTATATTGTTTTTCAACTTTACACTCAACATTATTGTGACTTTCAAAAATGAAATTTCCGTTATTATCCTGAATGAAAATAATCGGGAATCTTTTTGTGCCGTATTCCTCGTTTGTAAAGAAATCAAACAAAAGAAGCGAGCAGTCATCATAGCTTTGTCTTGCCCATATCCAATGATTCCAATATTTATGAAAATTAATGCTGCCCCACTGATGGTCATGATAGCCCATTCCGGTAATACTTTTTGTTTTGCCCTCAACAGTAACCGTTCCGCTTACTTTGCCCCTCGGAACAACACAAAGCCAGGTATAGTATTTGTCGGGAGTACCGAATTGAAAATACGAAGTTCCAGGTCGGTAAGTTATCAAGACATAGAATACACCAAACAGAAAACTGGTGCACAGAGCGTGCTATCATTTTACCATCAAACTCTGATTTACTTCTTATCCTACAAATATTACTTTCATTTTTTGCTTGTTTTCGGTTTATAATCCTTCATCTCTGGAATCGCCCCACCTGACACCGCCCACAAATACAGGCTTGCAACGCTGCAATAGGGACTAAAACGCCGACGATATTTCTCAAATAATTTGCGGTCAATCTTACGATGATGGTAGACCATCCGCAATCCACGCTGGATCGCAAGATCATCATAACTAAAAATATCTGGACGCTGCATACAAAAGAGCAAGATCATCTCCGCGGTCCAGACACCAATGCCTTTTAAACCGCTCAATTCCCGGATAGCCTCCTCATCCGACATTTGCCAGACTGCATCCAGATTGCAAGTCCCATTATGAACTTTTTCTGCAAAATCCGTGATATACTCCGCTTTTCGGAAGGTCATGCCATAAGACTGCAATTTGGAAATATCCGTCGCCAGAATCGTTTCCGCATTTACTTCTCCCAGACCTTCCTGCATCCGCTGCCAGATGGTTGCCTGTGCTTTTGTGGATATCTGCTGCCCGATAATATGATGAATGACCGAAGAAAACAGGTCTGTATCCGTTTCTCTTTCGATCATACCAATCTTCTCAATCACTTCCGCAAGTTTTTCATCCTTACTTTTGAGATATGAAATTTCATTTTCTCCATATGCAAAATACATATCCCACCTCCGTGCTTTTTGTTGTACTTTCTTTCCACACCGACATCCTACCAACTTACAAACAGCATACTGCTTTCCCCAGTCACCCTCATTGCATTTCTTTTATTCTCTGCTTTAAGACTTTGTATTTATTGAGCGGACATTGCGTGAAATGATAGTAAAATCCCTCTTGATGCTTTGTATCATCAATATGGAAATCCCAGGAAACATCCTTGTATTCCTGTTGCTCCAAAAATAACGACTTTCTTCATTTCTAAACCCCAAATCACAAAGCATCCCAATGCTCTTTTGTCATTAGATTTGTATGCCCAATGCGAACCTCATGTAAAAGAGGCACCGGCATATCCTCGCAGGTATGATGATAAACAAAGCCCAATTTTTCCTGCACACGTTTGGACTTATCGTTGCCGTCATAATAGCCACACCAGATCTTTTTCATTCCAAGATCTTCAAATCCATGGCGCAAAAGTTCTCTTGCGGCTTCCGGCATATAACCCCTGCCCCAGAATTTTTGTCCCAGCCAGTATCCCAGTTCACATTCATCGTCCCGGTCTGTCATGTCTGTATGTCCCTTCAGTTTCAGTTCGACAGCCCCGATCGCAATGTTGTTTTCCTTTTCACAGATCGCGTAGCACTCCGGTCCGTTAAAGACATTTCGGATCACCTCTTTACTTTCCTCCACGTTTTTATGTGGCGGCCATCCCGCAACCGGACCCACCTCCGGATCTTTTGCATATGTATATAAACTGTCCGCGTCTGCCTCTGTCCATTTTCGCAATAATAATCTTTCTGTCTCCAGCATTTTTACCCCTTACACTTTTGGAAAATTTCTTTTCCCCATATTACTATATTTCCAATGTTTTTTCCATTTCATTTGACAATCTCCCTTCCTTCGTATATATTTGGTTAGGTTTCTAACAATTAGAAATCTAACTAAGGAGGCAATCATGCAGGAAACATTCCATTATCTTTTGATGTCTGATCATCTGATGATACAAAAAGCCCTGATCTCCAGTGTCAAAGATACCGGATTGACCTCAGGACAACCAAAAGTTCTCGATTATCTGCTCCGCCATGATGGGGCAATCCAAAAAGAAATCGCCATATTCTGCCACATTGAGCCGGCGTCTTTGACCGCCATCTTAAATGGCATGGAAAACAAAGGTTATATCAAACGAAAGACTGCCGACAGCAATCGCCGCTCTCTCCATGTCTATCTCACGGAAAGCGGAAAAAAGTATGCTGACCGTCTCAATCTGGAATTTGCCCGGATCGAATCCCAGGCTTTAGAGGGCTTTACCCCGGCAGAAAAGCAACAATTACAGGACTTGCTCAGTCGCGTATATGACAACATGGTAACTACTTATAAGAAAGAAGGCACAAATAAATGAAACATTTAAAAACTAGAATCCCTATGTATTTTATCGGACTTTTCGTAATGACCATCGGCATTGCGCTTTCCGTAAAATCAAATCTGGGTGTATCACCCGTCAGTTCCATCCCTTACACCATGACCTGCGTCTGGGGCATTGAGATGGGCAAGGCAACCATCCTTTTCCATATCGTACCGGTTCTGATTCAGATCCTCTTATTGCGAAGAAACTTCCTCCAATTATGTCATCACCATTTCTCGTGAATTTGGTAGTGGCGGACGTGAGATCGGAAAACTTCTGGCTGAGCGTTTCGGTTTTCATTACTATGATTCCGAACTGATCCGCCTTGCCGCAGAAAAAAGTGGTTTCTCACCGGAATATGTAGAGCAGACTGACCTGCCAATGGTCGACCAACTTTTGCAAAAGAATCTGCTCTGATCCACGAACTTTCCCAGAAGGGTTCCTGCATCATCGTAGGTCGTTTGGCAAACTACATATTAAAAGATATGCCGACAGCCTACCATGTTTTCATCAGTGCAGATCTGGATGCCGAGGCTGCCAGAGTCTCAGCACGTGACAATATTTCTCCGCAATCTGCTGCTGCAAAGGTGAAAAAGGTCAACCATGAGTGCCATCCATTGCAGACACTTTACCAAGACAGATTGGGGCAATGTAAAGAATTACGATCTTTGTATCAAATCCGACGATTTTGGTGTGGCAGAAACTGCCAGATCATCGGCGATCTTTTCCAGAAAAAAATGGGACTATGATTGTAGCATCATAATAGCCCCTCAAGTATTTGCATAATATCCGCATTGACCGCCAGCCCTTTGTCCTCGATATCTTCCGGCAGGTATGCCTGCCCCTGATTGATACAGATATAAAAGGCATTCTGCCAGTTTGCCGCATATTGCCAGAAATTATACTTGATGATACCTGGCGTATTATAACCTACGCCGAGTTCCAAAAAGACGATCTTTTTTCGCATATGCTCTTCCATAAAGCGCACATAAGATGCGGACGCCGCTTTCCAGCCCGCATCTTCCACAAAGGTATTGTCTGCGCGCAGGTTCATGCTCATAGGTCTGCCGCACTTAGGACAGCGCGGAACAAGTTCAGCGGGAACGCTCATCTTAGGCATTACGCCCTCCGGCAGATACAAAGCCCCATCCTCCGCAATGGCATACCCCTGCGCCAGAACCATATCCCGCACAGTTTTTTCATTATCATATGTCTTAGCATGACAGGGTCTGCCGCACTGAAAAAGTCCATAGTCGCCCTGGGTATAAAAGAGTCTTTCCTTTGCAAATCCCGCCTTTTGGAACTGATGATCCACATTGGTCGTCAGCACGAAGTAGTCCTTATCCTTTACCAGCGCATATAAATTCCGATATGTGCCATTCTCCACATCCTGATAACGGTTGATATAAATATAGCGGCTCCAATACGCCCAATATTCCTCAAGCGTGGCGTAATCATAAAAGCCACCGGAATACATATCGGAGAAGCCATACGCGCTCCCAAAATCTGAAAAATACTTTTCAAAGCGATCGCCACTGTAAGTAAAGCCTGCCGCCGTGGAAAGTCCCGCACCGGCACCGATCACAATAGCATCCGCATCCTCAATTTTATGTCTGATAAGTTCTATCTTGTCCGCTTGCTCTTTCATCTGTTCCATACTTCTTTCTCTGCTTGCTATCTCATGCCTTATTCCAAAAACCTAGCCTAATAATCTACGGTAAATCCCTTCGTCTTCCTCTTTAAAGACGTTAAAAACCACCTTAATATCCGATCCGGTCTGCGCCTTATGCTCTTTCACAGTCTCAACAGCGATCTCTGCCGCACGCGCATTCGGAAAACAAAAAACACCGGTCGAAATACAACAAAAGGCGATACTTTCAATTCCCTTTTCCTCTGCCAGATCCAGACAGGACTGGTAGCAGGAGCGCAAGAGATCCTGGTCTTTCTGCGTCAGTTTTCCCTGCACGATCGGTCCAACTGTATGGATCACGTATTGGCAGGGCAGATTATACGCAGGTGTGATCTTCGCCTGCCCGGTCGGTTCAGCGTAGCCCTGTTCTACCATCATTTCACTACAAAAGGATCGTAGCTGCATCCCCGCATAGGTGTGGATACAATTATCAATGCAGTTATGGCATGGTTGATAACAGCCCGTCATGCCACTATTTGCCGCATTGACGATTGCTCCCACCGCAAGTCTTGTGATATCTCCCCGCCAAAAATAGATATCTTCCTGCAGTTCTTCCATATCCGCCAGTGTCACAAAACCCTTTTTCCTGTTCTCCTCTTGCAGATAAGCATCCTGAATCTGCAAAAATCCATCATCCACAGGCGCCGCCATACGCACATTCATAAGCGAACGCAGCAAGCGCCTTTGTGCGTCAGCATTTGCCGGAATCTCCATATCTCTATAGCCCGGCTGTTCTTTTAACAATTCTTTGATCAATACATACGTCGCTCACTCTGGTTCATATGGCTGCTCCTCCTGTTTATCTCATCACTGTTTTAAAATTCATATGGTGGATTTCCTGAAAAGTCCGCGATCACACCATGCGCATCTTCCAAATAAAATACTTCAAAAATTGGGTTATCCGCGGTCTTATACTGGCTCTTGACAATAGGATTGGCGATGCACATTTCTTTTGCCTGCATGTTGTCCTCAAAAACTGCTTTTCCATGCAGACGGATCCATGCATAAGTTGGGCTGGATACGGAGATCTCAATCTGCGGATTTTCCTGTAAAAATTCTACTACTTTTTCCATGAAATCTTCCTCCATTTTTCTTTTTTTGAACATTTCCTGTTCCTGCTTATGATTTTATGCTGACCAAAGAAGAATTACCGGCTTGTCCGGTTGCAACCACATTGCAACTGATCGGAAGTAAATGGAAGATACTGATCATTCGAAACCTCATGTCACGCCCTTGGCGTTTCAATGAATTAAAAAGGGATCTGGGCGAATCCATGCGCCCCATCATCACGGCAATGGCAGAATGGGGCACCGCCTACAAGGCGTCCTTTTTACGGGAATAAACCACCTATTTTCTTATATACAAAAAAGGAGCATTCCCATATCTCTACGGAAATGCTCCTTTTGGAATACTATATCTTATCTACGAATCTTATTCGCAAACATATGGCATAAGTGCTACGTGACGAGCTCTCTTGATTGCTACAGTTAAAGCTCTCTGATGCTTTGCACAGTTACCGGTGATACGACGAGGAAGGATCTTACCTCTCTCTGAGATGTATCTCTTTAACTTTGCTGTATCCTTGTAATCAATCACGTTGTCCTTACCACAGAATACACAGACTTTCTTTCTTCTGTGCATTGGTCTTCTTCTTGAACCATCTGCTGTCTTATTGTAAGCCATGACGCTACCTCCTAATCAATGCTAATTGAATGGCAATTCTTCTTCAATACCATCCGGAATGTTCATAAAACCGTCTCCAGCGTTTGTATTCGGTGCCGGAGTTCCCATGTCGCCGCCAAATCCATTGTTTGACTGAGCATTCTTGCTCTCTGCAAACTCAATGGAATTCGCAATGATCTGATCGGAATATACCATGTTCCCATCTTTTCCGGTGTAATTGTTGTTTCTGATTTCACCTTCCAATAAGATCTTGGTACCTTTTCTAAGATATTTCTCAGCAAACTCTGCCTGACGTCCAAAAGCAGTGATACGGAAGAAATCTGCATCCGGATCTCCATCTCTCTTGAATCTTCTATCTACAGCAATTCTAAAATTTGCTACAGCAGAACCATTGGCTGCCCCATATCTTACTTCCGGATCTGCTACCAAGCGACCCATCATAATCAGTCTATTCATTCCTACTCCTTATCTACTATCTATGCCTCGTCTTTTCTGACGCATAAGAAACGAAGAACATTATCCATAATACGAACGTTTTCTTCGATCTGAGCAGGTGCATCAGCTTCTGCTTCGAACTGGATGAAGTAGTAGTAACCTTCGCTCATCTTCTGGATGTCGTAAGCTAACTTCTTCTTACCCCAATCTTCTACTTCACTGACAACGCCGCCGAAACGGGTAATGTAACCCTGTGCCTTCTCAACGACTGCTGCTCTCGCATCATCTTCGATCTTAGCATTAACAACGAGTGCTAATTCATACTTGTTCATGCGATTTTACCTCCTTTTGGTCTTTTGGCCTTGCAATATACGGCAAAGCAAGGATATTTTAATATACCACGAGTTGATATGATACCATGATTTTCCCGCTTTTTCAAGCCTTTTTTACATTTTCGTGCAAAACATTTTTGCATGCCTTGGTCACTTTTGTGCGCGGCAGCATCATCTGATGCCCACATCCCAGACATGCCAGACGAAAATCGGCTCCCACACGCAGGATGCGAAACTGGTCGCTCCCACAAGGGTGCTTCTTTTTCATGGTTACAATATCATTTACCTGAAAATCCCACTTGTTCTCCATACGCTTTCCTTTGGTTTGTGATGTAAAAAAGAGACATCCTATCGGACATCTCCTAAAAAATTGCGGGAATAGGATTTGAACCTATGACCTCCGGGTTATGAGCCCGGCGAGCTTCCAGACTGCTCCATCCCGCGTCAACGTTATTTATTATAGGCTTCTTATCCCGGATTGTCAAATTTTTGTCATCGACAAGATCTGACATCAGTATGCGATCAGCCCCTGCATGATACTACAGACAATGACTGCCACGACCGCGCCTAAGATCATACCGACGATGATCTCCGGTATGGTATGCCCCATCTTTTCTCTTAAGTTTCCTTCGTACAAAGGCTCTCTGCCCTCGGCTTTATCCCGCTCCAAAAGACGGTTGAGCAACTGCGCCTCGCGCCCTGTCTCCATGCGCACGCCTGCTGCATCGTAGATCACGATAATAGCAAAAAACAAAGCCATAACAAAAGGAAATCCTCCCAGTCCCTCCACGATAGCAGTCGAAACGACCAGGCCCGTAACTGTGGCTGAATGTGAACTTGGCATACCGCCGCTTCCCGTGAGACGTTCCGCGGAAAAACCATTTTTTGCCGCGTCAATGATAACCTTTAAGACTTGCGCCACCAGCCAGGCAGCCGCCGTTGCCACAAATATACGGTTTGTGATGAGATCCATGAGCATGTTCATTTGTTTTCTTCCTTATCTTCTATAATATATGTCACCAAGTTTCCCTATATTACTACGAATTTGAAAATTTGTACAGTTCCTATAGCATCCGCCCCAGGATCACACTGGCGATCAGCCCCGCCAAAGTCGCTACCAGCGCGCCCGCCAGCGTCCATCTGGTCTTTCGGATGCCGACACTCATAAAATAGACCGACATGGTATAAAAGATGGTCTCCGTGCAAGATCCCATCAAAGATACAATCAGCCCATTGCTGCTGTCCGGTCCATATTCTTTAAAAATATCTAAGACCAGTCCGGTCGCCGCCGAGGAGGAAAACATTTTTACGATAGCCGCTGGAAGAAGCACGGAGGGAAAGACATCCTCGGGTATGATCTTTCCCAACCAGACTGCCAGATCCGTCAGAAAGCCGGAAGCACGCAGGACACCGACCGCACACATAAGCCCGATCAGCGTCGGCATAATGCCGATCACGGTGTGAAAGCCGTCTTTCGCCCCCTCCAGAAAATCCTCATAGACCCTTCCCTTGCCAAGCAGGGCGTGAAAAAGGATGATAAACAAGAGAATGGGGATGATGGCATCGGATATATATAGAAGCAATTTCATAGCCGATCCTCCCGCCCCATACATGCCAGTTTACAAAAGATCACGGCAACCAAAGTGCTGATCGCGGTCGCAAGAATGGCAGGTCCCGTGATCATGGATGGATTTGCCGATCCGTACTGACTGCGATAGGCGATCATATTGACCGGGATCAGTTGCAGGGAAGAAATATTGAGTACCAGAAAAGTACACATTTCCCGGCTTGCCACGCCCTCTTTCTGCCGGCTGACCTTCTTTAATTCCTGCATGGCAGAAAGTCCTGCCGGTGTTGCCGCCCAGCCAAGTCCAAAGATATTGGCGATGACATTGGTCGCGATATATTCTTTTGCCTTGGTCTCCTTTTTTAATGTAGGAAATAAAAAGTTCAGCAGGGGATCCAGTTTTTCTGCCAGAGTACGCAATAGTCCGCTCTTTTGCGCAATGTTCATCATACCTACCCAAAAACACATGACACCAAGCAATGTGATACAAAGAGAAACGGCTTCCTTTGCAGAGGAAAGTGCCGCTTCCGTGATTGCTGCCATCTCTCCCCGAAAGCCTCCATAGACGATGCCAAGTAAAAGCATGCCTGCCCAAAGATAATTCATAGGCACTCCAAGACTTTTTTTCATATGTATGAATTTTAAGGAAAATCTATGCCGGAAATCATATTTTTTTTCATTGTACATACACTGTAACTATGGTATTTCTTTGGGAGGCATTATGGGAAAACGATTTCTTTGTCTGATCCTTGCTATCCTGATCGCCTTTTCGGCGGTAGGCTGCAGCAAAGAGGATCTGGGAAATGCAAGGCTTTTTGATGCGGGTCAGACCAGCGATGCAGATACTTTTGAGGATCTGACAGACGATTGGTTTTGCAGGCAGATGGAAGCCGATCCTATGTCCTGCCACTTTACTTTAGAAAACCCGGATGCCTATCATATCACTTTTTCGGACCAGACGCTCTGCACACTGACCATGGAAGAACATATCAAGGAAATGGATGAGATCAAAAATCTGCTTGACCGTTTAAAGGACATTGACCGCAATAATCTGACTGCCCGGCAAAGGCTGGTCTATGACCTTATGAAGGATTACTATGGTCTGGAGGAAAAACTGGGCGACTACTACTACTATCAAAATCTGCTCTCGCCGACCGCCGGTATTCCTTCTTCCCTGCCGGTTCTTTTGTCCTCTTTTTCCTTTCACGATACCGAGGATATTGAATGTTACCTGTCCCTCTTAGAAGAAATGGATATCTACTTCGGACAGATCTATGCCTTTGCTACAGAACAGACCAAATTGGGGCTTATGGAAAACACAGACTCGTTGCAACAGACCATTGATTTTTGTACCTCTTTTTCACAGGTGCAGGCGGACCACCTGCTTCTGACTTCTTTTGACGACCGCATAAAAAACGCTGCCTTTTTAGATGAAGCGGAAAAAACGTCCTATATCTCCCGGAATCAGTCGATCATTTATGATGTCGTTTTACCGTCTTATTTGTCGCTTTCTAATCAATTATCGTCGATTATTGACAAAACAGACGATAATGGAAGTCTTTCTGTCAAAGAAAAAGGACGTACATACTACGCCCTTCTGGTCAGAAAAAACACCGGCACAAAGGAAAGTCCCTATACGGTTTTCCAAGAAATCGCTGCCAAACGTCAGGAAGACCTGTTCCAAATGGCTGACCTCTTTGCCCACAATCCTGCCTTAGCGTCCATGCTGGGCTCTTATACCTGCCCCCTAAAAACAGCCGATGACATGATCGAGCATTTACAGGATTCTATACAAAATGACTTTCCTACTTGTGAAAATGTTACCGTCACCATCCATGAAATTGCGCCACAATTGCGGCAGACCAGTGCGCCCGCCTACTATCTGATCGCGCCTTTGGATTCTGGTGGCTATCACAATATTTTTTACAATCCAGACAGCAATGCCGACACGACTTCCCTCTTTACCACCATGGCACATGAGGGTTTTCCCGGTCATCTTTACCAGACCGCCATGTCCTATCAGTACGGATTGGAACCGGTGCGCGCCCTTTTATCCTTTCCGGCATATACCGAGGGCTGGGCTACCTATGTGGAATATATGTCTTATCAATACGCCGGACTGCCGGATCAACTTGCGTCCGTCCTAGCCCTCAATGAGAGCATTGTCCTAAGTCTCTATGCCTCTGCCGACATTGGCATCCATTATTATGGCTGGGATCGTGCCAGTCTTTTGGAGTTTTTAGAAAATTATGGGATCAAAGATCAAGATGTCGTCGATCAGATCTACCAGTTGATCGTGGAAGATCCTGCAAATTACCTGCATTATTATGTAGGCTATATGAATTTTGCATCCCTACAGAAAGACTATAAGGATGCAAAAAAAGATGATTTTTCTTATATGGAATTTCATAAAAAGATATTACAGACCGGACCTGCGCCTTTTGATATCCTGCGGGATGCCCTGCTTGGAACATCATAAAAGCGCCTGATAAATATCGCGCTTGCTGACGCCACGGTCTTTGGCTACGGCTTTCATGGCGTCCTTTTTGCTGTAGTCCTGATCCAGATAGATCTGCATATGCTCCTCAATGCTCAAATCTTCCCAGCGGCTCTGCTCCTCCTGCATGACCTCTTCTTTGGACTTACCGGAAATGACAAGGACATATTCACCGCGCGGGTCATTTTCCCTGTAATAATCCACAGCCTGCGCCAGCGTCATTTTCTTCTTTTCCTCATAACGCTTGGTCAGTTCCCGGCAGAGCGTGATGCTGCGGTCGCCGAGTGCCTGATAAAGTTCCTGCAAGGTCGCACGCAGATGATGCGGTGCCTCATAAACGATCATGGTGCGTGTCTCCTGCTGCATCTCTGCCAATACACGCGCGCGCTCCTTTTTGTCTTTTGGCAAAAATGCCTCAAAACTAAAACGCCGACACGCCTGTCCGGAACTCGTCACCGCAGTGATACAGGCAGCCGCACCCGGAACGGCATTGACCTCGATGTCTTCCTCATAACACATCGCCACCAGTTCCTCGCCCGGATCGGAAATGCCCGGTGTCCCGGCATCTGTGATAACGGCAATATTTTTGCCATCTTTTAAGGCTGCCAGTAATGTACGCGCCTTTTCGATCTTATTAAACTCATGATAACTTGTCATGGGCGTGTCGATCTCAAAGTGGTTCAAAAGTTTTATGGAATTTCGCGTATCCTCAGCAGCGATCAGATCCACTTCTTTTAAAATGCGGACACAACGATAGGTCATATCCTCCAGATTTCCGATCGGTGTCGCACACAAATATAAGATACCTGCCATACTCCGGCACTCCTTTCCGTTATCTTTGCTCTACTTTTATCCCGCAAGCATTTAATAACCGTAAATATCGTAGACTCCGGCATATAAACGCCCGGACTCTGATATACGATCAGAGGTTTTTCTACCGTGATCCTGGATTTTCCGTCCCGCATCCCCTCGATCAGAACCATATTGGGTTCCTTATCCACATAGGGATAGACTAGCTGCATCCGCTTTGGCTCAACCTTGTAACGGCTCATTGTGGATAAGATCTCCACCAAGCGGAAAGGTCTGTGCACAAAGTAACATCTGCCGCCCGGACGAAGGAGTTTTGCCGTCTGTGATACCACATCCTCCAGATTACAGAGCACTTCATGTCTGGCGATGGTCTTGGCATCGCCGTCATTCTTGATGCCATGCTGGTCAGTCATATAGGGCGGATTGCAGGTCACAACATCAAAAGAAGATGCCCCAAAAATATTTGTTGCATCTTTGATATCTCCTGTGACAATGGAAACGCGGTCCTCCAAGTGATTGTAAGCCACACTCCTTGCCGCCATGTCAGCACTCTCCGGCTGGATCTCCAGACCGGTAAAATGCTGCCCCTCTGTTTTGGCTTCTAAAAGGATGGGAATGATCCCGGTTCCCGTGCCAAGATCCAGCACTTCCTCTCCGCGCTTTACCTTGCAAAGCCGGACAAAAGCACAGCATCCATACCAAAACAAAAACGCTTGGGATCCTGGATGATCTTGTAACCGTTGCGTTGCAGTTCATCCAGCCGCTCACCCTCATGTAAAAATGATCCTGCCATTATTTATTATCCTCGAGTTTTGCCAACTCTTTTAATTCTTCTTTTGTGACCTTGATATTCTTGCGCTTTGCCTTGAATTTGAGGTCTCCTACTGCATAGTCGCGCTCTTCCTTGGTATCATTCTGCTCGATCAATACCTTGACGCGCTGACGAAGGACGCTGACCGCCTTAACCTGTCCGCGGATCCCTTCCGGTGTCGTCACATAGTCCCCGATATTCGGCAACTGGCTGTTCAGATACTCGTAAGTCTCCTGCTCATTTTTCAGACAGCACATAAGTCTGCCGCAGACCCCGGAGATCTTAGTCGGGTTCAGGGAAAGATTTTGCTCTTTTGCCATCTTGATGGAAACCGGAACAAAGTCTGTCAGATAAGAACTACAGCAGAGTGGTCTGCCGCAGATGCCGATCCCGCCCATGATCTTGGTCTCGTCACGCACACCGATCTGGCGCAACTCGATCCTGGTACGGAATACCGATGCCAGATCCTTTACCAGTTCACGGAAATCGATCCTGCCGTCTGCCGTGAAGTAAAAGAGCAGTTTATTGTTGTCAAAGGTGTACTCTGCGTCCACCAGTTTCATTTCCAGTTTGTGCTTTTTGATCTTTTCCTGACAGATCTTGAAAGCCTCTTTTTCTTTTTCCTTGTTCTTCTCTGCCCGTTTAAGTCTTCCTCGGTCGCGATACGCTGGACAGTCTTTAGCGGCTGGACAACCTCATCATCCGGCACTTCCTTTGGTGCTACGGCAACTGTTCCCATCTCAACACCACGCGCAGTCTCAACGATCACGCGGTCACCGATCTTTAAGTCTAAGTTCTTGGGTCCAAAATAATATACTTTACCTGCGGTGCGAAAACGCACACCAACAATCTTTATCATGCAATATTCTCCTTTATTGAAAGCAACATGAGTTCCACTGCCAAATTGTAATTGCCATTGCAGGCGATCCGCCGCCTTGCGGTATTCTCTGCCTGAATGATGGTATTCAGCCCGTGATAAGAACACTCACTTGCCTGTCTTTTTATGATCATCTTTTCATCCTGAAAAGTAATCTTTCTCTCATCACCTGTCGCCTTATATAATAACACATCTCGAAACCAGATGTTCATCAAATCCAAATAATCACCGATCTTAGGCTTGTATTCCTCCAATTCCTTGACGGCTTGGGAAATACCAAAGACATCCATCTTTTCCATACGACGCATCAGAGAGGTCATATGGGATTTCATTTCGTTAAATTCCTCGGAAGATGCCAATTTGATGGCTTTTCCCAGATTCCCCTGGGCAAACTGGGCACAGACATCTGCCTGATAATCCGGCATGTTGTGATGCTCCATCAACTCTTTTCGGATGATATCCGCAGAGATCGGCTTTAATTCCAAGGTCACACAACGGGATAAAATAGTCGGCAAAAATCCTGCTGCATTGGTGGTCAGCAAAAAGATAATAGCATAATGCGGTGGTTCCTCGATGGTCTTTAACAGGGCATTCTGCGCCGCCTTGTTCATCTTTTCCGCCTCATCCATAATATAGATCTTGTATTCGCTCGCATAAGGCTTGATGACAATGTCGTTATTGATCTGCTGTCGGATGTCCTCCACCGAAATGGTATTTGGCTTTTCATGCGAAACATAGCGGATATCCGGGTGGTTGTGGCTCTGGCACTGCTTGCAGGAATGACAATTTCCGCAGGCATCCTTGCCCCGGTCCTGACACAAAAGAGTCTGGGCAAATGCCTCCGCCAACATCATCTTGCCGGCATCCTTCTCCCCGCTGATAATATAAGCGTGGGACGTTTTGCCTAAAGCGATCGCGTTCTGCAAATGCTCTTTGATATCCTCTTGTCCTTTTATGTCTGCAAACTTCATTTTAAACTACTCCGTTTTAGGTGGAAATATCCAGAAGCAATCCCCGGATCTCATCGACTTTTCCAAGAATGGCAAGATGGTCTTTTTCTTCCTTGACCAGTTCTCCAGCCAGATCATCCAGATTTTTATCCACTAATTTTACCAAACCATAGACGCGGTGACGTCCCCGGCGATCCAAAAAGTTCTCTCTGGAAAACTTGTGGGAACGATTGACGACTTCATTCATGAAATCCTTGACCAGACCGCGGTATTTTTTCATATCCCGGATATCCATGTGCTCCGAGATCTTCTTTCCCTGCTCCGTGATCTCATCCATCAGCCCCGACAGTTTTTCCTTTAATTCCGCATCATCGATGGCACTCGCCAAGGTGAACTTAAATCCGTCATCCGTAGGCTTTGTCTGATTCACTTCCTGTGTCTGCGTCACGCCCGACACATCATTTACCTTTAAATCCATAGGCTAGCCTTCCTCACTCATCATGACTTCGCGCATAAAGCATACGATGTCCTCTTCCGTGCACTCCAAGTCCTCGTTATAGAAAATCCTGTGGATGCCTGCCTCCTGCAATTTCTCCTTGGAAAAATCTGCGGCATCTGCCAAAAATCGTCGGCACATTTCCTCATACTTTGGATGCTTCTGGCACCGCTCACGATCCAGTGCTCTTTGCAGGCGCACGCCGTCCTCTACTTCTATATATATCGGAAGAACCGCATCCTGACTAAAGTAATCCCGCAACTTGACAAAGGACTCGATCGTTCCGATCACCAGATAGTCATATCTGCTCAGATCAATGTTGCCATCGTCAACGGTAAAATAGTCCCAGATGCCATGACAGGTATTATAACTGCGGATCTCCACGACCTTGCCGGATGCCAGCAGCCTGTCTTTTTCCTCATGTGTGCAAAAATGGTATTCGATCCCATCCACTTCACCTGCGCGGATGGGTCTGGTCGTATAAGACACGATCTGGCGCAGGGCAAGATCATGCCGTCCCAAAATGCGCTGATATAAGGTATCTTTTCCTGTTGAACTTTTTCCTATGATACAAAAAATCTTTCCCATGTTCCTTACTCTGCCTGTCTATAGAATGCGCTTACCATCTAGTATAATATAGTCCACCTCAAATGACAACGAAAAGCCCATGATCCACAAGCCCGGTAATGGTCAGCCCCTGCTTTTGGGCTAGATTAAGAGGTCGATCCACTCCTGATCGATCCGCTCACCCGGTACGATCAATGGTACACCCGGCGGATAGATGGCGACCGATGACGCTGCGATCCTGCCCTCTGCCTGATCAAGAGCACAGCGTTCTTTCGCTTTTTCCATTGCCTCATGATATTCCATGACCTTTTGCCCGCGCCCGTATAAGACCTGCCCCGTCCGGCAGGGATCGTCTGTATCTCTTGCACTGGCTTCCCGATCGATCTCTTTTAGTGCCTCAAAAAGACGGACAAATCCTTCTTCACTATCCATGACACTTGTCATGGCAAGTCCATAGGAAAAAGAAGACATTTCCAGAACCAGATGATATTTTTGCAAGAGGATCTCTTCCAGCGCATGCCCGGAAAGCCAGGTCTTTGATACGTCGATCACGATCTTGCCCGGATCCTGCCCCGGGAAAGAAGAGACACGGATCTTTTCCAGACTTTGACACTTTTTATAAAAGTCCTGCAAACGAGAGGCATATACCCCAAATGCCGCTTTTTCTTCTTCCAGAAAGCGGATGCACTGACATATGGAAGCCATCAGGACGTAAGACGGCGAACTGGTCTCAAATACATCCAGATAGGTCTCGATCTGCCTTTCCGAAACAAGTGAATTTTCATTGACGTGAAGCACCGCCGTCTGGGTCAGCGCAGGCAGGGTCTTGTGCAGGCTCATGATGACAAGGTCTGCCCCGCTTTCCAGCGGAGACTTTGGGAAATAGGGATCAAAGCCCAGATGCGCGCCGTGTGCCGCATCCACAATGACCGGGATCCCCCTTGCATGTGCCAGTGCCACGATCTCATCCAGAGGTTCGATCATCCCTTCATAGGTCGGCGATGTCACCACGATGGCTCCGATATCCGGGTTGACTTGCAAAGCCTGCTCATATTCTGCGATCGACGTTCCCTCGATCATGCCGATCTGCCCTACCTTGGGATAGGTATAGACGATCCGGCACTGCCGCAGCCAAGCAGCATGATAAATACTTTTGTGGCTGCCCCGTCCCATGAGGATGCATCCCTTTTGCGGCAGAGCGGAAAAGACTGCTGTCAGGTTGCCACAAGTCGATCCTCCGACCAGAAGATAGGACTTTTTTGCATGATAAAGCCCTGCCATACGTTCCATGGCTTCTAAGATAAGCCCCTGTGGATCATGCAGATTGTCAAATCCTGGGATCTCCGTAATATCAATGGCATATGGGTCTTCCAGCCCGGTCTGCTGTCTCTTATGTCCCGGCATATGAAACGGATAAAAGTCCGAATCTGCCAGTTCTCTTAATTTATGATCTAACATTTTTCTTTTCTTTTTCCCTCTATCATCTTATAATAGTATCTACATGAAAAAACGCGGATGGCTTTTCGCGTGTTTGTTGGAGGTTACAATGAGTCAGGCTTTGGTCATTTTATGTGGTGGTGACAGTTCCCGCATGGGAACCGATAAGGCACTGCTGCCATTCGGTGATGAATGCTTATTAGAATATATGGTGCACAAGTTTGCGCCCCACTTTGACCGCATCTACCTGTCTGTCAACCAGCGTGGTGACTACGGACATCTGGATCTGGATGTCACGGAGATACCTGACATCTATCTCAATGCCGGTCCCATAGGGGCGATCTTGAGCAGCCTTACCATGATCGTTGAAAACCGTGCTTTTTTTGTAACCATTGATACACCTTTTATCCAGCCGTCACTCTGCAAGCACCTGCTTGCGGCATCCGAAAACTACGATGCCTGTTCGCTGGCTCTGCGCGATCACTATGTCGACACCATCGCCTGCGTGTATTCCAAGGCGTGTATTCCTGCCTTTGGCAAGTCCATCCTTTTGAACAACCGCACCAACAGCCAGATCCAAGCCAAGTGCTATATCAACTATGTGCCGGTTTCGGATGTTGCGCTCTGCTCGACCATGCCTTTTGAAGACCAATTTTATCGTCTGAGCGACCGCGATTCCTATTACTATGCCCTTTTCCACCAGTTACAGGACATCAGCAGCATCCGCCATTAGTCCAAAAATCTGCCCAGTTGCGGCATCCAATCGCCAAAAAAGATCTGATCTTCCATCAGTTTTTCCCAGATAGGCTCTAAGAACCTACAGATTAGCCCGTGCACTTCCTGCCAGGCTGGCTCTTTTTTCTTCACCTTACGCAAAAGGCTTTTCCATTTCTTTTCCATATAAGTGTATGTACCGTATCCGCTCAGACTTTCCCATACCAAGGCACTGCATTTTACATGGTCTTTGCGGCACAAGGCCCCTAAACTTTCCTGTACCTTGCGTCCCTCCAAAGGGTATTTGCTCAGGATCTCGTATAGTTTTTGGTAGTGCTCCATGTCCTGCAACAATTCCAACTGCTTTACGATGGGCAGCAGATGCTCCGCCGCGATCTGCTCTACCGGGTATGCGTATATACCGATCGTCTTGTTATTCTCCAAAAAAAGCCGCAGATTTTCTTCCTTTGGAAAAATATGCTCTCCGCCAAAAGGCAGAAGACTGACGCGAAAAGGCACATACATGCCGCAGACTTCCATGGAAAAGTTCATCTGAAATCCCTGACCTTCTTTTTCCTCGGAAACCAGTTCTACGCCAAATCCTTCTTTTTCATATGCCTGCAATAAATCTTGTCGGATCCGCTCTTTGATCTCCTTGAAGCTTTGCCACCGGTATAATAGTAGCGGACCTTCTCTGAGACCGATTTCTTATAAACATCCAGCCCCAGCCTGTCACTGTCCTCCAGCCAGAAGTCTTTGGCATCCGCCAATTCTGCCAAGATGCGCACCGTTGTCTCCAGGACATAGGCACTTAAAATATGGGAAAAAGGAATATCCAGTTCCTGACTCTTTGTCTTGATCCATGCTTCGTTTATCATGCTATGCTCCTACAACCAGATTCCAATCATGTTTTGCACTTTCTTTAAGACCTTGCGCTCCTTGGCATACTCCATCAGCGCCGCAACGTCCTTATCCTCATCACCGATATAGGTAAGGATGGCTTTCTTGAAATCGTTTCGATCCATTTTATCCTGATACTTGAGGCAGTCGCAGACCAGACGGTCTTTGGTATAGATCTGCATGGGCTCGCCTGCCAGTTTTATGGTCGTCACGCCCATACCCAGCACCTTTGGTTCCGTGTAATATGGCTGCAGATTCGGGTAATCCATCTTAAAGCGGGACTTGGAAACATTCTTGCTGACAGCAATGTGCCATGCATAAGGACGCTGTTCCAGATAACCGTGATAAAAAAGAGCGGATTCCATGGTAAGCACTCCATCCGAGAACATGCGCGCCACCATACTTTCTTCCGATCCGTCAAAATACTTGGTCGTATAATAACCGCTTTTGACCCGCTTGAGATAACCTTCCTTCAGAAATTGCAAAATGCGTCGGTAGTCAATCCCCATGGCGAGAATATCCGCTGTCTTTGCCATGCCTTGATTTTTTTGCACCAGGGCATCGATCTGCTCCAGATCATAGGCTTTCTTTTCTTCGCGGCTCAGATTTGTTAATTCCATTTTCCCCACTCCTTGATCTTACATTAGGTAGTTTCATACATTCCTTGCCTTTATTATAAGAATATGTATATTTGATGTCAATTCTATATACCTGTCCTTTCTTCCTCTTTTTTGTCTTGCATTTCCATGATTTTTGTCGTATATTGATAAAAGACAAATATTTTTGTCTTTTGATAATACAAAAGACAGTAAGGAGATACATTATGCCGGAAATGGAAAGAAGACTTCGCAAGAACCCATCCCGTAAAGAATGTGAGGATATCATCCGCCGCATCCTTATGACCGAGATGCTGGAAAAAGGAAAGAACGAACATTTTAAGACTGCCACCGATTTCATGAAATACTTTGAATCACTCTACCCAGCCAGCGACAGTCTAACCAAGCAGGTACAGCGTGCCATCAAGTCCCTTGATATGCCAAAGGATCCAAACGGCTACTTCATCATCAATAAGACTGCCGAACAGTTGGATCAGGATCAGGAACTTTCCTTCATGCTGCAAAAAAGCAAGGCACATGTGACTTCCCTGGAGGACTATGAGACACTCTTTCTAGCAACAGATCCTAACTACAAGTCCTACCTCTTACAGTTGATCCGGGAATCCAAGACCTGTCACGGCAAATATATCACGATCTTAGATACAACAGACGGGCTTTTATTCTATACGAAAAATGCATCCCAACTCCGTATCCTCTTGGAAAGCCTCATGCAACATTCCTGATATTGTCTGACAATAAATATCATATACTCTAAATATCCGACATTATATGGTACAGATACAAATGTCTGCAAATAGCAAAACGACAATATACAAATTGTATATTGTCGTTTTTTATATCTTAACCATATATTATAGTCTAATTCAGATTATCTTGTCCTTTTTGACCGTTTTGTATTTCTATGGATAGGCTTGCCGGAAGTCCGGTTAGGCTGTCGCCTTGTAGCCGTGCTTCTGCTTGACGCTGCACGGCTTGCTGCCGCTTTTCGTTTGCGCCTCTTATTACGGCTGATCTGACGATAACGGCTTCTCTTCTTTCGGTCTTCGTTCTTTCTGTGATGGCTCAAAAGGATCTGTCCTGACATGACATTCCATACATAAACTGCCAATAAAAAGATCAGGATAATGCCGATCACCAGAAGAATGGTCTTAAAATCAATGCGGAAATACTTTACTTTGGATCCGCCTTTATCTGCGGAAATATTGTGGAAAGGATAGGTTGCCTTTGTGTTCTTCTCATAAATAACATTGGCTCCTCCCACCTGCTTTCCGGCATAGGTATAGGAGATCTTTGCAACGGCTCCCTTATCGGCATTTTTATCTGTCGGTGTGACCGTCGCCTGCGCATCGGTAAAAGATGCTGTATTTGGAAGAACAACCACGCCGTCCTCATCAACACGGATCAGATCGATCTTATCACTGAGTGATCCCAGTGCCGCCTGATCGCTCATATCCGAAAGGTTGACATTGTCCGCTACCGAATATAAGGAAAAGTTCTGAAAACAGTATTCAAACAGATTTTCCGTATCATTATAATGCGCCGGATTATTGCTGTCTAAGATCACACAAAGGAGGGTCATACCATTTTTCTGTGCATAGGTAACGAGGGTATTTCCCGCTTCATCCGTATAACCGGTCTTACCGCCTAGCGCATATTCATACAGGTTACTGCTTCCCCTGTGATTACTGATCATACCATGGGTATTGTTACAATCATATGCCTCTTTTTTGTTGTCTGCCGGGATCGTGTATGCCCTGGTAGAACTGATCTTGCGAAATTCCGGATACTGGTAAGCCGCACGCGCGATCAAAGCCATGTCTCTCGCCGTCACATAATGATCCGGGTTGGGAAGTCCGTTCGGATTGGCAAAATGTGTACCGGTACAGCCCAATTCCTTTGCCTTGGCATTCATCATTTTCACGAACTTGTCCATACTGCCGCCGCCCACATGCTCGCCGATCGCCCAGGCACATTCGTTGGCAGACTCTAACATCATACCGTAAAGACAGTTCTCCAGCGTCATTTCTTCCCCGACTTCTCTGGCAATATGAGAGGTATCTCCCTCATTGCCATAGACTGCTTCCTCTGAAAAAGTGACTATCTCGTCCAGCTCACAATTTTCCAGTGCCAAAAGTGCGGTCATGACTTGGTGATACTCGCCGGATAATGGGAGGTATCCGCATTCTTTTCATAGAGGACAGTTCCTGTCTCCATCTCTACGACGATCGCAGCTCCCGATGTCACGCTGACATTGTCCGGCCAATACTCCGCTGCCTGTGTATTTATGGCACTGCCAAGCGACGATACTGCCGTGATCGCTCCCGCAAGACATAATGCTATCCACTTCTTTATTCTATTCATTTGCTTCTCTTTTCTATCTCTTTTCTTTTATACTGCCCATATCTGTGCTTCTTTTTGCACATACAGTAATAGTATAATCGCATCGTTTTTCATCTGCAACAGATTTCTACCACGAAAGTCCTATTTTATGATATAATCGTTTTGCTAAATTTTAAAATAATTTGAGATGGAGATCCTATATGAGATTAAGAAATATTCCGGGCGCAGACGAAGTGATCGCCAGCAGCCCTTATTGTGTGCAGGATGCCGCTTCCCTTGCAGGAAACTGGCAATCTATTTTTTCGCAGAAACAGCCACTCCATATCGAGATCGGTATGGGAAAGGGTCAGTTTATCATGGACATGGCAAAGGCACACCCAGACATCAACTATCTTGGCATTGAGAAATACACCAGCGTCCTTTTACGCGCGGTGCAAAAGATGGAAGCCGAGGAAAGCCCGATCGACTCCTTACGGTTTCTCTGCTTTAACGCAGAGGACATTGCGGAGATCTTTGCTCCGGGAGAAGTTGACCGAATCTATCTGAATTTCAGTGATCCCTGGCCAAAGGACCGGCATGCCAAGCGCCGCCTGACATCTTCTGCCTTTTTAGACCGCTATGACAAGATCCTGAAAAAGGGCGGTCACATCGAGTTTAAGACCGACAACCGCGACCTTTTCGACTTTTCTGTAGAAGAGATCGAAAATTCCAGCATCTGGCAGATCGATGCAAAGACCTATGATCTGCATCAGGATGCGTCCATGAACGCCGGTAACATCATGACTGAGTACGAGGAAAAGTTCTCCTCCAAGGGCAACCCGATCTGCAAACTGATCGCCAGCCGCATAGACGACTAAGATAAATATTTATCAATATTTTCCTCGACCAGATCCTGCCCGATCACGATCACGACATCCTGTCCTGCCCCGATCGGTGCAAAACGGATCTGGTCTTTTGTCGCGTTGAGTTCGACCCACTTCTTATCCTGATCCAAAAAGAATCCCTTGATCCGAAAGACCCTGCCGCAGGATACATCTGCAAATACCTGCTTTACCAGAACTTCCAGCCGATCACGATCAAAGGCTTTATTCATATAATATAAAGAGGAAAACTCGCCGCTGTCATCCACAAAGCGTTTCTCATAACTCTCGATACGATATCCACAATTAGCGATCTTCTCAAAATCTTTATCCACAAATTGCAAAACGCTCTTTCGGATAACTTCCTCTGAAAATCTGCGTTTGCACTGAATGCCCTCCATGGCTGCATTCAGATGTGCAATGGTCTCATCCATCTGTACCGGATCCGCCTCATCTGCATGGGAAAGCAGGATACAGCCTGCATTTGCCGCTTCACTTGCCAAGAGGTAATCGGCTGTCTCCGACAGGTCTTTTTCCAGTTTTGCATCCACGATCGTGATCACATTGCCGATCTCATACCACTGGTCTAAAGGATCCTCACGCAGGGCATCAAAAAATTCATCCACATCATAAATCCCGGACGGCTCTACGATCACCCGGTCATAACCGCACATACCCATGGCGATCAGTTTGGTGCGAAAGCGCCTGCGGTGACAGTCTGCGTCACATCCTCCGGCGATCATTTCCAACTCACACTTTTCCCCTTCCAGATCCTGCAAAAGCATCATATCGACATTGATGGCACCATAGTCATTTTCCAAAATACCGATATTTAAGCCCTGACGCATAAGGTATCTGGCATATTCTTTGATAAAGGTTGTTTTCCCGGATCCCAGAAATCCGGTGATGAGATCGATTTTTACCATAACTTCTCCTTTTTCTGCTTGCTGCGATGATACTTAAAGAGCACATAAATAACCATGAGCACGGCACCCAGCACAAAGGATGTCGGATAGGTCAGATACACGCCCATCACACCGTCGATACGCGATGTCATGGTCCAGATCCAGATCACACGGAAAAGACAGAGCGAGATCAGGATGATCGCCATCGGTCCCATGGTATCTCCGGTTCCACGCAAAGCCCCTGCTAAGGAGTGAATCACGCCCAAAACACTGTAAAATGGGGCAAGTGCCCAGATGCACATAACACCGGATGTAATGACTTCCGGCTCCTTGGAAAAGGCGGAAATAATCTGGGTATCAAAGCCTAACATAATGGCTGTCATCATCAGTGTATAGCATAAATTGATGACAAAGATCATGGCTGCACCCTGGAAAGCCCGCTTGCGCTTGCCTGCACCGATATTTTGTCCGACAAAAGTCGTCGCAGCCATGGAAAAACTGAGGATCGGCAGGATATTGAAGCCGTCTACCTTCATATAGGCGGAAAATCCTGCAACAACATTGGTTCCGTAAGCATTGACACCTGTCTGGATCAAAATGTTGGAAAAACTGATGACTGCATTCTGGATGGCAGCCGGAAGTCCGATACGGACAACGCGCATCGCCCAATATTTATCCAGGCTGATGTCACGGAATACTACGCGATAAGGCGCATCCACTTTTGCCAGATAGCGGAATGCCAGAATACTGCTGACGCCCTGACTGATGACCGTCGCGATCGCAGCCCCTTCCACGCCCATACCAAATCCGCAGATCAGCAGAAAATCCAGAGCAATATTGACAAGGGATGAAACCACAAGATACTGAAGCGATCTTGTGGAATTTCCGACAGCATTTAGGATGGCTGCCAACATATTATAAAAGGTCATGAAGATCATGCCGCCAAAATAAATGCGCAGATACAGAACCGCCTCCGGCATCATATCTTCCGGTGTTCCCATGGCTCGCAATAACTGCGGACAAAAGGCAACGCCAACCACTGTCGATACCAGTCCCAATACCACGGCAATCCCCAACATATTGTGGATCACATGGTGGAGTTCATCGTAACTTTTGGCACCATAGAACTGGGAGATCAAAATACCGCCTCCGGCGGATGCCCCCAGACAAAAGGCGATCAGAAAATAGGTCAACTGCCCGCTGGCGCCGACCGCCGCAAGTGCTGTCGCTCCTACATAATTACCAACCACGAAAGAATCGACCGTGCTATACAACTGCTGCATGAAATTTCCCAATATCAAGGGGATCGCATATATGATAATGGATTTAATAATTTTACCTTCTGTCATGATTTCCTACTCTAATTCTGTATATTCCAGTCCGATCTGCTTACGGACCCGGTCTAAAATGTGCATTACATCGGATGTCGCCTGCAGCGGCACCATCTTACTTTCCAGCCTGCCTGCCCGGATATCCTCTGCCACGGCGTCAAATTCATCCAGATAAGAATTGATGCGCGGTCCCGGACCCTTAAACACTTCTTTTTGAAAGATGTTCTTTTTATAAATAACTTGATTGGTCGCATGATAAAAAGACGCTTGAATCTTACCCTTTTCTCCGCTGATGGTCATCTTTTCCAGCCCCTTCATATCCACGATAGACGCGGAGATCCTGGCAGTCAGTCCATTTTCAAAGGTCAGCATCACATCCTCGCCATAATCGATACCATTCTCGATCGTACCGCTGCTCTCGATTTTTACCGGATAGCCCCACAAACGATACGCATAGGTGATCGGATAGATCGTGATGTCCAAAAGGGCACCGCCGGCACGCTTTGGATCCGACACACGTGGTGCATATTTGACAGACTTCATATGATAAGTGAAGTTGGCATCCGTCACCTTTCCCAGTTTGTCCTCCATCAACCATAATTTGACCTGATTGGCAGCCGGAGAGAACCAGGTCCACATGGCTTCTGCCAGATAGACTTTCTTTTCCCTTGCAAGTGCGATCAGACTGTCGGTCTCCTCCGCTGTGACCGTAAACGCCTTTTCACACAATACCGGCTTGCCCAGTTCCAGAGCCTCTTTGACATAACGGAAATGCGCATTGTGGGGTGTCACGACATAGACGCCCTCCACACCATCTGCTAAAATGGCTTCCTCGGCGCTCCCATATGCCTTGCAATGGAACTCCTCCGCAAAAGCCTTGGCATTATCCATATTTCTGGTATAGCAGGAGACGATCTCATGTCTGCCACTGGCAAGCAACTGCCCTGCCACCTGATGTCCCAATTTCCCCGTTCCGATAAAACACCATCTAAACTTTTCCATGAAAAACCTCCTGTATTATAAAATGATAAAGAAAAAAGTGCTGTTTCTATCAGCACCCCATCAACTATAAGATCCCCTCATAAAATACGAAAAGCAGGATACGGGAGTCGAACCCGCCTATCCAGCTTGGGAAGCTGGCGCCCTACCGATAGACTAATCCTGCCTGTGTTACCAATCTTGGTACAAATAACATTATAGCACGCTGCAAAAATTAAGAAAAGCATGGGAAGGATCTTTTTTTGAAATTTCCTGCCAAAGCACACAAGCATAATTTATGCATAAAATAAGAGAAAGCCCGGAGACTTTCCCTTATATGAAATGCTGTTTTTATATTCCTTACTTCTATCGGTCTTTTCACTGCCTTAAGATCTGTAAATGCCTGCGAAAATCCTTTCGCTGTCTCAGCAAAGACTTAAAACACCTGATCTAGTGTGCAAGACTATTTTTGTCCGTAGTAGGCGTTTGCTCCATGTTTGCGATAGTAGTGCTTATCCTGCAATTCTACCGGTGCCGGAGCAACCTTTGGATTGATCATCTCACAATTTGCCGCCATTTTTGCAACTTCTTCCAAAACGACTGCATTGTGTACTGCCTCATGTGCATCCTTGCCCCAGGTAAATGGTCCGTGGTTCTTGCAAAGAACCGCAGGCGTTGCGATATAGTCGATGCCCTGTCTCTCAAACTCATCAGCGATCAGGATTCCTGTGTTGAGTTCGTAAGCCTCATCGATCTCCTCCTTAGTCAAGTTGCGGACACATGGAACGTCTTTGTAAATATAGTCTGCATGGGTCGTACCGTAGCAAGGGATATTTCTTCCTGCCTGCGCCCAAGATGTCGCCCAGGTAGAGTGGGTATGCACGATACCGCCAATATCCGGGAAACGGTTGTAAAGTACCATGTGGGTCGCCGTATCGGAAGAAGGGTTGTACTTGCCCTCGACCTTATTGCCCTGCAAATCCACAACGACCATATCTTCCGGTGTCAGTTTGTCATAATCTACACCGCTCGGCTTGATTACAAAAAGTCCTGCCTCCCTGTCGATACCACTGACATTGCCCCAGGTAAATGTCACCAACTGATATTTTGGCAAAAGCATATTTGCCTCATAAACTTCTCTTTTTAATTGCTCTAACATAAGATCCTCACCTCATTTTGTCAAAAATTACAGTTTCTCTACCGCTGTCTGCTCTACTGCGATCGCATCCTTAAAGGTTTTGGCATATGCATCAAAGCCCTCTACGTCCTTTGGATCCGGGTCAACGGATGAGCCAACCGCATCTGCAAAGACACGATCTGCCAGATAATCGGCAAGTGTCTCCCCTGCTTCCTTATTGACCAGATAGGCTGCCAGAAGTGCCATGCCCCAAGGACCGCCTTCGCCTGCCGTCTCCATAACAGAAACCGGTGTATCCAGTGCTGCTGCCAGATAATTCTGGGCTACGCCCTTGGTCTTAAAGATACCGCCATGTCCATAGATAGCGTCGATCTCAACCTTTTCTTCCTGTAAAAGCAGATCCATGCCGACTTTCAAGGCACCGAAACTTGCATACAGATGAGACCGCATGAAGTTTGCCAGTGTAAACCTGCTCTCCGGAGTCCGTACGAACATCGGACGTCCCTCTACGCAGTTCATGATATTTTCGCCGGACAAAAATCCATAGGAAAGCAATCCGCCGCAATCCGGGTCTGCCTCCAAGGACTTGCGATAAAGCGTACCATATAATTCATCCCCGGACACCTTTACACCAAAAGTATCTAAGACTTCGCCACATAATCCAACCCATGCATTCAGGTCACTTGTGCAGTTGTTGGCATGTACCATGGCAACCAGACTTCCGTCCGGTGTCGTTACCATGTCAATCTGTGGGTAGTATTTGGTAAGTTCCTTATCCAGAACCACCATGGCAAATACGGATGTTCCGGCGGAAACATTACCTGTACGCTGTTTGACGCTATTGGTCGCAGCCATGCCCGTTCCGGCATCTCCTTCCGGTGGAGCGATCGGAATGCCTGCCTCTAATTCACCGCTTGGATCCAAGAGTTTTGCACCTTCTGCAGTAAGACTTCCTGCACTTTCTCCGGCAAGACGGATCTCCGGTAAAATATCTGCCAGATGCCATGCAAAGTGGCGGTCTGCGATCAGATCTTCAAACTTATCCATCATGACGGCATCGTACTGCTTTGTCTTAGGATCAATCGGGAACATACCGGATGCATCACCGACACCCAGCACCTTTTCCCCTGTCATGCGCCAGTGGATATAGCCAGCCAGCGTCGTAAAGAAAGCAAGGTCTTTTACATGGTCTTCGCCGTTTAAGATCGCCTGATACAAATGCGAGATACTCCAGCGCTCCGGGATATTGTATGAAAACAGTTGACTCAATTCTGCGGCAGCCGGACCGGTCGTAGAATTTCTCCATGTCCGAAATGGCACCAGCAGATTTCCGTCTTTATCAAATGCCAGATATCCATGCATCATGGCAGAAAAACCAAGTGCAGCAACTTTTGTCAATTTCACATCATATTTGTCTGCCACATCTTTTTTCAGATTGGCATAGGCATCCTGCAAACCTGCCCAGATCTCATCATCATGGTAGGTCCAGAAACCATTTTCCAGACGGTTCTCCCAGACATGGTCCCCACTTGCGATCGGCTTGTGCGCCTCATCGATTAGCACTGCTTAATTCTCGTCGAACCAAATTCAATTCCGAGGATTGCCTTTCCACCGGCAATCAATTCCCCTATGTTTCCCATAAGTACCTCCTCAAATTATTTAAAATTATACAAGGCTCTGTTATAAGACCTATGATCCTTATTCTGCATTTAGTATAGCATTGCCGGTTTTTTTCCACTATACGTTTATTAACGAATTTAGTTCACTTTTTTATCGCACTGGTCTGGAGATCCTCTGCCGACCGACAGGGAAATTTTTGGAAAATAAAAAAGCGCCAAACCTAGACATTTCTAAGTCCGACACTCTTCAAATGCGCGATCAGGGGTTCGAACCCTGGACACCCTGATTAAGAGTCAGGTGCTCTGCCAGCTGAGCTAATCGCGCATATACTTGTCTGTCGTTCCTGACGACAAAAAATATATTACTACGACTCGATGAAAAAAGCAAGTACTTTTTTCATTTTTTTCTAAATAAATTTTGATTTCTCAAATTTGATAAAAATATATTTATATGCCATTCAAAAAGGAGCCGTGATTTCGCATCACGACCCCTGATTTTTTACATATTTGCAAATAAGGCTGCGATCTCATCCGGTGACAAGACCTTATTCGGATCTGACAAATCCGGCATTGGTGGCTTTTCTTCAGCGGCAGGCTCCGGCATTGGTTCCGGCTCTGCTATAGCATCCAGATCCGGCAGATCGTCTGCACTTTCTGTATATTCCTCAAGATCCGGCAGATCCAGATCATCCAACTCGTCCAGACTTGGCAGATCATCTACAGATGGCATGTCCTCCATGACAGGTACTTCTTCTGTCTCCCCTGCCTCTTCTTCGATCGCCTCAGCCTCCTCGGCTGCGACCGGTCCCTCGTCGACCATCGGAGCATCTTCCTCGATCACGGTCTCATCCTGACGCATTTCCTCTGTATCCGATGCAAGGCTTGCAAGCATGGCATCGATCTCTGCCTGCGAGATCTCTCCGCCATTGTCAACAGGCTCTGCCTCCGGTGTGGCTGTCACTTCTTCTGCTTCCTCCGGCATTTCAACCGCTTCTTCTATGATCGGTTCGGCTACGGATTCTTCTATTACAGGTTCTTCCACAGTCTCTTGTGCAAGAGTTTCCTCGGCTGCTGCAAAAGCATCATCCTCTACTGGCTCCTCCGGAATCGGTGCTTGTGCTTCCGCTGCCGGGCTTTCTGCTACCGGACTTGCCGCCGGCTGTGCTGCCTGACGGAGTTCCAGATCGGAAATCTCCTGCTTCATCTGCTCCAATGCCTGATGCAGGGCAGCAAACTGATCCTGCATTCCCTGATTATTAGCCACGAGTTCTTCTCTCGTCTGCTGCAAGAGTGTCTCCTGCTGGCGAAGAAGGGCATCATTATTGTCTGCCAGTTTTTCCTCAAATCCAAACACGCGCTGAATCAGTTCATCATTGGCATTCATAAGCGCGTCTGCATTTTCCTTACTTCTGGAAATCGTTACCTTTGCAACTGCCTTTTGTGCTGTGATAATATCTTCCGCCGGAAAATTCGTATTTTCCTCTAACTGGTTCAGGCGTTCGTTCAACTCATCAAAGTATTTTCTCTGTGCAAGATAAGATGCCTTTTGCGCCTTATAGATCTCCTCGTAATCCAGTCTCTCTTTTTCTTTATTTTTCTGGCTCAGTTCGATGATCGATAAAACAAGAAAGAAGAGAACCGCCACCATACAAATGGCAACAATCAGTAAAACCGGAAAATTGCCTTTGGCGTGTATCATAAAGTAAATTTCCAACAAGAGAAATAATGCCTCGATCACACTGGCAAAAGCAATGGTAATTTTTTCTTTTTTCATGAATGTCCCCCGTTTTCCTCTATTAAGACATATTTGTACATTTAAAGACATTATACCCTGTCTTGCCAAACTTTCCAATAGAAAAACGGATGACTAATCTAAAAACTGCTGCATTTCTGACCAATCAATCTTCTTATCTTTAAAATAGTACTCTTTATCATGGTCGTTGATCTGTCGAACGACACGGCATGGCGTACCCATTGCTACCGAATTGGACGGAATATCCTTGGTTACGACACTACTGGCACCGATCACGACATTGTCCCCGATCGTAACACCCGGCACAACGATAACACCGGCTCCCAGCCAGCAATTCTCCCCGATATGAATCGGCATATTGTACTGGATGCCATGTTTGCGCAATTCCGGCAGCATAGGATGTCCTGCAGTCGCCAAAACGACATTTGGTCCAAAGAGAGTATGGCTGCCTACATAGATATGGGTATCATCTACACAGGTCAAGCCGAAATTTGCGTAAACTCCGTCTCCAAAATGTACATGTTTGCCGCCCCAATTTGCATGAAAAGGCGGTTCTATGTAACAATCTTTTCCCACATCTCCCATCATTTCCTTCATGATAGCATTGCGCTTATCCATTTCCGACGGTCTGGTCTGGTTGAAATCATACAAACGATCCAGGCATACCATCTGTTCTTCCATAACGCTGTCATCGTTCGGATCATATAACTTTCCATTGTGCATATTGTCTCTTTGTTCCATTTATAAAACCCTCCTTTAACTTTTCTATTCTTCTACGATATAATTGTCCCTGCCGCCCCGCTTTACGCGATAAAGGATCTTGTCTGCCTCGTCAAAAAATGTTCGGAAATCCTTGTTTTCTGACAACTTACCATTCTTATAACCCTGCGACAAGGTCACATGGACGCCTGCGAGCGAGTTTTCATTCGGAATGGCTTTTTCCATCAATTTCTGCCGGATCTGGTCTGCGATCTTCTTGATCGCCTCATTTTCATGGTTTAAGATGACGACTAAGAACTCATCCCCGCCATAACGGTAAACCTTGCCAGAGTGCTTGCTGACAACATCCTGAATAATACTGGCGATATCTTTTAAGCAGTCGTCTCCGCTCAGATGTCCGTAAGTATCATTCTTTTCCTTGAAGCAGTCAATATCCAGAATACCTACACAGAGGCGCTGTAAATCCTTTTTGCAGAAACCGGCAAGATCTTCGCCCAACTTGTAACGGTTGAATACACCTGTCAACTGGTCGGTATCAGACTTCTTTTTTGCCTGTTTCCACTCCCTCTCATTATTTTCCAAAGCAACCCTGACATCATAGGCTGCCTCTTTGTCATATCTGTCCTTTTCAATCTTCTCATTGTAAAGATCTGTCAATTCCATGCATTTTTTCGTATAGGAAGGCATATCATCCAAGGTCTGATACCACTTACGCCACATCTCGTTGACAAACAACTTGAGGTCAAGCACGTTTGCCTTCGTCGAATATCTCTCCATGATCTCAATGACCTGCTTCCATTTATCGTATTCCTGCATATCTATCAATAATTGGCATAATTCCGTAAAGTTTTGTACATAATTGCCAATCGCAGTATATTCTGTGGCACATTTTATCAGATAATCCAGTTTCTCATAGACCAGGTCTTTCTTGCCAAGAACCCAATTTACCCGGCTTTCCATCACATCATAATCAAAACGGATCCACTCCTCATCTGGCATATATTCAATCAATGGACGCTCCAGAATGAGAAACTTTTCCACCATGTCATATTGCTTTAAGGACATATAAGAGTCCTGCATATTGATGTATGCACCCAGCACGCGCTCCTTTTGGTTCGGATCCTGATCTAAATGATACTTGCGGATGACTTCCTCTGCCAGATTAAAATAGACCAAAGCCTTTTCATGCGCGCCAATGACCTGATATTCGCAACCGATATTGACATAGCCCATCATCTCATAGATCGGATAGCCATATTTTTGCGCGATCTCAATACATTGAAAAAGCTGGTCGATCGCCATACTACCGTTGCCGGTTGCTCCCAAAAGAACCGCCAGCATATTCAGACTGGAAGCACATCCTTCCTTGTCACCAATTGTTTCAAATGTATTTTTTGCCTTTTCGGTCAGGGTAATACTGTCATCGGTATTCCCCCTCTCATACTCCAGACGACCATCTTTTAAATAGTCATCTCATGGATCCGGCACCGGTTCTTGATGCCAAGAGACTTCATAGCCGGAGTGATTGCCAGGCAGATTGTTGACTTTGATCTGGTCGGATCTGCAACCACCAGGTTTGCTTTAAACGGATCCAGTCCACGTTCTACGCATTCCACAGAAGCATAAAAGGACTTTAGATCAATACAGATAATAGAAGTCTGATCCTGACTCACATTGTCACCTCCCATACGTCTTTCCTCTTTTTGTAACATGTATCCCATTTTGACTGTCAATGACTGTGCATCCTTCCTGTTTTCTTTAAAATATAGGAAATTCATTCCACATATTCATTGACAAAAGAGGAAATATTGTGTATCTTATAGGAAAGATGTTTCCCTTATCTGTGATTCACATTATAGGAGAGATATTTCCCTTTGTCAAGATTAATTTTTGATTTTTAGGAGACACATTTCCCGTTTTGCCTTGAGGCGGTAATGAGACTTATAAGACAAGGCTTAGAAAGAGGTATGTTTATGACATTCGGTGAAAAAGTAAGATCATTAAGAAAAGAAAAAAAGATGAGTCAGCAGGAACTGGCCAGTATGGTTGGTGTTTCATATAGGACCATTCGATCCTGGGAAGTAGAAGGACGTTTTCCAAAACAAAATGTTCTGTATCAGAAACTGGCAGATGCATTACAGTGTGACGTTTCTTATCTCATGAGTGAGAATGAAGCTTTTATCACAGAAGCATCCGAACAGTTTGGTAACCGTGGTGCCAGACAGGCTCAGCAGATTCTGGAACAAGCTGCAGCTATGTTTGCCGGTGGATCACTGACAGACGAAGATAAAATAGCTTTTATGGATGAGATCCAGAGCCTTTATCTGGATTCCAAAAGACGTGCAAAGAAATTTACACCGAAAAAATATCTGAAAAACCAAGAGGAAAAATAATAGAAGGCGGGATTATTGTACACCTAATCTGTTACCTTATAGTTACAAGGATATTTCTGCCCTTTTATTTTTTACTTTTGAGGTGATTTATTTGAGAAACACTTACATATATACAGAAACAAAGAAATTAAACAAGAAATATGGAACCCGAGATCCATTTGAGATCATGGATCAGATGAACATTGTTGTCGGGGAAACTTCCAGATATAAGACACTGAAAGGATATTGTTTTATGAGCTGCAAGACGATCTATGTCATGATCAGCAGTTTCCTTTCAGAAGAAGAAAAGATGATCGTCGCCGCCCATGAATTAGGGCATATCATCCTGCATCGTTCCCAGCTGAAAATGGCTCCGATGCAAGATGATACACTCTACAATATGACGGATAATACAGAATACCAGGCCAATCTGTTTGCTGCCGATCTTCTGATTGATGATGAGGAGATTGAAGATATGGTTCAGAACGAAGACCTGGATTATTTCGGACTCTGCAGCTCTTTGAATGCGACTCCGGAACTCATGAGCTTTAAACTATACAGCCTGACAAAACGAGGCCAGGCTTATCATATGCCGATGGAGATACAGAGTAATTTTCTGGCGAAATAATAGCGGATAAGATTATTCTACAATAGAAAAACTATAGATTTATCTCACTGAAAGGAGGATCATTTATGTCAAGACATCATATAGAAAAGGTAACTTGTCCTTCCTGCCATCATGAGGGAGATTTTGAGCTCTGGGACAGTATTAATACTGCACTGGATCCTGAAATGAAAGAGAAGGTACTTAATCAATCTATTTTCCTTTATACCTGCCCGAGCTGTGGAGAGACCTTTCGTTTAAACTACTCCACACTCTATCACCAGATGGAAGATCTTGTCATGATTTATCTGGTTCCTGAATCAGAAGTAAAGAAGACATATGAAATATTTTATGAAAAAAATGCTTTGGCTGATTATCGTACCGAAAAGTACTTATACCGGATTGTGACATCAGCAAATCAGCTCGTTGAAAAGATCCAGATCTTTGATGCAGGTAAAGATGACAGGGTAATGGAACTTGTTAAATTACTTGCGACAGATTCTATTCTCAAAAATGATCCCTATATAGAATTTGATGAACTGCGCTTTGCTGTCGACGACGACGGAACAAATATTCTTGTAATCATTAATAAGGGTGAGATTACTGGTGCAGTTGACATTGACAATATGTATGAATTTGCTTCTTCACACTGCAATGATTTCAAGGATCTCCGCGATGATGATGAAATAGTTATCAATAGGGAGTGGATCCTTAACAAACTTGCCGAAGCAGAAAACGAATAGTATATTTGGTGGCTACACCCCCAAGCCCCTGTAGAATAAATAACGCCAGTACTGGATATCAAAAATCCCGCACCGGCGTTATTTATTAAAATATTTTGTTTTTTAATCTTCAACACTCTCTACTGAAACTTCTTTTTTCTTCCTACTTTTACCAGAAATCATCTTGTGTCCTGTATAAATAGCCATAATCATGCAAAGCAAAGAACTTGCTGCAAAGTACTTATGGCCTTCTTTTGATCCCTTATAACCTGTATAAAAAGTTCCAAGCATTGTAATCAGTGCACCGATAGACCAATATTTATGTGATTTCATTCAGATACCTCCTGCCGTTTTTCTTAATCATATACCTTTTAAAAGATATATACAAACTGGTATTTTGAATCAATCGACAAGCAGCTCGGATCTTCCACTATAAATTCATACCTTCAGCAAATAGGATATGGCAATAAAAATATATCCGGAGATTTCTCTTCCTACTGGATGCAGTCATCCTTAAAGATTTCACCAGTAGAACAAGTTGAACTTTTGAAAAATTTATATCGAAACAACTTCAACTTTACTCCTGCTAATATTCATGCCGTCAAAAATTCCATCCATCTTACCGCCTCTGAAAATGGAGAATTTATGGAAAAACCGGAACCGGACGAGTGAACGGGCAGGATATAAATGGCTGGTTTATAGGTTTTATAGAAAGCCAAAATAATACATACTTTTTCTCCACAAATATTCAAAGCGAACAACGTGCAACTGGTAGTAAAGCATCAGATGGTGCTTTATCTACTCGTATTGATTCGTCACATAAATATAAGCATCTTCCAACGTTGCAGGAATTGACATACACTCCAATTCTGGCTGTATTTCAGAAATCACTCTTAACTGCAATCCCCCCTCAACATACTGTTAGATGTAATACGATACTTCTGTTCCACTTCTCTTGCTTTTCTCTCATCAGGTACTTTGCAAATCCAGATTTTCCCCTGTGCTTCTTCTGTCAAATTCTTCATAGAACCCGCATACAGAAATCGACCTTTATGCATAATTGCAAGCTGATTGCAGGTGGCAGCTAAGTCTTCTACCACATGAGTTGAAAACAAAACCGTTCTGTTTTCAGAAAAATCTACTAACAAATTGCGGATGCGAATACGTTCCTCCGGATCTAAACCGGTAGTTGGCTCATCCACAATTAAAAATTCCGGTTCATTTAAAAGCGCCTGCACCAATCCTACCCGTCGCTTCATACCGCCTGATAACTGCTTCATTTTCTTCTTACGATGTTCTATAAGACTGGTCTTTTTCAAATAATAATCTATCCGCTTTCTACATTCTGCTTTCGGAACACCTGCCAGATCTCCCATATACTCCAAACACTCCTGAACCGTCAAATTAGGATACAGTTCAATTTCCTGTGGTAAATACCCTATCTTTCTTTGGATTTTTTCATAGTTTCCTTCGCTATACAAAATTCCGTCTAATGTAACCATTCCGTTTGTAGGTTTAAGCACAGTAGTCAAAACTCTCATCAAAGTTGTCTTTCCCGCTCCATTTTCTCCCAATAGTCCAAATATCCCATTTGGTATATCTAAATCTGCATGGTCGATTGCTGTGACACTATTCTTAAATCTTACCGTTAAATCCTCAATATGAATACTCATAAATTTACCCTCTCTTTCTTACGATCTTCGGCAATGCCAGTAACAAAATCAGTCCGATACAAATACACAAGCCTTTCCCATACAGCCATGTAATATCGGCAGTATTTTCTATATCTCTAAAAGAATAAGAAAACAGATTCCATGCTCCAAAAAGTTTATCTCCACCTGTGGAATTTGTTGCTACCCATATCAAAAGACTGCTTCCAATTCCCATCCACATATTGCGAAAAAGCATAGACAATGTATTAGCCAATATTCCCCAAAAGAAAATAGTTACTACAATCGCCCCAAAACAGGTAATAAACTGAAGTATTTCACTTTCTGTTACTGGATGTGTAATTGGTTTCTGAAACGCAAAAAACAATCCATATCCAAGAACAGCGAGCAGCAGCAAAAAAGTTCCCTGTATCATCAGTCTCTGTATAATAGAATAGATTCTCTTTTTTATCTGATACAGTCTCTGAACTTCGGAACGGTTGCTTGTAATTTCCTGCACATAAGTATCTGCACAAAAAACAGCAGTCAACATCGCAAAAGGCGGCTCTATGGATAGTCCTATTTCATACGTGAAAACAACTGCACGAATCACACTTAAAATTACAACAAAGGATACTGCATAAGCAATTTTATAAAATGGCAGAACAATCTTCATTTCCTTCTTCATTTATATTCGCCTCCGCTTCCAAATCTGTATCGAAATCAGTATAATTACTACCGATACAATAATAAGAAAACTTTGATTTAAGAGCGCCATCGGGGGCGGTGTCGTATCAAAAAGCTGCCCCGGAAATCGTACCATGATTGCCAAAGGTTTGCCCCAATATCCGTAAACTCCCTCTGCATTAGTTCCGCCCAAATTGGAATACACCATATAAAGAATCAAAAGTGGTACACCCGGAAGTGGATTTTTAAATATGAGTGAAATCAATGTATATATACTCACAATCATCAGCATATTAGGCAATATATAAAGTACCGTAGAAGCCACAAAATCCCATAGTCGCACTTCAAATCCACTATCCTTTGTATAGATGCGGCACAATACCCAAAACAGTATATTCAAAATAGTTAGCACAAGCAAACAAATTGTAAATCCTGCACTCACTTTTCCCATTACATACTTCCCGGCAGTCACAGGCTTTGTATGCAACAATTCATAAGTATGCTTTTTTGTATCTTGTAAAAATAAAACCGCCAACATAATAATTGCAAAAAACACCATATACAGACCCGCAAAATCAGCAAATTTTCTTGCGTAATAAAAAGAAAATGTCTTATCTTCCAATTTTTTATCTAGATATGCGTTGATTTCTTCTGCCGTTCCCTTATAATACGTACTGTCCTCGTATAAATACCTTGCCCCGTACCAGTCATATTCCTGCTCCAAATACGCATAGGCCTCTTTTAAATTCATGCTTTCCAGCTTTTCAATGACATTCTGTGCTTCTGAATCCGTCAATCCAAACACATCCGTTAATTTTATTTTTACCTTTTCATGCCATACCTCTCTGTGCTTTTCAGGCGTGGCTGGAATATAGCCCTCATACACTTCTCCTTCAACCGAAGTGTTGGACTGATCATTGATGATTTCCTCCCCCGTTGTAAGATAATGTGTGGTTAAATATGGACTTGTCGCATTAAACACACCATAAATCACAAGCAGAACACCTACCCAAAATAACGGTCGCTTTAGATAATTCCTAATCTCTCTTTTAAAAATAGCAATCATACGTATTCCTCCTTTCCTTCGTTATAGACATCATAAAATATAAATCACAACAAAAAGACAACAGCATAAAAAAATCGGACCGCTCATGCAATCCGATGAAATACTGCTGTTATTACAGCTCCACTCTGTTTTTCATTTTCTATCAGTAACTGACCACCATGCTTTTCACAATACAATCTGCTGATATACATGCCCATTCCTGAATGTTTCAAACTGTCTTTCACATTTTGCTGATAAAAAAGCTCTGTTGCCTTTTGCTTATCTATTGTAAATCCCACTCCATCATCCTTTATTCTGATCTGTAATTCAGAACAGGTAAGAAACACTTCCATTTCCACTTTTGTCTTGGCGTAACGAAAGGCATTTGACAAAAGGTTTTCTATAACCTCTAAAATCACTTCCTTATCTCCTGAAAATTTTTCTTCTGTTTCCGAACATTCTAATTCATATAGCTTTCCAAATTTTTTCCTAAACACGTTCATCTCTGCCCGTACGTCTATTTCTACCTGTTTACTGGTAATTTCTTCTGCTACTAACTCCCTTGTATCTAACTGCTCATCTTTCGCATAGTTTCCACAAAGATATCCATACGTTCAATCTGTTTTTTGCTTTCATTTACCATTTCTAAGGCTTGCTCCATATTTATCTCTTTCTTCGGAAGATATTCTGAAAGCATTTCCTGATACCCCTCCAGCACAGAGAGCGGAGAACGTATATCATGTGCAATGGCAGCCCGCAAAGCCTTTTCTTCCTCAAGCATTTTCCATAACTGTTGATTATTCTCTGCCAGCTGTCCTCTCATTCGTTCAAACTCTTTGCACAATCCGCCCATCTCATCTTCATTTTCATAAGTGATATGGAAATCTAAATTATTTCGACCAACTTGTCGGGAAGCCAGTTCTAATTCTTCGATAGGGCATTTCAGTTTATGCTTATAAAAAAGAAATACCGCTATAATACTCCCTGCAACAGATACGATAAGCACTGTAAATGTCTGAAGAAAATCACATATTTCCGATACATGATAATCAAATTCTTTCATTTCATAAGAATGTGGTCTCGGAACATCTGGCAAATACCTTCTACCATCCCCTTCAGCCATTTCAAAATATTCTTCTTGGTCTACATAATTCCACCAAATGTTGTTTTGTACTGTGCTTGCTATTCGCATAATTAGTGCTGAAAGATAAAAACTAATTATTAAACTAATTATCATATACAAAACAATGGTTTTCCTTAACGAAAGATTTTTTATTTTGCCCATTTATATCCCCTCCCCCATACCGTTGCAATATATTCGTGTTCCGAATACATTTTCATTTTCTTGCGGATTCTGCGAATCAACTCCGTAACCACCCGGCTGTCCCCTTCTGCATCATATCCGCCAATCTTCTCATAGATTCGTTCTTTATCAAATACCATTTCAGGGTTCATAGACAAAAATTCTATGATCTCATACTCTAATTTCGTAAGCTCTAAAGCATTCCCTTTAATATGTACACATTTACTGGCATAGTCAATCACTAATTCTCCATAAAACCTTTGTTCTTTTTTCCTATGTAAACGTTCTTCACGTTTCAAATGGGCAATAATTCTAGCATCTAATTCTTTCAAACTGAATGGTTTTAAAACATAATCATCACCACCAGACAACAATCCCATTACTCGATCCTGTTCTTCTACTTTTGCAGTCAAAAAAATAATCGGACAGGAAACCATATCTCTGATTCTTCTGCACACTTCAATTCCGTCCATTCCCGGCATATTTACGTCCAATAAAATAATATCAGGATTTGCACTTATCTTTTCCATTGCTTCTATGCCATTTTCTGCAATCATTACCGTATAATTCTTCAATGTAAAGTATTGATTCAGCATTTTTAGCAATTCTCTATCATCATCAACCATTAAAATTTTATAGTTCATAAATTTCACCTCTGGCTCTAATGTTATCTTTTCCTTATAGTATAGCTTATAAAAAACAACAAATAAACAACAATTCCTAAAAGGCAACAGCCTTTCTAAACTGCCGCCTTTTCTCCTTCATTTTATTTCCATTATTGATAAACCATCTCTGTATCCACAATCTCCCTTGCACACGATTATATATTGTTCATTCTCGCTACCCATTCCATCTGATTTTCTGCCTTTAACTGTTCCGTGATCCCCTGTGCCTGTTTCATCTGCTCTACAATTCTTTCAAACCTTAAATACTTATAGTCATCTGTATCCAAACAAACAAGCCGAAGTCGCACAACAACTTGAAAATCTTATCAACGGAACAACAGTCCCAGATACTATTATAAAAAAGGAAAAAGAGCTCCTTCGAGCTCTTTTGATTCAGTTCTGTAAACTTGAATTTATCTTGCAATTAGAAACCATTTATCTTGTATATGGTTCAGTGTCTTTTCCATCATATACAAATGCTTTTATATCCGTATTTTCATCAACCTCAGCATGAATACCTACCGTGTATTCTTTATCTGTAACATTCTGAAAAGAATAGCAACCGCCAGCAGGAATACTGTCAGATACAAGTTCCTGTTTTCCTTCACAGAGCAGATGTACAGTAATGTCAAAATCGTTTCTGTTCTGGACTGTCAACACGCCTGTATTAGACAAAATTTTTGCGTCAGAATATGTAATTACATAGGAATCAGGCGTTGACTTTTCCGCACAGACCACAGAACACTCCCACTGTGTCTTTGCTTTTGCTTTTCGATAGGCTTCCGAAGACTTATATGTTGAAAATATAATCATTGTACTTATAGCAAGAATGCCAGTGATGACAAACGCTATTGTTACTTTTTTCTTCACAACCATCACCTCCACACACAAATTCCGATTTGCACTTCAAATCGTTTTCTTTATTCTATCATAGCATCCATTATTCCGCCATCAGTCTTTCGAACCAGGTATCCATGACAATGATAAACTGGCCTGCTCCTGGCAATTCTTGTAGCATTTCGTCAAGAGTTTTCTGTTTCACATATTTCTGCACATACACCCAACAGGCAATGCTACTGGCTTCTGATACAATGTCAGCTATGGTTTTGCGCATAAGCTCTTCAAATTCAGTAATTTCTTCTTTTGGGACAACATCATACAGTGTTGGTGCCTGATGACTTAATTTTACGCCATTTTCATTTGCATCTTTAAGCAGATTCTTAACTTTTTCTCTTGAATCCTCCGGTACTTTTATGTACTCCCACATAAATGCTACCACATCGGACGGTGTGTCTTTTTTAAGTGGTGGTAACTGAATATAATCATTGTTTTCGCTCATTTTCATATTCTCCTCACGATATAATAAAATCAATAATGCGTTCTCTTGTCATGTCCAGTACAGTATCTACGAACACTCCTGCAAAAAGGATCAGATACAGAATTACACTCAGCGAAAACAGAAATGCAACCTGTACCCAGTCACGGTAACAGTATGCAGTCGCTATAATCAACAAAGTGAATATAAACCCAAGGATCCCTCTGACAACCGCATAAGTCTGTACTGTCATCTTTACTGCCAGTCCGATCACAAAAAGGATCAGCCATACCGGCAGTAATAATATTTTCCCAGCAAGTTTTAAAATAAACATGTGCACCTCCTATCTTACCAGTCCTGGCATATCATGGTTCACCTCTGCCTGATAATACCCGTTCATCGTAGACGGTGCATTAAACAGGGATGCTAATAAATATTTCTTGATGTTCTTCACTTTGGTGGTGTTACCACGCATACAGTGTAAGACATACTCGATATGTGAATAGGTCAGCATCAGAAATTTTTTCTTCACCAGTGATGCCGGATACCAATTGCTGGCAATCAATATCTTGTCATTTTTACACATCACAGTTTCTACGATCAGGTTCACGATTTCATCTACCTGTCGCATATCGTCATGATGGGTTACTTCCAGTGATTCATAATCAATGGTCTCTTTGACAAGGTTTTCATAAGCCTGATAATCCTCAGAGCGGTTATCGCTATCAAATCTTTTCTCATCCACAGATATGATAGGATTAGATTTATTATCATTCATTTCAGTATAACTAAGATTAGTATTATTAGGGTTTGAAATGTAAACTTCTTGAAGTTTGTTTTCGGGACTTCTAGAAGTTTGATTTTGGGACTTCATGAAGTTTAAATTGTAAACTTCTGCAGGCTCTTCATTTTCCACAGAAGTTTGTTTTTTAAACTTCTCTAATTCCTCTCCAAATTTTTTCTCATCTGTTTTCTCAGGCATAAAGGTTTTTACGTAGATAACATTCACCTTTCCAAATCCCTGCCTGCGTTTCTCAATCAGACCAATTCCTGTTTCGTCATCCAGCTCTCTCATGGATTTGATGGCTTTATTTCTGCCACAGTTCAGTAATTCCATGATATCTTCGATGGAAAAGTAGATATATGCTCTGTTTTTGTCGTCAAACCACTGATTTTTGATGGAAAGAGACATTCGATCCAACATCAGTCCATATAAAATTTTAGCATCGCTTGATAAATCTTTAAAATAGCTGTCTGTAAATAATGCTTTTGGTATGCGGTAGAAGCTGAACTGATCAGCTTCGGTACCGTAAAAATAATTAAATGTCATTTTTTTCTCCATAATTTCCTCCTTTCATTTTCTGCTAAGAAGTCCTCTTTTTAAACTTCTTTGACATTGTTTTCTTAGCTTTTTCTCTCCTTAACAGGACTGTTCCTGCATCCACTTTTCTAATAATGATTCAATCACCTGCTCCATATCTTTGGCTGTATAATCATCCGGAAAATACTTTGTCAGTTTCTTTTCTGAGAAAGTAAGAGACCGGGATACTTTCTTTGCCATCACACAGTTATTGAAAATCGATAACATCTGAATCTGATTGATTGGTCCATCATTCAGCTGATTTCTGAGTGCTGCAATCTGTTTTGGCTTGATAAATCCGGTGTCGCTGATATATTCGTAAATCCATTCCTGTACTTCCTTGTCGATATAGGAGATATCGACAGCAACCGTGAATTGAAGCTTTTTGTTATCTACCAGATCAAGAAGTTCCGGAATTAATTCTGTCAGTCGGATATACCGCTGAACACTTCGTGCACTTTCTCCAACCTGTTCTCCTAATAACTGATCTGTTCTCGACTTCGTGCCACTTTGGCACAAAGTTAAATCTGTCCGACTCCCCTGTCTTTTCATTGCATCAAGTTTCATCTTATAAGCAAAGGCTTTCTCACTGGGCAACAGTTCCTCTCGCTGAATGTTAGCGTCCACCATCGCAATCACGGCATCATCATCCGATAATTCTCTTACGATTGCCGGGATAGTCGTAAGTCCTGCAAGCTGTGCTGCATGCATTCTTCTATGACCGGATACCATTTCATATTCTTCATTATCATCCATTCGAAGCAGTACCGGTGTCAGTACTCCATTGATCCTTACACTTTCAACCAGATCCTGCATCTTTTCATCATCCAGCACCTTGAACGGATGATTTTTAAACGGATGGATCTTACTGATTTCTATCTCCATTGCAGATTCTTCATTTACCACACCCAGCAGTTCATCAATGCTTGCCAGTTTAATCTTTTCGCCACTTCTATTTTTCATTTTTCAAAACCTCCTGTGTTAAGTTCTTATATGCTTCGGCAACTTTTCCTTTCGGGCAGTGCATGTAGATGCTTTTTCCCTCTGCACTGGTCTCAGCAGCTTTTACAGACATCGGGATCACATTTTCAAATACCTCGATCTGACTTCCGTAGGTTGTATGTACTCTCGATGCAATATCCCTTGCGTAATTGGTTCTGAAATCTACCATGGTCAGGAGAATGCCCTCAATCGCCAGTTTCCGGTTCAGTCTTTTCTTTACTGTAAGAATGGTCTTGATCAGCTGCTGAAGTCCTTTCACCGGCAGATATGCGGCTTGCACAGGTATCAACACAGAATCGGAAGAGACCAGTGCATTGATTGTCATCATACCAAGGCTCGGCATACAGTCGATCAGGATATAATCGTATCGGCATCGTATCGCATCGATATATTCTTTCATGATCATTTCTCTGCTCATAACATTTCCCATCGTTACTTCCAGTGCGGAAAGCTCAATATTTGCCGGGAGAAGATCTACATTTTCCTGGTGATGTAAAATCCCATCTTCCAGAGAGATTTCTTCTTCGTTGATGACATCCATCATGATTGTTGCCAATGTGATGCGAAGATCATCCGGTTCCTCATATCCAAGACTTGCGGTTAAACTTCCCTGTGGATCCGCGTCGATCAGCAACACTTTCTTACCTTCTCTTGCCAGTCCAATGCCTACATTTACGGTTGTGGTGGTCTTTCCGACGCCACCTTTCTGGTTTACTACGGATATAACTTTACACATGATTTCTTCCTCCTTTAACTTTCCCATGATTCTTTTTTCCATAATTTCAACAGTGCCAGTATTTCCCGTTTCATCATTGCCGGTGTATAAGAATTTGGAAAATACTTGTGCAACTGCTCGTTTGTGAATGCCACTCTTGTGATCTCACCCTTTTTCACTTCACACATGATCTCTTCCATCTTTTCCAGTGACAACTGTTTTTCTTTACTCAGTTGCCGGATCCTCTGGGCCTGTGAGAGTGATGGGATCGCCTGTGCATACTCCATTGCTACAAGCAGTTCTCTTTGTTCTTTTTCACTTAATGCAGCTATCTCTACAGCCGGACAAAAAGAAATAATCTCATCATCCAGTTTCTGCAACATTTCCGGTATCAGTTTTGTCAGTGAAATATAACGCTGCACTTGTTTTGGGCTATCACCACAATCTTCACTGATGATTTCTATTGCCCGCTTTCTTGGTGTTTTGTGGTCAACTTGGCTCTTTTTCGACCACTTTTTCTTTTTAATACGTCATTCTTCAGTTTGTAAGCAAAAGCTTTTTCACTGTAGCTGATCCGTTCTCTGTGAAGATTGGAATCTACCATGCTCAAGATGGAATCATCTTCACTTAATACCCGGATGATTACTGGTACTTTACGGTATCCCAGTTTCTCCGCAGCATGTTTTCTTCTGTGACCGGATATGATCTCATAGTATCCATCCGGTACTGGTCTGACGATCAGCGGATTTAAAATTCCATACTTCTCAATGCTTTCCTGCAAAAGAAACATTTCCTTATCATCTTTTACCTGAAACGGGTGCTTTTTGAACGGACGAAGACGCTCAATCTCAATTTCTATGATTCTTTCTTCGTTTTCTCCTGATTGTCTGTTTGGCTCAGTCATCTTGACTCCTTTCCTCCAGGATTCAGGAAATAAAAAATGCCTGCCTGGAACTTTTATAGATAGTAAAGTTCCAAACAGACATTGCTGTTTGACCATTAGCTACAGCTAATAGAATTGAATACTGTTTCAGCTAATTCATGTTTGCAGGTTTGGGAGAGATTGTTTCTTTTCCCGCCTTTTCTCTGATTTACATCCCCGAATAAGGGGTGACAACGGAGCGGAACCCAAATGTTAGCTGGACTTCTTAAAACCCATGTTTGCAAACCGGTAATTTTGATTAGCTGTCAGCTAACAAAAATCGGATTGCGTTAGCTGGAAATTGATCATTTTGAATGGAATTTTGTGTCACGAACGTGATTAGAAAATAACAAAAGCGTTCGCTGTCAGCTAATCCAGCTAACATTTTCGAACGCTTTGAAGCCCGTCGCCAAGAGGATTTGAACCTCCGACCCCTCGCTTAGGAGGCGAGTGCTCTATCCAGCTGAGCTATGACGACACATGCCGCAAACCCTTGATTTTACTGGGTTTCTGGGATTTTTCCCTTCGGCCATATATAAGATTATCAACTCTCTTTCGAGTTGTCAATCTACAGATTTTTTTGATTTGGTAACATTAGAACGTTCCCCAATTTGGGGAATGCTTTGTTGTCACCATTAGCATTTTTCAGAATAGATTCGAACTGAAAGTTGTTTTTCATTTTTTCCCTTTGGGGAATGCCTCGGCTTTCTCTTAGGAGGCGCTTGTTATATCCATTTAACTAAGAGAACAAATACAGGTCTGCCAAAACAGACCTTTTTATTAAATTAAAACTCTACGGTTCCCTGCATCCAAATGTTGCCCTTAAATCTACGACCAACCTCCGGAAGTCCCAATAGATCTTTTGCATTGATGCAAACATCAAACTCCAGATCATTACTTTCCAGATGCATCACATACAACTCTTCCATGGTAACATAATTTGTTAATTTATGGAACTCTTTTATTTGACCGATCACAGCAAATTTATCGCTTTCAATACCATATGGCATAAAGGTTGTCTTTACAATGCTATAAACATCTTCCTTCGTGACACGCTTTGATATCATGGAATAGGTATCCATATCATCGATCGTCAGACTCTCGATCGCATCCTCATCCCCTTCTCTGGCTGCCGCCACGAGTGAAGTACGATCTGTCGTCTTTTTATCTGTCTTTTTTACGGTAGGCTCTGCCACCGGAAGTAATATCTTTCCCTCCAGCGAAAGTCCCGTCAGATAAGATCTGCGAAAACGATTTCCATCATAACCATGGCTGGACTTTTGCAGATACTCGATCGCATTCTGTAAGTAAAAGATCAGATTTACGCCAAGCCGCATCTCATCACAAAATCCCTGATAACTTTCTTTATCCGATTGCTTGATGATCTCCAGTTCCGCATCTGTAGAAAAATTACCGCCCTTACAATAAGGAAAGTAATAATCTACTTTGAAATTGTCATCCGTATCATATACACCACGAATGGCAATTCCCGTATGTTCGCACACTTCAAAATCAAGTTCTACAAATTCATTTCCATCAGAATCCAGGGCTACTTCATGACTATCAGGCTTGCGTATCGCTTCATAGATCAAATGATCCAGTTCGTCTTTTGTAATATTGGAAAATCCAATCGCCTGTAAATAACTATGCATAAATTCCTACTTTCCTTACTTGTTACTCTCAAGCGCAGCATCGAGAGCCTGTTGTTCTTCCTCTGCAAGCATAATGATGGAGTTGCCGTCAATGATCTCTTTTACATATGTATAGCAGCCCTCACGACTGTGAACAGCATTGAGGACAAATCCGTCATTCTTCTCATTTAACATGGCAAGTGAAAAGGAAAGTTTTCCTCCCATCTCCTGAAAAGCATCATACTTGATGAGTCCGTACTTCTGAAAACCAAACTTCATTCTCTTGAACAAAGCATCAATGTTTCTCTCATTTGCCGCATTACTCTCTATCAGTTCATCTACCTGCTCCAGACGATATACAAGTGTATCTTCCAGTGACTTGGCATTCTTACCACTCATAAAGATTGCATATCTTTTCTTTAACTTGCTCATCTGCACCACATTGATGATCATGAGGATGATCAAAAGCAAGATAACTGCTGCCATACCAATGACAACATAATCGGTACTGATTCCTAAATATTCTTCAAACATAATAACACCAACTTTTCTTTCTTTGTATTTTACAGAACATTTGTTCTATTCATGACGGATAGACTGAAACAGACCTACGATACGATCCAACTCATCCTGTGAGTAATACTCGATCTCTACTCTACCCTTTTTGTTATCCTTTGGCACGATAGTTACCTTTGTTCCCAGTGTCTTTTTCATCTGCTCCTGCAATTCTGCATAAATAGCCTCAAGTCTCGGATCGATCTTCGGCTCTTTTACCTTGTCACTGTCTTTCTCATTTTGCAGACGCTTTACTTCTTTTTCTACATCACGCACGCTGAGTTTTTCATCAAAAACGCGCTGTGCAAAATCGTACTGCTTATCCTTATCTGTAATACCAAGAATGGCTCTGGCATGACCGGTGGAAAGCATTTCGTCAATGACCATCTGCTGTACACGCTCATCCAACTTCAAAAGACGCATAGAGTTGGTAACGGCTGTTCTACTCTTTGACACACGCTCCGCTACTTCATCCTGTTTCAGATTGAACTCATCCAAAAGTTTCTTATAAGCAAGGGCTTCCTCAATCGGATTTAAGTCCTCACGCTGGATATTCTCGATCAAAGAAATCTCAACGATTTCCTGCTCTGAAAGATTCATAACGATAACAGGTACTTCTTTCAGTCCTGCTTTCTTTGCCGCACGCCATCTACGCTCGCCGGCAATGATCTCATAATAAGAATCTTTTCCGTTCTTTACTTCATGCACCCAAAGTGGTGATAAGACACCATGCTGTTTGATAGAATCTGCTAATTCCATCAGAGCATCTTCATCAAATGCTTTTCGTGGCTGCTCTGCATTTGGCTCGATCTTGTCAATGCTTACCATTGCTTTTGCATTTTCTACCGCATTCTGATCTGATACTTCTTTTGCACTTTCTATTGGTTTACTTGGAATTAAGGAATCCAGTCCTTTACCTAATCCTTTTTTTGCTGCCATGCCTAGACATCCTTTCTCTCAATAATTTCCTTTGCCAAATTACGATAACTCTCTGCTCCGGAAGACTTTGGATCGTAAAGATTGATCGGCAGTCCATGGGAAGGAGCCTCTGCCAAACGAACATTTCTAGGAATGATCGTCTGATAAACCGTAGCATTCAGATTTTCTTTGACAGTATCTACAACATCTGATGAAAGATTTGTTCTTGCATCGTACATGGTAAATACCACACCATCAATCCTAAGATTTGAATTCAATCTTTCCTGTACCAGGTCGATCGTATGGATCAACTGGCTGATTCCTTCCAATGCATAATACTCACACTGGATTGGAACAAGAATTGAATCTGCTGTTGTCATAGCATTGACGGTAAGCATGTTCAATGATGGCGGGCAATCAATAATGATAAAATCATAATCGTCACGAATGTAATCTACTGCATTCTTTAAAATATATTCTTTTTCATTGATGCCCAGCAATTCGATCTCCGCTCCTGCTAAGTTTACATTAGATGGAATCAAAGATAAATGCTCAATATTTTCCACTTTTGTCATACTCTCTCGAATGGAACATTCTCCCAGCATCAACTCATAAACTGTATTTTCTATTTCTTCTTTATCAATACCAAATCCACTGGTCGTATTTCCCTGCGGATCCAGATCGATAACCAATACCTTCTTACCCAACTCTGCCAGACATGCTGACAAATTTATAGATGTCGTTGTCTTACCAACGCCACCCTTCTGATTTGCAATTGCGATGATTCTTCCCATCTGATGAAACTCCTTTTCTTTCTATTCTCTTATCGTATATTCTTATTTACAACGATACCAATTATAGCACTTTTATAGAACTTTAAAAAGCGATTTTTCCTAGTAAAATCAAGCCTTTCACTATATATAATACTAGATATTGTCTATTCACATTATCCACATTAGAATGTTTCACGTGAAACATTTTTACAAGATATAGTAAAATCATCTGGAGTTTATCCAAATCTCAACACTAAATATTGTGGTCATTATTTGTGGATAAGTATATATATATATAATGTTTCACGTGAAACATCTCATCCATAGTACCTATATCTAGTGTTTCATAAATATTTTTCTTTTCTAGATATTGTCATATCCTGATTTGTTTTCTATAATTAATAGATAAATACAGGAGGATATTTAACAATACTACCATGAACTATAGGATAAGGAGTGTATATGACTTTAATAAAAAAGAAAGAAGATGAATTTTACAGTCCATGGCCAAGGATAGTTTCAGTCTCTCTTGTCATCGCACTGCTCGGAACAATCCTTTTTACCATACTCTATCTACATCTACAAATTGACTGGATAGAGTCGCTTGCCATCACATTTTTTACAACAAGTTATCATATCGTGATAAGACTGTTGTCTCCTCTTATACTAAGCCTCCTGTTTCATCATAAGTATAACTACCAGATATGGTGGTTTCAACCAAAGACATGGGAGACCAAACTATACAAAGGACTTAAAGTAAAACAATGGAAAAGGCAGGTCATGGTCTTTGATCCAAGCCAATTTTCTTTAAAAATACATAGCATACAAGAGGTCATCAATAATATGTGTCATGCAGAACTTGTGCATGAACTTATCATGCTATTTAGCATCTTGTCCATTCTCTTTACCATACCTTTTGGTGCCTTACCGGTATTCTTGATCACGGCAATCTGTGCTACCCTATTTGATAGTATGTTTGTTATGATCCAGAGATACAACCGACCAAGACTTGTCCGCATCTATGAAAGACAGAATAAATAAAAAATGAGGGTAAACATATTGGATTGTTTACCTCATAATATATCAAGACATATACTTACTGATATAATGATCCAGTTCCAATTTTGCTCTTCTCGGATCACTTATAATATAAGAAGAAATCGTTTTTAATTCTTTTTCATGTGAAACATCCTTCAACTGCTCTTGGTTGTTCTTGGTGTCCTTTACCTCTTCCAATGCTTTTTCGCAGTCGGATAATTTTTCATGCACTCTGTCTATCTCAGAAGAAAGATTTATTTTATCTTGGTTCAATCCTACCAGTAATTGTTGCAGTTCCTGTATACGGGACTTGTTTTTTTGATTAATATCTCTTGGTGTGAAATCAGAAAAATAAGAATTATCCTCCTCATCCAAAAGATCTAAGAATTTTTCATTTTCTTTAATTTTGCTAAGGACTAATTCATAGTCCTCATCCAGTTCTATTTTTTTAGCGATCAGTTCTTCCTGCTGCTTCTTTAGAAATTCGTAAACCATATTTCATCCTTTGATATTTATATATTTTATCACGTTAATACACTACCGTATTAAATATTTTTTAATACATAATTAGGATATTTAACTCCACCTATATTCTATAATATTATGACTTAGCATTGCAAGAATTCTACCTTAACAAAACAAAATAAATTATAGAAAAATTCTAAAAGTTTTCAGAAAATATTTGATAAGACGCATAAAGTACACTATAATAAAAAATAATAGGATTAGAAAATTTAGGGAGATCAAATATGGGTAAAAAACATTCCTTATTAAAAACAGTGCTTGCTGCAACGGCTGCTCTCTATGCGACCAACACAGCGATCGACTATCATGCAAAAGATAAAAATCTTTGTTCTACGGCAAAGGGTGATTTTTATGATTTTAAATATGGTCGAATCTATTACACCAGGCAGGGTCAGGGCGCTCCTCTCCTCTTGCTCCACAATTTAGATACCATCAGTTCCGGTTATGAATGGTCCAAGATTCTGAAAAAATTAGAAAAGGATCACACCGTATACACACTGGATCTTCTCGGATGCGGCAGATCAGACAAGCCATCACTTACTTATACGAATTTTTTGTATGTGCAGTTGCTGACCTCCTTTATCCAGGATGTGATCGGTGAAAAGACAAATGTCATTACCAGCGCAGATGCTTCATCCATTGCCATCATGGCAAATCAAATGAATCCTGATCTTTTCGATCAGATCATTTTGATCAATCCGTCTGACATCCATCAGATGAAGATGGAGACCAACCGTTTACAGATGACGATCAAAAATATCCTGTTTGCACCACTGGTCGGAACAGCCCTCTACAACTTTTATGTCAGTGAAGATCATATCCGTTCTATCTTTGACAAAAAGTATCTGAGCCGCCCACTACAGGACAACAAGAAATTTACAGATCTGTATTATCAGTCTGCACACATCCATAAGAGTAACGGCAGATTTTTATATGCCAGCAAAAAATGTTCTTATACAAACGTGGATGTGACAAGAGCCATCACAGACAAAGATAATCTTCACATCATAGAAAGTACAGACCGGAAGAAAGCCATCAGCATCGCAGAAGAATATGTAAAGAAAAATCATGCGATCGATGTCACATACATTTCCAATTCAAAATTACTTCCAATGTTAGAAGTACCGGATCAATGCCTGAAGATCATTCAGAATTATCTGGCATAAAGTAACACGATTGACTTACACAAGATGGGACATGCTTATGATAGAAAATACAAAGGAATGCAAAATCTGTCACAAATTATTATCCGCTGATTATGAGGGCGACGTCTGTCCGCATTGTCAGGAGGAAGACCTCTTTATGCGTGTGAAAGATTACATTCGATCCAATGTTGTAAATGAATATATGGTAGCAGATCATTTTCAGATTTCCATAAAAAAAGTGAGAAACTGGATCAAAGAGGGGCGTATCGAATATGTAGAAAAAGATACACAGATCGTCGGCACCAAATGCCAGCGTTGTGGCAAGCCGGTTTCTTTCGGAACACTCTGTCCGGATTGTATGCGCCTCATGAATTACAACAATAAAAAAATCCAACTTACACCGGATTTCAAAAGTCAGGAAGACGATCGTATGCGTTTCTTGGAATAATAAAAATGGGATAAGAATTTCCTCTTATCCCATTTTTATGTCTTTAATGTAATGGATCCTTAGAAGGCATCCCCGCTTTTCTCGGATAAGCCTTTGGTGTCTTCTTTTCTTTTTGAATGACTACAAAAGACCTTTGCAGATCAGAATCCGGCAAAGAAAATTTGTGCACATCCGAAACTTTTCCACCCAAAAGATAAATACCTTTCTTTCCCTGATCCAGTTCTTTATCAATATTTGATGACTTGTAAGAGATAAAGACTCCGCCTACTTTTACAAATGGTAGACAATATTCTGACAAAGTCGAAATATTAGCAACGGCACGCGATAGGCATAGATCAAACTGCTCTCTGTAATTCTTGTTGCGCGCTGCTTCTTCTGCCCTGCCATGCACTGCCTCAACATTTTCCAGACTAAGTTCATCTATGACATCCTGCAAGAACAAAATACGCTTGTTCAAGGAATCCATGAGTGTGATCTCAAGTTCAGGAAAAGCAATCTTAAGCGGAATACCGGGAAAACCTGCACCTGTACCAAGATCAAGTACTTTCTGAGATTTATGAAGATCTGCAACCTCAACCAAGGACAAACTGTCTAAGAAATGTTTTTCCACAACCTCATCAAATTCCGTGATTGCCGTCAAATTCATGACCTTATTTTTTTCTATCAGCATTTCATAATAAATAAGAAATTGCTTGATCTGATCTTCTGATAAGTTAATGTCAAGTTCCTGCAATCCATGATAAAATCGATTTAAATTATAATTCATACACTTTTCCAATCTTTACTCTATATTATGTTCTTTCTTATAATCATAACTTTCCAGATAAACCAAAAGTACGGAAATATCCGCAGGTGATACACCGGAAATTCTGGAAGCCTGCCCTATACTAAGTGGCCGCAATGCCTCCAACTTCTGGCGGGCTTCAATACGAAGACTCGGAACGACTTCATAATCAATATTCTCCGGTATTTTCTTTGACTCGATCTTTTTAAAGTTCTCTACTTGTTTTTGTTGTCTTGTGATATAGCCTTCATATTTGATATGAATATTGACCTGCTCTCTCACTTCCGGGTGGAGGCGAGGCCTCTCCGGATCAATCGGCGCCAGACATTCATAATTCAGTTCCGGTCTGCGGATCAGATCTGCCAAAGTCACACCACAATTCAAAGGTATGCTTCCCTGTGATTCAAGAAAAGTCTGTACTTTTTCATTGGCACCGATATGAACATTATGCACGCGCTTGATTTCCTGCTCGATCAGACGCCGCTTTTCTTCTACCCAGGCAAAACGCTCATCAGAGATCAGACCGATCTTATGACCGATCGGAGTCAAACGAAGATCCGCATTATCCTGGCGCAAAAGCAGACGATACTCTGCACGGGATGTCATCATACGATATGGCTCATGGTTTTCCTTTGTTACAAGGTCATCGATCAAAACACCGATATAACTTTCGGAACGATCTAATACAACCTGTTCTCTTCCTAAAATTTCAAGAGAAGCATTGATACCGGCAAGAAGTCCCTGACAGGCAGCTTCTTCATATCCACTGCTGCCATTGAACTGTCCGCCACTGAAAAGTCCTTTGATCTTTTTAAACTCAAGTGTGGCATAAAGTTGATTGGCATTGATGCAATCATATTCTATGGCATAAGCATTGCGGACGATCCTTGCGTGCTCCAATCCAGGAACCGTATGATACATGGCATACTGCACATCTTCCGGGAGTGAAGAACTCATACCACCGATATACATTTCATTGGTATTGAGGCCTTCCGGCTCCACAAACAACTGATGCCTGTTCTTATCAGCAAATTTTACGACCTTGTCCTCGATGGAAGGGCAATATCTCGGACCGGTGCCCTCGATCACACCGGAATACATTGGCGAACGATCTAGATTTGCGCGAATGATCTCATGTGTCTTTTCGTTTGTATAAGTCAGATAACAGGACACCTGATCTATCTGCACATCCTCCGGGTCTGTGGTAAAGGAAAATGGAACAACTTTCTCATCTCCAAACTGTTCTTCCATTTTGTCGTAATCAATGGTCGAACCGTCTATTCTTGCCGGAGTGCCTGTCTTAAAGCGGTACATTTCAATACCATTTTCCACCAAAGAATCCGTCAGATGATTAGCAGCCTTTAAACCATTCGGTCCGGTATGTTCGATCACATCACCATAAAGACAACGGGCTTTCAGATAAGTTCCGGTACAAAGAACACATGCCTTACAATGATAAATAGCACCGGACAAAGTCTTTACCCCGGTGATCTTTCCGTCTTCTACTATGATCTCACAGACTTCTGCCTGACGCAGGGTAAGATTTTCGGTATTTTGCAAAGTCTTGCGCATCTCCATACTATAGGCAGCCTTGTCCGCCTGGGCACGGAGAGAATGAACTGCCGGACCCTTTGATTTGTTGAGCATCTTGGATTGGATAAAAGTATGATCAATGTTGATACCCATTTGTCCGCCAAGAGCATCGATCTCTCTTACCAGATGTCCCTTAGAACTTCCGCCGATATTTGGATTGCACGGCATCATAGCCACACTATCCATGCTGATCGTAAAAAGTATGGTATTTAACCCAAGTCGTGCTGCGGCAAGAGAAGCCTCACATCCGGCATGACCCGCACCGACAACAACGACATCATATGTTTCTTCTATTACTGGCATAATTTTTCCTTCCTAATTATGGGCACTTTCTATTTTCCGGTACAAAACTTTGCAAAAATCTCATTTACCAAGTCTTCCTCTACCGACTCACCAATGATAATACCCAAACTTTCATAAGCATCCATAAGATCGATCGACAGAAAATCTTCCGGCATATCCATAGAGATACTTTCCACAACATGCTTTAAACTCTCATTTGCATCAGAAAGCGCTGCAATATGTCTGGCATTGGTAAGAAATACCTCATTACTGTCCATGATCTGACCTGTAAAGAACATATCTGTGATCATTTTCTCCAGATAATCCAATCCCTGACCATTCTTTGCAGAAAACGGCAAAATGTCCTGTGACAGATATTTATGGATCTCGTCCGCATCCACGACCGGATCCAGATCCGTCTTATTTAAAAGTACAATAACTTTGAGATCTTTGATCTTTTCCATAATGGCAATATCATTTTCATCCAATGGTCTTGATGCATCCACGACATAAAGGATGAGGTCAGCATTTTCCATGGTATCATATGCCTTTTTAACACCAATCTTTTCTACCACATCTTCTGTATGGCGAATACCCGCCGTATCAATAATGCGAAGGGAAATACCATTCAAACTGATCTGCTCCTCCAAAGTATCACGGGTTGTTCCGGCAATATCCGTAACGATCGCCCGGTCTTTTCTGGCAAGCAGGTTCAAAAGAGAGGATTTTCCGGCATTTGGTTTGCCAATGATCGTCGTCTTAATGCCCTCTTTTAACATAGAACCATTATCCGCGGTTGCAAGCAAATGCGAAATCTGATCTATGATCTCCTGTATCTTTGGTAAAAGTTCTTCCCCATAACCTGTAATGTCTATATGCTCCGGGTCATCCAAAGCCGACTCAATATAAGCGATCTCATAAATGATCTTAGACCGCATATCCTTGATCTGATCTGAAAAAATGCCCTGCAACTGATTGATGGAATTGTGAAGAGCCAAGTTGGAATTGGAAGAAATCACATCCATAACAGACTCTGCCTGGGAAAGATCGATCCTGCCATTCAAAAATGCCCGCTTAGTAAACTCTCCCGGTTCCGCCGGTCTTACACCCTGCGCTATAACGGCTTTTAAAATCTCCTGCATGACAAGTGTCCCGCCATGACAATCGATCTCAACAGTATCTTCTGTCGTATAAGTACGCGGAGACTTCAAGACCAGTACCATAACTTCATCTATGACCTTATCATCATAAACGATATGACCATATTGTACGGTATGAGACTCTACTTCCGTCAGTTTCTGTTTTCCTTTATAAATTCGATCAACTTTTTCAATCGCATCCGAACCACTCACACGGATAATACCGATACCGGCATTTGTCATGGCAGATGCGATTGCACAAATAGTATCTGTCTTATACATAATCAATTCCTTATAAGAAAAAATTGGACCTTATCCCCATTTATTATGAAGATAAAGTCCAAAGATTTCAACCCATTTATATTATTTCTTCAGGGTAATAACAACATGTCTGTAAGGTTCTTCCCCTTCAGAATGTGTTACAACATACTTGTCATTCTGCAAAGCAGAGTGAATAATTCTTCTCTCATAAGGATTCATTGCTTCCAAAGAAACCGGACGCTTGGTTCTCTTTACCTTATAAGCCATGTTCTTGGCAAGGTTTTCCAAGGTTTCCTTTCTTCTTCTACGATAATCCTCTGTGTCGATCTTTACACGAAGATAATTGTCTGACTTTCTGTTGACAGCAAGGTTTGTCAGATACTGGAGAGAATCCAATGTCTGCCCGCGCTTACCGATCAGAACGCCCATCTCAGGTCCCTTCAACTCAATGTCGATCACACCCTCGATCTCATCAAACTTTGTGATGATCTCAACTTCTAAGTTCATCTTATCAAAAACTTCTGTTAAGAAATCTTTTACAACATCTTCCGGTGTAGACTTCTTTGCAACCTTGATGACTGCATCTTTGCTGCCAAAACCAAGAATACCGTTGCTGCCTTTTTCGATTACTTCATATTCAATCTGATCACTTGTTGTTCCAAGAGAAACCAATGCATTTGTGATTGCATCATCAACAGTTTTTCCTCTAAATTCTACAAATTCCATGATTTTAAACCCCCATTATTTATTATTACGCTCGTTAAAATCTTTTACCAGATTGGCTTTTGATGCCATAGATCCGCTTGCAGCATGTGCACGCGCTTCTTCTGCCTTGTTCAAAGCATCAATCTTGTCAGAAGAAATGTTTGCCTTTGAAGCCATGCTGTTGCTCTTTGTATTCATCTTTGCTGCTTCATAGATCTGTGCCTGACGGATACCGCGCTGCTCTTTCTTCTTTGCTGCTTTTTCTTTGTTCTTTTCAATAATATCATCCAGATTGATCTTCTCAAAATGCTTGTTCAGTAAGATCTGCTGAACGATACGGACTACAGAACCCATGGTCCAGTACAAAACAAGACCTACCGGACAGGTGAAGGCGATGAAAAGTGTCATCAAAGGCATCATCATGTTCATTGTCTTCATCTGCTGTGCCATCTGATCTGCCTGTGCGTTGCCGGATCCGGAAGTATCCTGTGTAGGCATCAACTTCATATTGACGACCTGTCCAAGATAAGAAACGATTGGAACTAAAAGTGCTGCAATGAGGAGTACCCAATACTTATCAGCCCATGCTGTCTTCATCAGATTCCAAGGTGTATCGGAAATATTTAAGATGAACATGTAGTTGATATCTTTTAAGTTTGCGGCTGTGGTTGCGATGGAGTCAGAAAGATTAGGAAAACTGTCTGCCAGAGCGCTCCAACCGGATTCACTCAATTTGTAAAGAACATCAATGATAGAATTGCTCATTGCTGTACCGGTTGCATCTGCATGAAAAGCAACATTCTTAAGACCTGCACTCTTATAAAGTGCTTCCATGGTCTGTGCATAACCATCGGTTGCCATAATGCCGTTTACAACATCAGTAAAAATGTCTTTTACACTGGTAATGTAAGCCGGTACGTTCCAGAATACACGGTAAAGTGCAAAAAGGATCGGCATCTGAATGAGCATCTGTAAACAAGAACCCATTGGAGAAACACCGTATTTGTCATAGACCATCTGTGTTTCTTCCTGCTGTGCCTGCATAGAAGCAGTATCCTTTTTATTCTTGTACTTCTTCTGGATAGCATTCAGTTCCGGCTGCATCTTTCTTGTAAGCACAGAAAACTTCTGCTGCTTATAAGTCAGCGGGAACAGACACAGGTAAATGAATACCGTAAATACGATGATGGTAAGGGCGATGCTGTTGATATGACATACGGAACTAAGAAAAACGTATATCTTATCCATGATCCAGCCGAGTCCTTTAGCGATTGGTCCTAAGATCGCACCATCATAAGCAGTTAAATATAACTCTGTCAATGTTAAAAACCTCCATTTTATGGAACAGGATCATAACCACCTTTTGAAAATGGATTGCAACGAAGAATACGCCAGGCAGCCAAAGCTCCGCCTTTAAAAAAACCGTACTTCTCCACAGCATGCAGACCATAGGTCGAGCATGTGGGATAATACGGGCATTTCGTTGTCTTCATTGGCGAAATATACTTTCTATAGAATTTGATAATCCAGATTAAACCATTTTTCAAAATTGATTGCATATTCTTTTCCAATTATTACCTATTTAATATGTTGTGAAGACCTGCAAGATGAAGCAAAGCATCATTAATTTCATGATAAGAACAATCCCTTGCCCTGTTTCTTACAACGACTACGATATCCAAACCACTATTGAACATCTCTTCATGTAGTCTATAACTTTCTCTGATCAGTCTCGTCAAATGATGTCGTACTACACTGTTTCCTACTTTTTTACTAACAGAAATTCCAATTCGATTTGTGGATCCTTGATTCTCGCATACGTACATAACTAAATATCGATTTGCTTTGGATTGTCCGTTTTTATAAACATACTGGAAATCGGCATTTTTCTTTAAAGAATCACTGAATTTCACTAATATCCACTCACCTTTCCATGACAAAAAGTCTCTCGAATTGGGTCATGATCGTTTTTGATAAAAAGAAGAAAGACCACAGGGTCTGTGGCCTAAGCTGATAATTTCTTTCTACCTTTTGCTCTTCTAGCAGCCAATACTTTTCTTCCGCCTGCTGTACTCATTCTTGAACGAAAACCATGTACTTTAGATCTCTGTCTCTTTTTTGGTTGAAATGTCATCTTCATAGTATCCACCTCCCTTTATGAAAAAACATCGCTATCATTATAACAAAAAAAGTCTCAAAGTCAAGCAAAATCAACATTTTTTAGGTATTTTACCTTTTCCACAATTTTCTAAAATTCTCTTGATAAAGTGGATAACTTTGTGGATAAGTGTAAAATTTAAAAACATTCATCCACAGATATATTGCTAAAAATGTCATTTTGTGTCAGATATTGTGGTTTATAACTTATCCACATACTAAGTCTATTATCCACTTTATGCACAAAGATAGCCCTATAACGTCGTATTTTGGAAAATAAAGAAAATAAGGTGCCTGTATTATCCCCTATACCTATGATGTTTTTGTTGATAAAATGGCTTTATTAAGGTATTATAGATGATAGGTTATTAGGATAAAGAACGGGGACTACATATGAATTTAGAACTTATTCAGGAAAAATGGGATGATATTTTACAGAGTTTCAAAGAAGAACACTCTATTTCTGATATTTCCTTCAAATCCTGGTTATTACCACTGGAGCCAACATCCATTGAAGATGATACACTAATCGTTGTCTTTGATCCAAAAGATGATCAGGAATCCGATCCTGACCAGATGGCAATCAATTATATCACCAAGAAGTACGCAAAGTTTCTTGCCATCATGATCAGTGAAGTATGTGGCTTTACTAAGGAAGTAAAATTGCGTTTTGCCTTACCGGGCGAATTCAGCACACCGGCTATCAATGAGACTTTTATTCCAAAGTCAGCCAACTATGCAACTTCTAATTTAAATGCAAAATACACTTTTGATACTTTCGTCGTAGGTGGCAACAACAAATTTGCCAGACAGGCATCTCTCGCTGTTGCAGAATCTCCGGGCGAAGCATACAACCCACTTTATATCTATGGTGGACCGGGACTTGGAAAAACACACCTTTTACATTCCATCGGCAATTTCATTATCAATGAAAATCCTGATAAAAAGGTACTTTATGTGACTTCCGAACAATTCTTAAATGAAGTCATCGAAGGCATTCGTGGATCCAATTCTTCCAATGCCATCACAAAGACCAGAGAAAAATATCGTTCGGTTGACATCCTTCTGATCGATGACATCCAGATTTTAATAGGTAAGGAAAGCACGCAGCAAGAATTTTTCAATACTTTCAATACTCTTTATTTGGCTGGAAAGCAGATCGTTATCACTTCCGATAAGCCGCCAAAAGAGATGGAGACTTTGGAAGAAAGAATCCGCTCCCGTTTTGAAAGCGGACTCATGGCTGATATCGGCAATCCTGATTATGAGACCAGAATGGCGATCTTGCGCAAAAAAGTCGAATCTGAAAAGATCAATCTGAGTGATGATATCTTGGATTACATTGCTGAGAATATCAAGTCCAACATCCGTGAACTGGAAGGGGCACTCAACAAACTCATTGCCTACTCCAATCTGGAAAAGAGCGAGATCACCATGGATATTGCCATGCGTGAACTTCAGAATATCATTTATCCGGACAAGCCTAGAGAAGTTACACCGCAACTCATCATTGAAGTTGTTTCTGAACATTATAATATTCCTATGGAAAAGATGCTTTCCAAGGATCGCAGTAAATCCGTTTCCAGACCGCGTCAGATTGCCATGTTCTTATGCAATACCATGACAGATGCTACCTTAGAAGGTATCGGTCAGTTACTCAACGGAAGAGATCACTCTACTATCCTACACGGACGTAATGTGATTGAAGAAGAATATAATAATGATGAAGAATTTCGTAAACAGATCGACACCATCAAAAAGAAGATCAATCCAAATTAGATGAGATTGTGTATAAGTTGTTGATTTCTATGTTTAAATATATGGGATAAGTTGTGAATTTATGTTTACAGCCTGAGGATAAAGGTAAAACACCTTAAGAGGTTGTCCCTTTTATCTACAAAACATCCTCTGTGTTTCCTCAGCCTTTCAACAGTACTTTTTGATTTAACTTTTAGGACAAGTCCAGAAACCATCAGCGTTTCACGACTTATACACTTTTGCACACCCTATAATAATATTACTATTAATTTCTATTATATTTATCTATGTTAAACTGAAAGGAGTTTTACCGATTATGAAGATCACCTGTCAAAAAGCAGAACTAGCAAAAGGAGTAAACATCGTTTCAAAAGCAGTTCCTACCAGAACTACCATGGCTATCTTAGAATGTATCTTGATCGATGCTTCTACAAATGAGATCAAATTAACGGCCAATGATATGGAAATTGGTATTGAAACGATCATTGAAGGCACGATTGAAGAAAGAGGCATCATTGCATTGGATGCCAGATTCTTTTCTGATATTGTTCGTAAACTTCCTGATAATGAAGTTACCATTGAAACAGATGCTACCTTTAAGACAACTATTACCTGTGAAAAGGCAAACTTTACTATCGTAGGAAAATCCGGTGAAGATTTTGCTTATATTCCGATCATTCCTCGTAATGAGCCGATCTTACTTTCACAGTTTACATTAAAGGAAGTGATCCGCCAGACCATTTTTTCTATTGCAGATAATGAAAATAACAAATTGATGACAGGTGAATTATTTGAAATTGAAGGAAATCATCTGAAAGTGGTTTCTCTGGATGGTCATAGAATTTCCATTCGTAACATCGAATTAAAGGAATCTTATGAAAATAAAAAGGTCGTTGTTCCAGGAAAGAGCCTGATAGAAGTCAGCAAGATCATTCCAGGATCCACCGAAGAAATGGTAAATCTCTTTATTACAGACAATCATATTATTTTTGAATTCGACAATACAACGGTTGTTTCCCGTCTGATTGAAGGAGAATACTTTAAAATCGATCAGATGTTGTCTACCGATTATGAGACAAAGTTTAAGATCAACAAGAGAGAACTTTTAGACTGTATCGACCGTGCGACTCTGATGGTAAAAGAAGGCGACAAAAAGCCGATCATCATGGATATTACCGATGGAAACATGGAATTAAAGATCAATTCTGTTGCCGGATCCATGAAGGAAGATATCGAGATCGGCAAAGAAGGTAAGGATATTTTGATCGGATTCAATCCAAAGTTCTTTATCGATGCCCTTCGTGTTATTGATGAAGAAGAAGTATCTATTTATATGGTTAATCCAAAGGCACCATGTTTTATCAAGGATGATGAGGACAAGTACATTTACCTCATTCTTCCGGTAAACTTTAATACAGCGACAAACTAAGAGGAAGATAAAATGGAAGAAATCAGTTTAAGAGAGGGCGATGACTATATCAAACTTGGACAATTACTCAAAAAAGCCAATATGATGTCCTCCGGTGTGGATGCCAAGATGGTCATTTTAGATGGACTGGTAAGTGTCAATGGCGAGGTGGAACTTCGTCGTGGCAAAAAAATCTACCCAGGTGATGTGGTTACTTTTGAGGGAGAGAGCGTTAAAGTAGTCAGATGATCATAAAGTCCATAGAATTAAGTAATTTTCGTAATTATGAACATTTAGATATTACATTTGATGAGGGCACCAACATTTTGTATGGTGATAATGCCCAGGGAAAGACAAATATCTTGGAAGCTGCCTATGTCAGTGGAACGACAAAGTCACACAAGGGCAGCCGGGATAAAGAGATGATCCGTTTTGACCAGACAGAGTCTCATATCAAGACGCTGGTGGAAAAGAACGAAAAGGAATACCAGATCGATATCCACCTTAAGAAAAATAAGGCAAAGGGCATTGCCATCAACAAGGTTCCCATCAAGAAAGCAAGCGAACTTTTTGGTATTTTAAATATTATTTTCTTTTCGCCGGAAGATCTGAACATAATTAAGAACGGACCGGCAGAGAGAAGAAGATTTATTGATGCAGAACTTTGTCAGTTGGATAAGATTTATTTATCGGATCTGACAAACTACAATAAGATATTAAATCAGCGGAACAAACTTCTCAAAGATCTTTATTTTAACCCGAGTCTCAAGGAAACACTTCCGGTATGGGATATGCAGCTTGTCAACTACGGCAAAAAGATCATTGCCAGAAGAAATCAGTTTATCATGGAATTAAATGAAGTTGTTCATGATATCCATCACAAGATTTCCGGTGGCAGGGAAGAAATGGTTATCAAATATGAACCAAATATTGAGGATATTTTCTTTGAAGATGAATTGATCCGTGCCAAGGAAAAAGACTTAAAATATGCACAGACTTCAGTCGGACCGCACAGGGATGACCTAAAAATCTCTGTGGGAGATATTGATGTGCGTAAGTTTGGTTCGCAGGGGCAGCAGAGATCTTGTGCTCTGTCGCTGAAATTATCAGAAATCAAATTAGTAGAGCAGACCATTCATGATAAACCTGTTCTTTTGCTTGATGATGTACTTTCAGAATTGGATCATAATAGACAAAATTATCTCTTACAGGCGATCGACGATACACAGACTATCATTACCTGTACGGGTCTGGATGATTTTGTGAAAAATAGATTTACCTTGAATAAGGTATACGAAGTAGAGAATGGATGCGTTCATTTACATAGCAATATGATGGAGGATAAAAATGAGTCAGAATAATCAGGAATATGGAGCAGATCAGATTCAGATATTGGAAGGATTAGAGGCTGTTCGTAAGCGTCCGGGTATGTACATCGGTAGCACATCTGAGCGTGGATTGCATCATTTGGTATATGAGATCGTTGACAATGCCGTAGATGAGGCTTTGGCAGGATTTTGTAGCCATATTATTGTAAGTATCAACGAAGATGGCACGGTTACGGTAGAAGATGATGGTCGTGGTATTCCGGTCGGCATCAACTCAAAAGCAGGAATTCCTGCGGTTGAAGTTGTATTTACAGTTTTACATGCCGGCGGTAAGTTTGGCGGTGGCGGATATAAGGTATCCGGTGGTCTGCATGGTGTAGGTGCATCTGTTGTAAATGCGCTTTCTAATTGGCTGGAAGTAGAAATCTGCCGTGACGGTAAGGTTTATAAGCAGCGCTATGAGCGTGGAAAGACCATGTATTCTTTGAAAGAGATCGGTACTTGTGATCCGGATAAGACAGGAACCAAGGTTACTTTTTCACCGGATGAATCTATTTTTGAGACAACGACCTTTGATTTTAATACCTTAAAGGTGCGTCTTCGTGAGACCGCATTTTTGACAAAAAATCTCCGCATTACTTTGCAGGATAAGAGGGAAGATCCGATTAATGAACGCGTTTTCCACTATGAAGGTGGTATCAAGGAATTTGTTACCTACCTGAATAAAGGAAATCAGGAACTTTATCCTGAGGTTATCTATTGTGAAGGCGAAAAAGATGGCGTTTATGTAGAAGTTGCCATGCAGCACAATGATTCCTACAATGATTCGTCTTATTCTTTTGTTAATAATATCATCACACCGGAAGGTGGTACACATCTGGCAGGATTCCGTAGTGCGCTTACAAAGACCTTTAATGCTTATGCAAGAGAAGCAAAGATTTTGAAGGAAAATGAGAGTGCCTTTAGTGGAGAGGATATCCGTGAAGGATTGACTGCGATTATCAGTATCAAGATCGAAGAGCCGCAGTTTGAAGGACAGACAAAGCAAAAACTTGGAAATAGTGAGGCAAGAGGAGCGGTTGACAGTATTGTAAGTGAGCAGTTGACTTATTTTTTGGAGCAGAATCCGCAGGTTGCCAAATCTATCTGTGAAAAAACGCTGCTTGCGCAGCGAGCAAGGGAAGCAGCCAGAAAGGCAAGAGATCTGACCAGAAGAAAAACTGCTTTAGAGGGAACTTCACTTCCGGGTAAACTGGCAGACTGTTCCGATAAGGATCCAAAAAATTGTGAGATTTTTATCGTCGAGGGAGATTCCGCCGGTGGATCTGCAAAAACAGCGAGAAGTCGTGCAACACAGGCTATATTGCCTTTGCGTGGTAAGATTTTAAATGTAGAAAAAGCTAGAGAAGATAAGATTTATGCAAATGCCGAGATCAAGGCGATGATCACAGCCTTTGGTACCGGTATCCACGAAGATTTTGATATTACAAACTTCGTTACCACAAGATCATCATTATGACAGATGCCGATGTCGATGGTGCGCATATTGCAACACTTATGCTCACCTTCCTCTATCGTTTTATGCCGGAACTCATCAAGCAGGGCTATGTATATCTGGCAACACCGCCACTTTACAAGATCGAAAAGAACCGCAAGGTCTGGTATGCCTATAGTGATGAAGAACTCAATAACATTTTGACAGAGATCGGTCGTGACGGAAATAATAAGATCCAGCGATATAAGGGACTTGGAGAGATGGATGCAGAGCAGCTTTGGGAGACAACCATGGATCCGGAGCGCCGTATCTTAAAGCGTGTTATGGTTCATGATGAAAATGCTTCTGAAATTGACGTTACATTTTCAACTTTGATGGGTGATAAGGTAGAACCTCGTCGTGAATTCATTGAAGAAAATGCAAAATATGTTCAGAATCTTGATATTTAGTAGGAGGACGTTTACAAATGGATGACAAGATTTTTGATCAGATTCATGAGGTGGATCTGAAAAAGACGATGGAAACATCATATATTGATTATGCCATGAGTGTAATCGCGTCCCGCGCCCTTCCTGACGTTCGAGACGGACTCAAACCGGTACAGCGTAGAGTTTTATATTCTATGATCGAATTGAATAATGGACCGGACAAGCCACACAGAAAGTGTGCACGTATTGTCGGTGATACCATGGGTAAGTACCATCCGCACGGTGATTCTTCTATTTATGGAGCACTTGTCAACATGGCACAGGAATGGTCGACCAGATATCCACTTGTCGACGGACATGGTAACTTTGGTTCTGTGGATGGAGATGGCGCTGCTGCCATGCGTTACACAGAGGCAAGACTTTCCAAGATTTCCATGGCTATGCTTTCCGATATCAACAAAGATACCGTAGACTTCATGCCAAACTTTGACGAGACGGAAAAAGAACCAACCGTTCTTCCTTCCCGTTATCCAAACCTGCTGGTAAATGGAACAACAGGTATTGCTGTTGGTATGGCGACAAATATTCCGCCACACAATCTATGTGAAGTTATCGCAGCCGTGGTAAAGATTATTGATAATCAGGTAGAGGAAGATCGTGAGACAGATATTGAGGAATTACTTGAGATCGTCAAGGGTCCTGATTTTCCGACCGGTGGTACGATCTTAGGTCATGCCGGTATTGATGAGGCATATCGTACAGGACGCGGTAAGATCCGTGTGCGTGCGGTATCTGAGATCGAGCCGATGAACAACGGCAAGAACCGTATCGTTGTAACCGAACTTCCATATATGGTAAATAAGGCACGTCTGATCGAAAAGATCGCAGAACTTGTCCGCGATAAAAAGATCGACGGTATTACCGATCTTCGTGATGAATCATCACGAGAAGGTATGCGTATCTGTATTGAGTTGCGTCGTGATGTCAATCCGAATGTCGTGCTCAACTTACTTTACAAGCATACACAGTTGCAGGATACTTTTGGTGTAATTATGCTTGCCTTGGTCGGCAACCAGCCAAAGGTACTCAACCTCTATGAACTTTTAAATTATTACTTGCTGCATCAGAAAGATGTCGTAACCAGAAGAACCAGATACGACCTGAACAAGGCAGAAGAAAGAGCACATATCGTACAGGGATTATTGATCGCTCTGGATAATATTGATGAAGTGATCAAGATCATCCGTGGTTCTGCTGATGTGGCTACGGCAAAGCAGCAGTTGATGGAGCGTTTTGCTTTATCAGAAGCACAGGCAAATGCCATTGTTGAGATGCGTCTGCGCGCATTGACCGGTTTGGAAAGAAACAAACTGGAAGAAGAATATAAGTCTTTGATGGAACTCATTACGGAGTTAAAGGCAATTCTTGCAGATGAAAAGAAGTTGCTTGGTGTTATCAAGGAAGAAATCCTTGCTATCTCTGATAAGTATGGGGATGATCGTAGAACCTCTATCGGATTTGATGAATATGATATTTCCATGGAAGATATGATTCCGGTTACAAATACTGTTATCACATTTACAAAACTTGGCTATATCAAGCGTATGAATGTGGATAACTTTAAGAGCCAGCATCGTGGCGGTAAGGGAATCAAGGGCATGGAGACGATCGATGAAGATTACATTGTCGAAATGATGATGACGACATCGCATCATTATCTCATGTTCTTTACCAATACCGGTAGAGTTTATCGTCTGAAAGCCTATGAGATTCCGGAATGTTCCAGAACCGCAAGAGGTACTGCTATTGTCAACCTTTTGCAGTTGCAGCCGGACGAAAAGATCACATCCATGATACCGATCAAGGAATACTCAGACAGCCAGTATCTTTTTATGGCTACCAAGAATGGTATTGTGAAAAAGACGAAGATCACAGATTATGAAAATATCCGTAAGACGGGTCTTGCAGCCATCAATCTGCGTGAAGATGACAGATTGATTGAGGTAAAACTGACAGATAATAACGAAGATATTATTTTAATTACCAAGTTTGGTCAATGTATCCGTTTCCATGAGACAGATGTCAGAAATACTGGACGTACTTCCATGGGTGTTATCGGTATGAGTCTGACAGACCAGGATGAAGTGATCGCAATGCAGCTTGCTTCTCAGGGAGATTCTCTGATGATCGTTTCTGCAAAGGGTCTTGGAAAGTGCACACTGGTAGAAGAATTTACACCGCAGAACCGTGGCGGTAAGGGTGTCAAGTGTTACAAGATTACAGAAAAGACAGGAAATGTCGTTGGATGTAAGGCTGTCAATGAAGATGATGAGATGATGCTTATCAATACCGAAGGTATTATTATCCGCATCAAGGTCAATGATATAGCACTTCTCGGAAGAATTACTTCCGGTGTGAAATTAATCAATGTCGGTGAGGGCGTTACGGTTGCAAGTATTGCAAAAGTACGCAAGGAAGACATGATTATGGATGAAAGTGAAGAAAATCAGGAAGATTCTGCTTCTGAAGAAGATTCTACAGAAGAATAAGAGGTAAAATAAAACTCCGCCAGAGTTGATTGCAGTTAATTGCAAAACTGGCGGAGTTTTATCAATCTGTGAGTTCGCTATAAATTTCTACGGTTTCTTTATCATCAAATCCATTTACATAATAATTTTTTTCATCAGCCGAAAAATTTATATAATACTTGTGTTGCGGATTTAAGAATAGTTCATAGTTTCCCTGATTTCTCACATGGAATTTTCCCTTTAAGAGATTATCCATAGCGGTTCCATTGCTTTTTACCATAGATGGCAGTTCATCTACCAAAGATACATTGGAAATGGTATCTGTATCAATAGCATAGTTTTCAAAAATGTGTTCACAGTAAAGAGTGTCATCTTTTATGACAAGGTGGATTGGTGTAAATTCCTCCATGATCATAAAAATGCTGATAAAAGGTATGCTGAGCATTGCAATAATAGAAAAGATTGTAAGCCCTTTTCCGAGACCTGTTGCCATATTTACGGAAGTTCCAATGCCGGCTCTCGTTTCTACTATGCTGCTTTTGTCCTTAGGATTGTAGTAAAACAGTCCAAAGATCCATGCCTCGTCTTCGTTGGTCTTAAATGCCGGATCAAAAGAACTTGCATAACGTTTTTCAATATTTTTGAATTTTTTCCCTAACGGGATAATTAAGATTAAAAGGACAAGGGCATAAGCAATGGATCCAACAAGAAAAATACCTAGATGGATAGTATCGGATATAAGAGGCAAAAAGGTAATCAAAGTGTAGGCAAGGTTTAGCCAGACACAGGCTAACCAGAAATTTTTCCACACGTTTTTCTTGGATCTTGTGTAATTGATGTTGATGTCACTGTCATTGCAGATGACTTCTACCGGTCTACGATCCATCCAAAAGGCAATGATCCAGTACAATAAACTGATAGCCGCAATGCTAAGAACCATAATCGTGCTGTCAAAATCTGTTTTTTCAGAGAGAGCCGAAAATACAATGGAAAGGACAAAAATGAAAAAACTGAGGAAAGTCGGAAGGAAGAATGGCAAAAATCTGACCTTTCTGACATTTCCGGCATTTTTCATCTCTACATAAGATACTAAAATCTGATTTTCGTATAATTGATTTTCCTTTTTCCATTTCTTTAACTTTTTATTGGCTATGGCATATGGCACATAAAACAATAGAATTAAGAGCATGAGCCAATTCATCCAGATTGTAAACTGTATGGAAAAATGACTTGTCAGTAAACTGGTGAGAGGAATAGCAAAAAAGATGAGAAGCAGGATGTTCATCTGCTTCTTAAAGTCGCTTATGATCTTCTGAACTGCAGGTTGTTCTATCCATTCTTCCTTCATGGAGACGGAAAACAGCAAATGATCATGAAATTTATGGTTGTTCTTTAACACAAAATATATGATAAGCAGTACCGGATATGTACTAATAAAAAGAATGATATTAAACATAGATCTGCCTCCTAAAAATACTTTTCACATAATTGGAAAAATTCTTCCTTTGAAAATCCGCGGATGTTTGCCTCGGATATGATCTGTTGCAAATTGTCCAAAGAAGCCTGTGAGAGATATTTGCCCTGGTCAAATTCATTTCGGATCCTTGCGCCGTTTCTGCGGTCGGTAACGATATAGCCTTCTTGTTTTAAAAGAGCATAGGCTTTGTTTACCGTCATGGAATTGATCCCGATTTCTTCTGCAAGGGCGCGCACAGTCGGTAATTGCTCTCCGGGCTGTAATCTCCCATCAGAAATACCTAAGACAATCTGATTGCGGATCTGTTTGTAAATAGGAATTTCAGAAACCTCATCAATACAGATGACCATGATAGACTCCTTTCTTTTTATTTTTGTATTATTTAGTGTAATACAAATAATACAAAAGTCAAGAGAAAAAATTAACCATTGCTGATACAGACACCTGCGTATATAATAAATTTTAGATGTAAAGGAGAATATGCATGCGGTTAGTAATTCAGCGGGTAAATCATGCATCTGTCAAAGTAGATGGTGACGTGATCGGAAAGATCGGCAAAGGGCTTTTGATATTTCTTGGTGTGGCGGATGGCGACACCAGAGAATGGTAGATAAATATGTCAAAAAGTTGCAGGGACTTCGCATTTTTGAGGATGCGGATGGAAAGACAAATCTGTCCATAAAAGATGTGGATGGTGAAATACTTGTAGTATCACAGTTTACACTTTATGCGGACTGTAAAAAAGGAAACCGACCGAGTTTTGTCAAAGCAGGCGCACCTGATTTTGCCAATGGACTTTATGAATATTTTAAAGAAAAATGTCAGGAGGCATTTGGCAAGGTGGAATGTGGCAGTTTTGGCGCAGATATGAAAGTGGATCTGGAAAATGACGGACCATTCACGATCCTGTGGGATAGCGACTGGTGGTAGAGGGAGAAAATACAATGAGAGAAATAGCGGTAAAAGACATCACAAAAGAAATTGCAGATATGTGCATTCAGGCAAATCACTATCTGTCAGAGGACATGGATCAGGCACTGAAAGTTGCGACAAAAGAAGAAAAATCTCCTCTGGGCAAAAAGATTTTGGAGCAGTTGCAGGAAAATCTCACGATCGCAGACCAGGAAACCATTCCCATCTGCCAAGATACCGGTATGGCAGTTGTCTTTATGGAGATCGGACAGGATGTGCATTTTGTCGGCGGTAGTCTGGAAGATGCCATCAATGAGGGTGTGCGCCAAGGTTATATTGATGGCTATCTGCGCAAGTCTGTCGTAGGTGATCCGATCGAGCGCGTCAATACCAAGGATAATACACCGGCTGTCATCCATTATTCTATCGTGACCGGAGATAAGGTAAAGATCACATTTGCGCCAAAGGGTTTTGGCAGTGAAAATATGAGCCGGGTCTTTATGTTAAAGCCTGCAGATGGGATCGAGGGTGTAAAAAATGCCATTCTCACCGCGGTAAAGGATGCAGGTCCGAATGCCTGCCCGCCTATGGTCGTAGGTGTCGGTATTGGCGGAACCTTTGAAAAATCTGCACTGATGGCAAAGCAGGCACTTACCAGAAATCTCAATCAGAAGCCGGAAATTCCATGGGTGGCAGATCTGGAAAAAGAAATGCTTGAAAAGATCAACGGACTGGGAATCGGACCGGGTGGACTCGGCGGAAGCACCACGGCACTTGCAGTCAATATCAATACCTATGCAACACATATTGCGGGACTTCCGGTGGCAGTCAACATCTGTTGTCACGTCAATCGCCACGTAGTGAGAGAATTATAATTGTAAAAAGGGGTTTCAGATGGATAGACATATTACATTACCAATTACAAAAGAAATCGCAGAAAGCCTGACTTCTGGGGACTATGTATATCTGGATGGTCAGATGTATGTAGCACGCGACGCAGCGCACAAGCGTATGATGGAAGTCCTGGATCGTGGAGAAGAACTTCCGATCCCGATCAAAGATGCAACGATTTATTATATGGGACCTTCACCTGCCAGAGAGGGCAGACCGATCGGTTCCGCAGGACCGACAACAGCCAGCCGTATGGATAAATACGCACCGCGCCTATTAGATCTGGGACAAAAGGCTATGATCGGTAAGGGAAAGCGGACAAAAGAAGTCTTAGATGCTGTCATCCGCAATCACGCTGTATATTTTGCAGCCGTTGGCGGTGCCGGTGCCCTTCTTTCTAAATGCATCACAGAGTCAGAAGTCATCTGCTATGATGATCTGGGTGCAGAAGCCATCCGTAAGATTATGGTCGAAAATTTTCCGGTCATAGTTGTAGCAGATTGCCACGGAAATAATCTCTATGAAACAGCCATTCTGGAGTATCAGAAATAAAAGAAAATTGCGAAGAAATGCAATATTTTCGTTGACAAATGGGGATACCTTTAGTAGAATAGTTTGTGCATTGTGAATATTGATTTAGTTCGACTATGGAGAAGTACTCAAGTGGCCGAAGAGGTGCCCCTGCTAAGGGTATAGGTCGGGTAACCGGCGCGAGGGTTCAAATCCCTCCTTCTCCGTTTTCATAATGCATATGGCTCCGTGGTCAAGCGGTTAAGACATCGCCCTTTCACGGCGGTAACACGGGTTCGATTCCCGTCGGAGTCACTTACATCTTGACGGATGTATGACTTTTTTATATAATGCATCATGTTGATGCAAGTTATGGCGCCATAGCCAAGTGGTAAGGCAAAGGTCTGCAACACCTCTATCACCAGTTCAAATCTGGTTGGCGCCTCTGATTTAGCGGTTCACAGTAGTGAGCCGCTTTTGTTTTTATATCACAGGAAAATCCTGTGGAATTCCCTGATTTGTAAAGATGAGGAGACCTTATGATAAGCAGAGAAATGATTATATCTTATCTGACAGAATACAGTGCAATCGAAGAAATATTTCGCACATATTATGAACAGGATGGTAAAGTGAATTCTTTTTATGATATGGAAAAAAAATATGCTTTTTTTATGAAGGAAGGTAGCAGATTTCTTCAGAGAAAAAAAGAACTCGATGAAAAATATCCCAAAAAGATTCTTGATCTGGATAATGTAGATTTGGATGCATGGGAAAAAGAAAATGTACAAAAGAATATGGATCACGAAATAAAGGAAAAAAACAGAGTACATTTTCTTCACAAGGAATTTTTTGAAACAGACAAAAACATCTTTATCAATAAACACATTCGATTTTCTCCCGGAGAATTTCACGATCATGAATTTATAGAGATGTGCTACATATATAGGGGAAAGGTTGATCAATTTTTACGCAGTAAAGAAGGAAAAGCAGAAAAAAAGGAGACTTTGAATCAAGGAAACCTGCTGATCATTCCGCCGGGAATGCAGCATAAAGTAAATATTTATGATGACAGTATGATGATCAATATTGTAGTTAATAAATACACTTTTGAGAAGACATTTCTGGGGGATATTCCGCAACAGAGTCTTTTGCATCAGTTTTTCAGTGAGGTACTTTTTTCGCAGGAATCCAATGCATATGTTGTTTTTTCAGGTGGAAATGATGAAGTATTAAGGGACAAGTTACTTGATCTCATGGTAGCTTATCTGAATGAAACTACATACGGAGCAAGAATTTGTGATCATTATCTGAGTATCTTTTTTCTGGAACTTCTTGGTCAGTGTAAAAATGTAAAATTGTCCTCCAGGCTTGGAAAAGAAGGAGAGCAGATGACACAGATTTTATTGTATATCAATCATAACTATGCAAGCATTTCCCTAGAAGAAGTCGCAGAAGAATTTCACTATTCAAAAACTTATCTGAACCGGATTTTTAAAAAACACATGGGTACGACTATTTTAAAACAGATTCAGGATACACGTTTGCAGGAGTCTTGTCTGCTTTTGAAAAATACGAGAATGTCTGTGGAAGATATTGCCCTACATGTCGGATATGAGGATACATCCTATTTTATCGAACTGTTTAAGAAAAAGTATAAAAAGACACCTTTACAATATAGAAATGATATTGATTAGTTTTATATCACCATATTTTATGGTATGAAAGACCTCTTTTTTTGTTTTATTTTGCAATCTACAATAAAGAAAAGATTGCTAAAAACAAAATGGGAGGTTTTTTCATGAAGATCAGAGATTTACAGGTAAACCATCTGTCTAAGCCATGCGGAATTGATGGGTCGGATATTACGTTGCGATGGAAACTGGAAGATGGAAGTCAGCAGAGTGCTTTTGAGGTAGAAGTTTACGATGTAAGTGACAAGGAAAACAAGGAGGAGATTGAAGTAAGTAGAAAAATAAGCGGGAGTCAGATGCAATATCATCTGAGTCAAAAAATTCCATATCGGACTACCGGAAAATTGGAATTGCTTTGATGAAAATGGTAATCCAAAGGATTCCTTTAATCATTATTCTTATGGGGCGATTGTCGGCTGGCTGATGGATTGTGCTGCCGGTATTCTTGTAAATGATGGAAAGATCGTGATCGCGCCGCAGCCAGACCAAAGACTTGGTTATTTGCATACTTCCTATGATTCTCCATATGGAAAGATCACGTCTGGCTGGAAATATGAAAAAAACCGTATTGTCTACACCTTTGAGATCCCGGCAAATATGACTGCTACGGTCCGATTGGAAGGCTGCGGTCCAGAGACCCTGAAGTCAGGATCTTATGAGAGAGTTGTGTCTTTATAGTTTTGATATACAAATGTATAGTTAATAAATAAGGCAGAACAAAGAGAAAGCCTTATCTCCAACGAATTTGTATAGTAAAGTTGAAAAAATAGCTAGATCAGACAAATTTGTTTACATTTCGTCGAATTTTCCGACATCTGATTTTATAAACTCTTTATAATTTAATCATAAGCCACAGAGATACTGCACAACTTTCTACGAAATAGGAAAGCGCAGTGTTGAGAAGTGATAAATGAAAAGAATATGGAGGGTTTGACTATGGCAAACGAGAAAAAAGCCGGCATTTTTAATGCCAGCGCACGTGATGGCGTTCAGTATCGTAAAGCATCCATGCTCGAAATGATACTTGGTAACGCAAATAACGGATGTGGTATCTGCTTTTATTTGCTGATGATGTATGCATCTTACATTGCAAATGCAGGATACGCAATCGTACCGGCAGTTGCAGGTATCATTATTACAGGAACAAGACTTTTTGATGGATTCACAGATGCGCTTTTTGCAGCATTGTTCGAAAAAATGAATCCAAAACATGGAAAGATCCGTATCTTCCTTGTGACTGGATGGGTGATGGCAGCACTTGCAGTTCTTATGATGTTTGATTGGGCATCCGGTAAATACACAGGAACAACTGGTATTGTAGTATTTATCCTTATTTATGTTGTATATATCTGCGGATATACCATCAATGGTATGGCAGGTGGTACCATCGGTATCGTACTTACGAATGACCCAACACAGCGTCCAATGATGGGTGTATTTGGAACATTGTTCTCATATCTTGTTCCACTTATTTTTAACAACATTGTTACCTTTGCTATTTTGCCTAGATACGACAATCAGTATAATGCTCCGATGCTGAAAGAAGCTTGCTACTGGTATGTAATTACAGCTGGTATCTTTATGTTACTTGCATGCTTCGCTGTTCGTAAGTCAGATAATGCAAAGACATTTGAAGTTATCGGAAAAGATGGTCAGAAGAACCAGACCGTTAAGTTTAAGGACATGGTTGCTATCTTAAAAGACAACAAGCCTTGCCAGATGTATATGCTTACCGGTATTTCTGATAAGTTGGCTCAGCAGGTCGGATCACAGTCTATCATTACAACCATGGCGTCCGGTATCTTGATCGGATCCTATGCAGCAGCAACTATGATCGGTAACTTTACTATGATCGTAGGTATTTTATTTGCCTTTGGTGGTGGTGTCTTTGTAGCTAAGATGGGTGCAAAGAAGGCAACAACCGTTTGGTCATGGCTTTCTATTGCAGTAGCAGTGATTACAGTTGTATTCTGTGCGATCTTAGGACCAACCGGTATGAAGTCCATCGGTGTCTTCGGTGTACCAATGATCATTTATGCATTATTGCAGTTGGCTACAACCGGTACAAAGATGGTTCTTACCACAACAGGTACTGCTATGAAGGCAGATATTGTTGACTATGAATATGCAAGAACAGGTAACTACTTACCGGCTGTTATTTCCGGTGTTTACAACTTTATTGATAAACTCATCACATCACTTGCATCTACCATTGCAGCATTCTGTATTACATTGATCGGATATAAGGATACCGTTCCTCAGATGGGCGATCCTGCAACAAAGGGTGTATTCTGGATGACAATGTTCTTAATGTTCGGTCTTCCAATTCTTGGATGGTTGTGCAACATCGTTGCTATGAGATTCTACAAACTGAACAAGGAAGAAATGGTTGAGGTTCAGAAGAAAGTAGCAGAGATGAAGGCAAAAGCAGAAGCAAACGAAAATGCAGAAGCATAAAATACATAAGTCATAAAATAACAGGAGTCGGGACGAAAGTCTCGGCTCCTTTTCCTATGACTGTTTTTATTCCTTTGTCTGGTTCTGTTTGCGGTATTGCATAGGTGTCATTTTATATTTTTCTTTAAAGACTTTATAAAAATGTGTTTGGTTGGTAAAACCCAAGTCTCTGGAAATATCAGCAATAGTCTGGTCAGTATCCAGAAGACGTATGCTGGCTTCCTTCATACAAAAATGCATGCCATAATCAAAAAGGGAAAGTCCCGAGTATTTTTTACAGATGGCATTGAGATAGGTGCCGGAATAACTGAGTGCATCAGACAATTTTTTTCTGGAGATATGTCCGTGGTTTGCCTCTAAAAGTTTGGTGATCTGCTGGAAAAGGCGGTTTTCCGTGTCTGTTCCGATGCGGATAGGAACTGAGTTGTAATAATCCGGGCGGGAGAGATTATAGAGTAGGTCTAAAAAGAGACCTTGTACCCGAATATTGGCATCCGGCGTAGGATCGACCGTGATATGTACGATCTGATCTAAGATGCTGTGCACATGCTTTACCAAAAATGTATGCTCTTTTTGGGAAATCAGATCCAGATAATTCTTATTTGCCGTTTGTCGTTCGTTGATATTGTTATCCAGAAACTGTAAGAATTTGGAGTCCTTTGTCTTATGTCTGCCAAAGATATGCAGGGTCATGCATTCATATAGGTGTTTCAGAAAATTCGATGAGATCTGGACAAATGCAACGCGATAGTAATCGCGATATTCCTCAGTATGCCGCACATTTTTATTGAGGATACAGCAGCTTCCTTTGGTATAGAGATGTCTTTCGTTTTCGATATTCTGATATACCTCCCCATCCAATACGATCATGATCTCATAAAAGTCATGTTTATGAAGATTTCTTCCATCCGGTACCTGCTTAAGTTCCTTCATGGATAGTTCAAAGAAGAAAGTCTCTTTAGGCGAGATTATGGTCAATTTCTGATAATGATCCGGGTTGTCCGGCTGAATGGAGATCAACATGAGACGGTAAGGATGGTTTAAAACAAATCGTCCTGTATTTGATGAATCATGCTGAATAATAAAATCACTTTGTGCTTCACTGATATCACTTTGTGGATGACCTGTCATAAAAAACATAAATATTACCTCGAATATGTAAAAAAATAATAAAATCACAGTTAAAACTGATATGTTTCTATCACATATAATTATATATGATAGAAATATCCAATACAAGTTGTGTTGAAAGGGGTAAAACAACAATGGGAAAAACAAAAACAAATTCTACCGATAACAACCGGATCAAGGCAATTTCCGTAAATTTTAGATAAAACCCTTCTTGTAAAAGCGGTATGTGCAGTCCTTGGATTGCGCATGCCGTTTTTTACTTGTTGACAAATGAAAACCTGCGCCTGTATAATGAGGGAGATTGATAAATACGTTGATGGAAAAGAGTAGAGATACAGAGATCGGAATCAGAGAAGCGTCGGTTGGTGCGAGACGCAGAAGACGGTATCTTGAATACCTTCCTGAGTAGCAGTCTGAACCTGGATCTATAGTTCAAAAGTAGGATGCGCCGGATTGGCACACGTTATCGTGCTAAGAGTTTCACATGACATTATTTGTTATGAGACTTGATGAGGCAGGTATCGTGAGATATTTGTGAATAAAGGTGGTACCACGAGTTTACTCGTCCTTTATCTTTGGAAGAAGATAGAGGGCGTTTTTTTATTCCTATAAATAACGCTCTGTAACAGATCTTCCACGCATAGAATATAAGAGCAACTTTTGTCAGGTTGCGGAAATGGAGGAAAAAATGACAATTTATGATGAATTGGTTGCTAGGGGACTGATCGCCCAAGTAACAGACGAAGAAGAGATCAAGGAGTTGATCAATAACGGAAAGGCTACATTCTATATTGGATTTGACCCTACCGCAGACAGTCTTCATGTAGGACATTTTATGGCACTTTGTCTGATGAAGCGCTTGCAGATGGCTGGAAATAAGCCGGTTGTATTGATCGGTGGCGGAACAGCCATGATCGGTGATCCATCCGGAAGAACCGATATGCGTCAGATGATGACAACAGAAACGATCGCACATAACGTAGATTGTTTCAAAAAGCAGATGAGCCGCTTTATCGATTTTTCAGAAGACAAGGCAATTCTGGTAAATAATGCAGACTGGCTGATGGGCTTGAATTACGTTGAGTTGCTGCGTGATGTTGGACCACATTTTTCCGTCAATCGTATGCTTACCGCAGAGTGCTACAAGCAGCGTATGGAGAGAGGACTGAGTTTTCTTGAGTTTAACTACATGATCATGCAGAGTTATGATTTTTACATGTTATTCCAGAAATACGGATGTAATATGCAGTTTGGCGGAGACGATCAGTGGAGCAATATGTTAGGTGGTACAGAACTCATCCGTCGTAAACTTGGAAAAGATGCCTATGCGATGACGATCAATCTTCTTCTTAATTCTGAAGGCAAAAAGATGGGTAAGACCCAGTCAGGTGCCGTTTGGCTTGACCCGAATAAGACATCACCGTTTGAGTTCTACCAGTACTGGCGCAATGTATCCGATCAGGACGTTTTAAAATGCCTGCGTATGCTTACTTTCCTGCCACTTGAGCAGATCGACGAGATGGATAAATGGGAAGGAAGCCAGTTAAATGAAGCTAAGGATATCCTTGCCTATGAACTTACCAAATTGGTGCATGGCGAGGAGGAAGCCGTAAAGGCAAAAGAGGCTTCTAAGGCACTCTTTTCTACCGGAAGTGCTGCAAATATGCCGACGGAGACCATCACAGAGGATATCTTTAAGGATGGCAGTGTTGACATCTTACAACTTCTGATCAGTGCAAATCTTGCCACAAGCCGTAATGAAGCAAGACGTGCGGTAGAGCAGGGCGGTGTTTCTGTCAATGGCGAAAAAGTAACAGATTCACATGCAACTTATGAAAAAGAAGCCTTTGCAGAGGAATTTATCTTGAAAAAGGGCAAGAAGAAATTCTGCAAGGTAGAGTTGGCATAAAATAATTATTCTGGGGGTATACATATGATAGCAACAATGGGAAATGTTTTTTATTTTGACTGGGAATTTGATCTTTTGTATTGGTTTCAGGGACTGCACAATCCGGTCTTAGATAAGATCGTGGTGGCGATCACATCACTTGGTAATGCCGGAATCTTTTGGATTCTGCTTACGATCGCTATGCTGATTTTCTGCAAAGATAAGAAGGTGGCTTGGACATCTGCGCTTGCCCTCTTATTTTCACTGCTGGTGATCAATGTATTTTTAAAAAATACAGTCATGCGGGCAAGACCTTGCTGGATTGATGATTCAGTAACGCTCTTAGTGAAAAATCCAAAGGATTATTCCTTCCCGTCGGGGCATTCTTCTGCCTCTTTTGCATCTGCGGTATCCATTGTCCAGTATGCAAGGTATCGAAAGCAGGGAATTGCAGCAGTGGTTTTGGCGGCGCTGATCGCCATTTCCAGAATGTATGTCTTTGTGCATTTTCCAACAGACGTGCTGACGGGAACCATTCTAGGCATTATTGAGGCAATTCTCGCGGGTATCATTGTACGCTTTATCTATCGCAAGATGGAGGAGAAAAAAACAAAGGTTGCATAGTAGGATTGTATCTATAAAAGTACAATGGATGAGACATGCTTTACATTGACACTTTCTGACATTTCCGATATATTGAAATGGCTATGAGGGAGTAGCTAGCACATAAGAATTGTGTGATTTGTCAACAGACCCGGCAATAGCCTGGCAAATCTTAAATGGTGAGACTCATATGTATATGGTGACTATTACATTTTGTAGTAGCAGATCATATGCATATGGAGTCTCTTTTTTATTCTATAAGATAATCTTTATTTTTATGGACAAGCACACATACAAAAGTTAAAATCCACACACTTTAGAAGAAGGGAGTAATATGGGACTTGTTGAACTCATGTTGATGGGCGTAGGACTTGCTATGGACGCATTTGCCGTGTCTATTTGCAAGGGTCTTGCCATGCGCAAGGTCAACAAAAAGCAATGTTTTGTCATTGCGCTTTTCTTTGGCGGATTTCAGGCGTTGATGCCATTTTTTGGATGGCTCTTGGGAAGTCAGTTCGCAGATAAGATCAGCGCGATCGATCATTGGATTGCATTTGTTTTGCTTGCTTATATTGGCGGCAAGATGATGGCAGAGGCAATCAGGGAAAAGGATGAAGTCGTAGAGATTGATCAGATGGATCCGCCACTTGATATCAAGGAAATGTTCATTTTGGCGATCGCGACCAGTATCGATGCGCTGGCGGTTGGCATCACATTTTCATTTTTGGAAGTTAACATTGTGGAAGCCATTACGATCATAGGTCTGGTAACGGCGGTCATATCTGCGATCGGTGTCTTTGTTGGTAACATTTTTGGAAACAAATACAAGGCGAAAGCAGAACTGGTAGGTGGTCTGATCTTAGTATTACTGGGATTAAAAATTTTGACCGAGCATCTGTTGGGATAAGAGAAGGGCAGTATATTTATAGGAGGGAAAGAAATGGCAGTAACAATTTTAAAGGCAGTGGTCGTACTGATCATTGGTTTTGTATTATTAGTAAAGGGAGCAGATTTCTTTGTTGAAGGTGCTTCATCGGTTGCAAAGATGTTAAAGGTTCCATCACTCATCATTGGTATGACGATCGTTGCAATGGGAACCAGTTTACCGGAGACGTCTGTAAGTATTGCGGCATCCATGAACAATCAGAATACACTTGCGGTCAGCAATGTTGTCGGATCCAATATCTTTAATCTGATGGTCGTACTTGGTATCTGTGCAGTGATCTCAAAGTTACAGGTAAGCCGGGATGTCTTAAAAAGAGACTATCCGTTTTCTGTGCTATGTGCCATTCTACTGCTTGTTTGCGGATGCATTGGCATGGAACTGGGGCGTATCGATGGAATTGTCTTCTTGGTCATCTTTGTAGGATTTATCGTAGTTTTGATCAAGAGTGCAATGGATGCAAGAAAGCGTGGAGAAATCTCTGAAAAAGAGCGTGAGATGAACGAAGAGATGAGTGAAATGAAAGAACAGCCCGTCTGGAAATCCATTATCTATATCGTAGGTGGAGCTATTGCTATCAAATATGGCGGCGATTGGGTTGTAGACTCTGCCTCTACCATTGCTACAAGTTTTGGTATCAGTGCAACGCTTGTCGGGCTTACCATCTGTTCCGTTGGAACATCTTTACCGGAACTTGTGACATCCATTGTGGCAGCCAGAAAGAACGAATTGGATATGGCAGTTGGTAATGTCGTTGGATCGAATGTCTTCAATATTCTGATGGTGCTGGGTGTTGCGGCAACCATCAGCCCGATCACTTTCCTTATGGAGAACGTGATCGACATTATCGTGCTTTTAGTATTCTCACTGATCACATGGGTATTTTGCATAACCAAAAAGGAAATCGGCAAAAAGGAAGGCATCATCATGCTGGTTCTGTATGCTATTTATCTTGTCTATATTTGCCTGAGATAAAATATTATTTAACTATTAAAATAGCCGCCTGTGGGCGGCTATTTTGCTTTCTATCATTATAATCATGTTTATTGCAAAAGAGGATATCCTGTTTAAAAATAAGTTATTATGGGATATAATAAGACCATGGAAAGTACAGAGATCATAAGTTTGATGGAGCAAGCCATCGAGGCAAGAAAAAATGCATATACGCCCTATTCCCACTTTGCTGTCGGTGCAGCACTTTTGGGAAAAACTGGCAGGATCTACACAGGATGCAATATTGAAAACGCGGCATACACACCGACAAATTGTGCTGAGCGGACAGCGTTTTTAAGGCAGTCAGCCAGGGCGAGCACGAATTTTCAGCCATTGCCATTGTGGGTGGCAGGGCAGACATGACTTGTGCGCAGATCTGTCCGCCGTGTGGTGTCTGTCGTCAGGTCATGCGGGAATTTTGCAAGGACGAATTTTTGATCTATCTGGGAAAGCAGACGCCGGAGGGAGAGATCTCTTACCGGACGATGACATTAGGTCAACTTTTACCGGAAAGTTTTGGACCGGATAATTTATAAGATGAGCAAAAGGGGACACTCCATATGGCAAAAGGAACGTCCCTAAAAAGGAGGTAACGTATGGTTGATTACACAGAAGGGTCCGGCAAACAGTATCATACCGGAATCGGACCGGAAGACATTGGAAAATATGTGATCCTGCCGGGAGATCCCAAGCGTTGTGCCAAGATCGCTGAACATTTTACGGATGCGCATTTGGTGGCAGATAGTAGAGAGTTTGTTACATACACAGGGATGCTGGATGGGGAAAAAGTCAGTGTGACTTCAACCGGGATCGGTGGACCGTCGGCAGCCATCGCCCTTGAGGAATTGTCAAAGGCAGGTGCGCATACCTTTATCCGTGTGGGTACTTGCGGTGGCATGCAGCAGGATGTATGTGGAGGTGACATAGTGATCGCCAGCGGTGCTGTCCGTATGGAAGGGACTAGCCGGGAATATGCACCGATCGAGTATCCGGCAGTAGCGGATGTCGATGTCATGCATGCCTTGATACAGGCAGCAAAAGAGAAAGAAATCACATATCACGCCGGTGTTGTCCAGTGTAAGGATTCTTTCTTCGGACAGCATGAGCCGGAGGTCATGCCGGTATCCTATGAACTGGAGAATAAGTGGCAGGCATGGCTTCGGATGGGCTGTCTGGCATCCGAGATGGAATCTGCGGCACTCTTTATTGCAGGCAGTTTTCTGCGGGTGCGCGTGGGATCCTGCTTTTTGGTTGTGGCAAATCAGGAGCGTGCCAAGTTGGGACTTTCCAATGCACAGGTACATGATACGGAACTGGCGATTGAGACAGCCGTGGATGCCCTTCGAATCTTAATCCGGGATGACAAGACAGGATTAGAAGTATTGTAAATGCTAAAGATATTAGAGTAGATCAGGAAGAAAGAAGGAATTGTAATGTATCGTTACAAACGTGTTTTTCTCATTGTTATGGATTCACTTGGCATTGGCGCCATGCCGGATTCCGACAAATTCGGTGATTTTGGTGTGGATACTTTAGGACACATTGCAGAGAAGATGGATTCCTTTACCATACCCAATCTCCGGCGGCTTGGCATGGCAAATCTAAAAGCGATGGATAAAGTAGATCCGGTAGAAAGCCCTCTTGCCTACTATGCGCCCCTGCGTGAAAAAAGCAATGGCAAGGACACCATGACCGGACATTGGGAAATGATGGGGATTGAGACGACAAAACCTTTCATTACCTTTACAGAACATGGTTTTCCGCCGGAACTCATCAAGGAGTTGGAGGAGCGTACCGGTCGCCATATCATTGGCAACAAGGCGGCAAGTGGTACGGAAATTCTGGACGAACTGGGTGAGGAAGAGATCGAAAAAGGCCACCTGATCGTATACACATCTGCGGATTCCGTATTGCAGATCTGTGGCAATGAGGAGACCATGGGACTGGAAAATCTCTACCACTACTGCGAGATTGCAAGAGAACTTACCATGAAAGATGAGTGGCGGGTTGGACGTGTGATCGCAAGACCTTATGTGGGGAAGAAAAAGGGTCAATTTGTCCGTACCAGCAACCGGCATGATTATGCCTTGGAACCTACAGGAAAGACCGTTTTGAACAGTCTAAAAGACGCGGGATTTGATGTGATCTCCGTTGGCAAGATCAATGATATTTTTGTCGGTCAGGGTATTACGGAAAGTAACCGGTCCAAGAGCAGTGTGCATGGTATGGAGCAGACCATCGAGATCGCAAAGCGTGATTTTTGCGGGCTATGCTTTGTCAATCTGGTGGATTTTGATGCTCTTTGGGGGCACAGGCGCAATCCGATTGGTTATGGGCAGGAGATCGAGCGGTTTGATGTCAAGTTGGGTCAACTGCTCCCGGTACTCCGGGAGGACGATCTTTTGATCATCACGGCAGACCACGGAAATGATCCGACCTATACCGGGACGGATCATACCAGAGAAAAGGTGCCGTTTCTTGCGTATTCCAAGAAACACAAAGGCAGCGGACCTTTACCGGAAGAAGATAGTTTTGCGGTGATCGGCGCGACGATCGCAGACAATTTTTCCCTTGCAATGCCGGAACATACGATCGGGCACTCAATTCTTGACAGTCTGCGATAATACGTTGAAAAGCGCGCCATAATAATGTTATAATGACAGAATATATCAGTATGACTTTGACAAATTTATCTAAAGGAGGAAAAACAAATGGATTTTTTCAGCAAATTAGGTGATTCTATCGTAAGTGCAACACAGGAAGTCGGCGAAAAGGCAAAGGGCATGACGGATGTTGCAAAGTTACAGTATGAGATGCGTTCAAAGGAAGATTTTTTGAACAAGCAGTATCAGGAGATCGGTAAGATCTTCTATCAGGAGAATAAAGATGCCGCACCAGAGGCATATACCTCACTTTTTGAGGAAGTAGTAGCAGCACAGAAGCGGATCGAGGAGATCAAGGAGCAGATCGCATACACCAAGGGCGGTAAGGCATGCCCGAAGTGTGGCGCTGTTGTAAGTGGTAGCGCTGCTTTCTGTAGCAAGTGTGGTGCAAAGATGGACGAGGACATTTTCGAGGATGAAGATGAGGTCGTAACCGAAGAAAAGACAGATGAAGTCGCTGAGGAGACCGTAGAGACTGTTTCCGGCGAAGTCGTTGAAGAAGATGAAGAGTAGGAGTTAGAAGTTAAAATGTCAAACAAAGGAAAGTATTACATTACTACCGCCATTGCATATACCTCAGGCAAGCCGCATATCGGCAATACCTATGAGATCATCCTGGCGGACAGTATTGCTCGTTTTAAAAGACAGGAAGGATATGATGTATTTTTCCAGACAGGATCAGATGAACACGGACAGAAGATCGAGTTAAAGGCAAAGGAAGCCGGTATCACACCAAAGGAATTTGTAGACAATGTATCTACAGAGATCAAGCGTATCTGGGATCTGATGAATACTTCTTATGACAAGTTCATCCGTACTACGGATGAGGATCACGAGAAGCAGGTAAAGAAGATCTTCAAAAAGTTATACGATCAGGGCGATATTTACAAGGGTGCCTATGAAGGCTTGTATTGTACCCCATGTGAGTCTTTCTGGACAGAATCGCAGTTGGATGAGAATGGCTGCTGTCCGGACTGTGGCAGACCGGTACAGCCGGCAAAGGAAGAAGCCTATTTCTTCAAGATGAGCAAGTATGCCGATCGTCTGATCGAGCATATCAATACACATCCGGAGTTTATTCAGCCGGTATCCCGCAAGAATGAGATGATGAACAACTTCCTCTTGCCGGGACTGCAGGATCTTTGCGTATCCCGTACATCCTTTAGTTGGGGGATTCCGGTAGATTTTGATCCGAAGCATGTTACCTATGTATGGTTAGATGCCCTTACCAACTATATCACCGGTATCGGTTATGACTGCGACGGCAATTCTTCTGACCTTTTCAAAAAGAACTGGCCGGCAGACCTGCATCTGATCGGTAAAGATATCATCCGTTTCCATACCATTTATTGGCCGATCTTTTTGATGGCACTTGACCTGCCGCTTCCAAAGCAGGTATTTGGTCATCCGTGGCTGATCCAGAGCGATGGCAAGATGAGCAAGTCCAAAGGAAATGTGCTTTATGCCGATGAACTTGTAGACTTCTTTGGCGTGGATGCCGTACGTTACTTTGTCCTGCATGAGATGCCATATGACAATGACGGTATTATCTCATGGGAACTTCTGGTTGAGCGTATGAACTCTGACCTTGCAAATACACTTGGAAACCTGGTAAACCGTACCATTTCCATGAGCAATAAATATTTTGACGGTCTTGTTTGTGACAAAGGTGTAAATGAGCCGGTAGATGATGAACTCAAGGCAGTTGTTACTTCTACCGTTTCCCGCGTGGAAGCCAAGATGGAAGATCTTCGTGTGGCAGATGCCATCACAGAAGTTTTCGCACTCTTCAAGCGCTGCAACAAGTATATTGATGAGACAATGCCATGGGCACTTGCCAAGGATGAGACCAAGCAGGATCGTCTGGCAACCGTTCTTTACAATTTGGTAGAGAGTATTTCCATCGGTGCTACCCTGCTTAAGAGTTTCATGCCGGAGACAACCGACCGTATCCTGACACAGTTAAATGCAAAAGAAGTCCCATACGAGGAACTTTCCACCTTTGGTCACTATGTCAGCGGAACCAAGGTGACAGATGCACCGGAGATCCTTTTTGCAAGATTGGATCTGGGCGAGGTCATGACAAAGGTTGCTGAACTCCATCCGCCGGTTGCAGCACCGCAGGAGGAGCCGGAAGAAGATGCAGATGTGATTGATATTGAGCCAAAGGATGAGATCAGTTTTGACGATTTTACCAAGATGCAGTTTCAGGTAGGCGAGATCATCAAGTGTGAGGAAGTGCCAAAGTCTAAGAAGTTGCTTTGCTCACAGGTTCGCATTGGCAGTCAGACCAAGCAGATCGTGTCCGGCATCAAGAAATACTACAGTGCCGAGGAGATGGTCGGAAAGAAGGTCATGGTTCTCGTGAACTTAAAGCCAGCCAAGTTGGCAGGTGTACTTTCCGAGGGAATGTTGCTTTGTGCAGAGGACGCAGAGGGCAATCTGTCACTCATGACACCGGAAAAAGACATGCCGGCAGGCGCAGAGATCTGTTAATCAAACACTATAATCATAACTTCAGGGTCAGGTCGGATTGGTCTGACCCTGCAAGTGTCTATAAGATTACTTTAAATGAAGAGAGAAAAAGATGATATTTGAAAGTCATGCACATTATGATGACAGACAATTTGATGTGGATCGGGAGGATTTATTGAGAGTTCTCCCATCCAAAAATGTAGGTATCGTTGTCAATGTGGGAGCAGATATGGAATCTTCTGCATCCAGCGTCGCATTGGCACAGTCTTATGATTATATTTACGCAGCCGTTGGCGTGCACCCGGACGAGGTGGAGTCTATGGATGCGGCTTGTATTGACCGCCTCCGGCAGATGGCGCAGGATCCAAGGGTTCTTGCCATCGGAGAGATCGGGCTTGATTATTTCCGCAAGGAGGGACATGCCTGCAAAGATACACAAAAATACTGGTTCCGTCAGCAGTTGGATCTGGCAGTAGAGTTAGAAAAACCTTTTATCATACATTCCAGAGATGCAGCGGAAGATACCATGGAGATTTTGCAGGAATTCGGAAAAGCCCACCCGGATATCAAGCACCCGGGTGTCATTCATTGTTATTCCTATTCGCCGGAAATGGCAAAGGAATACATTGCCATGGGCTACTATATCGGGATCGGCGGTGTAGTTACCTTTAAAAATGCCAAAAAATTGGTTGAGACGGCAAAGGAGATTCCGCTTGAGCGTATTCTGGTGGAAACAGACAGTCCTTATCTTTGCCCGGAGCCAAACCGTGGCAAGCGCAATGATTCATCGCAGATTCGCTATGTGATCGATAAGATTGCAGCCATCCGCGGCATTTTGCCGGAAGAAGTAGAAAAGCAGACAGAGATCAATGCAAGAAACATGTATGGTCTATTACAATAGAAATTAGGAGTTACTATGGCATATTTAGGAAATCCAGCCTATACGATGGCAGTCTTAGAAAAACACGGCTTCCATTTTCAAAAAAAATATGGGCAGAACTTTTTGATCGATACGCATATTCTGGAAAAGATCATCGATGCGGCCGAGATCACAAAGGATGATTTTGTCTTAGAGATCGGACCGGGTATCGGTACTATGACCCAGTATCTGTGCGAAGCCGCCAGAGAGGTCGTAGCAGTCGAGATCGATACCAATCTTTTGCCGGTCTTGGACGATACCTTAAAGGAATACGACAATGTGACGGTTTTAAATGAGGACATCCTCAAAGTGGATATTGCATCCCTTGCCGGAGAAAAAAATAGCGGAAAGCCGATCAAGGTCGTGGCAAATCTGCCATATTACATTACGACGCCGATCATTATGGGCTTGTTTGAGAGCCATGTGCCGCTGGCATCCATTACCATTATGGTACAAAAGGAAGTTGCCGATCGCATGCAGGTAGGACCTGGCACCAAGGATTACGGTGCGCTTTCTTTGGCAGTACAGTATTTTGCAAAGCCGGAGGTCGTCTGTGTCGTGCCACCGACCTGTTTTGTACCACAGCCAAAGGTCGCAAGTTCTGTGATCCGCCTGACCTGTCACGAAAAGCCGCCGGTTGAGATCACGGATGAAGGATTTTTGTTTTGTGTGATCCGCGCATCTTTCAACCAGAGACGAAAGACGCTGGCAAACGGACTCAACAATGCACCGACCATTCCGGTCGCCAAGGAAGACATTATCGCGACCATCGAGGAACTGGGCTATCCGGCTTCTGTGCGTGGTGAAACCCTTTCCCTGGAAGAATTTGCGCGTCTGAGCGAAGCCTTAAAAAAGAAAGTACATTGATCGTATAAAATCTTTCATTTCAGCCATCCTATGAGTAGGAGGTAGTGGAATGAAGAGACAGAGTGAATATATAAAAAATCATCGTTTATCCTATCAGATAGCGGGAATTATGCTGATTATTGCCACGGTTGGATTCACGCTGATGTATTTTTATCAGAAGAATGTCATGCAGCGGCAGGAGGCAAAGCAGGAAAGTCTTGCAGAGGAAGAAAGCCAGTCGGTATCCGGCACGGTAGAGCCAAAGACCTCGACTGTAGATATGGAAGCCCTGCAAAAGGAGCGTTACGAGGCAAGCCTTGCAGAGAGGGACTCCCAGCAGACAGCCGAGCAGAGCGTGATCGAGCAGGTGGCAGAGACATCCGCGATCACCTTACATTTCCCGGACGAATTGACCTGGCCGGTCGATGGCAAGGTGCTGATCGACTACAGCATGGAGCAGACGGTGTATTTTAAGACATTACAGCAATACCAGTGCAACCCGGCACTGATCATCGGAGCAGAGGTCAATGACGAAGTCGTCAGCGCCTGTGCGGGAAAGATAACATCCATTTTAAATGATGCAAAAACGGGAACGACAGTAACAATGGACTTGGGAGATGGTTACGAGGCTGTCTATGGTCAGTTGAAGGAGATTCCGGTTGCAACAGGCGAGTATGTTGCAGCAGGCCAGTGCATAGGATATATCAGCCAGCCATCAAAATATTATTCAGCAGAAGGAGCAAACCTGTATTTTGAGTTGCGAAAGGATGGAAACCCAGTAAATCCGCAGGATTTTTTGCAACAATAAGAAAAATTCGGTAATAGATTTTTCAAAATGACAGGTTTATAATGGGCGTATGAATATCAGTCTTTATATGCAAGAGGTTCAAAATTGGATAAAAGAAATTCAGTCTGACCGGGGCAGAGACTCTAAGCGTCTTATGGAGAACTGCGATAAGATTGAAGAATACGGACGTAAGATACACGACGATGCATTGATAGGTTTTGCCTGCTTTTCCAGGGGCGAGACCTATTATTTAATGATGACACCAGAAACTTTTATGTTCAGATGATCGCGTGTATTCCTTCCATGGAAAAGATCGGGGAGTGGGGATATGTCGTGATGGCAAACAATATGCTGGGCATCATGTCCCTAAATCGCGGCAACGCGCCTTATGCCATGGATTATTACTTGAAAGCACTTTCCTATTGTGAAAAATACGGACTGCCGAATCTGGAATGGATCGTACATATGAATATCGGTTCCCTGTATCTGAACATCCATGAGTATCAAAAGGCACTTGACCACCTGGAGAGCGGCTATCACTATATTATCGTGAATCCGACCATGCCCGGTTACATAGAGCATTTGACGGCGGCATATCTCAACATTGCCAAGGCATATCTTTTCATGGGCAAGGAGGAATCCGGTCAGGAAATGTTTGCGACGGCAGCGCGTTACAATGACAAGATTGAAAAAGAGTGCAAGCCATATCTGCAAAACGTCGATGGGCTTGTTGTGTCATGTTTTCAGGCGCGTTTTTATTATGAAAGAGGACAGGAAGATGCCTTATTGCGTGAGATAAGGCGTATCGGTGACTATCTGAAAGAAGAAGTGCCGATCATGGATGTTTACGACGATCTCTATGAGTATATGCGTATGCTTTTGGATGGCAAGCGTTATGAGGACTTTAAGGATTGCTATTTTATCGTCGAGGAACTGACCAAGCAGACCAATATCCGCAATCTGGAGAAAAAATTGCTGACGCTGCTGGTTTGCTACTATAAAGCCATAGAGGATCAGGACAATTTCCAGAAGGCGGCCGTGACCTATTATGAGTTGTCTGAGGAGATGGAAAAAGAAAACAGCGTTATGGTGGCGAGCATGATCAACATGCGTAATTCCCTCAACAATCTGGCGCAGATCAACTGGGAAGTGGAGCAGGAAAATATTGCCCTCCACCGCAAGTCAGAGACAGATCCTCTGACAGGACTCTACAACCGCTACAAACTAAACGAATACGGAGAAGATGCTTTTATCCGTGCACGCGAACAGCAGACACCACTTGGCATTGAGATCTTAGATATTGATTATTTCAAAGAATATAATGATAATTACGGACATCAGGCAGGAGATGAGGCTCTTAAGATGGTATCCCGCATGATCATGCAGATGCAGCATCAGGGGGAAGTTTTCTGTTCCCGCTATGGAGGGGATGAGTTTGTCCTCATATACTCCGGGATGTCAGAAGAAGAGACCTATCGGTGGGCAGAACATCTGAAACAGATGATCCTGCGTCAGGCGGTAGAGCATAAATACTCCAAGGCGGCAGAGGTTCTGACCATTTCACAGGGCATCTGCTGGGGTGTTCCCGTAGAGGAAAACAAGGTCTGGGACTATCTGCATGCAGCAGATGAACTTCTCTATCAGGTAAAGAAGGTTTCCAGAAACAGCATCCGACTGGGGCATTTGGGAGATGTAGAGAGGTTTGCCAATCATGACTGATAAAAAGCATTTTACCTACATACTCCGGTGTAGCGACGATTCACTCTACACAGGTTATACGACCAATCTGGCCAAACGCCTGCAAACGCATAATGCGGGCAAGGGTGCCAAATATACAAAAGCGCGTCTTCCGGTGGAAATGGTCTACCATGAGGAATATGCCACAAAGGAAGAGGCAATGCGCCGGGAAGCGGCGATCAAAAAATTAACGCGAAAGCAGAAAATAGAATTGATCAAGAATCAGACAAATACGAAAGGGATAAAGGCATGAAGACGATCAAACAAATCTTTTTTACAGATGTGAAAAATCTGGCAAAAAATCTGTTTGCCCTGATTATCGCCATTGGTGTATGTTTTTTACCAGCACTTTATGCATGGTTCAATATCTATTCCAACTGGGATCCATACGGCAATACCGGTAATCTACAGTTAGCGGCTGTCAATTTGGATCAGGGTTATACGGATGATGACGGAGAGTTCAAAAATACCGGTGAAGACATCATGGATGAATTGGCAGACAACGATAAGGTCGACTGGCAGTTCGTGGATTCTGCGGATGAAGCCATTGAGGGTGTGGAATCCGGTAAATACTATGCAGCACTCGTTGTGCAAAAAGATTTTACATACAATATGTATAATATGTTCGTAAACACAACAGAGGAACCTACCCTGATCTTTTACCAGAATCAGAAAAAGAATCCGGTAGCCAATAAGATCTCGGATACCATCGTTACGACCGTACAGAGCAACATCAACGAAGAGTTTGTAAAGGTCATGACCAAGACCATCTTTGAAGATGTCAATGATATGTATGACGACATCGAGGAAGAAGGCGGTGTGGATGCCTTTATTGAGAAGTTAGAGAAGTTGAATGACAATCTGATCGATTATCAGGATACCATCGACAAGGTCATCAGTGGAAATGCGGTATTATCCTCTAATATTGCAAATGCCACAGATGATGTGAGTGATCTGGAGGGCAAGACCAAGTCTTCCGCAGGAAGTCTGTCTGAGGCAAACGGTTCTATCCAGCAGAGCCAGAATACCTTAAATGCCTACAAAGATCAGATGAATCTGACGGTTGATACCATGATCACCATGTTGACAAACATGGAAAATCAGTTAAGGCAGGCGCAGATCAGCGGTGATATTGATCAGATGGCAGATGCCTGTCAGCAGACCTTAAAGGATACCAACCAGTTAAATAAAGATATCAATGCCATCAGCCAGTCCATTGCAGATGAAAACGGGAATACGGATGTGGTCAATACCCTGCAGCAGTTATCCGATGCCGTGGATGCCCTGCAAAAGATATTAGAACAGGCAGATCTGGACGGACAGTATGATGCGACCGCCCAGCAGATCAAGGATGCCGAGGCGACCATGATCTCAGATATTGACAAGGCGGTCTCCAATATCACATCGACCAGAAATACCATCAACAACCAGTTGGTACCACAGCTCAATACCTGCGTGGATAACTTAGAGGATGTGATCGGCAATGCAAGTACGGTCATGAACAATATGAGCGGCGTGCTCAACTCCATGGGAAATGTATTTTCTTCCTTGCAGACAACGATTTCTACTTCGGATAAGAGTCTGGAAAAGACCAAAGAAGCCTTATCCAAGATCAGCACCAGACTGACCAAGGCGATCGACAAGGCAAAGAGCGTCGAGGACGACGAGCGTGTGCAGGCACTGGTAGATACACTGACCGGTGATCCGGATATGTACGGTGAGTTCTTCTCCGAGCCGGTAGAGATCGAGTCCGTTGCGGTATATCCGATTGAAAATTATGGTTCTGCAGTTGCACCATTCTATACGGTTTTGTCTGTATGGGTAGGTTGTATCATCATGGTAGCCATTGTCAAAGTAAAAGTATCAAAATCAAAATACCCGGATGCGACACCGACACAACTTTTCTTTGGAAGAGGCATGTTCTTTATCGCTATGGGGCAGGTACAGACCCTGATCACGGTCTTGGGTGATCTTTTCATCTTGAAGATTCAGTGTGTTCACCCGCTTTTGTTCTGGGTGGTCGGCGCACTGACCAGTCTGACCTTTACCCTTTTGATCTATGCACTGGTCTACTCCTTTGGCGATGTAGGTAAAGCCATTGCCGTTGTTATCTTAGTGCTGCAGATTGCCGGAAGTAGCGGAACTTATCCGATCGAACTTTTGCCGGAATTTTTCCAGAAGGTATATATCTTCTTCCCATTCCCATACGCGATCAACGCTATGCGTGAATGTATCTGTGGATTATACGAGGCGGATATTGTAGTTTATCTGCTCAAGTTACTGACCTTCTTAGGTGTAGGTCTTGTCATCGGACTTTTGATCCGTATCCCATTCGAGGGGCTCAACCATTACATGGAAAAGCGTCTGGAAGATACGGAAATGATGTAAGGAGGGTAGGACTGTGGCAGAAAAACGAGAATACAAAGAGATGTATGAAAAGTTCATCAATTATGAACAGGATCTTCATCTGGAAAATCAAAAGAGAATCCGTATTGGTCTTAAAGTCAACATCATATTACCACTCTTCTTTCTGATCATGAGTTTTGCCATTTCAGAAGGGAAATTAGTCTTTTTGGTCCTTTGGATCCTTTCCCTCTTTGGCATAGCCTTCTATCTGATCTATGTGGAGTACAGTGATTACAAGATGATGGAGCAGATGAAAGAGTTTGGCGTGGATGTTGATAAACTGCATGACGACACCAGTCTGATCGGTGAAGGTGTGCAGCAGGCAGAGAGCAACATTTCCGAGAAATTAGATTATGTTGATGACCGCATTGACGAAGGCAAGCAAAAGATAGAGGCTGAAAAACAGAGAATCGGTGCCGAGATCGAGGAGCGTAAGGAGCAGTTCAAAGAGGCAGTGATCCAGAAGATCAGCCCGGACAATAAAAATACAGATGAAAAGGAGGACGAATAAGATGAGAAACATTATTCGGATTTTTACCTCCGATGCAAAGAGACTGGCAACAAATGTTGTTGCAGTTGTTATGATCATTGGTCTGACGGTTATTCCGAGTTTATATGCCTGGTTTAACATCATGTCCAACTGGGATCCATACGGAGAGGCATCTACAGCCAATTTGAACGTTGTAGTTGCAAGTTGCGACCAAGGGACAGAGATTGAGGGCGTAGAGTTAAATATTGGTAATATGGTTGTCAGCAACCTCAAAGAGAATAAGACCATCGGCTGGGTTTTTGTAGATAGCGAGGAAGAAGCGGTAGATGGCGTACAGAGCGGTGATTATTATGCGGCTTTAGTCATTGACGAGTCATTTTCGGAAGATCTGATCAGTTTCCTTGGCGGAGACATCGAGAATCCAAAGATCACTTATTATGAAAATGAGAAAAAGAACGCGATCGCGCCAAAGATTACCGGTAAGGTAAAGACGACTGTTCAGGAGGAGATCAACAGTGCTTTTGTATCGACCATGGCACAGGCACTCTTAAGCATGAGCGAGTATGTCGTGACAGATAATAGCGGCAATGGCGGCAACTTTACCAATGCCGTCCGGGATAAATTGGATGATATGGATGCCGATCTGAATACCTATATCACGATCGTAGATTCCTATATTGCCATCATTGACTCCGCAAACAGTCTGATGGATGCGACTAATGCTGTGACAGACCAGTTGGATTCCATTATGGAGACCGGACGGAGCATGGCAAACAGTGCAGATGCAGCAGCGGATGCGGCAGACGGCAGCATTGATACCGTTTCGGATATGGTGACGGTCAACTTAGATGATGTCTTAAAGCAGATCGATAACATGGCAGATGCTGTGGATGATGTTTTTGACAAGGTAGATAACACAAGCAATGGTATGTCAGGCCAGATTGACTCCATCAAACTTGCTGTCGAAGCTTTGCAGACGAGTTTCAACAGTGCAATGGAAAATGTAAATATGAATTCAACCATTACACAGCAAAAAGATGCAGTCAATGCAGATTTTGACAAGATTGAGGCAGATCTGGATAATTTAAAAGCAGCATCTGACAAGACTTCTGCAGATTCCAATGCAATCTCACAGTCCCTGCATGCAGATTTTGATACCTGCAGAAAGAGCGTCGAAGCCTTAAGAACGACCTATAAAGATACGGTAGACCCACAGTTGAACTCTACCATGAATTCCATCCAGTCATCGATCAGCGAGATCCAGAAGATCCTGAACTACTCCAGCGATAGCATCAAGGATGTTTCATCTGCTTTGGACTCTTACCCGGATATGATGTCTTTTGGCAAGGATAAACTGGTAGCAACCAGGGATGATGCCATCGAGATGGAAGGCAAACTGCAGGATCTGATCGCCGATATGGATGATATTGAGTCAAACGACCAGTACAACATTTTGATGTCACTGATCGAGTCTGACCCGGATCTGATCGCAGACTTTATTTCCAGTCCGGTTAATCTGGATCAGGAGCCGATTTATGCGATGGCAAATAACGGATCTGCAACCGCACCATTCTATGTGATCTTATCTATCTGGTTTGGTGCCCTGATCCTGATCGCCATTATGCATACTGGACTTAAGACCAATCCGGGATGCAGGAACTTGCGGAATTGGCAGAAATTCTTCGGAAGATATATAGTGTTCTACCTGATGGGACAGTTGCAGACGATCATTACTGTTTTGGGATGTATTCTCTATGTAGGTATCCAGTGTGACCATCCGCTTATGTTCTGGTTTGCGGCATCCTTTACCAGTTTTACATTTACCATCTTTATGTACTCTCTGGCATATGCCTTTGGCAATGTCGGCGAGGCAGCAGCAGTCGTGCTTATGGTTATCCAGGTTGCTGGAAGTGGTGGTACCTTCCCGGTAGAAGTATTGCCAAAGGTATTCCAGTATCTTTATAAATATATGCCATTCGCACATGGTATGAACGCTTTGCGTGAGGCAATCGCAGGTACGCATGGCAATGACTACTGGATGTATCTGACAGAAATGACAGCCTATATCGGAGTCGCTCTGCTCTTTGGACTGGTTATCAGTATTCCTTGCAAGAAATTGAATGAAAAGATCGAGGAAAGCAAAGAACGAACAGACCTCTTGGTATAATGACAATTGAAGACGGTTTTGGAAGGCGGTGTCTTGTGGCATCGTCTTCTTTTTACGTAATAAAACGTTCATCGAAAATTCAAATTGCATAAAACGCTTTACAAATAGCAGTTGCCATGTTAAATTGATAATAGTTACTGATTTATTTAAGATAAAGAAAGGTTGAAATTATGAAAACTCTGAATTATAGCAGGCAGCGGGAAGCCATATATAATTATCTGCTTTCGACGAAGAAGCATCCCACTGCAGAGACCATATTTCAAGCAGTTCAGAAGGATTACCCAAAGATCAGCCTTGCGACAGTCTATCGAAATCTGACGGTCTTAGAGGAAACCGGACAGGTGCAGCGTATCCCTTGCAACGATGCCAAGGATCATTACGATGCCAACACAGCAGAGCATCCGCATTTTGTCTGTAACTACTGTCAGTCAGTCTTAGATCTGGAAATGGATAATCTGGAATTTCTGCATACCCTTGCAAATCAAGGTTTGGCGGCACGATCGAACAGAGCCAGGTAGTTTTCTTTGGAAAATGCCCTGCCTGTTTGGATAAAGAAAAAAATAATAATAATTCCTAATTTTCTATTGACATTTCATTGGTGAGGTGTTATATTAAGATCACCGAAAGGGAACAGTAAGTAATTAAGAATCATCATAAGTAAAGAAAAGGAGAAAAGAATTATGGCAAAGTATGTATGTAGTGTATGTGGATATGTTTATGAAGGCGAGCAGCCACCAGAGGAGTGCCCGGTATGTCATGTTGGTGCTGACAAGTTTAAGGAAGTCAAAGAAGGCGAAGAACTGACACTTGCTGCTGAGCATGAATATGGCGTATATGCTAAGACGGTAAAGAATAACGACGCTATCAGCGAAGAGGACAAGAAGTACATCTTCGATCAGTTAAAGGCAAACTTCGAAGGAGAATGCTCAGAAGTTGGTATGTATCTTTGCATGGCTCGTATCGCTCATCGCGAGGGCTATCCGGAGATCGGACTTTACTGGGAAAAGGCAGCATACGAAGAAGCAGAGCATGCTGCAAAGTTCGCTGAGATGTTAGGCGAGGACCTTGAGCCAAACATGAAGGCTACGACCAAGGACAACCTGGCTTGGAGAGTAGATTGCGAATTTGGCGCTACCGCAGGAAAGGTTGATCTTGCAAAATGTGCAAAGAAGAACAATCTGGACGCTATCCACGATACCGTACATGAGATGGCTCGCGACGAGGCAAGACATGGTAAGGCATTAAAGGGTCTGCTTGACAGATATTTTGGCTAAGCCGGATTTATAGAAGTTAAAAAGATAGAGGAATGTGTATGAGATTTACACATTCCTCTTTTTTATATTTTATCGTCTTTTTTCGACAGGAATCCCCACCTAAGAATAGGAATTTGGTGTATGCTGGCTTTTGAGAGTGAAAAGTGTTGGTCTTTCTGCAAAAGCAGGCGTATAATGAAGCGATAACATAGGTGAATTATACCTATAGGATAAATTGCGTTTAGACAGAGCAAAATACATAGAATACGGAGGACGGATAATGACCGTACAGGAATGTTATGAGATGATCGGAGCAGATTGGCAGGATGTGCTTCAGAGATTTGGAGGAAGTCAGGCGATCGTCAAGAAATTTGCCATCAAGTTTTTGGATGATCCGAGTTTTTCAGACATGAAAAAAGCAGTAGCGGAGAAAAATGTGGAAGATGCATTCCGGGCAGCACATACCTTAAAGGGTGTTTGCCTAAATTTGGGATTTTCGGATCTCTATCATACTTCTTATGACATTACAGAGATCTTTCGTGCCGGAACGTTTGAAGGTGCAGAAGAATTGATGGAGGCAATGGACGATCAGTATCAGACGATCCAGGATGCTGTGACCCGCTTAATGCAAGAGGACGCAGAATAATGGATTTTTGACCGTATGGGGAGAAAGAGCATGAAAAAGAGATTATTAAGCCTGGTGCTTTGTGTAGGGCTGGTCCTAGGGCTGGCAGGCTGTGGAAGCAGTCCGGCAGCGGAAGAGGACACCTTACCGCAGATCATCATAGGCAGTGACGATTATAAACCTTACAATTATGTGGATGAAGACGGAAATGCAGCAGGCATTGACGTGGAACTTGCCAAAGAAGCCTTTGGGCGCATGGGATATGAACCGGTCTTTCGCAATATTGTCTGGGAGAAAAAGGAGGAATATCTGGCGGATGGACAGATTGACTGTCTCTGGGGATCCTTTACCATGACTGAACGTGAGGATGAGTACACCTGGGCGGGTCCCTATCTAAAGAGCCGTCAGGTCGTGGTCGTACGTCAGGAAAGCGGCATCAAGACCTTGCAGGATCTTGCGGGCAAGCGCTTTGCCGTGCAGGTGTCCTCCAAGCCGGATGAGATCCTGCTCAACCATGAGGATCCCAGAATACCACAGGTGGATGAGGTTTATTGTTTTTCTACATTAGATGAAGTGTATGCCTGTCTGCGCAAGGGCTATTGTGATGCCATTGCGGGACATGAGAGTGCATTGCGCCTTTTTATGGATTCTATGCCGGACGAGTTTTACATGCTGGATGAAAGTCTTTATGAGTCCGAACTTGGCGTTGCCTTTGAAAAGGGGACACACGAAGAACTGGCAGAGGAACTGACCCGGACCTTGCAGGAGATGCAAAAAGATGGAACCACAGGGGAGATACTGGAAAAATACGGCATGAGCGCAGACCGCGCTTGGAGTGACGCAGATGCAGAGTAGAGATATGAGAAAAAACAAAGAGATCAGTTTGGCATGCTTTCTCTTAATCTTAGGAATAGCCGTTAGTTTGATCAGTGGTATGATCATCATACAGAGTGATCGCGCCAGACTATATTATGTCATGGATGAAAGTTTTGACACGATCAAGTCCAGGATCGTGCGATGGAATAACTATGAGGTCGGAGACCGCACCAAGAGCGAGGTCCGTCTTTTGGACAAGGCAAAGGAGTTGAGCCGTTGCCTAAAGCGGGAGGAGGCCTCAGATGCTCTCTTAGAGCAGTATGCCTATGAGCAGCGTCTGGACGGTATTCTGGTAACGGATGCGGACAATGTGCCGACATACGGTTGGGGAGAGATTGATGAGTCTGTCTGGGATGAATTTTTGAATAACGATGTTTCGTATGATGCATCCCACTATCCGGAAAATTCTTATGCGACCCGTATGGATATCGGGGGTAGCCAGTACGATTTTGCCATTGTTTCCCGGCAGGATCAGGCGGGCTATGTGGCAGTTTTATCGGAAAAAAGAGAGATCTTTGCCAAGGACGAGATCAGCATACAAACGCTTTTAGATGATTTTATCTTTGAATTAAAGGGCACGGCTGTCATTGCATCCGGGGATGAGATCATCAGTACCAACGATGAAGAACTCAAAGGCAAATGCCTACAGGACTGGCTAAAGATGAGTGCAGAAGATTTTGGGGAATTGAACCAGACCAGTAATCTGATCCGCCTGACGATAAATGGCAGACATCTGTGTGGCGATGTGCGCCGGGTGGAAGGCTATGATATTTATATCTTTTTCCCGGAGGTCAGGGTCTATTCCACCTTTATCATGACGGAAAGTTTTGGGATCATCTTGTATGTGCTTGCCTGTATTCTTTTCTTATTCCTGCGTTACAAACAGGAAGAAAAGAACCGGGAAAAAAGTGCAGAGCAGCTGCGTACCATCAGTTCTATCAGCCGGGTCTATAGTTTTGTTTTGCTCATAGATTTGGGGACGGACTCCTGGAAGGTCTTAAAATCCGCGGATAAGATGGAGAGTGCGCTCAGTCAGGGCAGTGACGTAAAATATATGCTGAAAAGATATGCAGAGCATGTTTTGACTGAAGCCTATCAGGAGGATTTTCTGCGCTTTTCGGATATGGCGGATATGGCGGCGCGTGTCGCAGGTAAGACCTATGTTTCCTGTGTCATGGAAGAAAAAAATGCCAAGTGGGAACAACTGTTTTTTGTGCCGCAAAAATATGATGAGGACGGAAAATTACAGGAAGTTATCTTTCTGTGCCGGGATGTGTCGACCGAGAAGAAAAAGGAGATCCACTATCAGAACAGTCTGCGCCGTTCTGTGGAACATGCAGAGCGTGCAAGCGTGGCAAAGACAGACTTTCTTCGACGGATGAGCCACGATATCCGGACACCAATCAATGGCATTAAGGGTATGATCGAGATCAGCCGATATTATGCAGGGGACGAGGAAAAGCAGGAGGAATGTCGTCAGAAGATCGTCAGCGCCTCCAGTTTCCTTTTGGATCTGGTCAATAATGTGCTGGATATGAATAAGTTGGAGTCCGGCCAGGTGCGTCTGGAGCAAAAGCCGTTTGACCTCTTGGAATTATTCCGGGAAACGGTATCACTGGTTGAGGTACAGGCGATAGAGCGCCAGGTCGATTTTCAGGTGGACGTTTGCAAGGGGGTACACTGGAATGTTTTAGGCAGTCCACTGCACCTGCGCCAGATCTTGCAGAATATCATGAGCAATGCCATCAAGTACAACCGTGAGGGAGGGACTGTGCATGTCAGCGTAGAGGAAACCGGATCGACCAGAAAGATGGCGATCTTTGTCTTTACCTGTCAGGACACCGGACTTGGCATGTCGGAAGAATTTCAAAAGCGTGCCTTTGAGCCGTTTGCCCAGGAAAATGCATCTGCCAGAACTTCCTATGCCGGAACCGGTCTGGACTGCCGATCGCCAAGGAGTTGACGGAAAAGATGGGTGGCAGCATCCACTTTACCAGCCAGCAGGGGCAGGGAACGACCTTTACCATAGAATTGCGTTTCAAACTTGCCGATCATGTGGAGGATAAGGAGGACAGCGAGGACCAGGACATCTGTCTGGATGGCATCCATGTTCTTTTGGTAGAAGATAATGATCTCAACATGGAGATTGCGCAGTTTATCCTTGAAAATGCGGGCGCGGCTGTGACCAAGGCATGGAACGGACAGGAGGCAGTAGACTGTTTCCTGCAATCCGAGGGCGGCACCTATGACATCATCCTGATGGATATTATGATGCCGGTCATGGACGGACTGGATGCGGCGCGCTGTATCCGTTCCCTGGATCGGTCGGATGCAAAGAGTGTGCCGATCTTTGCCATAACAGCCAATGCTTTTAGTGATGACAAGGAGCGCAGTTACAAGGCTGGCATGAACGAACACATATCCAAGCCTATCATTAAAAAAGATTTACTACGGATTATGAAAAAATACATACCAAAGTAGGACAGAAGTCTATTATATTGGTATATAGGTAGTTTCGCGGAAAGGCGGATAAATAATTATGACAAAACGATCTCAGCCCAGATCGTATCTTTAGCGGATGTCTATGTGGCACTGACCGGGATATCCGCAGAGAAGCCGTGAGCATGCACAGAGAATCCGAAAAGAAATAAATAAAAGAAAAAACGCCAAAGCCGACGCAGAGCCAGTTTTGGCGTTTTCTTAATTCAAGATTTATTTTTTAATGATGGGATTATTCGATCAGACCGCTGTTTTTCAGCAGGATCTCCACATCGGTTCCCCTGACCTTCTTGAGCAGGACTTTCAGGGCTTCTTTTTCTGCAAAGGAAAGTTTTACATCTGTGATCGGTTTCTTGTCGATTGCATAGTAGCATGCACGCAGGAGTTCGCGCACGTCATATTTACTTCCCCATACTTCAGGAACACCGCGGTCAATATCAAGTAGTGTGTAAACAGATTCCATACCGGTACGCATAGAGTATTCAATGGTAAAGATGGTATCTCTCGGTGTCTCGGCAAACTGACCTAAGAAAGCAAAGTTGACAGAGCCTTCCGGTACGACCTTTGGGCGATCCTCATTCTTTCTTGGCTGGAAGAAAGCATTGATAAACGGCATAAAGCATGTGGTTGTGTTGCAGGCATTTTCTGCTAGATCCGGGATCTCTTTTGGATCCACGCCGATATGATAGAGCCATTCTTCGCAGACCTCCTTACCGGTACAGTCACGCATGGCTTTCTTTACAAAGTTTCCTTCCTTGTTGGTATTGAGGGCATAGAGCCAGACAAGGACCATATTCTTATCCTGAGCCTTGAACTGTGGCTGACGGTTGATGGTCCAGGACAGATACCAGTTTTCGGTACTATCCTTTACTGTGACGATACCACCGGTCGTTACCTTGCCGTCTCTCGGATCACGCTTGCAGATATCCTTGATCTTGCTGATGATCTTTTCATCGGAAGTGGCAACGGTCGCGCTCATCCAGTTGGTTGCTTCGTAGTCATCACAGAAGTTATCCGGGTTACCGAATTCACCGTGCTTTGCCTGTCTTGCAATATTTTTCCACAGATCCCATGACTCGCCGGCACCATTTTTTACCTTAGAAAGATCCGGTACATGGGTCTGGTCGCCGTAGCAGGAAGTATCGGTGCAGCAGCCGTTTGTGATGAATACAAGATCATCCTCTACCAGATCCAATGTCTGCTCCTCGCCGTCCTTGATATATATGATCTGGCGTGCGATCTTCTTGTCGCCGACCGTTTCAATGACAACATTCTTTACATCCATGCCGTACTCGATCTGTACTCCATGTGCCGTCAGATAGTTGACAAGCGGCATGATGAGGCTTTCGTACTGATTGTACTTGGTAAAACGAAGGGCACTAAAGTCCGGGAGCCCATCAATATGGTGCACATAACGGCAAAGGTAACGCTTCATCTCCAGGGCACTTGACCAGCGCTGGAAAGCAAACATAGTCTGCCAATAGAGCCAGAAGTTGGTATCCCAGAATGAATCCGGCAGCACTTCGGAGATCTTCTTGTCTTCCAATTCTTTTTCCGGTGTGATAAAGAGTTTGGAAAGTGCCTGTGCGCTTGCCTTATCCAGCCCGAATTTCTTGTCTGTGTGAGCGTCCTGACCGCGATTTACGGTAGCACGGCAGAGAGAATAGTTCGGGTCATGCTTGTTGAGCCAGTAATATTCGTCCAGAACAGAGATTTCCGGGTTTTCCATGGAAGGCACATCACGGAACATATCCCACATGACTTCAAAGTGGTTATCCATTTCACGTCCGCCTCTCATAAAGAAGCCCTTGGTAATATCTTTTCTTCCATCGCATGAACCGCCGGCGAGGGTCAGTTTTTCCAAAAGGTGGATATGCTCGCCCTTCATTTGACCATCACGCACCAGATAAAAGGCTGCGGTCAGACCGGCAAGTCCGGTTCCGATGATGTATGCGGATTTTTTGTCGACACCCTCCGGTTTCTCCGGATGTGCGAATGATTCATAAGTTCCTGCTGAGTAATACATAATGATTACCTCCTTCATTTCTTTGTACCTGTAGTATAGGTTTGTCAAAGAAAAAGGAAAATAAACAAAAAAGACCCCATGATAATTTTTTTATCATGGGGGTATGATTGTAAATAATTTTATCAAATCCGGTCTTTTGATAAAATCAGTGGTCACATAAACGATGTAGGGCTGCCGACAGGTTTCCCTGGATGACAATAGCAAGACGCTCGACCAGTTTTTCCGGGTCTTCTTTCATGTCATCGGCGACCCAGTCCAACATGAGCCCGACCAGGACATAGGAGTAGATCTGTGCGATAAAATCCTTGTCTGTCTGCTTGACAAAGAGTCCCTTGGACTGCTCCTCGATCACATCGACTAAGAGTTTATCGGTCAGGGGCATGAGGTATTTTTCTACACGTTCCCGGCTGACGCAGTGGTAGACATTCATGATGAATGGCTTATTTGCCTGCACAGCGTAAAAGATCTGTAACAGCCCCTGCTCCCAGGTATCATAGGTCTTTTTGTTGTTCAAGGCTTTCTCGGCATCTTCCAGACAGGACCATTCCACCAGATCATAGATATCCTTGAAATGATAGTAAAAGGTCATGCGGTTGATACCGCAATCTGCCGTAATATCGTTGATCGTTATTTTATCCAGCGGCTTTTGTAAAAGAAGATTTTTCAGTGATGTCTCTAGGGCACGCTTGGTTACTTGTGACATGAGGTCTCCTTTCTGCACTTACATTTTCGGAACGATATAACCATAGAGATAATGGTCGCGCCAGCGATTTTGCAAAAATACCTTATCTACCAGCAGACCTTCCTTGTGGAAGCCCAGTTTTTTCAAAAGGCAGATAGAGGGGGTGTTGTCCGGCAGTACAAGTGCTTCGTAGCGGCGGATGCCGATGTCTCCCGAAACAATACGGATGCCTGCCTTGATCGCTTCGTAGCAGTAGCCTTTTCGCCAGAAATGCTGATCCATCTTGTAGCCTAACTGGGCAGAAGAATAGATATTCGGCGAAATGTTGTGGAAACTGACCGTGCCGATGATACGGTCGGGATTATCTTTTTCAAAGATCCAGAAACGTAGCATATGTAACTTAAGGATCTCCTGATACTCGTAGGTCAAAAGGTTTTTCTGATGTTCCAGACTGTAAAAGTCATTTCCGACCAGGGGTTCAAACTGCTCAAAGATCGCAGCGTTGTCTTTGTAAAATTGTAATACCTTTTCGGCATCATCTGCGGAAAGGATACGCAGAATCAGGCGGTCGGTCGTCTGTTCAAGATTCACTCACTTAACCTCGGATTTCTACCTTATTCAGAAAGGCGGATAATATTTGGACAAATTCCTGCATGGTCTTATCGTCCGGTGCGTGAAATCCCGGGTGCAGGACATCCGGCGATTCCTTGTATGGCTGGAGATAGTAGGCTTTGGCGCCGGATAACCACATACCGATAGCGGTCATATCCTTTGTCTCATGGAGTTCCTGGCAAACAGTCGTGCGGAACTCGTAATCGACTTTTTTGGAAGCTTTTAAGATCTCCACCGATTCGGCGATCGCATCCAGATCAAACTCATCCGCGTGGACGATATCTGCATATTTTGTCCGGCATTGCTTGATATCCATGGCAACATAGTCCACAAAGCGGTCTTTGACCAGAGAGCGGAGCATGGCAGGGTTGGTTCCGTTGGTGTCCAGTTTTACCTTGTAGCCCAGGAGTTTGATCTGGCGGATAAAGTCCGGAAGATCCCGGTTCAAGGTCGGTTCTCCACCACTGATGACAACGCCGTCCAGGACATTTCTTCTTTTGCGCAGATGATCAAAAATATCATCTTTTGTGTATGGTTTGATGTCGTTCAGCCCGACGATCAGATCACCATTGTGGCAGTAAGGACAGCGGAAGTTACAGCCTCCGGTAAAGAGGGTTGTAGCAACACGCCCCGGATAGTCAACCAAGGTTGTTTTCTGCATTCCATATATTTTTACAGTCATAGTGTTACTCCATTTCTTATCGTGTTATAATGAAACCAATCAAAAACATTATAACAGTTTGGTGGAGGTTTTACCATATGGCACTGAAAGAGAAAATCGAAAAGAACAGACAGGAAAAACATGACGAGAAGTACATGAAGATGGCACTCAAGGAGGCAAAAAAGGCATACGATCTCAACGAAGTACCGATCGGCTGCGTGATCGTGCGCGATGATAAAGTCATCGGCAAGGGCTACAACAAGCGCAACACGGATAAGAATGTACTTTCCCATGCGGAATTGATCGCAATGAAGCAGGCATGTAAAAAGACAGGTGACTGGCGACTGGAGGACTGTACCATGTATGTGACCCTTGAGCCATGCCAGATGTGTGCAGGTGCTATGGTGCAGGCGAGATTGAAAAAAGCGGTTATCGGTAGCATGAATGCCAAGGCGGGCTGCGCCGGATCCGTCCTTAACATTTTACAGATGGATGCTTTCAATCATCAGGTCGAGGTTGAGCGCGGTGTCCTCGAAGATGAGTGTTCAGCCCTCTTAAGCGGATTTTTCGCAGATCTGCGTGAGCAGAAGAAGCAGTTTTAGGGAGGAAAATCCGCAAGATCATATGAAGGTTGATAGAATGATGGGTTTTGATTGACAAATGTGTCATAATCCCATACAATGCAAATGGCGGCCTCCACAAGTGGCGTTGATACTTGGGTCTTGCGCGACGGATGCCTACGAATCGTGTCAGGTCAGGAATGGAGCAGCACTAAGAAGGAGTTTCCGGGTGCCGCAAGGGTGCCTGGGTTGAGCAGGCTGTGGAGGTAACGCTATGAAAGACAATTTCAGGGAGATCAAGGTATCTCCCTTTTTTACATTATGAATTAAAGTCATCTGCGCGCAAAGGGCAGCCTGAGCGTAAAGATACGGGATTTTATAGGTGTTTGATAGGGAAAGTCTCTGTATCTTTGGATGCAGGGACTTTTTCATATTATAGGTAAAAGCACACTCTTCATAAAAGAAAGGAGCATACTGATGGATACCAGAGTAGCAATTCTTGCGATCGTGGTGGAGGAGCGTGACAAGGCAGAAGAACTCAACCACGTCCTGCATGCATATGGCAAATATATCATCGGGCGCATGGGGATCCCTTATGAAAAACGCGGGATCTCACTGATCAGCGTCGCCGTAGATGCACCCCAGGATGTGATCAGTGCCATGTCAGGAAAGATCGGCAATATTGAGGGGGTAACGGCAAAAGCCGTCTATTCCAAATTGCAGTAAGTGACGCTTGGATAATAGCGAAAGAAAAGAGAAAAAGGAGAGAAATGCCTATGGCACTGGCAATGCAGGATGTCAAAGCATTGATTGATAAATTAGATAAAGAAAATGCACTAAGTCTGGATGAATGGGAAGAACTTATCCGCGGACGATGCGATCAAGTGGCAGAATATGCAGCGGAAATTGCCCGTCAGAGGTCCAAAGAGATCTTTGGCAACAGGATCTATACGCGAGGATTAATCGAGATTTCCAATTACTGCAAGAATAATTGCTATTATTGTGGCATCCGCAGGGATAACCGGCAGGTTGAACGTTACCGCCTGAGCCGGGAGGATATCTTATCCTGCGCAGATATTGGGGAAGAACTGGGTTTTCGCACCTTTGTCCTGCAGGGGGGAGAAGATGCTTACTATACAGATCAGGTCATGTGTGATCTGATCCGGGAGATCAAGGAGCGTCACCCGAATTGCGCCATTACCCTGTCTCTTGGCGAAAGAAGTGAAGAAAGTTACCGCTTAATGAGAGAAGCAGGGGCAGATAGATACCTTTTAAGGCATGAAACAGCGGATAAAGACCATTACAAGAGCCTGCACCCGCAGGAAATGGACTTTGATCACCGTATCCAATGCCTTTATACCTTAAAAGACTTAGGTTATCAGGTGGGTTGCGGTTTTATGGTCGGTTCCCGGGGACAGACGCCACATACGCTGGCGAAGGATATGGTCTTTATCCAGAACTTACAGCCGGCAATGGTGGGGATCGGACCTTTTGTGCCACATCACGAGACGCCGTTGGGGAATCAGCCACAGGGAACGGTAGCTGAGACTTTGTATCTGATCTCGTTGCTTCGTATTTTACAGCCAAAGTTGCTGCTTCCAGCGACAACGGCATTGGGAACGATAGATCCGCGAGGCAGGGAAAAAGGTATCCTAGCAGGTGCTAATGTGGTTATGCCGAACCTGTCACCGACAGGCGTGCGTAAGCAATATGAACTATACGATAATAAGATCTGCACCGGAGACGAAGCAGCAGAGTGTCGTAACTGTCTGGGAAACCGTATGCAGTCGATAGGTTATGAACTGGTCGTTGACCGTGGCGATGCACCTGTTTAATAGGTGTTGAAATTATAAGAAAATTTAATTTTACAAACAACCGTCGATTTTACAAGGGATAAATGAGACGGACTATAACATAAGACACATAGAAAAAGGGAGGAAAAAAGAATGTATGATGTAATGTCATCAAAGGCAGAGGAGTTCATCAGCGATAAGGAGATCCGCGAGTGTCTCGATTACGCTGAGAAGAACAAGAACAATCGGGAACTGATCGACCAGATCCTGAACAAGGCAAGAAAGATGAAAGGGATCAGCCACAAGGAAGCCATCGTGCTTTTAGACTGCGAACTGGAAGACAAGAATGAGGAGATCTATCAGTTGGCAAAAGAGATCAAGCAGGAGTTCTACGGCAACCGTATCGTTATGTTTGCTCCGCTTTATTTGTCCAATTATTGTATCAACGGCTGCGAGTATTGCCCATATCACGCAAAGAACAAGCATATTCACAGAAAAAAACTGACGCAGGAGGAGATCCGCGCTGAGGTCATTGCTCTACAGGATATGGGACATAAGCGTCTGGCACTCGAAGCAGGCGAAGATCCAAAGAACAATCCGATCGAGTATATTTTGGAAAGTATCAAGACAATCTACAGTATTCACCATAAAAATGGAGATATTCGCCGCGTCAACGTCAATATCGCGGCAACAACTGTCGAAGAATACCGTATGTTAAAGGAAGCTGGTATTGGTACTTATATCCTTTTCCAGGAGACCTACAATAAGGAATCTTACGAAAAACTGCATCCGACCGGACCAAAGAGTAATTATGCTTACCACACCGAGGCAATGGATCGTGCAATGGATGGCGGTATTGATGATGTAGGGCTTGGTGTTCTCTTTGGACTCAACAATTACCGTTACGACTTTACCGGAATCATTATGCACGCAGAGCACTTAGAGACAGCCAAGGGCTGTGGACCGCATACCATCAGCGTACCGCGTGTGCGTCGTGCAGATGATATTGACCCGGATGTTTTTGACAATGGTATTTCGGACGAGACCTTTGCAAAGATCGTTGCCTGCATCCGTATCGCTGTGCCATACACCGGCATGATCGTATCTACCAGAGAGACCAAGGAGAGCAGAGAGCGCGTACTGGAACTTGGTATTTCCCAGATCAGTGGCGGCTCCAGAACCAGTGTCGGTGGCTATGTTGAGCCGGAAGCAGAGGAGGACAACTCAGCACAGTTTGATGTCAGTGATAATCGTACCTTGGATGAAGTTGTCAAGTGGCTGATGGATATGGGATATGTGCCAAGTTTCTGTACGGCATGTTATCGTGAAGGCAGAACCGGTGACCGTTTCATGTCTCTTTTAAAGAGTAAGCAGATCGTCAACTGCTGCCATCCAAATGCACTTATGACCCTGAAAGAATATCTGGAAGATTACGCAAGCCCGGAGACTAAGGAAGTGGGAGAGGCTCTGATCAAAAAAGAACTGGAAGTCATCACCAATCCAAAGGTAAAGGAAAAGGCGACCGAGTATATCGAAAAGATCCACGAGGGCAACCGCGACTTCCGTTTTTAAATGTGACGAAAGTCTGATATGACAGCAGAAAACGTTTGGAAAGAGAAGGGAAAATCTATGAGTATGAATGAGACACCAAGCGGAGAGCGCCTGCACATTGGCATTTTTGGCAGGCGCAATGCGGGAAAATCCAGCCTGATCAACGCGATCACGGGACAGGATCTCGCTATCGTATCGGAAGTCAAGGGTACGACGACAGATCCGGTCAAAAAAGCAATGGAACTCTTGCCTCTCGGACCGGTCGTTCTGATCGATACGCCGGGACTGGATGACGAAGGCGGACTGGGGCAAAAGCGCATGGAAAAAGGTCTGCAGATGCTCCGCCAGACCGATGTTCTTCTGCTTGTGATCGCAGCAGATACTATGGTAGGAGATCTGGAACAAGATCTTTTGGCAGAGGCAAAAAAACGTGGTCTGCCTTATCTGATTGTCTTAAATAAGACAGACCTTCTGACAGATCCGGCGCAGATCGATGAAAAGGCAGGAGAGATCTCACAGGCACTGGCGGTCGATCCTGCTAAAGTCTGTCCGGTCAGTACAGATCCGGCACAGGGGATCGGGGAATTAAAGGAGCGATTGGCAAAATTACAGCCCAAAGAGGTAGAAAGACCTTTGATCCGTGATCTCTTAGAGGAAGGAGATCTGGTCGTTTTAGTCGTGCCGATTGATTCCGCTGCGCCAAAAGGGCGCTTGATCCTGCCGCAGCAGCAGGTCATCCGCGACAGTCTGGAGGCAGGTGCCATTCCGGTGGTGGTCAGGGATACCGAGTTGTCGCAGGCGCTGGCAGCCCTTGGCAAAAAGCCCCGCCTTGTTGTGACCGACAGTCAGGCATTTGGGACAGTGGCAAAGATTGTGCCGAAAGACATTCCTTTGACCTCATTTTCTATACTGATGGCGCGTTACAAAGGAGATCTGACAGTGCAGATCGCCGGTGCGCAGGCGATTGAGGATCTGAAAGATGGCGATACCGTTCTGATTTCCGAGGGCTGTACCCACCACAGACAGTGCGATGATATCGGTACGGTCAAGATGCCGCGCTGGATCAGGGAATACACTGGTAAAGACCTGCATTTTGCCTTTACCAGTGGAACAGAATTTCCCAAGGATCTTTCGCCTTATGCACTGGTCGTGCATTGTGGCGGCTGTACCCTGCCTTTACAGGAAATGCGCTATCGTATCTCCTATGGGGACAGCCAGAAGGTTGCGATCACCAACTACGGAGTCATGATCGCCTACATTCACGGTATCCTGCCGCGCGTGACGGAGACTTTTGTCGATAAAAAGAGATAAATAGGACTTGACAGACGGATTGTTTTTTTGCTACGATCTGCTTAGATAAAAGGGAGTAGCTGACACAGCAGACCTGTGTCTATATATCGTCAGTACGATTGCGAGCAATCCGGTATGTAGCCTAGTAGCGAGACTTTTGTTGTATTATTTTTTGATGCAACAAGGGGACTCGCTTTTTTTATCCCCAAGTTGCAGGAAGGGAGAAAGATATGAACTTTGTACTACAGATTGTCTTTTTAGCGCTGGGATTTTTCCTTTTGGTCAAGGGGGCGGACTGGTTCGTGGACGGAGCCTCCGGGCTGGCAAGAAAATTGGGCATACCGCAACTGGTCATTGGTCTTACGATCGTTGCCATGGGAACCAGCCTGCCGGAAGCGGCTGTCAGCATTTCGGCGGCACTACGGGGAAATGCGGAGATCACGATTGGCAATATCGTGGGAAGCAATATTTTAAACATCCTCATCATTCTCGGCGTGACGGCGCTGATTGCAACGCTTAAGGTGGCGGATTCCACTGTCCGTTATGAGATCCCCTTTATGATCGTCGCTACCTTTGTTCTCTTGTGGCTGGGCTATACCGGAGGTCAGGTAACGTGGCTGGAAGGCGTTATCCTCTGGGTCTTATTCCTCCTCTATCTGCGCTATCTCTACATGATGGCAAAAAAGGGAAAGGAAGAAGAAAGGGAAGCGGAGCAGCTTTCCACGGCAAAGATCATAGGTCTGATCTTGGCGGGTGTCGTCATGATTGCGGCAGGAAGTAATTTCGCGGTCGAGGGAGCGAGTAATCTTGCAAAGGCGCTTGGCATCAGTCAGCGTTTTATCGGGCTGACCATTGTGGCGTTTGGCACCAGCCTGCCGGAACTGGTGACGAGTGTGTCCGCGGCACGAAAACATAATGCGGATATCGCCATTGGAAATATCGTGGGGAGCAACATTTTTAACATCCTCTTTATCGTAGGTACCACAGCCCTGATCACGCCGGTTACCTTTGCTTCCGGCTTTGTTGTGGATACCCTGATCGCCGCGGCGGTCGGCATTTTGTTATTTGTATGTGTGGCACGGACAAAAGAATTGCGAAAGAAAGCCGGCATCGTCATGCTGCTTGCTTACATTTTGTATTTTTTATATCTTCTTTAGAAATGATGTCCTTTTATTAACAAAATTTAAGATTTCCCCGACCGTCAAGCGTTGTCAGACTCTGGCTTGTATGCTATATTTTAAAGAGTATTTTCATATTTATATGTAAAATGCCAAAAGACGAACGGATGAGGTGTGAAATATGAGTGCAGCAGATCGCACAGAGAAAGTGCTACGAGATATTCATGTACTTTTTTCCAAGGCAGAGCCATACAACGGCAGTAAACGCGACGTGATCGTGAACAAGAACGAGATGATGGATCTGCTCAAGGAATTAAATGCCTGCATGTATGACATGATCGATGAACATGAATTGTCCCAGACCAAAAAGGATAAGGCAAACCGTGAGATGCAAAAGCAGGGAGACGACATTATTTTTGCGGCTTCCCGCAAGGCGGAGGATATCTATGCGGCATCGATCATGTATACGGACAATGCCTTAAACGACATTCAGCAGATCATTGAGGATGCGGGAGATGCGATCGCCAAGATCTACGAAGACGCCAAGGATAAGATGGCAAGCGAAAAGCAGACCATCAAGTCCAACCAATCAGAACTCAAGTCGCAGTTGGGAGATCTGATCGACACGCAAAAGTATTTACATCTGATCGAGGAGGAAAATCACCGTTTGCGCTTAGAGCGGGAAAAGGGAGAAAAAGGCGATTTCGCGCCAAAGGATACCCCGTCCTATGCCAATGTGCAGCCGGAGATCCGCATCAACAAGGATTATTTCATACAAAATGGCATCCCGTTGGAGGATGAGGAAGAGACCACGGGGGTTCCGACCCAGGGCGAGTTGACCGAGAAAGAGGCAGCCGCACTTTCCGAGGATCTGGACAAAGAGTATTTTGCATGGAAGGAATCCGACCAGGAAGAAGAGAAAAAGCCGGAGGAGGGAAAAGGTATTTTCTCTCTCTTCGGCAGAAAATAAAAATTGAGGAGGAAACACATGAAGTTATATGAACAGGGAGTATATCTGCTCCGTGGAACAGAGTTGGTCGCTAATGGCCCACAGGCACAGGATGAGATCAGACAAAAGACGGGACAAGAAGTCACAAAGGAAGAAGCAGCCAAGCAGACGATGGCATATGGTATCTTAGAGAGCCATAATACATCCGGCAATATGCAGAATTTGCAGATCAAGTTTGACAAACTGACTTCCCATGACATCACTTACGTTGGTATCATCCAGACAGCAAGAGCATCCGGGCTTGAGAAATTCCCGATCCCTTATGTGCTGACCAACTGCCACAATAGCCTTTGCGCCGTAGGCGGCACCATCAACGAGGATGACCACATGTTTGGACTGACATGTGCCAAAAAGTACGGCGGCATTTATGTACCTCCTCATCAGGCTGTTATCCATCAGTTTGCAAGAGAAATGCTTGCAGGTGGCGGTAAGATGATCTTGGGATCCGATTCTCACACGAGATACGGTGCTCTTGGAACCATGGCTATGGGCGAGGGTGGACCGGAATTGGTAAAACAACTTCTGAACAAGACTTATGATATTGCCATGCCGGGCGTTGTCGGTGTCTATCTGACCGGTAGTCCTATGAAGGGCGTGGGACCACAGGATATCGCGCTTGCCATTATTGGTGAGGTCTTTGACAAGGGTTATGTCAAGAATAAGGTCATGGAGTTTGTCGGACCGGGTGTTGCCAACCTCAGCGTAGATTATCGTATCGGCGTGGATGTTATGACAACAGAGACGACCTGTCTTTCTTCTATCTGGAGAACAGACGACAAGGTGCGTGAGTTCTATGAGATCCACGGCAGAACCGAGGACTTTGCAGAGTTAAATCCGGGTCAGGTTGCATACTATGACGGTATGATCGAGATCGATCTTAGCCAGATCAAGCCAATGATCGCTATGCCGTTCCACCCAAGCAACACCTATACGATCGAAGAACTCAATGCAAATCTCATGGATATTCTGGATGATTGCGAAAAGAGAGCCAAGGTCAGCCTGGACGGACAGGTAGACTTCACCTTAAAGGATAAGGTCAGAAACGGCAGATTATATGTAGATCAGGGTATCATTGCAGGTTGTGCCGGCGGTGGTTTTGAGAATATCACGGATGCAGCAGACATCCTGCGCGGTGCATCCATCGGACCGGATGAGTTTACACTCAGCGTTTATCCGGCGTCCACACCGATCTATATGGAGCTTGTGAAAAATGGCTGTGTTGCAGATCTGATGGAGACAGGTGCGATCGTCAAGACAGCATTCTGTGGACCATGTTTCGGTGCCGGAGACACCCCAAGCAACAACGGCTTCTCCATCCGCCACTCTACAAGAAACTTCCCGAACAGAGAAGGATCCAAGTTACAGAATGGACAGATCTCATCCGTAGCACTTATGGATGCCCGTTCCATCGCTGCAACTGCGGCAAATAAGGGTTATCTGACAGCGGCAACCGATATGGATGTCAACTACACCAAGCCAAAATACTATTTCGATAAAAATATTTATGCCAACCGCGTCTTTGACAGCAAGGGCGTTGCAGATCCGAATGAGGAGATCAAGTTTGGACCGAATATCAAGGATTGGCCGGCAATGAGCCCATTACCGGAAAATCTTTTCCTCAAGGTCGTATCTGAGATCCACGATCCGGTAACAACGACAGATGAACTGATTCCGTCAGGAGAGACATCTTCTTACCGCTCTAATCCTCTTGGATTGGCAGAATTTACACTTTCCCGTAAGGATCCGGAATATGTAGGCCGTGCCAAGGAGATCCAGAAAGCACAGAAGGCACTGGAAGCCGGAGAATGTGCCGGACAGGCAGTACCGGAACTGCGTGAGATCGTGCACACCGTGAAAAAGACCTTCCCGGATGTAAACCATGACAACTTTGGTGTAGGATCTACCATTTTTGCCGTAAAACCGGGCGATGGTTCTGCAAGAGAGCAGGCGGCTTCCTGCCAGAAGGTATTGGGTGGCTGGGCAAATATTGCCAACGAATATGCGACCAAGAGATATCGTTCCAACCTGATCAACTGGGGCATGCTCCCATTTTTGATCCCGGCAGGTGATCTTCCATTTAAGAACGGAGATTATCTCTTTGTTCCGGCGATCCGTCAGGCGATCATCGATAAGACAGAAGAAATTCAGGCATATGTGGTAAAGGATGGACAGATGCAGCCGTTCAAACTGCAGCTTGGTGCTCTGACAGATGATGAGAGAGATATCATCTTAAAGGGATGCCTGATCAACTATTACAGAGGTTAATGACTTATGGATATACAAAAACAACCGGGGAGTAATGGCAGAGGGAATGTAAAGCGCATGATGACCATCTCTGTGGTGGTCATCTTCACGGCGTGTTGTGTGATCCTGTTTTATTTTGGTGTAGAGCGTTATCAGGGACTGGGCGAAGGCTGGAGCAAGTTTATGAGCGTCCTGCAGTCCATCATCATAGGATTTGGACTTGCCTTTCTGATGAATCCCATCATGGAATTTTTCGAGAGGCACATGTACCCCTTCTTTGCAAAACACTGCAAGGCGGAAGAAAATGCCAAAAAGACCACGCGTATGCTCACATCTTTGATCGCACTGGTCATTGTGGTTGGTATTATTGTATTGTTCTTTGTTGCGATCATACCGCAGTTATACCAGACCATCCATTATCTGGTCACACACATCAACGAACAGATCGATGGTGTCTTGGATTGGGCAAACCAGATTACCGGCGGGCGCTATGAAAAGAATATCATGAGCGCTAAGGGCAGTAATCTTGACAAGGCGATCGATAAGGGCGTCAAGTGGCTGGAAAATTACATAGATGTGAGCACCAAGGATGTGATATCCGTGGCGGTGACAGGAGCGCTCGGTGTAGGGCGTTTGCTGGTCAACTGCATTATCGGCATCATCGTGTCCGTCTATGTGCTTTGTAGCAAGGAAACATTTAAAGGACAGGCCAAGAAACTGATATACGGTATTTTCCGTGCAGATCAAGCCAATGTCATCCTGGAAATCGGCAGAAAGACCAGAGACATTTTCTATGGATTTATCATAGGGAAGATCATTGATTCCGCTATTATCGGTGTGATCTGTTATGTATGTATGCTGATCTTTAAGATGCCGTATCCACTTCTGGTATCCATCATCATCGGCGTGACCAATATCATACCGGTATTTGGACCATATATTGGGGCTTTGCCGACCGTTATCATTATCTTTTTAACGGAGCCGATGCAGGGAATATATTTCCTTATCTTTATCATCGTATTGCAGCAGATCGATGGTAATATCATCGGACCAAAGATTCTGGGCGACTCTACCGGACTTTCTTCTTTCTGGGTTGTCGTTGCCATCGTTGTTGGCGGCGGATTGTTTGGATTTGCAGGTATGCTCTTTGGCGTACCGACCATGGCGCTCATCTACTATCTGGTGGGACGCTTCTCCAAGCACATGCTGAGAAAACGGGATCTGCCCGAGGAGACAGCCGACTATATCAATATGGAAAGAGTCAACGAGGCAGATCATACTCTTGTAGAGCATACCAAGGAATATGAAGAAGAATCACATGTAAAAGTCAATGTGTTCTTCAAAAAGAAGAAAAAACAATCTTCTGAGAAAGAGGATACAAAAGAATAAAACTATGAGGAGGACAGTTTCAAAAGCAAAGGAAACTGTCCTTTATATTGCTAAAAAATGGCAGGTTTTTCACAGATTTGTCAGACAAATATTTTTGACATGTCATGTGCCCTATGATACACTGAAACTGTATATTTATAGCTTGAGATAAGAGCGTATCAGGATACTTTTTCGAGGTAAGAACGTTGGATAAGAACGAGTTTAAGACAAAATACGATGAGATCAAACAACTGATAAAAGTAGGGCGTACAGATGAGGCTCTGGATATTGTAGAGAGCACAAACTGGCGCAAGGTGCACAACGTCAACGCGCTGGTCAAGGCAAGTGAGGTGTGCGAGGAGGCAGGCCGTCTGGAAGAGGCGCGGGAACTCCTTTATATGGCGCACGACCGCTCTCCGATCGGCAGGATGATCATTTATCATCTGGCGATTCTGTGTGTGAAGTTGGGCGATCTGGATGAGGCGAAGGAATTCTATGATGAATTCGTGGAGATCGCGCCGCATGACAGTCTCAAATATATCATCAAATACCAGATCAACAAGGCAAAAGGTGCCGATTATACGACACTAATCGGTATTTTGGAAGAGTTAAAGGAGCATGATTTCTTGGAGGAGTGGGCATATGAACTTGCCTATCTCTATCACAAGACCATGCAGGTAGACAAGTGTATCGATCTGTGTGATGAGATCATCCTCTGGTTTGGTGACGGTCCTTATGTGGAGCGTGCCCTTGAGATGAAGATGATATACCAGCCGCTCGACAAGATGCAGGAGGACAAGTACCGCCATTTCCAGCAGCGCCGCGACGGTGTGACGGAGATCCGCGCCAATGAGATCCTGCACTCCGGTGAGATCGTGCATGAGACTATGGCGATCCCGCAGGTAGAGTTACCGGCGGAGCGCTTCAACACGGTCAATTTGCAGGCGGAGATCAAAAAGAATATCGACGAGATCATGCGTGCAACGGAGGCAGAGGCTGTTTCCGAGAATATGGAAAATATCAAGACTCTGGTTGAGGAGATTCCCTATCTTCAGGTCAACGAACAGAGTGATGCTATTGCAGAGGAACAAAAGCAGGCAAAACAGGAACTGGATGAGTCCTTAAAAGATACTTTCAATGAGTATCTCGCCGAGGAATACGACGGTCAGATTAGTCTGCTCGTGCCGGAATCCAAAGAGGTCGAGCAGCAGGTAGACGGTCAGATGACCATTGAAGATGTCATGGAGGAATGGGAAAAGACCAGACGTGCAGCTGAGGCGGCATTACAGGAGGCAGAGCAGCAAAAGTTGGAGTCCGCCAAGAATATCGCACTCAAAGAGGCATCCCAGATCATGGATCGTCTGGAAGAAGCGATCCCGAAATTAGATGCCGGCGCAAGGCCGACAGATCTTTTAAAAGAAGAATATATGGCAAAGCAGGATGAGGCTTCATCCGAGCCGGTCAAAGATCGGACTGAGGATCCGGCACCGGCGGTATTCCAGATCCCAAAGGTGGAAGCGGATGGCGTCATGGGCGTTGGTCTGGAAATTCCGGTCGTAGATCCTGCAAGTGCGCATATCATTAAAGGGGAAGAGAGCCCGGAGGCTCCTTCTATCGTCAAGTCTGTAGAACCGGACGCCAGCGAAGAATGGCATCCACCGGTTCTAGAAGACCAGGATGAAAAAGCAGATCCTGCGCAGGAAGCGTCCCTGCCGGAAGAAGCAGATTTGGAGGAAGTGACAGACGTGGATTATAAAGAGGCAAGCAAGATCGTTGCCGATGTCAATGACATGTTACAGCAGGAAATTGACAGGATCATGGCAAACGAGGGACAGGAAGAGGTCAGACACTTAGAGGAAGAAACGCTTGCATCCGAGGTGGCAGAGGAGATTGCCCCAGATGTAGAGGAAGATGATCTGCCGGAGATCACATTGCCGGAAGATTTACAGGAGTTTGTAGCAGAGGCAGAAACGGCAGAGTCGGAAGTCGGCCCACAGGAGGCAGTGGCAGAAGAGGCAATGCCAAGCCGGGAGCAGGAGGTGGCAGAGGAGCCACTCCCTGAGATCGCGGATGTGGTATTGGACCCGGAAGAGATGGCAGAACTACTGGATGAGAATGTCTTAGAACGTGCCATCAGTGAGGAGATGCCGGAGTTGACCCTGTCCGAGGAGGAAAAGGAGATCTTCTCTTACTTTATGCCGATCGACGGCATGGAAAATACAATCTGCCAGGCATTGACAGGTGTGCGTTACCGTCTGGAAAATAAAAAGAATTCTGCAAGTGGCAATATCATCATCCAGGGAGGTGTCGGCAGTGGAAAGACCATGTTGGCATCCAATCTGATCAAGGTATTGCAGATTGAGACAGACAAACTGACAGGCAATGTCGGCAAGATTGATGCAGAACAGTTAAATAAAAAAGATGTGGCACTGGTACTTTCCAAGGTGTCAGGCGGATGTCTGATCATTGAGGGAGCAGGCAGACTGAGTGAGCGTACTCAGGAGACCATGCGCCAGTTGATGTCGCAGGAGAATTGTGATGTTCTGGTTCTTATGGAAGACCAGAAGAAGCGCATTGACAAGATGCTTTCCCACAACAGTGCATTTGCAGCCATGTTTACCGAAAAGATCACCATCCCGATCTTTACCATAGACGAACTGGTCAATTTCGGTAAGGTTTATGCCTTAGAGGAGGGCTATGTTGTGGATGAAATGGCGATCCTTGCCATGTATAACCGTATCAATCTGATCCAACGTGTAGACCATCCGACCTCCCTGATCGAGGTGCGTGATATTGTGGAATCCGCCATTGATAAAGCAGAAAAGGGCGGTATCAAGGCAATGTTCAGCCGTTTTGGATCCAAACGTTATGATGAAGATGGCAACTTGATCTTACGGGAGCAGGATTTCGAGTTGTAATATAAAGGAAAAGGGGTTTACTATGGGCAATTTTTCAGAGTTAGATATGTACCTGTTTGGGCAGGCGACACATTATGATATCTACAAGAAGATGGGCGCACATGTGCAGACCAAAGACGGCATCGAGGGGGTATATTTTGATGTCTGGGCACCACATGCAGCAGCGGTAGCAGTGATCGGCGAGTTTAACGGTTGGAATGAGACATCACATATGATGGAACGTCTGGTCGAGCCGGATATGGGAATTTATGAACTCTTTGTACCGGAGGCAAAGCCGGGACAGTTATACAAGTTTTTGATCTATACGCCGGACGGCGGCAAACTCTACAAGGCAGATCCTTATGCAGCCATGGCAGAGGTGCGCCCGGGTACGGCATCCCGTATTGTTGCGCCATTTTCCTTTGCATGGCAGGATGACAACTGGATGAAGGAACGCCGCAAACAGGAGAATTTCTGGGAACAGCCAATGTCTATCTATGAGGTACATCCGGGTTCCTGGAAAAAGCATCCGACTGCAGAGAATGACGGCTTTTATTCTTACCGCCAGTTGGCTGAGAGCCTGGCGGACTATGTATGCGATATGGGATATACCCATGTCGAGTTGATGGGAATCTCAGAGTATCCCTATGATGGATCTTGGGGCTATCAGGTAACGGGCTATTATGCGCCGACGTCGCGCTATGGAAGCCCGGAAGACTTTATGTACCTGATCGATTATCTGCATCAGAGAGGCATCGGTGTTATCTTAGACTGGGTTCCGGCGCATTTTCCAAAGGATGCGCATGGACTGGCAGATTTCGACGGTCAGCCCTTGTATGAGTATGCGGATCCGAGAAAGGGCGAGCATCCGGAGTGGGGTACCAAGATCTTTGATTATGGCAAGAATGAGGTCAAGAACTTTTTGATCGGCAGTGCCTTATGTGGATCGAGCAGTATCACATCGATGGTCTGCGTGTAGATGCAGTCGCATCCATGCTTTATCTGGATTATGGCAAGGAACCGGGGCAGTGGGTGCCAAATCAGTTTGGTGGCAATGAAAATCTTGAGGCGGTAGAGTTTTTCCGCCATATCAATACCCTGATCCGCGGACGCAACAAGGGCGTTGTCATGGTCGCTGAGGAATCGACTGCATGGCCAAAGGTCACTGGTGATGTAGAAGATGGCGGTCTGAATTTCTCTTATAAATGGAATATGGGCTGGATGCATGATTTCCTGGATTACATGAAACTGGATCCGTATTTTAGAAAAGACAATCACAGTAAGATGACGTTCGCTATGAGTTACAACGAGTATGAACGTTATATTCTGGTCTTATCCCATGACGAAGTGGTTCATCTGAAATGCTCCATGCTGAGCAAGATGCCGGGACTTGAGGGGGATAAGTTCAAGAACCTCAAGGCAGGCTATACCTTTATGATGGGGCATCCGGGCAAAAAACTTCTCTTTATGGGTCAGGATTTCGGACAGATCCAGGAGTGGAGCGAGGAGAGAGAACTGGACTGGTATCTTTTAGACAATCCAAATCACAGCCATCTTTCGACCTTTGTAAAGGATCTCTTACATATATATAAGAAGTATCCGGCAATGTATGAACAGGATGTTTCATGGGCGGGCTTTGAATGGATCAATGCCAACGACAGTTATCGCGGCATTTTTAGTTTTGTCCGCAAGTCTAAGAATGGCAAGAATGACCTGCTCTTTGTATGCAACTTTACACCGGTAGCCTATGATGATTACCGCGTTGGCGTATTAAACCAACGCAAACATAAACTCATCCTCAATAGCGAGGATGCCAAATACGGCGGCACAGATACCAAACGACAGGTATCCTATACACCGAAGCGACAGGAATGTGATGGACGGGAATATTCAATTGGCTATCCTTTACCGGCATATGGAGTGGCTGTATTTGTATTTTAGAATAAGGAAAGGGATATATGGCAGAGGATAATGCAGTAGTTTCAGCAAAAGGAAAGAAACATAGCGTCAAGGATCTGGGCGCGGCGGGAACCGAATTCCTGCGAAATCATAAGCACATATATACGAGACATCGGAAGAAGATCTTGGTCTTCTTCCTTTGTATTGTTGCGGTCATTTTATGGGTGCTTGTCTTTAATCTGCGCAAGTATGATGACTTTGATGTAAAAGAGACATATGAGCGTGTGGATTCTGCGGAGACACACTATGTGGATTTTCAGGACAACTTTTTGAAATATAGCAGGGATGGCGCTTTTTATACGGAGTATGACGGCGACCTGATCTGGAACTATACCTATGAAATGGATGATCCCCAGATCGATGTGTGCGGCAATTATATCCTGATCTATGATGTGCAGGGCACGCAGGCGGCTATCCTTACCAATACCGGCTTCAAGCAGACCATTAAGACAGCCATGCCGATCGTGGATGCCAATATCGCATCCCAGGGAACGGTTGCGATCCTGATGCAGGACGGTGAGGCGGGTTATGTGCAAGTCTGCAATGACGCGGGAAAAGTGCTGGCATCCGGCGAACTTCACATGAAAAATAGTGGTTATCCACTGGCGATCGCTCTTTCCTCTACTGCGCAAAGGCTCATGGTCTCACAACTGGATGTCAAAGATGGAAATGTAAAGACGACGATCTCTTTCTATGATTTTAGCAACAAAGGCAAGGATGAGATCGACAATATTGTTGCTACCTACAGTTTTTCGGATCAGATCATCCCGCAGATCGCCTATGTGGATGGAGACAAGGCGATCGCTTTTGGTGACAGCGAAGTGATCGTGTTCAACAACAATTCCAAGGCGAGCATTGCCAAGGAGACCTTTGTTGACGGACAGATCAAGAGTGTCTTTTATGATGACAAGTATTGGGGGATCATTTGTCAGGCGACGGATGACGAGGGAAAGTATATCGATCAGATGACAGTCTATACCCTGACCGGCAGAAAACGCTGCCAGAAGACGATCGACATAGCATCAACCAATGCGGAATTTGTGGCAAACCATGAAATTGTTCTTTCTAATAATAAAGAGGTAGAACTATACACCTTGCAGGGGATCAAAAAGTTTGCATACGAATTTAGCACAAGCATATATAAAATAATACCACAGGATGCATCGCGCAGATATGTTTTCGTGGAAGATGGACATACAGATGTGGTCCGATTGAAATAGTGAAAAGGGGACAAAATGAACATAGTATTGATCGTTATGCTGTTTATTCTCTTTTTCCTGACGCTGCAAGGCTGGCGTAAGGGAATACTTGGCATTGTATATGGACTGGTTTCTTGGATCTTTATCTTTATATTTGTATCGGTAGCCAATCCTTATATTCTGGGATATCTGAAAACAGAGACAAATATATATGATAAAGTCTATGAGCAGGCAGAAAAATTTGTGACAAATAAGGCGGAAAACCTGCCGCAGGACACAGGGCTTGAGGACTGGTATCAATCCCTGACGGATGCCATTCCGGGAAATGCGCTGGGGGATGTGACGGATTCGATCCGGCAGATGCAGACGAATGTGGAGCAGAACCCGCAATTACAGGATCTTTTAAATGGACTGCAGACGCAGAATGATCTTACAGTCGCGCAATTTGGCGGGGCATCCAGTATCCTGCAATTATCGGATGGCACGCAGACCCTTGGACAAATGATCTGCGGTAAGATCGCGGATTTTATGATGCAGGGTATTGCAGTCTTTATCGCCTTTGTGATAGCACAGATCATTGTGCTGATCGTGGGTTATTTTGTCAAAGGTGCCAGAAAGGCACCGGGGCTCGGGCAGGTCAATGGCTTTCTTGGTCTGGTCGCCGGGGCTGCAGAAGGATTTCTGGTCGTTTGGATCATCATGTATGCGGCTGCCTGCATCAGTACAACGACACTTGGGCAGGGGCTTCTTGCCGGCATCGATCAGAGCAAATTCCTGACTTATCTGTACGATCATAATCTGGTTATGGCATTTCTTTCTACGATGTGATCCGGAAAATGCTCTTGGATACAAAATACATCCTTTTTATTATAGAAGAAATAGAGCAATAGATGTTGTGGTAAATGATCGGTTTGCCCCAACATCTATTTTCTTGTAATAGTAAACAAAAAAATAAGAAAAAAAGTAGTAAAAATGCCTTGACATTGGGTGTGGTCTTTGATAATATAATTTTCGCACCGCACGTGAGGCGGTTGCAACAACGGAATAAAATATAATTTCTCAAAAACTTTTAAAAAGTTGTTGACAAAGAGAAATACATATGATATTCTAAATGAGTTGTGTCTGACAGATGCGACAAAGGACAACCTTGATAACTGAACAGTGAAACAACCTTGAAAGATTCTAAGAGAATAATTCAAGTCGATCAGAAATGATCGCAAACGAACAGCTTTTTAAAAAGCAACCTTAAAA
>NZ_QUEY01000015.1:0-607 GCF_003478275.1 Roseburia sp. AM51-8 | reverse complement strand
GAATTTTCAAATTAGTCTTTGCAAATAACCTTTGAATCTTCACCATCAATTACAATTCCCTGACGGTTGTTAATTGGGCATAGATTCAAATCCGAAAACTCAGTCATTATTTTCTCGGTAACTTTCTTAAATGGTGCTGTAAGATAATGCGGAAGAACATAGAAATCAATCAAATCAATCCCTGCATCATCTTCTTGTGAGTAGTCCTCCGGCTTTTCATCCATTTGCTCGATATATTGGATGCTTGGAGCGCATATAATTGCGCCTGCCGACTCGCCGATCATCAATTTTCCATTTGCCAATTCCTTTTTCAGCAGTCCATCAGTTCCCGTTTTACGGAGCTGGTCCATAAGAAAGAAAGAATTTCCGCCGGTAAAATATATCACATCTGCTTCTTCAAAAACAGACTGTATCGTTGAATAAGCCTCCGTTGAAATATCAATTTCAGTTACGATCGCTCCCAACTTTTTGAATAATTTTCGAGCCGAGCCGACATAACCGGTGTAGCCTTCACGCAGTGAAGCTGTTGGAATAAATGCGACTTTCTTATTTTCAATTTCTTCCTTTATCAGACTTCCTACACTTGAAAAGTGCGAACATAAAAATA
>NZ_QUEY01000014.1:0-762 GCF_003478275.1 Roseburia sp. AM51-8 | reverse complement strand
GCACACATTCCCTTGTCCACGAAAGTTTTTTGAATATATTCGGTTGTATAATCAATCTGTTCCTGTCTGCTCCATTCTTTCGGCAGGGAAAATTCAAATGAGCGTCCAAGCTGTGCATCTGCATTTTTTTCTATCTTTAAGACCTCATTCCATAGACGCTGTTTCTGAAATGTGATTTTAAACTTTTCCAGTGCGGCATCTTTATCATCCGCTCTTTTATAACGGATAGACTGTTGAAACCTTTTTATATTTTCTTCCGGTACATGCAGCCATTCAGGAGGTGCATTTTCGCACATCATCAGACTGGTGTAGACGACTTCCTTTTTGGAAGTATAGTAGCTGATTCTGCCTGTTTGCTCATTCTTCATCACATCTCCATTAAGATATGCCGATGCGGATATGACAGATTTTCCTTTACTGCGTCCGACAATCTTTACTGTAAAATGAAATATAGCCATGATACGATTCCCCCTTTCTGCCGTATCCGGCATTGATTTCCGACAGTGTCTTCTTCTGATTTAGCAGGAGTAGAACTGTCGGAACGCCCTCTGCGCAAGAGTGCCCCTGCGGCATGAGCAGGTCTGCATGAAATGCCCGCCGACGGAACGAGCCCGGCAAGCGTAAGCGCAGACCGGTTGCCACTTGTGGCAAACTTATAAGGACGACCTCTGGTTGTCCATAAGTGCGCCCTTCATTCAAAGGCAATGAAGGGAATGGAAACCCCACTCCCTCCGCCATTACACTTCCTCCATGTCTGTAACT
>NZ_QUEY01000013.1:0-1053 GCF_003478275.1 Roseburia sp. AM51-8 | reverse complement strand
AAAGAATGCCCAAAGCTCAGAATTGAAAGAACTGCCGAACTATTTGGAAGAGAAAACGTCTTTTGATAGGAAAGCGTAAGGATATAGGTAAGATAACAGGTTTAATATGTGAGGTGACTTTAATGAAAGATTTTTCATGGAAAATTTTTGCTATAAAAACAATAATTTTTAGTATATGGGGTTTAAGTACACTTCCGTTCCTTTCAATTATTGTTCAATATATTGACTCAATAACTGGATTTAGTTCTGGAAACGGATATCATACCAATCACATGGATTATATTTTTGAAAGTCCTCTTGTTTATATGGGAGTTATTCTTTGTATCAATATCATTCTGGCAATCGCTCACTTGATATATTGTTTTTTTAAAGCAAAACGAGAATGACTTTTAAAGAGAAATTAAAATAAAGTAAGGGAGGTAATTAAATGCGTATTGGTTCGGGAGTGCAAAGTGCACCGGAAGTATTTGGAAAGCGACAAAACAATAACGAAACATATGCTGTCGGAAATGAGGAATTTTCCCAGACATCGGTAAAAGTGTATTTAAAGACGGATGATATGTTGTTTTCAGGTGGAAATGGAACAGACAGAGAAAAATCGGAATCTTGCAGACAAGCAGATTGCACTGACAAAAGGCGGAACATTAAATTTAACTATTTTAACATTAGATGGTTATGGTGTTCAAATTCAGAGTCGGGGTGTTAATGTATTGCTGAATACCAGTATCGGCTGGAAATATGAAATGACTCCGGCAGAATTTCCAAGAAAAATTTTATTCCATTTACTGGAATGAATATAACGCAGTAGAGAATGGAGGGATTATAAATATGGTAAATATGGTAAATACCGCTGTAAATAACAATATTTATGCAGGAAGAAAACCTGGTTCAAAATATAACCAGTCACATACTTTTCAACAAAAGGAAGTATTAGAGGTACCGGGTGGTGCAGCAGTTAACAAATATGCAAATGTTCAAGAAATCTATGAGGCATTAAAATATAACGCGTCATATAGAGTAGATAAACAGGAGCAGGATGAAATTGCTGAGAAA
>NZ_QUEY01000012.1:0-3203 GCF_003478275.1 Roseburia sp. AM51-8 | reverse complement strand
TAATGACTGAGTTTTCGGATTTGAATCTATGCCCAATTAACAACCGTCAGGGAATTGTAATTGATGGTGAAGATTCAAAGGTTATTTGCAAAGACTAATTTGAAAATTCAAGTTTGCCGAAATATATTTCTAACTTTCCCTATTTTACAGACATTCCAGCCCATTCATTAGTGAAATGATATGTATTTTCCCTTATTTTTGCCCTTATGAGATAATCGTAAGGGAAATAAGGGAAAGTTTTATTTAGTCGTTGCCTGCCACTTTATCAAGTAACTTTGCGGATTCCCGCTTGGCTTTTCTTGTGGAATGGGCGTAGACATTCATTGTGGTACTGACATCTGAGTGTCCTAACAGTTCCTGTACATCTTTCGGAGCTGCTCCATTTGCCAGAAGGTTGCTTGTGTAGGTGTGTCGCAACTGGTGAAAATGAAATCCTTCAAATCCATCCAGTTTCTGAGCAATCTTCCTGCAAACAATTCCTAACGTGCTTGGCAGTTCCAAACTTCCATTCGGTCTTAAGCAGACAAAGGATATTTCCTTATAATCTTCTGGAACATTCTCTGTTCCGTCCAAATGATAGAACTCATAGTAAACTCTGTTTTTGTCTTTTACTTCTCTGTAGTAGTTTTTGTGGTAAAGTTCTCCGTACTGCATTCGGTTTTTAAGCTGTTCCTTTTGGGCATTACGAAGAATCTCTGCCAGTGTATCTCCAAAATCAACAATCCTTACCTTTTTTCGTTTGGTTGGTCCGATGATATTCTTGTGCCTTGAACCATCATAGCGGATACTGCGTCTGATTGTAAGGCACTGTTCTTCAAGATTTACATCCTGCCATGCCAGACCACAGGCTTCACCGATACGAAGTCCTGCATAATAAGCTATCTGGATTGGAAGTATTGCCGGTGGATTGTAATCCTGTAGAAATTCAATCAGTCTTTCATAATCCTCTCGTGGAATTGGCTGTATATCGCCATCCATGTCATCATCAGAAAACAGGTCAACCTCATCCGTCTGGTATTTCAGCTTAATATACTGCATCGGATTGAAAGTGATATATTGCTTTGGTGATACTGCAAACCGGAATGACTGCTGTAATACTGCCGAGAAAGAACGAATGTAATCTTTGCTATAACCTTTTCTTTCTGAACCATCTGGATAAGTGCCACCAAAGGAAAGCAGATTGAAGAAGGCTTGTAAATGCTCAGATGTTACATTTTTCAACTTTCTCTCTGAAATTGGATGCTTCTTGATGTTGGTAATTGCACCGAGGTAATTCTGGACTGTCCCATTACTGAGAGTACCGGTCTTTAATTCTTCCTCTGCCCATATATCAAGTAATTCTCCAACTGTAATATTTTCCGACTTTGCAATGAATTTTTTGCTTTCGTAATCGTCCATTGCCTGACGGAGCAGTTTTTCCGTTTCACTTTTGCTTTCTGTTCCAGCGTATTCTTTCTGAACTAGATTGCCGCTTGCATCTTCTACATAGAAGCGGTAGTACCATTTCTTTCCTTTTTTTCTTACAGATCCTTTTGCCATAATCGTGTGTCTCCTTTCGATATCAGACAATCGGAACTGATGAAATGCTTCTTGCGTGTAAGTATATCATAACTCCGGTTGTCGTTCTATACCGAATCGGAATCTTCATACAAAACTTCTGATAAAAGATTTTCAAGCCTTTGTTCTGCCATTTCCGGTTTCTTGGAATAGAGCCTTACAATATCTGCCATGTCATTAAAGGCATTAACAGTATGGGTGATCTCCCGGAGAAACATAATCTCGTTATATTCATCATTCGATTCAAACCCCATTACCTTTGCAATATCCGATTCATTCGTGCTGCCCTTGTAATTCTTGCAGGCAAACTGGAATGATTCCAGAAACAGGTTATATTGCTTTAACATTAACAGCAGTAAATCTTTTGAAAAAGCATCTTCCTTTTTACTAAGGTCGAGAGGTAGCTGTTTGAGAATATCGCCCATTGCATCACGAATCTGTAATTCTTTCTTATCCGTAATATCGGTTTCGTATTCATCGGTTTCACCTCTGAGCCATTCAATAGATACATGAAGTGCTTCCGAAAGACCTTCCAGCACCATCTTTTTGGTATTGTCAATCGAACCATTCTCATAACGCAGGATTGTGGAAGCTGTAACTCCCATCTTCTCTGCAACATAAGGCTGTGTCAGATTTAATTCCAGACGACGCTGTTTTGCCCTGCTGCCTATCAGCTTGCGTAATTCTTTATCTTTCATGCTGATTGCCTCCTTTTTCGGTATGTATGAATTATAGCATGTACCTCACGTAATTGCAATATGCAATCTAATGATTAATTTTAAAATTTCATAACGCTTGACAACGCAATATAAAACCGCTATACTAACAGCACAACAAAAATTGCATAATGCAATTTAATAGGAGGTGACAAGATGACGGAAAGAAAGATTGCATTATCCATCGAGGAAGCAGCCGACTATACAGGAATTGGCAGAAATACTTTGAGAAAGCTGGTTGAATGGAAGAAGCTTCCGGTATTAAAAGTCGGAAGAAAAGTCCTTATTAAAACTGACATTCTGGAAAAGTTCATGGAAGCCAACGAGGGGCGAGATCTGAGGGATAAAGGAAATGTAAAAGCTGTCACAAGAAATGTGGCAACTTAAAAAGGCGGCTTCCTACGAAACCGCCAAAGGTTCTATCAGACCGAAGCCATGATATACCTACACGCAAGAGGATTATACCATGTGCTTCTCCTGATATGCAACCGGGAACTGTTGTTTATCGGAAAAAGAGAGGATGAAGACGATATGGCGAAATCAACAAAGACTTATGAAGAAAGAATACGTGCATTAGAGAAAAAGGAACAGGAAAGCATTGAAGCTACAAAAAAGCTCATAGCACAGCGGAAGGAACTGGAAAAGAGAAAGAAAGCGGAAGAAAGTAAAAAACGAACCCACAGGCTCTGTCAGATTGGAGGAGCGGTGGAATCGGTTCTTGGCTGTCCGATTGAGGAGGAAGATTTACCAAAGTTGATAGGATTCTTAAAAAGGCAGGAAACAAACGGGAAGTTTTTCTCAAAAGCGATGCAGAAAGAATTAGTTACAGACATGGAGGAAGTGTAATGGCGGAGGGAGTGGGGTTTCCATTCCCTTCATTGCCTTTGAATGAAGGGCGCACTTATGGACAACCAGAGGTCGTCCTTATAA
>NZ_QUEY01000011.1:0-5188 GCF_003478275.1 Roseburia sp. AM51-8 | reverse complement strand
CAACCTTGATAACTGAACAGTGAAACAACCTTGAAAGATTCTAAGAGAATAATTCAAGTCGATCAGAAATGATCGCAAACGAACAGCTTTTTAAAAAGCAACCTTAAAACAGTAAGGAACGGAATGGCTCAAGAAATGAAGCCAGCGCGTTCATGAAACTGGGAAAACTTTTAAACATGAGAGTTTGATCCTGGCTCAGGATGAACGCTGGCGGCGTGCTTAACACATGCAAGTCGAACGAAGCACTTTATTACGATTTCTTCGGAATGACGATTTAGTGACTGAGTGGCGGACGGGTGAGTAACGCGTGGGTAACCTGCCTCATACAGGGGGATAACAGTTGGAAACGACTGCTAATACCGCATAAGCGCACGGTATCGCATGATACAGTGTGAAAAACTCCGGTGGTATGAGATGGACCCGCGTCTGATTAGCTAGTTGGCGAGGTAACGGCCCACCAAGCAACGATCAGTAGCCGACCTGAGAGGGTGACCGGCCACATTGGGACTGAGACACGGCCCAAACTCCTACGGGAGGCAGCAGTGGGGAATATTGCACAATGGGCGAAAGCCTGATGCAGCGACGCCGCGTGAACGAAGAAGTATTTCGGTATGTAAAGTTCTATCAGCAGGGAAGAAGAAATGACGGTACCTGACTAAGAAGCACCGGCTAAATACGTGCCAGCAGCCGCGGTAATACGTATGGTGCAAGCGTTATCCGGATTTACTGGGTGTAAAGGGAGCGTAGGCGGTTTTATAAGTCTGATGTGAAAGCCCGGGGCTCAACCCCGGGACTGCATTGGAAACTGTAGGACTAGAGTGTCGGAGGGGTAAGTGGAATTCCTAGTGTAGCGGTGAAATGCGTAGATATTAGGAGGAACACCAGTGGCGAAGGCGGCTTACTGGACGATTACTGACGCTGAGGCTCGAAAGCGTGGGGAGCAAACAGGATTAGATACCCTGGTAGTCCACGCCGTAAACGATGAATACTAGGTGTCGGCCACCACAGGTGGTCGGTGCCGCAGCAAACGCAATAAGTATTCCACCTGGGGAGTACGTTCGCAAGAATGAAACTCAAAGGAATTGACGGGGACCCGCACAAGCGGTGGAGCATGTGGTTTAATTCGAAGCAACGCGAAGAACCTTACCAAGTCTTGACATCCTTCTGACAAAGTATGTAATGTACTCTTCCTTCGGGACAGAAGTGACAGGTGGTGCATGGTTGTCGTCAGCTCGTGTCGTGAGATGTTGGGTTAAGTCCCGCAACGAGCGCAACCCTTGTCCTTAGTAGCCAGCATTTAAGGTGGGCACTCTAGGGAGACTGCCAGGGTGAACCTGGAGGAAGGTGGGGATGACGTCAAATCATCATGCCCCTTATGACTTGGGCTACACACGTGCTACAATGGCGTAAACAAAGGGAAGCGAAATCGCGAGGTGGAGCAAATCTCAAAAATAACGTCTCAGTTCGGATTGTAGTCTGCAACTCGACTACATGAAGCTGGAATCGCTAGTAATCGCGAATCAGAATGTCGCGGTGAATACGTTCCCGGGTCTTGTACACACCGCCCGTCACACCATGGGAGTTGGGAATGCCCGAAGTCAGTGACCTAACCGTAAGGAAGGAGCTGCCGAAGGCAGGCTCGATAACTGGGGTGAAGTCGTAACAAGGTAGCCGTATCGGAAGGTGCGGCTGGATCACCTCCTTTCTAAGGAAATCGAGTAAAGCAGTTGTTTCGCTGTTGAGTTATTAAGTTAAACTTAATAACAATTACTTGGACTACTAAACTCATTACGGATCAAAGATCCTAATTCGTTAAGGGCCAAGTATGTATCGCACGTAAGCAATCAAAAAACGATTGCTAAGTGCTCATAACAATGCTGGTGGCGATGCGCTTAGGGGAAACACCCGTTATACATCCCGAACACGATGGTTAAGACTTAAGCGGCCGATGGTACTTGGTTGGAGACGACCCGGGAGAGTAGGTGGCTGCCAGTTATAGAAAAAAGACAGAAGAGATTCTGTTTTATATATAGAAGTAACGAGTCGAAAGACTTGTTACGACCCTAACAGGTTTTACCTGTGATTAGAGAGTTCAAGAGATTGAGTTTTCTAATGACTGGTAAACAGTCAAAATAGCACCTTGAAAATTTCATACAGATAGATTTTGATGAAAGAAAGTTGAATAAAATCAACTCTCAATATCAAGACATCCGAGAATTAACAAACCAAAAATTCAGTAAAAACTGAGAAAAGCTTTTTTAAGCAAAACAAATGTTGCAACGCTATGCAACGCGAGGTTAAGCAAAGAAGAGCGCAGGGTGGATGCTTGGCACTAAGAGCCGACGAAAGACGTGATAAGCTGCGAAAAGCCACGGGAAAGTGCAAATAACTTGTGATCCGTGGATATCTGAATGGGGAAACCTAACTGAAAGAACTTCAGTTATCCTAACGCCAATCCATAACGTTAGGAAGGGAACCCGGGGAACTGAAACATCTAAGTACCCGGAGGAAGAGAAAGAAACATCGATTTCGGGAGTAGCGGCGAGCGAAACCGAAAGAGGCCAAACCGAGACGCGTGCGTTTCGGGGTTCGGACTGCATTTAGGATTCATCGATTTTAGCAGAATGGTTTTGGGAAAGCCAGCCAGAGAGGGTGAAAGCCCCGTAAGCGAAAAGAGAGATGACCGAGCAGGATCCAGAGTACATCGAGACACGAGAAACCTTGATGGAAAGAGCGGGGACCACCCCGTAAGCCTAAATACTACTTAGTGACCGATAGAGCAAAGTACTGTGAAGGAAAGGTGAAAAGAACCCCGGGAGGGGAGTGAAAGAGAACCTGAAACCCTGTGTTTACAAGCTGTGGAACATCTTTATATGATGAACCGCGTACTTTTTGTAGAACGGTCCGGCGAGTTACGCTTACTGGCGAGGTTAAGGACTAAAGGTCTGGAGCCGAAGGGAAACCAAGTCTGAATAGGGCGCATAGTCAGTGAGAGTAGACCCGAAACCGGGTGATCTATCCATGTCCAGGTTGAAGATGATCTAATCGTCATTGGAGGACCGAACCCACATCCGTTGAAAAGGGTGGGGATGAGGTGTGGATAGGGGAGAAATTCCAATCGAACCCGGAGATAGCTGGTTCTCCTCGAAATAGCTTTAGGGCTAGCCTCATATTAGTCTTGTGGAGGTAGAGCACTGAATTTCCGCGGGGGCGTCAAAGCTTACCAAAGAATATCAAACTCCGAATGCCATAAAGATGATGTATGGGAGTCAGACTATACGAGATAAGTTGGATAGTCAAAAGGGAAAGAGCCCAGACCACCAGTTAAGGTCCCAAAGTATGTGTTAAGTGGAAAAGGATGTGGGATTTCATAGACAACTAGGATGTTGGCTCAGAAGCAGCCATACATTCAAAGAGTGCGTAACAGCTCACTAGTCGAGAGGTCCTGCGCCGAAAATGTCCGGGGCTAAAACACAACACCGAAGCTGTGGATTTATACACAAGTATAAGTGGTAGAGGAGCATTCTTAATACCGACGAAGCTGTACCGAAAGGAGCAGTGGAGGGATAAGAAGAGAGAATGCCGGAATGAGTAGCGAGAGTAAGGTGAGAATCCTTACGGCCGAATATCTAAGGTTTCCAGCGTAAAGCTGATCTGCGCTGGGTAAGTCGGGGCCTAAGGCGAGGTCGAAAGACGTAGTCGATGGATAACAGGTTGAGATTCCTGTACCGCATGGTAACAGAACTGTGGGGACGCATGGACAAAGCTCGAGCCGGGAATGGAAAGACCGGTACAAGCGAAGGAGGAGTACGGTTGGCAAATCCGCCGTATAATCCAAGAGCGTGATGTGGAGTGAACTAGAAGTAACGAAGCGAGTAGAGTCTGTGCCGAGAAAAGCCGCTATTGTTTGCCATGTGCCCGTACCGTAAACCGACACAGGTGGATGAGGAGAGAATCCTAAGGCCGACGGAAGAAGCATTGTTAAGGAATTCGGCAAAATGACCCCGTAACTTCGGGAGAAGGGGTGCCTGAGAAATCAGGCCGCAGAGAATAGGCTCAAGCAACTGTTTAGCAAAAACACAGGTCTATGCGAAACCGTAAGGTGATGTATATGGCTGACGCCTGCCCGGTGCTGGAAGGTTAAGAGGAGAGGTTAGCTTCGGCGAAGCTTTGAATTCAAGCCCCAGTAAACGGCGGCCGTAACTATAACGGTCCTAAGGTAGCGAAATTCCTTGTCGGGTAAGTTCCGACCCGCACGAAAGGCGTAATGATTTGAGCACTGTCTCGACAATGCATCCGGTGAAATTGAAGTACCAGTGAAGATGCTGGTTACCCGCGCCAGGACGGAAAGACCCCATGGAGCTTTACTCCAGTTTGGTACTGGGATTCGGTACTGCATGTACAGGATAGGTGGGAGACTATGAACTAGGGACGCCAGTTTCTAGGGAGTCGCTGTTGGGATACCACCCTTGTAGTATTGGATTTCTAACCAGTCACCGTAATCCGGTGATGGGACAATGCCAGGCGGGGAGTTTGACTGGGGCGGTCGCCTCCGAAAGGGTATCGGAGGCGCTCAAAGGTTCCCTCAGAATGGTCGGAAACCATTTAAAGAGTGCAAAGGCAGAAGGGAGCTTGACTGCGACACCGACGGGTGGAGCAGGTACGAAAGTAGGACTTAGTGATCCGGTGGTATAAAGTGGGATTGCCATCGCTCAACGGATAAAAGCTACCCTGGGGATAACAGGCTTATCACTCCCAAGAGTTCACATCGACGGAGTGGTTTGGCACCTCGATGTCGGCTCATCGCATCCTGGGGCTGTAGCAGGTCCCAAGGGTTGGGCTGTTCGCCCATTAAAGCGGTACGCGAGCTGGGTTCAGAACGTCGTGAGACAGTTCGGTCCCTATCCGGCGCGGGCGGAGGATATTTGAGAGGAGCTGACCCTAGTACGAGAGGACCGGGTTGGACGGACCACTGGTGTACCGGCTGTCAACCAATGGCATAGCCGGGTAGCCAAGTCTGGACGGGATAAACGCTGAAGGCATCTAAGCGTGAAGCCCCCCTCAAGATGAGATATCCCCTCCTATAAGGAGATAAGATCCCTTGAAGACTACAAGGTAGATAGGACAGAGGTGGAAGTGTAGTAATACATGTAGCTGACTGTTACTAATAGATCGAAGGCTTAACCAA
>NZ_QUEY01000010.1:0-11284 GCF_003478275.1 Roseburia sp. AM51-8 | reverse complement strand
CCGGTGTAGCCTTCACGCAGTGAAGCTGTTGGAATAAATGCGACTTTCTTATTTTCAATTTCTTCCTTTATCAGACTTCCTACACTTGAAAAGTGCGAACATAAAAATAATTTCATCAATATTCTCCTTTATAAATTCCGATTGAGATTTCACCTGTTTTAAGAGATTTAATAACTGTTATATCTTGTTATTAAGTTCTCCGCAAACCCTTGAAAACACTGGATTTATCGCAGGTGAGCTTTCCCTTATTGTTTCCCTTGTGTTATATCGTCCCGTCAGTGTTTACGAACTCTGATAAGGGCAAATACAAGGGCAAGAAAAATCTATAAAACAGTATAACACAAAATAAAAGTGACATGGTGAACTGATTGAAATGCTTCTGATTTTTGTAACAAATGACTGATTGAATGATAAGGAGATTCTATACGATGAGAACAATATTTGCAGAATACAATCCACATAGAAACAGCATTGATATTTATACTTCTGCTGGTTATATGCTCCGCATTGACTGTTGGGAAGCTGAAAAGGATTTAAAAACCACACCCGGATCAGACTGTGCATTGAACGCACTTGCCATTGATGAGCCACTTGAATATGTAAGATTGTATCTTGATGGAACGATGCAGATGTGGGTAGATGCAGAAGATTCGTTAGAACTATGGTGATTTTTTTCAACAACACTGAGGTTACTTTTTTCAATATCATTTATTGAGAATAGTCATTTTACCGTGCATATATATTCAATATCTTTTTATCTATTATAATGAAATCAAGGGCTGGTCTAATGCCAGCCCTACAAAATGAAAATTCACATAGAAAATAAATTTACAATTTTTCCGATATTATCAACAAATACAAACATAATTTATATTATCGTATCTATTGATATGTATTTCAAATAGTTACCAGAAGTTTTGAAAAGTTTTCAACTTCTTCCCTTGTGTTATTATCTAAATCTCCTAATTTTATACTGATACATCAATAGAATTGCGAACTAACCTATTACCATTTTTGACAAGAGTAGATTCCACTGATTCTCTTGTGACATTATCAAGAATGCTTGTATCAAACTTTTGTCCCGGTTTCCAATTTGGATTAGCTGATTTCACTGCTGCATACATAGCAGCTCTATACTGTCCTTCGTATTGCTCTAAAGTCCATGTGCCACTTAAACGTTTGTCTTTGCTTACACTTAACTGATAATCTTTGAAAATATCTGAACGCTTAGTTGTATCACCATTTGAAATACCGTTTTCCTGAATAAATTCCCTCTTCACATTATCAAACATCTTTTGACGATATTCCTCAGATACACTCGTGAGTTGCTGCCACGATGTACCCTTGCCGGTAACATCCATTCCTGCCACCCCATTTGCATTTAGCAAATCACCATCCGAATCAAATTGCTTCATCAGATTCTTAATAATGGTATCTCTTCCTCCGAATGTTTCATATATCATTCTTTCTTCTGGTGACATCATGGCTTCATTTTGCATAACACCAGATAACCAGCCTTTTTCTTTCAAAGCCTTATATTGTTTGCTATTTGTATTGATGCCATTATAAGTATTGCCTAATCCACTAACATTCATCGACATATAAAAACCTCCCTGTAAATACATTCAAAATCCGTTTAAAATTAACTTAATGCTATATAGTATATATCGTCATAAATCTCCAAGAAATAAGTTTCACCGTTAAGTGCCCTCCCAATTATACAGGTGGTTCACAATCTTTTAATAAGTATCGCAGTTCCATAACAGTCACAGCAATTTTATATTTAACTTCGATTTCAACTTTTTCTGGTGGATTGGCTAAAAGCCTGTCAATATCTTTTTCCTCAACACCAGCCATTTTTGCTATCGTTAGCTTGGATATGCCATGATAGGAAACAAGCACTTCCAAAAAACTGCTTAGTTGCCTATCCTTATCTTCAATCGCTCCAAAATACAGAAATCCTGCTTTACTAAGTATTTTAAGACGCAATGCAGGATCATCTGGCAAACATTCCACATTTCCCTTTGCTACTCCATCTACTGTTTCTTCAGTTATTTCTAAATATTTTGAAAGAGTATTTTTATTAAAACGATACTCCTCAATTAAAGAAGTTAACATTTCTGAAATATTTTTTGTTTTTATCATATTTACGCCTAATCTCCCTTTTGTGCTCCGGGCAATTATAACTTTTCCAATCTTTCCAGAAACGCAACATAAAATTCTCTTTCTTTCATACAGGCTTGCTGAACCTCTATGCTTTTCGGAACATATTCCAGTGGATGGTCTAAATGATATAAAGCCTGTTTCGTTGCCTGAATTGCAGATTCTGTTGTGTTTCCCAAAATGTCGATGTTATCCACATCGCCCTCACCCTTCATCTGCTTATTCAACCTTTGTACCATCATCTGTGATATATGGCTCAACATTCCGTTTTTCTTTATTCCCATACCATTCGCATTTACTTCCTTCGCTGCTTCCATCCATGCGTCCTTTACCTCTTGCGGAGCATTCGGACCAATCATATCAAATGCTTTTTCGTCAAAATCTACATCTGACATATATGGATTTATACTCTCATTTTCCTGTTCAGCACGTTCTGTACTAAATTGAGGAATATTATCCTGTCTGCGCCTGTTTTCGTATGGCACACCATTCATAGAATAGTTGGAACTAATCTGCATATATCAATACCCCTTTTTTATTTGAATTGCATTATATCACTGTATTATGGAAATCAAGGCTGGAATTTATCTGCTGTCACTTTCTTTTCGTTTTCCAATTTCTTTTCTGTAATCTTCCATAAGCCTAACACAATGGTCTGCTATATCCTGCATTCCAAGTTTTTTGAAAAAAGCAACCTGCATTCCCATCATTTTTTCACAAACAACCATTTTCTGTTCATCTGCATTACTAATAGCAAGCCATGGGAATGCTTTATATCTTTTAGTGTCACCAATAAGAAAATTATACCCTATCAACTTATCTTCGCGAAAAACAAAATAGAATTGAGGTCCTGAACCCGGAATCGATTTTTCCATAATTCGTTGCATTGTTTTCACCCCACCGTATGCTGGAATAAAACCTATTTGCTCAAGAGCGTTTAAAATACCAGGTTTTTTATCTGTAGGTATGTCTCTATAATTTATAATCTGCTCCATTTGCTTTGCCCTCATTCAATTTAGATTTGTCAATTTCATTAAATAATAATTAATTGGTCAGTTTCGGCAATTCATTTTCTTCAACCGAAACTGCTTCAAGGTCAATATTTGACCAGTATGAGCCAATATCTGATCTTGTAAAGTATTCAAAATTACCCGTGGAAGATTTCAGTTTTCCGTTCTTGACTCCATTACAGACATAAATCAGTTCGTAGCTTGTCCCATCTGAAAGGTTAAATCGAAAACTGGTCACATCTCCTCCTGTTGTCTCCTCAACTTGCTTTTCCATCAATGACAAGTCCTCAAACTTATCATACAAGTCTGTTATGTCAGTTTCTGCAACGACTACTTTCTTTTCCGCTGATACAGGTACTCCCGTATAGTGTACATTTCGATATTTTCAACTTCTCCAATTTCAAAAGGAAAGTCAATATTAACTTTTTCTCCGTTGCAGCCGACTACCCCCATCATCAAAAGCAGCAAGGTTATCATTCCTATCATTTTTTTCATATCATCACACTCCTTTGCAACTCCAAAGTTATTTTACTTGCGCTCCATAAATCCTATGATTGAAAAATCAATCCTACAATAAGGCAGTTCATACTTTCTGTCATCCATTTGTCTCATACACTTCATTGTCTGTTCATACTTGTATATATATCTTATGCAAACATATAATATCTGCCTAAATCATCAACTTTATATGCATTATTTTTCTGAGTGGTGCCATAATTATCCCCATAATATATCTTTATTCCTTTCAAATTTTTTGTCCATGTACTTATGTCTGCACAATCATTTTCTGCCGCCAAACATTTTCTGGCAGTAGCATAACAGGAACCCGACATATCAATTTCCCATGCTTTGCTGGAATCACCATCATACGGAATATATGTAACTCCATTAGGAGTCAAAAATGTAAAACCATCTTTTTCGCGTTTCAGATTTCCTGATATCTCAAGTAAAGCATATAATCCTGCCGTAGACCGCTGTGAACTTACCGGATATTTTTGAAATTCATCAGCTAATTTATTCAGCGTCTCTATATCTTTATCGGATGTTATGATTACCGAAACTCCTTGTGCCTCATTTCCCTTTATCGACAAATAATTTAACCCTGTCTTTGGATCACGATTTACTACCAATCCCCCCTGTAGCGGTATTTCCTTTATATCAATATTTCTTTTGTCAGACAAATCATTCAAAAGATTTTTCAGTTCACTTGTCATGGTTACATTATACGAAAATGGCTGATCCATATTAATCAGGAACTCCATTCCTGTTTTCTCATCTCTTTGAATTGCTAATTGATCTTCTCTTATATAAAAATCTTTTCCTGTCTGCTTATCTACAATCTCATATGCTGCTACTCCATTCACATATGTAGCATCTTCAATTTTATATCTTTCTGTCTCTATTGGTAATTCAATATCTTGAGAGATACTATTTTGTGTATAAATTCCAAAGTTACTATAATCTGTACTGTTTACATAGGAATCCCTTGTGCTAATCTTATTATTTATACACTCTTGGGCTTTATTTATTGCATCAGAAAAATTTCCTACTACATTTCTATTATTTTTACTGCATAACATACTTTGTTGTAAGTAACCATTCTCTATTCTCATGATTCTCCCTCCCAATCACTTGGGTTTTATTGAATACTCCATTATAATCCTTAGAACACCAGAAAGCTGTATCTATCTTATTACAGCTTTCGATATCCGCATAATTCAACGCATACTACCATCCCAAATTGTCTGCACCAAACCTTAATTCCCCTATATGTATAACGCTGGGCGGTGTCAATTGTTGGTTCACATTCTCTGCAAATCATACACGCTCTTGCAATATAATGTATTATCAGCTCCGTGCCTGTGCTTTCTGTATATTATCTGACCAATACTTATTGCTGAAAAAATCCCCATTTCTAGGCAAATTTCTGAACATATCCATAACAATATCATATGACAAGCCTGATGTGTCCACAAACATCTCTTTCCCATCTTTAGACTTAACTGCAATTCCATTATCACCCACATACGCTACTGTATTGTCATCTAATTTCTGTATTGATCCCGTCATTTCCGCAAATTTCTTTAGAGCGAACTCCCCGGATTCTTCACAAAGTTTTCGGAACTTTTCTGCATCCTCACCTACCATATACGGATATTTTCCGTCTCTAATATACCATGAAATTCCCGTTTCTGAATCCGTGTATTTAGGATCCGTTAATGCCCACTCTTTCAGAGGAACACCCTGATACCATGCTGTCATTTTTTCACTGGAATCATTGCTTATTTCTGGTTCATCATTTTGCATTTCTTTCTCAGCAATTTCATCCTGCCCCTGTTCATCTATTCTACATGACACGTTATATTTTAATGCCTCATAGATTTCTTGAACATTTGCATATTTGTTAACTGCTGCAACATCCGGTATCTCTAACACTTCCTTTTGTTGAAAAGCCTGTGACTGGTTATATTTTGAACCAGATTTTCTTCCTGCATAAATATTGTTATTTACAGCGGTATTTATCATATTTACCATATTTATAATCCCTCCATCAGCAATATAATCTAATTTTTTATTATAGACTTAAAGTAATCCATATATTTTCTCAATATGCCTGTCTCATATAAAGCGGCATCATAAGACCCCGTTTTATACAAATCGGCGATACACTTATTGAAGTCATCCACATAATTTTCCTTTTGGAAATAATCATGATGTCCTGAAGAAAGTGCCGTTGGAACACAGCTATCTGTTTTTGTATGTGCTGCCAACGCAGCCATTTCCAAATAAGACGCATTATTTAAATCTATGTCATTGATATAAATCCGTTCTTCAAACTGCTGTCCGTATTCATCGTTTCCTTTTGCAATTACAATCGGATTCTCGTCCGTTGAGTCTTCTGCATAATTCAATGCATACTGCCGTCCCAAATTGTCTGCACCAAACCCTAATTCTCCTATATGGATCACGCTAGGCGGTGTCAGTTGTTGATTCACAGTCCCTGCAAATGTCTTTTGAATATTCGGTCTGCGATATGCTGCTGTCTGACAGCCGTATGTATATGCAGAATTAGTATTGATACTTAGCATAATATCACCTCTTTCAATTATTCAAATATCCCTGATCCAGTTCTTCTTTCGACCAGACTCTTTCATACGTTCCACCAATTTCGTCAAAAACCTTTTGCCATGTAGAAAATTTATGGATTTCCTCCATGCTATCCTTGTTATTCTGAAGCCATTCATACAGCTTTTCATACATAGAACCAGAAAACCGGACACTCCAATTGTTTTTATAATTTTCATTGTCACTGTATGACATTCCATCAGCTCCTATGGATATAATGCCCTGATCTGTCCGTTTTGCCATTCCCCTAATTTCTAAATCAGCCCAGATAAAACCTTCTTCCCGGCTCTCAATTAAATTAGGGTATTTGTCAAAATACATCTGCGCTAATTCTTCATACCTCTTCCGATCCGCTTCATTTTGCAGAAGAACCTTGCCACCTCTGCCTTCTTCACCGTCTTTTACTAAATACTGGATGCCGGTACCTGAATGTGTATTTAATGTAAATCCCTGCAAAGTCTCCACATCCAGCGAATCTTTATCCATTACATTCTGCAATGCATCTTTTAATTCATCATCTAATACCAGGGCATCGTAACTCATCGTTCCATGCTCAGAAATCAAAAACTGCTTTCCTGTTGTTTCATCCTGTCTTATTTTTATATCAGAATAGGAAAATGCCCCCAAACGCTCCCCGTCTTTATTGTATATATCAAAACATTCAGCTTCATTATCGGGTACGATTCTATAATTTTCGGATTCGTACTCTGAATATTCCTGTTTCAAAGTATTTATCGTTTTTCCTGACAGTGCCAGATAAGAATCCATCACTGTACTTTTCTTAGCACGATTGATATCCGCTCTACTGCTAATATCCTCCTTATCCACCGTCTGAGCCAAAGTGTCAGCCCACTTATTCTGGTTCCGATTTGGTTTTAGGTTGTTATAACCTGTTGAATAACGGCTCTCCGCTCCTATACTTCCAATCATTTTTTAAATTCCTCCCGACATTTTATTCTCTTATTTTAGATGCCAACACGGTATAAAATTCTTTTTCCTGTTGCAGATATGCTGCCCTTTCATCTGTAACGGCTGCCAGCGGATTTTCTATTCTCTCCAATACTTTGTCGATAGCTGCTAAATAACTTTCTTTCGTTTCACCAAAAATATTGTCATCACCACCTGTCAGAAAATCCTGCTCTACCGATAGCTGCGTTAATATACTGGTTACATCCGTCTGAAATGGATTAAAACCAGTTTCTTCCAATGTTTCCTGCCATGCTGCCTTGACACTCTGCGGCACTGTCTGAAGGTAATAACCACTCATATAAGCAATCTGCTTTTTGGTTTTTTCGTCTGCAAACTGATAGGTTCTGTTATTCGCTTTTTTTGTACTTTTTACTTTCGATGGAATATAAGACCAGTTTGGTTCTCCATTACTACCAGAAGTAATTAGCTGTTCCTTTCCAACTGTTCCTATATTTGAAAAAGAGATTCCCATAAATCCACCTCCAACAGCTTGAAGTTTTAATAAAAAATTTTATTCAACCACTTCTTAAAGCGGTTCATACTTTCTGTCATCCATTGGTCACACTCTAGCTTCAAACATACTTTGGCTAACACCTTTCATCCACATATTCTGTGCTGCTCCATATCCTTTTTCCTGCCCTATATCATACAATCCACTGCTGTCAAAGCCTATTTTCAACACTAAATCATTTTCTTTCTTCCAGCCATTCTTAGCATATTCTAGCCATCTCTTAGAATAAAGTTCATACCCTGCACCATTTTTAGATTTTTCCTTAAACAATGCAAGTAAATCTGTACCATCCTCTGCAATAAAAGTACCATTTTTATATGTCGCATTGCGTGCATCATATCCAGTTGTCTCATACACTTCATGTAATCCAAGTTCTCTTTTTTTCCTATGTTCAAATGACTAAGCACTATTTATACTTACTATTTGCATTTGGCAAATTAAGATATGTATCCATACTTTTCGTCCAAAGCAACGATAAGTCAAACTTTCCCAATTTATTTAAATCTTCTATGCTTTTTTTGAACATTGCGATAAAATCTCTTCTGTCGTTAAGTCCCATATTACCAGCTTCAAGCGGCAGAGACGTGAAACCTCCCTGCTTTTCCACTTTGTAATGTGCCTCCAATGCACGCATTTCGACTACTGTAGCATTTGATGGATTAACATCATTGATATAAATTCTTTGCTCAAACTCTTTCCCGTTTTCATCCACACCTTTCGCTAACACCACAGGATTTTCATCCGTCGAATCATCCGCATATTTAAGACAATAAGAAAGACCTGTACCATTACCTCCTGTCCACAACATATTATCTGTTGTAAATATCTGATATACCTTTGGTGTTTCTGCCGTATAAAATGTCTTTTCCGCAGATGCAGGGGCTTTCCTATTGTTGCCTTTTTGTTGACCATACCATGAAGATACTGTATTTAAATCAGAACCAACGTACATACTTCTGTTCCTCCAATTTCAATATCATTTTTGCATCATGCATAAAATTATTCTCCTATTTTAGATGCCAACACTGTATAAAATTCTTTTTCCTGTTGCAGATATGCTGCCCTTTCCTCTGTCATTGCTGCCAATGGATTTTCTATTCTCTCCAATATTTTGTTGATAGCTGCCAAACAGCTTTCTTTCGTTTCTCCAAAAATATTGTCATTACCACCTGTCTGAAAATCCTGCTCCACAGATAGCTGCGTTAATGTACTGGATAAATCAGTCTGAAATGGATTAACCCCCGTTTCTTCTAATGTTTCCTGCCACGCCGCTTTTACACTCTCCGGTACTGTTTGAAGGTAATAATCACTAATATAAGCAATCTGTTTTTTGGTTTTTTCGTCTGCAAACTGATAGGTTCTGTTATTCGCTTTTAACTGTTCATATGCCGCCTGCGCATCACTGTTCGCTTCTGACTCATACCAACCATCTTTATTTTTGCTATATTTCATACCATTGACCGTAAAATCTTTGGAAGTGTCTATACCCAGATAAGACATAACATCCGTAATTCCCTCTGTATACCGGGCATATTCCTCCTTTGAATGTGCTACAGTAGTCATTGTCCCACCTGCATTTCGCAGCATGGATGCCAATGCATCTGCCATTCTCTGTGCTTTTACATATGATTGTGTATCATACGGATTATCTCCACCAGAAACCTCTACTCCATGCGCCGTAACCGTAAGCACATGACCTCCATTAACACGGATTCTTTGCCCTTCCGCAATATTAACAGAATTATTCTGTCTGCTAAGTGACGAACTCTTCGCCAATTTTATAGGTGTTTTTAACACTTGAACCAAATCTTCTACCGGATTTAGTAAGTGCTGCGACATCGCCTCATTATAGGTTTCCTTATCTTTAATAGCTGTATTTTTGTAATTAGATGTAAGTCCTCTTGTATTAGGATTAATATAACTTGATATTGACTGCATTGTCTCAATCTCCTTCGTTTTTTCTAAATTCTCTTTCCTTCTATGTCCAAATAGCTAAGCCTTATTTGTACTTACTATTTGCATTTGGCAAATTAAGATATGTATCCATACTTTTCGTCCAAAGCAACGATAAGTCAAACCTTCCCAATTTGTTTAAATCTTCTATGCTTTTTTTGAACATTGCAATAAAATCTCTTCTGTCGTTAAGTCCCATATTACCAGCTTCAAGCGGCAGAGACGTGAAACCTCCCTGCTTTTCCACTTTGTAATGTGCCTCCAATGCACGCATTTCGACTACTGTAGCATTTGATGGATTAACATCATTGATATAAATTCTTTGCTCAAACTCTTTCCCGTTTTCATCCACACCTTTCGCTAACACCACTGGATTTTCATCCGTCGAATCATCCGCATATTTAAGGCAATAAGAAAGACCTGTACCATTACCTCCTGTCCACAACATATTATCTGTTGTGAATATCTGGTATACCTTTGGTGTTTCAGCCGTATAAAATGTCTTTTCCGCAGATGCAGGTGCTTTCATATAATTACTTTTTTGTTGACCGTACAATGAAGATACGGTATCCAGACCAGAACCAATGTTCATATTTCTGTTCCTCCAATCATTTTATCTGAATTGTACCGTCTGCCATGAAAAACTGTACGTTTAACTCAGACATAATATCTTTGTGCTGCGTCTGTTTATATGCTAAAATTTCCCGGATATCGCTTGCGTAATCCTGATAGGTCAGATTCCCTCCCGAATATTTAATAGGTCATCCAATGCTTTCGGCAGACCATGTCCCTCCTATTTACCATTGCATCTACCCATTTATCACATTCATTCCTTTTGAAATGCTTTCAACTTTCACCGAATCCTCAAATGTGACTGTCATCTGTGTATCGTAAGTTTTCCATTCAAACTGCGACCAGCTTACACCGTTACCGGTATGCTCATAAGCCTTGATTGCATCGTTATATTGCTTTTTTTATCGGATAAAATAACTTGTTCTCCCAGCCCCATATCATCACACTCGTTTACAACCCCAAAGTCATTTTCCTTGCGCTCCATAAATCCTATGATTGAAAAAATCAATCCTAAAACCATATGATTCTTCTGTCAATCAGAACCAATCTGCTTTCTCCTATCGGAGTCCAAGCATACACACTCTTGCAATATAACGTATCATCAGCTCCGAGCCTGTGCTTTCTGTATATTATCTGACCAATACTTATTGCTGAAAAAATTCCCATTTCTAGGCAAATTTCTGAACATATCCATAAGAATATCATATGACAAGCCTGATGTGTCCACAAACATCTCTTTCCCATCTTTAGATTTAACTGCAATTCCGTTATCACCCACATACGCTACTGTATTGTCATCTAATTTCTGTATTAATCCCGTCATTTCCCCAAATTTCTTTAGAGGGAACTCCCCGGATTCTTCACAAAGTTTTCGGAACTTTTCTGCATCCTCACCTACCATATACGGATATTTTCCGTCTCTAATATACCATGAAATTCCCGTTTCTGAATCCGTGTATTTAGGATCCGTTAATGCCCA